>NZ_JBIVLH010000001.1:0-729452 GCF_044751185.1 Streptomyces sp. NPDC088733
GTGGCCCTGGCTTCCGTAGCCGATGACCGCGACCTTGCGGCCCTGGATGATGGACAGGTCGGCATCGTCGTCGTAGAACAGCTCGGCCACTTCGGGTCTCTCCTTGGATCTGGCGGGTTGCCCACACAGTACGTCCGTGGGCGGAGAACTAGTTTTGCGGTCTCGCTATGCGGTCCGGTCGAGGGCACGCAGGGACCGGTCGGTGATCGAACGGGCGCCGCGGCCGATCGCGATCGTGCCGGACTGGACCAGTTCCTTGATGCCGAACGGCTCCAGCATCTTCAGCATGGCCTCCAGCTTGTCGGCGCCGCCGGTGGCCTCGATGGTGACGGCCTCCGGGGAGACGTCAACGGTCTTGGCCCGGAACAGCTGCACGATCTCGACGATCTGGGAGCGCGACTCGTTGTCGGCTCGCACCTTCACCAGGACCAGCTCGCGCTGGACGGCGGAACCGGCCTCCAGCTCGACGATCTTCAGCACATTGACGAGCTTGTTGAGCTGCTTGGTGACCTGCTCCAGCGGGAGCTCGTCGATCACGTTCACCACGATGGTGATGCGGGAGATGTCGGGGTGCTCCGTGGTGCCGACCGCGAGGGAGTCGATGTTGAAGCCGCGGCGGGAGAACAGGGCGGTGATCCGGGCGAGGACACCGGGCTTGTTCTCCACCAGGACGGAGAGCGTGTGCTTGGACATGTCGCGTCGTTCCTCTGCTTCTCTCGGTCCTCAGTCGTCGGCCGCGTCGCCGAAGTCCGGGCGGACGTCGCGGGCGGCCATGATCTCGTCGTTGGAGGTGCCGGCGGCGACCATCGGCCACACCATGGCGTCCTCGTGGACGATGAAGTCGACGACCACGGGGCGGTCGTTGATGGCATTGGCCTTCTCGATGATCTCGTCGAGGTCGGCGGGGTCCTCGCAGCGCAGGCCGACGCAGCCCATGGCCTCGGCCAGCTTCACGAAGTCCGGGACACGGGTGCCGCTGCGCGGGCCCTCGCTGGCGCCGGTGTGGGAGCCGCTGCCGGCGTTGGTCTCGCCGCCGTGCAGGACGGTGTTGGAGTAGCGCTCGTTGTAGAAGAGCGACTGCCACTGGCGGACCATGCCGAGGGCACCGTTGTTGATGACGGCGACCTTGATCGGGATGTTGTTCAGCGCGCAGGTGGTCAGTTCCTGATTGGTCATCTGGAAGCAGCCGTCGCCGTCGATCGCCCACACGGTGGAGCCGGGCATGCCCGCCTTGGCACCCATCGCCGCGGGCACCGCGTAGCCCATGGTCCCGGCGCCGCCGGAGTTGAACCAGGTGTTGGGCCGCTCGAAGGAGATGAACTGCGAGGACCACATCTGGTGCTGGCCGACGCCGGCGGCGAAGAGGGTGCCCTCCGGGGCCAGCTCGCCGATGCGCTGGATGACCTGCTGCGGGGACAGGCTGCCGTCGGCGGGCAGGTCGTAGCCGAGGGGGTAGGTGTCGCGCAGACCGTTGAGCAGCTTCCACCACTCGGTGTAGTCGCCGCGGTGGCCGGCGTCGTGGTCGGCCTGGACCGCGACGATCAGGTCGGCGAGGACCTCGCGGGCGTCACCGACGATCGGCACGTCGGCGACCCGGTTCTTGGAGATCTCGGCCGGGTCGATGTCGGCGTGGACGATCTTGGCGTACGGGGCGAAGGAGTCCAGCTTGCCGGTGACCCGGTCGTCGAAGCGGGCGCCGAGGGCGATGATCAGATCGGCCTTCTGCAGCGCGGCGACGGCGGAGACCGAGCCGTGCATGCCGGGCATGCCGACGTGCTGGGCGTGGCTGTCGGGGAAGGCGCCGAGAGCCATCAGCGTGGTGGTCACCGGGGCGCCGGTCAGCTCGGCCAGGATGCGCAGCTCCGTCGTGGCGCGGGCCTTGAGGACGCCGCCGCCGACGTACAGCACGGGGCGCCGGGCCTCGTTGATCAGCCGGGCGGCCTCGCGGATCTGCTTGGCGTGCGGCTTGGTCACCGGGCGGTAGCCGGGCAGATCGGTGGCCGGCGGCCAGGAGAAGGTGGTCTGCGCCTGGAGGGCGTCCTTGGCGATGTCGACCAGGACCGGGCCGGGGCGGCCGGTGGAGGCGATGTGGAAGGCCTCGGCGATGGTCCGCGGGATCTCGGCGGCATCGGTGACCAGGAAGTTGTGCTTGGTGATCGGCATGGTGATGCCGCAGATGTCCGCCTCCTGGAAGGCGTCGGTGCCGATCGCCTTGGACGCGACCTGGCCGGTGATCGCGACCATGGGGACCGAGTCCATGTGCGCGTCGGCGATCGGGGTGACAAGGTTGGTGGCACCGGGACCGGAGGTGGCCATGCAGACGCCGACCTTGCCGGTGGCCTGCGCGTAGCCGGTGGCGGCGTGTCCGGCGCCCTGCTCGTGGCGGACCAGGACGTGGCGCACCTTCTTGGAGTCCATCAGCGGGTCGTAGGCCGGAAGGATCGCGCCACCCGGGATACCGAACACGGTGTCGGCGCCGACCGCCTCCAGCGAGCGGATGAGGGACTGGGCGCCCGTGACGCGCTCGGCGGTGACGGGCTGCGGCGCGGCGCCGCGGGCCCGCGGCTGCGGGTGGTGGGCCCCGGTGGCCTGCTCGGTCATCTGCTTCTCATCTCTCAGAAGTTTGAGGGTGGAGAGGGTGGTTTGTCTGAATCCCAGGCAACAAAAAACCCCTCGTGCCCAGGGGCAAGCGAGGGGAGCGCGTCGGTGGTTTCCACGAGGCGGGATGCGGCCTCGGGTCAGCCGACGCGCTTTCCAAGTACGAGAATTCGGGTGCGCATGGGACTGACCTTCCTCCTCGGGCCTGCGGGGTGTCAAGCGGGTGGGACGGGCGTCTCAGCATTCGAGAGAATCTCGTCGGTGGTGCAGGTGCCGTGCGCGGGGGTCCTGCCGCCCGCCAGGAGGGCCGTGTCCCCGGGGACGGGGTAGCCGCCGCGGGTCAGCGAGGAGCGCAGCCGGTGCTCGTCCAGAGGCCCCGAGAATGCCATGCCCTGGCCGTGCGTACATCGCATCTCACGCAACGCGAGCACCTGCTCCGGGCGGTCCACCCCCTCGGCCACCGAGCGGATGCCGAGGTCCTCGGCGATGCCCAGCAGCCCCGCGGTGATCTTGCGCAGCCGGGCGGACTCCACAACGCCCTCGGTCAGTCCCCGGTCCAGCTTGAGGACGTCCAGCGGCAGCCGCCGCAGGACGTTCATCGGCGCGTAGCCGGTGCCGAAGCCCTCCAGGGCGATCTTCACCCCGAGGCGGCGCAGCGCGGTCAGCCGGCGCTCCAGCTCGTCGAAGGAGATGCGGGGGTCCTGGTCGGCCAGTTGGAGCAGCAGGGCGCCCGGGGGCAGCTCGTGCTGGGCGAGCAGCGCCTCGATGTCCTTCGTGGGCAGCTCGCGGTGCATCAGCCGGCGCGTGGACAGCCGGACGGCGACGGGGACCGGCAGGCCCGCCGCGTGCCGCAGCGCGGCCTGGCGCACGGCCTCCTCCAGCAGCCAGCGGGCCAGCTGGGAGGTGCGGTCGGTGTCCTCGGCGACCCGCAGGAACTCCGCGGGGGTGAAGAGGATGCCCTGGGCGGAGCGCCAGCGGGCCTGCGCCTCGACCGCGGTGACCTCACCGCTGCACAGGTCGACCACCGGCTGGTGGAGCAGCGCGAACTCGCCGTCGCGCAGCGCCGAGCGCAGGCGTCCGGCCAGTTCGGCACGGCGTACCACCTCGGCCTGCATGGCGGGCGCGTACATCTCCACCCGGCCCTTGCCGGCCTGCTTGGCCCGGTACATCGCCAGGTCGGCGTTGCGCAGCAGCTCGCCGGGGCTGACGCCCGGGTCGGCGAAGGCGACACCGATGCTGGCGGCCACCCGCACCTCCGTGCCGTCCACGCGGTAGGGCTCGGAGAGCGCGGCCCGCAGCCGGTCGGCGACCTCGTGCACCTGGTACTCGCGCAGATGGCGGTCGGCGCTGGTGCCGCAGATGAGGGCGGCGAACTCGTCGCCGCCGAGGCGGGCCGCGGTGTCGCCCGCGCGCACGGACTCCTGGAGCCGGCGGGCGGCCTGGATCAGCAGCTCGTCGCCGGCCTGGTGGCCGACCGTGTCGTTGACCGCCTTGAAGCCGTCGAGGTCGATGAAGAGCACCGCGGTGGTGCCGGGTTCGCCGTCCCCGGCGCGGCGGCCGCCGAGGGCCTGCCGGATGCGCTCGGTGAACAGGGCGCGGTTGGGCAGGTCGGTGAGCGGGTCGTGGGAGGCGCTGTGCTGCAGTTGCGCCTGGAGCCGGACGCGCTCGGTGACGTCGCGGCTGTTGAAGATCAGGCCGCCCTGGTAGCGGTTGACGCTGGACTCGACATTGAGCCAGCTTCCGTCCCCGTGGTGGATGCGGCACTCGATGCGGGTGGCGGGCTCCTGCGCGGGATGCGCGGCCAGGAAGCGCCGCACCTCGTGCAGCACCCGCCCGAGGTCGTCGGGATGGATGTGGGAGGCGAACTCGGTGCCGACCATCTCCTCCGCCTCCCTCCCGTACACACCGGTGGCGGCGGGGCTGACGTACCGCAGCACGCCGGTGGGCGAGGCGATCATGATGACGTCGCTGGAGCCCTGCACCAGGGAGCGGAAGTGGTTCTCCTTCTGGGCGAGCTCCTGGGCGAGGGAGATGTTGTCGAGCAGCATGATGCCCTGGCGCACCACCAGGGCGAGGACCACGGTGCAGCCGGCGAACAGCACCACGCGGTCGATCCTGCGGCCGTCGATGGCGTTGTAGAGGATGCCGAGGACGCAGACCGCGGCGGCGAGGTACGGCGTGAGCGCGGCCAGGGAGCCGGTCGCACGGCGCGGCTGGGGGGCGGCCCGCCGCTCGGCGACCCGCTCCCGGTGGCCCACCCAGGGCGCGTAGGCCAGCAGCATGCTGCCCGCGAACCAGCCCGCGTCGAGGATCTGGCCGGAACGGTAGTGCTCGCGCAGCAGGGGCGAGGTGAACAGGGCGTCGCACAGCACCGTCAGGGCGAGCGAGGCGATGGCGGTGTTGACCGCCGCCCGGTTGGCCGAGGAACGCCGGAAGTGCAGCGCCAGCACCATGCTGACGAGCAGGATGTCGAGCAGCGGATACGCCAGCGACAGGGCGATGCACGCGGTGCTCCGCCCGTCCCACAGTGCGGCCTGGGCGAGCGCGAGCGTCCAGGACAGGGTGACCAGCGAGCCGGCGATGAGCCAGGCGTCCAGCCCCAGGCAGACCCAGCCGGACCGGCTGTCCGGGCGCTTGGCCAGCACCAGCAGGCCGATGATCGCGGGCGGGGCGAAGAGCAGGAAGCAGAAGTCGGCGAGCGAGGTGCGCGGCACGTCTTCGCGCAGCACGACCTCGTACCAGCCCCAGATGCCGTTGCCGAGCGCGACCATGGCGGACGACAGGGCGAACAGCACCCAGGCGGGCCGCTTTCGGCGTGACACGGTGCGGATGTACGCCAGGCACGAGACGGTGGCCGCCAGGGCGGCGCCGGAGAGCCCGAAGTCCCCCATCACCACGGCCAGCTCCTCGGAACCCCATCCGAGGGCGGCGCCGATCGCATAGCCGCCGCAGAGCACGGCCACGACGAGCTGCGGCAGGATCGACCGGCCCTCGGGGACCGGGGGTCCCGCGAGAACCGCCCCCTGGGCACTCACGGCGTCGTCCGGGAATGCCGTGAGCGCTCCCGGCGTGGTGTGCCGTGGTCCCGCTTGCGGTGCTCTCTCCATTGGCCGCACATCGCCCGTCGCCCCCCATCAAGTCCTGAGCCGTCCCGCGCCCGTTCGCGGCATTCCACGCCACGCCGGTCGCGTTCCCCCAATCCGGGACGATACACCAGAGCGGTCACTCAGGGACATAGTTCCTCTACACAGCGTGACCGGCAAGCGGTTCCAGGAGCGTTTCCAGTCACCCGGTGCCACAAGGGAGTTAAGGGGCCGTCAGGTCGTGGTCACGATGTTGGCCAGGTTCTCACCCGCCGCGAACCGGCGCAGCTGCTCGCGCAGCAGCAGCCTGGCCCGGGGGAGGAAGGCGGACGTACTGCCGCCGACGTGCGGGCTGATGAGGACACCGGGGGCGTGCCAGAGGGGGTGCCCCGCGGGCAGCGGCTCGGGGTCGGTGACATCGAGTGCCGCGCGCACCCGGCCCGACGTCAGCTCGGCGACCAGGGCACCGGTGTCCACCACGGGCCCGCGCGCGACGTTCACCAGGAGGGCGCCGTCCTTCATCCGGGCCAGGAACGCGGCGTCCACCAGCCCCCGGGTGGCCTCGGTCAGCGGGGTCGAGAGGACGACCACGTCGGCGGCGGGCAGCAGCGCGGGCAGGTCCCCCAGGGCGTGCACCGGGCCGCGCGGGGAGCGGCGCGCCAGGCGGGCGACCCGGACGACGTCGCACTCGAAGGGCGCGAGCCGGTCCTCGATCGCGGCGCCGATGGACCCGTACCCGACGATCAGGACGCTCTTGTCGGCCAGGGCGGGGTAGAAGCCGTCGTGCCACTCCTCGGCGTCCTGCCCGCGCACGAAGCGCGGGATGCCGCGCAGGGAGGCCAGGGTGAGCGCCAAGGCCAGTTCCGCGGTGCTCGCCTCGTGGACACCGCGCGCGTTGCACAGGCGCACGCCGGAGGGGAGCTCGGCCAGGTGCGGCAGTACGTGGTCCACGCCGGCGCTGAGCGTCTGCACCACCTGAAGGCCCGTCATCCGCGGGAGCGGACGGCCCGCGACCTCCGCGCCCTTCATGTACGGCACTACGTAGAAGTCCGTCTCCGCCGGGTCGCCGGGGTAGTCCTCGGCGCCGTCCCAGAAAAGGTAGTCGACGGTGTCCGGGAGCCCCCCGATGTCCTCGGCGGGGATCGGCAGCCATGCGGTGGGGCGGTGGTTCCGGGTGATGTCAGCCATGGTCAGGAGGCTATGACACAGTGGGGCGGCGCGAGTGGTCAGCGGAGGTCATCCAGGTGGAGCGCAGGACGGTCGGGGCGGCGGCTCTCGAGGTGGGCGCCGTGGGACTCGGGTGCATGCCGATGAGCTGGGCGTACACCACATCGCAGCAGGACGGGGAAGCGTCCTTGCGGACGGTGCACGCGGCGCTGGACCGGGGGGCGACGCTGCTGGACACCGCCGACATCTACGGCCCGTTCACCAATGAGCTGCTGCTGGGGCGGGTGCTGAAGCAGCGCCGGGACGAGGCGTTCGTCTCCACCAAGTGCGGTCTGCTGGTGGGCGAGCAGCACCTGGTGGCCAACGGGCGGCCCTCCTATGTGCGGCGGGCCTGCGACGCCTCGCTGCGGCGGCTGCAGACGGACGTGATCGACCTCTACCAACTGCACCGGGCCGATCCGGAGGTGCCGGTCGAGGAGACCTGGGGCGCGATGGCGGAACTGGTCACCGCCGGCAAGGTGCGCGCGCTGGGGTGGTGCGCGGTCGGCGCGCGGCCGGCACGCCGCGCCGGGTCGCGGATCTACGACGAGACGCTCGCCCACCTGCGGCGGGTCCAGCAGGTGTTCCCGGTCAGCTGTGTGCAGGCCGAACTGTCGGTGTGGTCGCCCGACGCGCTGGCCGAGCTGCTGCCGTGGTGCACGCAGCGCGGTGTCGGCTTCATGGCGGCGATGCCGCTGGGCAACGGTTTCCTGACGGGCACGCTCACCCCGGGCCAGGGCTTCGAGCGCGACGACACGCGAGCACGGCACCCGCGGTTCACCGCCGAGATGATGGCCGCCAACCAGCCGATCGTGGCGGGACTGCGCCGGGTCGCCGAGGCGCGCGGCGCGACGCCTGCGCAGGTGGCGCTGGCGTGGGTGCTCGCCCAGGGACCGCAGGTGGTGCCGGTGCCGGGGACCAAGCGGGAGCGGTGGGCGGCCGAGAACGCCGGTGCCGCCGAACTCGCGCTGACCGCCGAGGACTTCACCGAGATAGCCGGCCTGCCGCCGGCCCGCGGCTCCTGGGACTGACCGCGCCGCCCCCTTGTCCCGGTTTTCCCGCCGCGGCGGGAACCGGCAACGGCCGGGCGGTGTAGAGACAGATGTGATGTGCTTGAAGTCCGTGCCGCAGGACCGCCGGGAGGGAAGCGTGGGACGCCGTGCCGCCGTTGTCACCGCCGTGCTGGCCGCTGCCGCACTGCTGACCGCGGGATGCTCCTCCGGGGACGCGCTGACGGCCTCCGCGACCTCCGCCCCCGCCTCCTCCTCCGGTGCCGCCCCGGCCTCGCCGCCCGGCGGCGGCTCGACGGTCCCCGCCGCGCCCGCGAAGGGCTCGGTGAAGGTCGTCGGCACCGTCGCGACCGGGCTGAACACCCCGTGGGGCGTGGCGGTCCTGCAGGACGGCGGGCTGCTGGTCGCCTCGCGCGACACCGGCAGGATCGTCCGGGTGGACCCGGCCACCGGCCGCACGACCGAGGCCGGCACGGTGCCCGGGGTCTCCTCGGGCGGCGAGGGCGGCCTCCTCGGGCTGGCGGTCTCCCCCGGCTTCGCGACCGACCACCTGGTGTACGCGTACTTCACCACCGACTCCGACAACCGCATCGCCCGCATGCTCTACGACCCGGCCAAGCCGGCCGGCGAGCAGCTCGGCGCCCCCGACACCATCGTGCGCGGCATTCCGCACGGCGCCATCCACAACGGCGGCCGGATCGCCTTCGGCCCGGACGGCATGCTGTACGCGGGCACCGGCGAGAGCGGCGACCGCGGCCTGGCCCAGGACAAGAAGTCCCTCGGCGGCAAGATCCTGCGCATGACGCCCGACGGCGAACCCGTGCACGGCAATCCCGAGGCGGACTCCCTCGTCTACTCCTACGGCCACCGCAACGTGCAGGGCCTCACCTGGGACGCCGAGGGGCGGCTGTGGGCCTCGGAGTTCGGCCAGGACACCTGGGACGAGGTCAACCTCATCGAGCCCGGCAAGAACTACGGCTGGCCCGTCGTCGAGGGGCTGGCCCACCGCGCGGGCTACGCCGACCCGATCGCCACCTGGCACACCGACGACGCCTCCCCCAGCGGCATCGCCTACGCCAAGGGCTCCTTGTGGATGGCCTCGCTGCGCGGCGCCCGGCTGTGGCGCATCCCGCTGGCGGGCACGAAGGCCGCGGCGCCGCCGCAGGCCTTCCTCGTCGGCACCTACGGGCGGCTGCGCACGGTCGTGGCCGAAGCCGACGGCGACCTGCTGCTGACGACGAGCAACACCGACGGCCGGGGGGATCCCCGCAAGGGCGACGACCGCATACTGCGGCTGAAGGTCGGCTGACGACGACACCCCGGGGGTGCGATGTTCGACGCGCTGCGGGAGCTGTTCGCGCCGGAACGCCGACCCGGGCCACGGAGGAACGCCAACGCGCGAGCTAGGCCGGCACATCCGGGAAGAGACGCAGGCGGTGCGCGAGCGCGGCGGCTTCGCCGCGGCCGGAGACGCCGAGTTTGGCCAGGATGTTGGAGACGTGCACGCTCGCGGTCTTGGGCGAGATGAACAGCTCCTCGGCGATGCGGCGGTTGGTCCAGCCCGCGGCGACGCGGCGGAGCACCTCACGCTCGCGCGTGGTGAGGCCGAACGGCTCGGGCTCCTCCTCGGCCGGGGCCTCCGCGGCGTCGAGCGACAGGCGGCCGCGGCGGGCGAGCAGTTCCACGGCCTCGGTCAGGGACGCCGCGCCCAGGGCGGCCGACGCGTCACGGGCCTGCCGGAGCAGGGCGGCCGCGCGGTCGCGGGCCTCGGGACCGCCCCGGGCGAGCAGTGCCTCGGCGTGCCGCAGGCGTACCTGGGCCAGCGGGTGCGGGCGGTCCAGGGCCCCGAACGCCTCCTCCGCGGCCGCCCAGGGCGCGGGCTCCGTGCCGCCTTCCGCACGCGCCAGTTCGGCGTCGACCAGCAGGGCGTAGGCCGCCCACACCGGGGCGAGGCGGGGCAGCCGCCGCGCGGCGGCGCGGATGAGGGCGAGCGTGTCGGCCCGGTCGGCGTCGGCGCCGGGCAGGCCCAGCGCGTCGGCCTCCAGCGCGGCGGCGGTGTGCAGCAGCGGCCAGGCGTACCGGTGGACGGCGGGCGGCAACCCGGCGGCGAGTGCGGCGCGCACCCCGGCGCGGGCTTCGAGGAAGCGTCCGTGTCCGGCCGCGGCGGCCACCGCCAAGTGGCGCAGCGGCACGGTGTTCTGCGGCTGGTGTTCCTCGGCGCCCAGGTGCTCGCGGGCGGCGGCGACCTCGGCCTCGGCCGCCGCGTGGTCGCCGCGCAGCACGGCGACATGGGCCAGCAGCGTCGCCGCCCAGCCGAGGTAGAGGGCGTGTTCCGAGGTGTCGCGGCCGTGGGTGGCGAGAGCCGCCGCCTCGTCCCAGCGGCCGAGCGCGAGCAGGGACTCGGCCTCGTTGGCGGCGGCGAAGGCAGCGCCGTCGCGCAGCCCGTGACACAGGGCGTTCTCGACGCCCCGGCGTGCGGTGGCCACGGCCTCCTCCGAGCGGCCCACCGCTTCCAGGGCGGCCGCGAGGTTGGCGTCCGCGTTGACCACGAGGCCGGCGTGCCGGCCGGAGTCGGCGGCCTGTTCGCGGGCCGCGGCGAGCTCGCGGAGGCCGCCGTCCACGTCGCCGCAGGCGCCGAGCAGGACGCCGAGGGTGATGCGGGCGCGGATCTCGGTCTCCTCCGCCCCGACGAGCCGGGCCAGTTCGACGGCGCGCTCGGCGGTGCCGACGCTCTCCGGCCCCGGATTGTGCAGCATGCCCCAGCCGGCGGCGCTCTCCAGCACGTCGGCGTGGACAGGTGACGGCGGCAGGCCCTCGACGAGCTTCTCGGCGCGGGATATCTCCGCCCACCCGTCGCCGCGCCCCATCGCCACCATCAGCCGCGACCGCTGAATCCAGAACCAGGCGGCGCGCAGCGGGTCGTCGTCGCGTTCGAGCAGCCGCAGGGCGCGTTTGGTGACGTCGTACGCCCCTTCGCGGTCGGCGCTGAGCCGGGCGGCGACGGCGGTCTCGGCGAGCAGGTCGAGATAGCGCAGGGGTGTGCTGCCGGGGTCGCAGCCGCAGGGCGGGTAGACCTCGACGTAGTCCATCGGCCGCAGTGCCGCCCGTACGTCCCGCGGGGCGTCGTCCCAGAGCTCCAGGGCGCGTTCGAGCAGGCCGTGCTGCTCGGCGTAGGCGTGCCGGCGCCGCGCGGCGACCGAGGCGCGCAGCACGGCGGGCAGCGCGCGGGTCGGATCGTGCGCGTGGTACCAGTGACTCGCCAGCCGGGCGGGCAGTTCGTCGGCCGGGACGAGGGCGGGTTCGGCCTCCAGCGCCTCGGCGTAGCGGCGGTTGAGGCGGCTGCGCTCCCCCGGCAGCAGGTCGTCGCCGACGGCCTCGCGGACCAGCGCGTGCCGGAAGCGGTAGCCGTCGCCGTCCTCGGTCGGCAGGAGGATCTTGGCCCCGACGGCGGCCCGCAGTGCCTCCAGGAGTTCGTCCTCGCCGAGCCCGGCGACGGCGGCGAGCAGCCGGTACTCGACGGCGGAGCCGCCTTCGGCGACGACGCGGGCGACCCGCTGCGCGGTCTCGGGCAGCGTCTCGACCCGCACCAGCAGCAGGTCGCGCAGGCTGTCGCTGAGTCCGGTACGGCAGCCCTGCGTGATGCTGCAGGCGAGTTCCTCGACGAAGAAGGGGTTGCCGTCGGAGCGGGCGAAGACCCGCTCGACCAGCGAGGGCGTGGGCTCCGCGGCGAGGATGCCGGCGACCTGGGCGCGCACCTCGGCCTGGCTGAAGCGGGACAGCTCGACGCGCTCCACGGTGCGCATCCGGTCGAGTTCGGCGAGGAAGGGCCGCAGCGGGTGGCGGCGGTGGATGTCGTCGGAGCGGTACGTGGCCAGCACGACCAGCCGTCCGCGGGACGCCGACCGCAGCAGGTAGGAGAGAAGTTCGCGGGTGGAGCGGTCCGCCCAGTGCAGGTCCTCCAGGGCGACGACGAGGGTGCGGTCCTCGGAGAGCCGCTCCAGCAGGCGCGCGGTGAGCTCGAACAGCCGGGCCCGGCCGTCCTCGTCGTGCCGGTCCTGCGGCGCGTCGGGGCCGCCGGGCAGCCCGATCCCGGGCAGCAGGCGGGCGAGTTCGCCCTCGCGGCCCGTGGCGGCGGCGGTCAGTTCGTCGCCCAGTTGCCGGTGCAGGGAGCGCAGGATCGTGGCGACAGGGGCGAACGGCAGGCCGTCCGCGCCGATCTCGACGCAGCCGCCGACGGCGGTCACCGTGCCGGGACCGCGGGCCGCGGTCAGGAACTCCTCCACCAGCCGGGTCTTGCCGACCCCCGCCTCGCCGCCGATGACCAGCGCCTGCGGCTCGCCCGCGTGGGCGCGGGCGAGCGCGGAGGCGAGCCGGGTCAGTTCGCGGGCTCGGCCCACGAACACCGGGCTGACGGACTGGTTCTGCACGGTCCCGAGCATCGCACGGGGGTCCGACAGCGCGGTACCGGTTTGCGCCGGCACCGTGACGGTCATCCGGTCGCGCCCAGCCGGCGCGGTCGCCGGCCGCGCCGGGCGGCCCTGGCGGGCCGGGCCTCCCCGTCGTCGGGTGCGGCCTCGGTGCCGCCGCGGCGCGCGGCCCGGCGAACGGCGGCGGTCTCGCGCGCGGCCTGCCGCACGGCGCGCGCCAGGCGGAACTCCTCGGCCTCGCGCAGCAGTTCCTCGGTGCGGGCCCGGCCGAGCATTTCGTGCAGGTACATCGCCGACTCCTTGGGGACGGGGCGGATGGTCGACCGGCTTCGTTCTCCGGTGACTTCAGCCTCGTCCCCAAGGCGGGGGCGCCGCATCGGGCAACCTCCCAGGGTTCGGCGGCCGGGATGCCTTAGGCGGCCCCGGCGGGTGCCCAGGGTCAGCCGCCGGCTCCGGCGGGCGCGGCAGGCGTGGCGGGCACGGTGGGCAGGGAGGCGAACAGGTCGAAGTACATCCCGACCGCGATGAGCAGGCCCAGGGCACCGAGCACCAGCCCGCCCCAGGCGAGGGCGCGCGCCCACGGGGCGGAGTCCCGCACGGCGAGCAGCACGATGCCGGTGACGATGAGCGCTACCAGCGCGAAGGCCCCGTTGATCGCGGCCACGGTGTGCCAGGGCGCGGCGTATATCTGGTTGATCTGCTCGGCGGGGCTCGCGGAGGAGGCGCCGATCTGCCCGACGAGTTCACGGCGGGCGGACAGGACGGTGCCCATCCAGGTGCCGGTCAGGGAGGCCAGGCCGAGGGCGGCGCCCACGACGGCCGCGGCGCCCGGGGCGACCGCGGCGGAGCGGCCGGCGGGGGTGTCCCCGTCGCCCTCGTCCTCGGCGAACTCGTCGTCCGCGTCGGTGTTCTCGACGGGCTCTGCCTTCTCGGCCTGCTCCGTACTGGTGCTGGTGCTGGTCTCGGTCTGCGCGCTGTTCTTGGCGGCGGCGTCCGTCGTGGCGCCGTCGGACACGGTCTCCACGGCGTCGGTGGTCGTGCCGGCTGCCGCGTCCGCGGTCTTGATGGTCTCCATGAGCGGCAACCGTAGGGTCAAATTCTGAGAACTTCCTGAGAATCCGCGCTTTCGGGCCCCCCGGAGCCGTCGCAGGTGCCTCGGGGACCCTCGATGCAGATCTTCGGCAGGCGCCGGTCCAGCCGTTCCGGCAGCCACCAGTTCCACCGCCCCAGCAGGTGCATCAACGCCGGGACCAGCAGCGTTCGCAGGACGAAGGCGTCCAGGGCCACGGCGGCGGCCAGTCCGATGCCGAACATCGCGATCACCCGGTCGCCGCTGAGGACGAAGGCCAGGAAGACGGAGACCATGATGACCGCCGCGGAGTTGATCACGCGGCTGGTCTCGGTCAGGCCGACCCGGACGGCCCGCCGGTTGTCGTGCGTCTCCCGCCACTCCTCGTACATCCGGCTCACCAGGAAGACCTGGTAGTCCATCGAGAGCCCGAAGAGCACCGAGACCATGATCACCGGGAGGAAGGGCTCGATCGGCCCGGCGGCCCCGAGGCCCAGCAGCTCGCTGCCCCAGCCCCATTGGAAGATCGCCACCACGATCCCGAAGGAGGAGGCGACCGCGGCGATGTTCATGACCGCCGCCTTGAGCGGGATGCCGATGCTGCGGAACGCCAGCAGCAGGAGCACGCAGCCGAGGCCGACGACCGAGCCGACGAACAGCGGGAGTTTGCCGACGATCACCGAGGCGAAGTCCGCGTAGCCGGCGGTGACGCCGCCGACGTACACCTGGAGCGAGGTGCCCTCGGTGGCCTCGGGGACGACGTCCCGGCGCAGGTGGGTGACGAGCCGGTCGGTCGCCTGGTCCTGCGGGGAGGTGGTCGGGACGACGTCCAGGACGTTCAGGCCGTTGCCGTGCTGCGCGGACTCCATGTGGACCGCGGCGACGCCCTCAGTGCGTTGGAGTACGTCGGTGAGCCGGTCCAGGGCCGCCCGGTCGGCCGCGTCGCCGGACTTGGCGACCAGTTGCAGCGGCCCGTTGAAGCCGGGCCCGAAGCCGTCCGACAGCATGTCGTACGCCTGCCGGGTGGAGGTCCCCGTGGCGTCGTTGCCCTGGTCCGAGGCGCCCAGGTGCAGGGACAGGGTGGGCACGGCCAGGAGCAGCATCACGGCGGCGGCGACCGTCGCGAGGATCCGCGGGTGCCGCTCGACGAAGGCGGACCAGCGCGCGGCGAGCCCGGTGGGCAGTTCCGGTGCGGGACCGTGCTCGGCGAGCCGGCGGCGCTCCCGGCGGCTGAGCGCCCTCATGCCGATCACGCCGAGCAGGGACGGCAGCAGCGTCACCGAGGCGGCGACGGTGAGCATCACGGTGAGGGACGCGGCGACGGCGACGCCGTTGAGGAAGGACAGCCGCAGGATCAGCATGCCGAGCAGCGCCACGCACACGGTGCCGCCCGCGAAGACCACGGCCCGCCCGGTCGTGGCGACCGCCTTCTCCGCGGCCTCGCGCACCGGCAGTCCCTGCTTGAGGCCTCTGCGGTGCCGGGTGACGATGAACAGCGCGTAGTCGATGCCCACGCCGAGCCCGACGAGCAGGCCGAGCATCGGCGCGAAGTCGGCCACCCGCAGCAGGTGGCTGAGCAGTTCGACGGCCATGTACGCGGTGCCCACGCTCACCAGCGCGGTGACGATCGGCAGGAACATCGCGAAGAGCGAGCCGAACGCCAGCAGCAGGACCACGGCCGCGACGGCGACGCCCACGACCTCGCTCATGTGGCCGCCGCCGCCCTCGGTGAGCGCGATGGCACTGCCGCCGAGCGCGACCGCGGTGTCGGCGTCGGCGGCCGCCCGCGCGGTGTCGACGACCTTCTGCACCTCGCCCGCATGCAGTTCCTCCGACGGCCGGTCGAACATCACCATGGCGTAGGCGGTGTGGCCGTCCCGGCTGATCTGGCCGGCGCCCTCGGCGCCGTACGGGCCGGTGACCGAGGCGACGCCGGGGAGCGCCGCGACCTCCTCCAGGGCCCCGGTCAGCCGCTCCTTGACGGGCGCGGCGCTGACGGTGCCCCGGTCGGTGTGCCAGACGATCGTGTCGCTGTCGCCGGAGGAGCCCGGGAAGGCCTCCTTGAGCAGGGCGGTCGCCGTGCTGGAGTCCGTGCCCTTGATGTCGTAGTCGTTGGAGTACGCGGAGCCGGCCACCAGGGCCGCCGAGGACAGGCCGACGAGGGCGGCCAGCCAGAGGACGACGACGAGGAGTCGGCGGTCGAGGCACCACCGGGCCAGTGCGGCCATACGCGCTCCTGCTCTTCCCTGGAGGTTGCGTGGATCTTTACGGGAGGAGAAGGCCCCACGAAGAACACCACGTTCGTCTTCGACTGAACCAGGAAGAGGAGATCGTTGGCCGTTTTCGTGCCTCGAATCACATGGCCCCAGGGGAATTTATCGCGGCCTTATCTCCGGCGGACCCGTGACAAAGCCGAAGGGGCGGGCCCCCGTCAACGGGAGCCCGCCCCTTCCTGCGTCGCCGCGCCGGCCGTACCGGCCGCGCCGGGATCAGCCCTGCACGCCGAGCTTCTCCAGGACCAGTTCGCGCACGCGCTTGGCATCCGCCTGGCCGCGGGTGATCTTCATGACGGCGCCGATGAGCGCGCCGGCCGCGGCCAGGTTGCCGCCGCGGATCTTGTCGGCGACCGCCGCGTTGGCCGCGATGGCCTCGTCGACGGCCGCGCCGAGCGCGCCCTCGTCCGAGACGACCTTCAGGCCGCGCTTGTCGACGACCTCGTCCGGCCCGCCCTCGCCGGCCAGCACGCCCTCGATGACCTGGCGGGCCAGCTTGTCGTTGAGCGAGCCCTCGGCCACCAGCGCCGACACCCGGGCCACCTGGGCCGGGGTGATCGGCAGGGCGGACAGCTCCACGCCGTCCTCGTTGGAGCGGCGGGCCAGTTCGCCCATCCACCACTTGCGGGCGGAGGCCGCGTCGGCCCCGGCCTCGATGGTGGCGACGATCGGGTCGATCGCGCCCGCGTTGAGCACCGACTGCATCTCGTGGTCCGAGATGCCCCAGTCCTCCTGGAGGCGCATCCGGCGCACGCGCGGCAGCTCGGGCAGGCCCGCCCGCAGCTCCTCGACCCATTCCCGGGCCGGCGCCACGGGGACGAGGTCGGGCTCCGGGAAGTACCGGTAGTCCTCCGCCTCCTCCTTGATGCGGCCGGAGGTGGTGGAGCCGGTGTCCTCGTGGAAGTGCCGGGTCTCCTGGACGATCGTGCCGCCCGAGGAGAGCACCGCCGCGTGCCGCTGGACCTCGAAGCGCACGGCCCGCTCGACGCTGCGCAGCGAGTTGACGTTCTTGGTCTCGCTGCGGGTGCCGAACTTCTCCCGGCCGATGGGGCGCAGCGACAGGTTCACGTCGCAGCGCATCTGGCCCATCTCCATCCGGGCCTCGGAGACGCCCAGCGCCTTGATCAGCTCGCGCAGCTCGGTGACGTACGCCTTGGCGACCTCGGGCGCGCGCTCGCCGGCGCCCTCGATCGGCTTGGTGACGATCTCGATCAGCGGGATGCCGGCCCGGTTGTAGTCCAGCAGCGAGTGCGAGGCGCCGTGGATGCGGCCGGTGGCACCGCCCACGTGGGTGGACTTGCCGGTGTCCTCCTCCATGTGGGCGCGCTCGATCTCCACGCGGAAGACCTCGCCGTCCTCCAACTGCACGTCGAGGTAGCCGTTGAAGGCGATCGGCTCGTCGTACTGGGAGGTCTGGAAGTTCTTCGGCATGTCCGGGTAGAAGTAGTTCTTCCGGGCGAAGCGGCACCACTCGGCGATCTCGCAGTTGAGCGCGAGACCGATCTTGATGGCGGACTCGACGCCGGTCGCGTTGACGGCCGGAAGCGCGCCGGGCATGCCCAGGCACACCGGGCACACCTGGCTGTTCGGCTCGGCGCCCAGGGTGGTCGAGCAGCCGCAGAACATCTTCGTCTTGGTGCCGAGCTCGACGTGGACCTCCAGGCCCATCACCGGGTCGTAGGACGCGAGCGCGTCCTCGTAGGACACCAGGTCCGTGACGGTCACAGTCTTGATACCTCTCAGTTCCCCGTCAGGATGACAGCACGTCGTCGTCGCCGAGCCGCCGCAGCTGGCGGACCAGCAGGGCGACGCCGGTCGCGATCGCCGCGGCGCTGACGACCGCGTCGATCAGCAGCAGCGTGTCGCTCTCGGCGCGGCTCTTCTTCAGCTGCCGTGCGACGCTCACCGCACCGAAGAGCGTGGTGCCGATGGACAGGTAGGTGCCGGACTTGCTCTTCTTGAAGCCCTTGGCCTTCTCGAGCTTGCTCACAGGATCGGTGCCTCCTCCAGCAGCGGGTGCCCCCAGCGTGCGGTGAAGGCCGCCTCGACGGCCGCACCGACACGGTAGAGCCGGTCGTCGGCCATCGCCGGGGCGATGATCTGCAGCCCGACCGGGAGCCCGTCCTCGGAGGCGAGGCCGCAGGGCACGGACATGGCGGAGTTGCCCGCCAGGTTGGCCGGGATGGTGCACAGGTCGGCGAGGTACATCGCCATGGGGTCGTCCACGCGCTCCCCGATCGGGAAGGCGGTGGTCGGGGTCGTCGGCGAGATCACCACGTCGACCTGCCCGAAGGCGCGCTCGAAGTCCCGCGTGATCAGGGTGCGGACCTTCTGGGCGCTGCCGTAGTACGCGTCGTAGTAGCCGGAGCTGAGCGCGTACGTGCCGAGCATGATGCGGCGCTTGACCTCGGGGCCGAAGCCGGCCTCGCGGGTGAGGGCGGTGACGTCCTCGGCGCTGCGGGTGCCGTCGTCGCCGACGCGCAGGCCGTAGCGCAGGCCGTCGAAGCGGGCCAGGTTGGACGAGGCCTCGGACGGCGCGATCAGGTAGTACGCGGCGAGCGCGTACTGGAACGACGGGCAGGACAGCTCCACGACCTCGGCGCCGAGCTCGCGCAGCAGCTCGACCGACTCGGTGAACCGCTCCATGACGCCGGCCTGGTAGCCCTCGCCCGCGAACTCCTTGACGACGCCGATCCGCATGCCCTTGACGTCGGCCTGGCGCGCGGCCTCGACGACCGGCGGCACGGGCGCGTCGATGGAGGTGGAGTCCATCGGGTCGTGGCCCGCGATGACCTCGTGCAGCAGCGCCGCGTCCAGGACCGTGCGGGCGCAGGGGCCGCCCTGGTCCAGGGAGGAGCTGAAGGCCACCATGCCGTAGCGGGAGACTCCGCCGTACGTCGGCTTGACGCCGACGGTGCCGGTGACGGCGGCCGGCTGGCGGATGGAGCCGCCGGTGTCGGTGCCGATGGCCAGCGGGGCCTGGAAGGAGGCCAGGGCGGCCGACGAACCGCCGCCGGAGCCGCCGGGGATGCGGGTGAGGTCCCACGGGTTGCCGGTCGGGCCGTAGGCGCTGTTCTCGGTGGAGGACCCCATGGCGAACTCGTCCATGTTGGTCTTGCCGAGGATGACGATGCCGGCCTGCTTGAGGCGGGCGGTCAGCGTCGCGTCGTACGGCGGGATCCAGCCTTCGAGGATCTTGGAGCCGACGGTCGTCGGGATGCCCTTGGTGGTGAAGATGTCCTTCAGGGCCAGCGGGACGCCCGCGAGGGGGCCCAGCTTCTCGCCCGCGGCGCGCTTGTCGTCGACGGCCTTCGCCGCCTTAAGGGCGCCCTCGGTGTCCACGTGCAGGAAGGCGTGCACCTTCTCGTCGACCGCGGCGATGCGGTCCAGGTGGGCCTTGGCGACCTCGACGGCGGAGGTCTCGCCGGAGGCGACGGCGGCCGCGGTCTGCGCGGCGGTGAGCCTGGTCAGTTCGCTCATCGTGATCAGTCCTCCCCCAGGATCTGCGGCACCTTGAAGCGCTGCTGCTCCTGTGCGGGGGCGCCGGACAGCGCCTCCGCCGGGGTCAGGCTGGGCCGGACCTCGTCAGGGCGCATGACATTGGTCAGCGGCAGCGGGTGGGAGGTCGGCGGTACGTCCTCGCCGGCCACCTCGGCGACGCGGGCGACCGCGCCGATGATGGCGTCGAGCTGTCCGGCGAAGTGGTCGAGCTCTTCGTCCTTCAGCTCAAGACGCGACAGCCGTCCGAGGTGGGCGACCTCCTCGCGCGTGATGCCTGGCATGCAGCGATCCTCTGGGGGTGAGTTCGGTCTTTTCGCGCCCAATCCTATGGGCGCGGGCGCCCCGGGGGCGAAACGGTTTGCGCTTGCCGCCGTCCGCGGGTCCGCGCGGCCGTCCCTGCGGCCCGTGATGCCCGTGTGGCGGGCGGGGTCACGGTGCCGGTTTCCCGGGGCAGGGCAGTAGGCCGCACGGGCGCAGGGGAACCGTCACTGGGCGTCGGGGACGGCGGCGCGCTCCTTGGCGGCTTCCAGCTCGGCCGGGCGGTGCCAGCCGACGTGGCTGCGCAGCCGGAGCCAGGCGGTGGCCTCGTCCGGGGGCATGGCGGCGGCGACGAGCCACCCCTGGATGGCGTCGCAGTCCAGGTCGCGCAGGCGCTCCCAGGTCCGGTCGTCCTCGACGCCCTCCGCCACGACGAGGAGGCCGAGGGAGTGCGCGAGGTCGATCGTGCAGCGCACGATCTCCGCGTCCTCGGCGTCGACCACGAGGCGGGCGACGAACGAGCGGTCGATCTTGAGTTCGCTCACCGGCAGGCGCCTGAGGTGGACCAGGGAGGAGTAGCCGGTGCCGAAGTCGTCCAGGGACATCTTCACGCCGTGGCCGGTGAGCCCGGCCATCGTGTCCGCCGCGCGCTGCGGGTCGTCCAGGAGCACGTGCTCGGTGATCTCCAGTTGCAGCGCCCCCGGCGGGACCCCGTGCCGGGCCAGGCGCGCGGCGACGGCCCCGGCGAAACCCGGCGAGTGGACGTCGCGCGGGGAGACGTTGACGGCGACGGGCACGTCCAGGCCCATCGCGCGCCAGCGGGCGACCTGGCCGAGCGCGGTCTCCAGGACGTACTCGGTCAGCTGCGGCATCAGCCCGGAGGTCTCGGCGATGGCGATGAACTCCTCCGGGCTCACCCTCCCCCGCTCGGGATGCACCCAGCGCACCAGCGCCTCCAGCCCGGCGACGTGCCCGTCGAAGCGCACCTTGGGCTGGTAGTGGAGTTCGACCTCGCCGCGGTCCAGGGCGCGGCGCAGGTCGCCGAGGAGCCCGAGCCGGTCGGGGGTGTTGCCGTCGCGGGAGGACTCGTAGACCTCGACCCCGCTGCGGTCACGTTTCGCCTGGTACATCGCGACGTCGGCACGGCGCAGCAGTCCCTCGGCGTCGGAGGCGTGGTCGGGGAAGACGGCGACCCCGGCGCTGGCCTCCAGCACCAGGGTCAGGCCGTCGAGACTGAGCGGTGAGCCGAGCGCCGCGACCAGGGCCCGGGCGATGCGCTGGGCACGGGTGGGCGAGTCGCAGGTGGGCAGCAGGACCGCGAACTCGTCGCCGCCGAGCCGGGCGGCCTCCGCGCCGCGCGGCAGCGCCAGCCGCAGCCGGTCGGCGATCTGCAGCAGCAGGCGGTCGCCGGCCATGTGGCCGAGCGTGTCGTTGACGGAGCGGAACTTGTCGAGGTCGATCAGCACGAGCGCGGTCCGCGCGCCCTCGCGGTCGGCGTCCTCCAGTGCCGTCCAGGTGCGTTCCAGCAGCCACTGACGATTCGGCAGCCCGGTCAGCGGATCGCGCAGCTGCTCCTCGGCGCGCGCGTGGGCGATCCACAAGGTGGAGTCCAGGGCGATGAGCGGCACGGCGAACAGCGGCAGCAGCAGCGGCAGATCGGCCGCCACGATGATGATCAGCGGGGAGATCCCGAGCAGCGCCACACCGACGAAGCCCTGGCGTATGAGGGCGGTCCTGGCCACCGTCGGCAGGGCTCCGGCGCGCGGCACGATGGCGTACCACAGCAGGGTCCGGGTCGCAGCCAGGTAGGCGAGCGCGGCGCCGAACACCGACGGGATCGCTCCCATACCCCACGTGGCGGGTTGCCAGGGGTGTTCGACGGTCGGGTGGATACCGAAGCCGGACAGCGCGAGCGAGGCCGCGCCGATGCCGAGGATGTCCACCGCGCCGTGCAGCAGGGCCTGCCGCCAGCGGTGCCGGCGGGCCGTGCCGACGAGTACGACGACGGCCAGGCTGACCAGGACCGCGGGCACCCAGCCGTACAGCAGCAGCATCGCCAGGGTCAGGGCGGCGCCGGAGCCCGTGCCTCCCCACCAGCGGTCGCGGCCCATCGCGACGAGGTGGCCGACGATGATCCCGGTGAGCACGGCGAACGCCCAGCCCACGTCACCGCCGGGGAAGAACGCGGCGCCGTCCAGCACCATCCGGACGACGCCCACCAGGAGGGCCGCCGTGGCCGCCCCCACAACCGCGTAGCGCAGCGCCGCGGCGGGCAGCACCGGCACGGTCTGCCTGCGCAGCCGTGGCGCCGGTCCGGCGCTGTCCGTCGGTTCCATGCCCGTCCCTCTCGCAGCCGCGTGTGCCGTCGAACCACACGCCCTGCCCGCGGCAGGGAGCCGCGGAACCGCTGCAGGGCTGATGCCCGGAAGGCGCGCCTCTCAACAGTAGGCCGCCAAAGGCTGTCACGGGCACCGATCGGCGGGGGTTGCCCGAATGGATCCCAGTCAACCGGATCGTTCTGGTATGGGCCGAACGGGTGGTGATGGGACGTCATTCCGCGGGGTTCACGGCGGCCTCCCGGGCGGCGTCGGCGCCCTGCTCCAGCAGGACGGCGAACCCGGCCTCGTCCAGGATCGGCACCTTGAGCTGCACGGCCTTGTCGTACTTGGATCCCGGGCTGTCGCCGACCACCACGAAGTCGGTCTTCTTGGACACCGAGCCGGTGACCTTGGCGCCGCGGGACGTGAGTTGGTCCTTGGCGCCGTCACGGGTGTGCGTGGCGAGGGTGCCGGTGACGACCACGGTCAGCCCCTCCAGGGGGCGCGGCCCCTCGTCGGAGCCTTCCTCGGTGAAGCGGACGCCGGCCGCCTTCCACTTGCGCAGGATCTCGCGGTGCCAGTCCTCCTCGTGCCACTGCTTGAGGGAGGCGGCGATGATCCCGCCGACCCCGTCCACGCCGGCCAGCCGCTCCTCGTCCGCGGCGAAGACGGCGTCCAGGTCGCGGAACTCGCGCGCCAGCGCCTCGGCGGCGACCGGGCCGACGTGACGGATCGACAGCCCGGCGATGACGCGGGCGAGCGGCTGCTCCTTGGCCTTCTGGATGTTCTCCAGCATGGCCACGGCGTTCTTCTTGAGCTCGCCCTGCTGGTTGGCGAAGACGGAGACGACCTTCTCCTCCCCGGTCTTCGGGTCGCGCTTGGGCAGGCCGCTGTTCTGGTCGAGCACATGGGCGCGGATGGGCAGCAGCTGTTCGGGGGTCAGGTCGAACAGGTCGCCCTCGTCGCGCAGCGGCGGGTCGGCGGGCTCCAGCGGCCCGGTGAGCGCGGCGGCCGCGACGTAGCCGAAGTTCTCGATGTCCAGGCATCTGCGGCCGGCCAGGTAGAACACCCGTTCCCGAATCTGTGCCGAACAGCCCCGCGCGTTGGGGCAGCGCAGATCGATGTCGCCCTCCTTCATGGGCCGCAGCGGGGTGCCGCACGCGGGGCACTCGGCGGGCATGACGAACGCGCGCTCGCTGCCGTCGCGCAGGTCGACGACCGGGCCGAGGATCTCCGGGATGACGTCGCCGGCCTTGCGCAGCACGACGGTGTCACCGATCAGCACGCCCTTGGCCTTGACCACGTCCTGGTTGTGCAGGGTGGCGAACTCGACCTCGGAGCCGGCCACCGTGACCGGCTCGACCACGGCGTACGGCGTCACCCGGCCCGTACGGCCGACGCCGACCCGGATGTCGACCAGCTTGGAGTTGACCTCCTCCGGGGCGTACTTCCAGGCGATGGCCCAGCGCGGGGCGCGGGCGGTGGAGCCGAGCCGGCCCTGGAGCGGGATCTCGTCCACCTTGACGACGATGCCGTCGATCTCGTGCTCGACGTCGTGGCGGTGCTCGCCGTAGTAGGCGATGGCCTCCTTGACCCCCGCGATCGTGTCCACGACGCGGGCGTACTTGGTGGTGGGCAGGCCCCACTCGTGCAGCAGCTCGTAGGCGTGCGACTGGCAGTCGATCGCGAACCCCTCGCGGGCGCCGATGCCGTGCACCACCATGTGCAGCGGCCGGCTCGCGGTGACCCGCGGGTCCTTCTGGCGCAGCGAACCGGCGGCGGCGTTGCGCGGGTTGGCGAAGGGCTTGTCACCCGCCTCGACCAGGCGGGCGTTGAGCTCCTCGAACTTCTCCATGGGGAAGAAGACCTCGCCGCGGATCTCCACCAGGGCCGGCACCCGCTCCCCCGCCAGCCGGTCGGGGATCTCGGCGATCGTGCGGACGTTGGACGTGATGTCCTCACCGGAGCGGCCGTCGCCGCGAGTGGCGGCCCGCACCAGGCGCCCGTTCTCGTAGGTGAGGTTGACGGCGAGGCCGTCCACCTTGAGCTCGCACAGGAAGTGGTAGCCGCCGCCCTCGCCCGCCGGGGGGCCCAGCTCGCCGGCCAGCCGCTCCGCCCAGGCGTCGAGCTCCTCCTCGGTGAAGGCGTTGTCGAGCGAGAGCATGCGCTCGCGGTGCTCGACCGAGGTGAACTCGGTCTCGTAGGCACCGGACACCTTCTGCGTCGGCGAGTCGGGGGTGCGCAGCGAGGGGTGCTCGTCCTCCAGCGCCTCCAACTGCCGCAGCAGCTTGTCGAAGTCGGCGTCGCTGACGACCGGCTGGTCCTTGACGTAGTAGCGGAAGCGGTGCTCCTCGACCTGCTCGGCCAGCGAGGCGTGCAGCTCGCGCGCCTCCGCCGGCACGTCCTCGTTCCGGGCGGCCTCGGGGATCTCGGAGTTCTCCACGTCCACGTCCACGTCCTTCCTCACTCTGGGCTCACTCAGGGTTGTCGACGAGCGAGCGTGCCGCCTTCGCGCAATGCGTGAGCGCGGCACGGGCATAGGCCGGTGAGGCCCCCGCCAGACCGCAGGCCGGGGTGACCGCCACGGAGGTGCCCAGAGCCTCCGGGGACAGCCCCAGCCTGCGCCACAGCGCCCGAACACCACTGACGCTACCGGCAGGGTCGGACAATGGGGCATCGGTACCCGGCACGACACCGGTGAAGAGCGCGGTCCCTGCCTCGGCCGCCTCACCGAAGGCGTCCCAGTCACGCTCCGTGAGCAGTGCGAAATCGAACGACACCCCGGCCACCCCGGCCCGCCGCAGCAGCGCGAACGGCACGTCCGGCGCGCACGAGTGCACGATCACCGGTACACCACCGACGCTGCCCGCATCGCCGCCGGCGGCCGCCATGACGTCCCGCAGCGCGCCCTCGACCACTCCCCGGTCGACCGCGCGGTGCGTGCGGTAGCCGCTGGCCGTCCTGACCTGCCCGCGCAGCACGGCCGTCAGCGACGGCTCGTCCAGCTGCAGTACGGGCTGCGCGCCGGGCACGCGCCGGCGCACGTCCTCCAGGTGCAGCCGCAGTCCCTCGCCGAGCGAGGCGGCCAGGTCGCGGCAGGCCCCCGGGTCGGACAGGGCCGCCTCGCCGTTCTTCAGCTCGACCGAGGCCGCCAGCGTCCACGGGCCCACGGCCTGGACCTTCAGCGGTCCCTGGTAGCCCTGGGTGAACTCCTCCAGCGCGTCCAGGTCCTCCACCAGCCACGCCCTGGCCCGCCGGGTGTCCCGGCCCGGCCGGTCCCCGAACCGCCAGCCGCTGGGCTCCACCCGCGCGTACAGCTCGACCAGCATCCCGAGGGTGCGGCCGATCATGTCGGCGCCCGGGCCGCGCGCGGGCAGTTCCGGCAGGAACGGGAGCGCCTCCAACGCCCCCGTCGCCGTGCGCGCCGCCTCGCGGGCGTCGCCGCCCGGCAGGGAGCCGACGCCGGTGGCCGTGCCGGGGCGCAGCACGAACCGCTTCTCCTCGCCCATGGCCACCGGTCAGGCTCCCGGGCGGATCGTCAGGTCGTTGACCTCGGCGTCCCGCGGCAGGTCGAGGGCGGCCAGGACCGCCGTCGCGACCGACTCCGGGTCGATCCAGCGGGAGGCGTCGTACGGCTTGCCCTCCTGCTGGTGCACCTTGACCTGCATGGGCGTCGCGGTGCGGCCCGGGTAGACGGAGGTGACCCGCACCCCGCCGGCGTGCTCCTCCTCGCGCAGCGAGTCCGCGAGCGCCTTGAGTCCGTGCTTGCTGGCCGCGTACGCGCCCCACTGCGCGTGGGCGTTCAGACCCGCGCCGGAGTTGACGAACACCACGTGGCCGCGGGAGAGCCGCAGTTGGGGCAGGACGAGACGGGTCAGCTCGGCGGGGCCGACGAGGTTGGCCGCGAGCGTCTGGTTCCAGGTCTTCGGGGTCAGCTCGCCGACCGGCGCGAGGTCCACCACGCCCGCCACGTGCAGCAGCGAGTCCAGCCGGTCCGGCGGTTCCTGGTGGCCCAGGGCCCACGACAGCCGCTCGGGCTCGGCCAGGTCGCCGACGAGCGTACGGGCGCCGGGGAAGCTGTCGGCCAGTTCCTTGGCGCGTCCGGCGTTGCGGGCCAGCAGCCACAGCTCGTCGCCGCGGTCGAGCAGGCGCCGCGCCACGGCGGCGCCGATGCCGGAACCGGCTCCGGTGATCAGGTGAATCGACATGGCCCCATGCTCGCATCACCCGGGCTCACAGGATGCCCGCGGTCTCCTCCAGCCACGCGAGCGCCGCGACCTCGTCCTCCGCGAAGAACACCAGGTCGGTGAGGGGCAGCGGCAGGAAGCCCTCCGCGTCCATGCGCTGGAACTGCTGCTTGAGCCCGTCGTAGAAGCCCGCGGTGTTGAGCAGGACGACCGGCTTGGCGTGCAGGCCGTGCTTCTTCAGCTCCAGGATCTCGGTGGCCTCGTCCAGGGTACCGGTGCCGCCCACCATGATCACGACGGCGTCGGCGCGGGCCAGCAGCTCCGCCTTGCGCTCGGCGAGGTCGGCCGCGGTCACCATCTCGTCGGCGTTCTTGCGGGCCTTGGCCGCCAGGAACTCCACCGAGACCCCGACCAGGCGTCCGCCGTGCTCCTGCACCCCGTCGGCCACCACCTTCATCAGGCCCACGTCCGAGCCGCCCCACACCAGGGTGTGGCCCCCCTTGCCGATCAACTCGGCGAACCGGCGGGCCGGTTCGGTGTAACGGGCGTCCAGGTCGGCGGCGGAGAGGAAGACGCAGATGTTCATACGGCCCAGTCTCCCGCATCGGCCGGTCGGGCCGATGCGGAGGGCCCCCGCCCGGTCACGCCGAGGCGGCGGCCCGGGCGCGGCGCTCCGTGGCGGCGATGGTGGCCGAGCCGACGACGCGGGTGCCGTCGTACAGCACGACCGCCTGGCCCGGCGCGACACCCCGGACGGGGTCGCCCGTGAAGCGGACGCGCAGCTCCTCACCGGCCAGTTCCGCCACGACCGGCACGTCCTCGCCGTGCGCGCGCAACTGCGCGGTGTACGCCCGCGGGCCGTCCCCCACGGGGGCGGTGCCGCACCAGCGCGGGCGGATCGCGGTGAGCGCCGTGACGTCGAGCGCGTCGGCCGGGCCGACGGTGACGGTGTTGTTCACCGGAGAGATGTCCAGCACGTAGCGGGGCTTGCCGTCGTCGGCCGGGACGCCGAGCCGCAGGCCCTTGCGCTGGCCCACGGTGAAGCCGAAGGCGCCGTCGTGGCTGCCCAGGCGGTTGCCGTCCTCGTCGAGGATGTCGCCCTCGGCGGTGCCGAGCCGCCGGGCGAGGAAACCCTGCGTGTCGCCGTCGGCGATGAAGCAGATGTCGTGGCTGTCCGGCTTCTTCGCCACGGACAGGCCGCGGCGGGCCGCCTCCGCCCGGATCTCGTCCTTGGTGGTGAGCGTGTCGCCGAGCGGGAACATCGCGTGCGCCAGCTGCCGCTCGTCCAGCACGCCGAGGACGTACGACTGGTCCTTGGCGGCGTCCGAGGCGCGGTGCAGCTCACGGCTGCCGTCGTCGTTGACCACGACCGCGGCGTAGTGGCCGGTGCACACCGCGTCAAAGCCGAGGGCGAGCGCCTTGTCCAGCAGCGCCGCGAACTTGATCTTCTCGTTGCAGCGCAGGCACGGGTTGGGCGTGCGCCCGGCGGCGTACTCGGCGACGAAGTCCTCGACGACATCGGCCCGGAAGCGCTCGGCCAGGTCCCAGATGTAGAAGGGGATGCCGATCACGTCGGCGGCCCGGCGGGCGTCGTTGCTGTCCTCGATGGTGCAGCAGCCGCGCGCGCCGGTACGGAACGACTGGGGGTTCGCGGACAGCGCCAGGTGCACGCCGGTCACGTCGTGCCCCGCTTCGGCGGCACGGGCGGCCGCGACGGCCGAGTCGACGCCGCCGCTCATCGCGGCGAGCACACGGAGGCGACGCCCGTCGCCAGGGCCTGTGGGTGCACCGGGGAAGTCAGTCATAGCGCTGTCCACAATACGCGCGCGTCAGGACAGCCCGGCGCTGCGGGCGCGGGCGACGACCGGCGTGATGGCGGTCACCAGGGCGTCCACGTCGGCGGCGGTGGAGGTGTGGCCCAGCGAGAAGCGCAGGGAGCCGCGGGCGAGGTCGGGGTCGGCGCCGATGGCCAGCAGGACATGGCTGGGCTGCGGCACACCCGCGGTGCAGGCGGAGCCCGTGGAGCACTCGACCCCCTGGGCGTCCAGCAGCAGGAGCAGGGAGTCGCCCTCGCACCCGGGGAAGGAGAAGTGCGCGATGGACGCGAGACGGCCCTCCGGGTCGGGATCGCCGTTGAGGATCGCGTCGGGGACGGCGGCGCGGACCCGGTCGACCAGGTCGTCGCGCAGGGCGCCCACGTCCCGGGTGAACTCCTGGCGGTGCTCGGCCGCCAGGGCGCCGGCGACGGCGAAGGAGGCGACCGCGGGGACGTCCAGGGTGCCGGAGCGCACGCCGCGCTCCTGGCCGCCGCCGTGCAGCAGCGGCACGGGACCGACCTCGCGGCGCAGCACCAGCGCCCCCACCCCGTAGGGGCCGCCGACCTTGTGGGCGGTGACGGTCATCGCGTCGAGTCCCGAGGCCGCGAAGTCCACCTCGGCCTGGCCGAGCGCCTGCACCGCGTCGGAGTGCAGGGGCACGTCGAACTCCCGCGCCACGGCGCTGAGTTCCTTGATCGGCATGATGGTGCCGACCTCGTTGTTGGCCCACATCACGGTGGCCAGGGCGACATCGTCCGGGTCACGGGCGATGGCCTCGCGCAGCGCCTCCGCGTGCACGCGCCCGTGTCCGTCGACGGGCAGCCACTCCACGCGCGCGCCCTCGTGCTCGGCGAGCCAGTCGACGGCGTCCAGTACGGCATGGTGCTCGACCGGGCTGGCCAGCACGCGCGTACGCCGCGGATCGGCCTCGCGCCGGGCCCAGAACAGGCCCTTGACGGCGAGGTTGTCGGCCTCGGTACCGCCCCCGGTGAAGACGATCTCACTGGGCCGGGCGCCGAGCGCGGCGGCCAGGGCTTCACGGGACTCCTCCACCGTGCGCCGGGCCCTTCGGCCGGCCGCGTGCAGGGAGGACGCGTTGCCCGTGACGGCGAGTTGCGCGGTCATCGCCGCCACGGCTTCCGGCAGCATCGGTGTCGTGGCGGCGTGGTCGAAGTAGGCCATGGTGAGCGTGATTCTACGGGTCCGGCGGCCTCCCGGACCCGCCCCGGCGCCCCGTCAGAGCCCGGTCCCGGGCCGCACAAGCACCGTCCGGCAGCCGCCGTGGCACGTCTCACACGGCGGCGTCCTCCTCGGCCCGGCTGTGCCGGTGCCAGGCGCGCGGGGCGCGCCAGTGGAAGCGCATCGCCAGCAGCCGCAGACCGAAGGCGCTCACGACGGCGACCACGCCGGTGGCGGGGGTCAGCGCCCCGAAGTGGATGAGCAGGGCCACGACGGAGGCCCCGACGATGGCCGGCACGGCGTACAGGTCGCGGTCCCAGCGCAGCAGGGACGGCACCTCATTGCCCAGCAGGTCGCGCAGCACACCGCCGCCGACCGCGGTGGCCAGCCCGAGTGTGGCGGAGGCGGTGAGGTTCAGCCCGTACGCGTAGGCCTTGGTGGTGCCGGTCACACAGAACAGGCCGAGCCCGGCGGCGTCGAAGACGCTGATGGTGGGGTTGATCCGCTCCACCTGCGGATGGAGGAAGAAGACCACCGCGGTCGCGATCAGCGGGGTCAGGAAGGACCCGAGGTCGGTGAACGCGGCCGGCGGGACCGCCCCGATGATCAGGTCCCTGAACAGCCCTCCGCCCAGCGCGGTGACCTCGGCGAGCACCGCCATGCCGAACACGTCGTAATTCTTGCGTACGGCGAGCAGTGCGCCGGATATCGCGAAGACGAAGATTCCGGCGAGGTCGAGTATGTGCTGGACGGAGTGGCTGAACAGTTCGGTGTGCACCGGTCCCATTGTGCAGGGGCGGCCCGGTGCGGCCGGTGCGGCCGGTGCGGCCGGTCGGGCCGGTCGGGCCGGTCAGGCCTCGGTGGCCGCCTTCCGTGCGGGGCCGGTCGCCCCGCCGGACTCCCCGCCGGTGTTCTCGGGGTGGTGGCAGGCCACCTGGTGGCCGGTGGCCAGGGCGACCAGCGGCGGCTCGGTGGTCTTGCACACCTCGGTCGCCTTCCAGCACCGGGTGTGGAACCGGCAGCCCGGCGGCGGTGCGATCGGCGACGGGACGTCGCCGGTGAGCAGGATGCGCTCCCGCTCGGTACGCCGCTTGGGGTCCGGCACCGGCACCGCGGAGAGCAGGGCGTTGGTGTACGGGTGCATCGGCTTGGTGTAGAGGTCCTCGCGGTCGGCGACCTCGACGACCTTGCCGAGGTACATGACCGCGATGCGGTCCGACACGTGCCGGATCACCGACAGGTCGTGCGCGATGATCACATACGTCAGGCCGAGCTCGGACTGGAGGTCGTCCAGGAGGTTGACCACCTGGGCCTGGATGGAGACGTCCAGCGCGGAGACCGGCTCGTCCGCGACCACGAGCTTCGGCTTGAGCGCCAGCGCGCGGGCGATGCCGATGCGCTGCCGCTGGCCGCCGGAGAACTCGTGCGGGTAGCGGTTGTAGTGCTCGGGGTTGAGGCCGACCAGCTCCAGGAGGTTCTGGACCTCCTTCTTCACCCCGTTCTCCGTCTGGACCTTCTGCAACCGGAACGGCGCGCCGACGATGGTGCCGACGGTGTGCCGCGGGTTGAGGGAGGAGTACGGGTCCTGGAAGATCATCTGCACGTCGCGGCGGAGCGGGCGCATGCTGCCCGTGCCGAGGTGCGTGATGTCCCGGCCGTCGAACTCGATGGTCCCGCCGGTCGGTTCGAGCAGCCGGGTGATCAGCCGGCCCATGGTGGACTTGCCGCAGCCGGACTCGCCGACCACGCCCAGGGTCTCGCCGGCGTTGACGTGGAAGTCGATGCCGTCGACGGCCTTGACCGCGCCGACCTGGCGCCGCAGCAGGCCCTTGGTGATCGGGAAGTGCTTGACCAGGCCGCTCACCTTGAGCAGGGCGTCCGACCCTTCGGCGGTCGACTGCTGGGGGATCGTCATCTCCTGGCCTTTCACAGCTTCGGCGCAATCTCTTCGGTCCAGATGCGCTCCCGGTCCGCCGTGCTCAGGTGGCACGCCGCGAGGTGCCCGGCGCCGACGTCGCGCAGCTCCGGAACGACCGTGCTGCTGGCGCCGTCGGTGAGTCCCGCGTACGGGCACCGCGGGTGGAAGGCGCACCCGGAGGGCACGTTGATGAGGCTGGGCGGCGATCCCTTGACCGGGATCAGCCGGTCCGTGCGCTCGCGGTCGATGCGCGGCATCGAGCCGAGCAGGCCCCAGGTGTAGGGGTGCTGCGGCTCGTAGAACACCTTCTCGGCGCTGCCGCGCTCCACGCACCGGCCGCCGTACATCACCAGCAGGTCGTCGGCGAGCTCCGCCACGACACCGAGGTCGTGGGTGATCATGATGACCGCGGAGCCGAACTCCTTCTGCAGGTCCCGGATGAGGTCCAGGATCTGCGCCTGCACGGTGACGTCGAGCGCGGTGGTCGGCTCGTCGGCGATCAGCAGCTCGGGGTTGTTGGAGAGCGCCATCGCGATCATCGCGCGCTGACGCATACCGCCGGAGAACTGGTGCGGGTAGTCCGCGAAGCGCTTGGCGGGCTCGGGGATGCCGACCCGGTCCAGCATCTCCACGGCCCGGGCGCGGGCCGCCTTCTTGGTCACCGAGTGGTGCACCCGGTACGCCTCGACGATCTGCGCGCCGACGCTGTAATAGGGGTGCATCGCGGACAGCGGGTCCTGGAAGATCATCGCCATCTTGCTGCCGCGCAGCCGCCTGACGTGGTCCTGGTCGGCGCCGATGAGCTCCTCGCCGTCCAGCCAGACCTCACCGGAGATCGTGGCCTTGGCCGTGCGGTGCAGGCCCATGATGCCGAGCGAGGTGACCGACTTGCCGGAACCCGACTCGCCGACGATGCCGAGCGTGCGGCCGCGGCGGAGGTCGAAGCTCAGCCCGTCCACCGACTTGACGAGGCCGTCGTCGGTGTTGAAGTGGATCCTCAGGTCGCGCACCGAGAGGAACGCGTCCCCGGCGTCCGGGGGTACGGCGGGCCCGGGCTCGCCGACCGCCAGGGAGGCCCGGGGCTGCTGCGCCGGGACCTCGGCGGCCGCCGGGGCGGCGGCCTCCTCGCCGGCGGCGTCCGCCGTGACGTCCTCGGGGGACGCGGTGTCCACGAGGTCCACGGCGGGCTCCGTGCCGGAACCTTCCTTCGCGGACGTGGCCTCCCCGGAAGCCTCCGAGGAGGCCTCCGTGGCCCCGGAGGAGCCGTTCGAGGTGCTGTCGGCGGTGCTCACGAGAACCTCACCCTGGGGTCGATGGCGGCGTACACAAGGTCCACCAGGAGATTGCAGACGACGATGAAGAAGGCGGCGACCAGGGTCACACCCAGCACGATCGGCAGGTCGTTGTCCTGGACGCCGGAGACGGCGTAGGCGCCGATCCCCTTGAACGAGAACACGTTCTCCGTGATGACCGCGCTGCCGATGAGCAGACCGAAGTCCATGCCGAAGATGGTGACGATCGGGGTGAGCGCGGCCCGCAGGCCGTGCTTGACGACGACCTTGCGCTCCCGCAGGCCCTTGGCCCGCGCGGTGCGGATGTAGTCCTCGCCCATCGTCTCCAGCATGCCTGCCCGGGTGAGCCGGGCGTACAGCGCCGAGTAGAGGAACGCGAGGGTGCACCAGGGGAGCAGCAGGTTCCATGCCCAGTCCGCCGGATTCTCGGTGAACGGGACGTAGTTGATGCCCTCCGACCAGATCGGGATCTGGAACTGGAACACGCCGAGCACCAGGATGCCGGTGAAGAAGATGGGGAGGGAGACGCCGGCGAGGGCCACACCCATCGAGAGCCGGTCGAAGAGGGAACCCCGCTTGAGGGCGGAGACCACACCCACCGCCACACCGCTGATCACCCAGATGACCGCCGCGCCGATGGCCAGCGAGAAGGAGACCGGGATCCGGTCCTTCAGCTGCGGCCAGACCTCGACGTGCGACTTGAAGGAGTAGCCGAAGCAGGGGGCGCCGCAGTGGGTGGCGTCCGGGCCGAACTTGTAGTCGGCGCCGACGACCAGGGCCTTCAGGAAGTGCCAGTACTGCTGGTAGAGCGGCAGGTCGAACCCGAGGTTCTTCTTGACCGCCGCGATGGAGGCGGGGTTGGCGTCCTTGCCCACGTACTGGGTCGCCAACTGGGTGGTGGTCTGCCCGCCGAGGCGGGGGACCAGGAAGAAGATCGCGAAGGTGACTGCGCTGACGACCAGCAGCAGGATCACCGCGGCGAACACGCGTCGAATGATGTACGCAGCCACAGCCGTGCGGCGTCGGGCCCGCCGGGCCGGGGGGTCACCCGGCCCGGCGGGACACCGATGCCTTCACCTGCCTTCCGATTACTTGGACGAGCCGATCAGCAGGTAGTCGTACATACCGAGGTACGCCTCAGTCACCGTGACGTTGGTGGCGGACGGCGGACGGTACAGGAGGTTCTTGCGCCACAGCAGCGGCACGACCGAGGCGTTCTCCATGACCATCTTGTCGATGTCGCCCCAGGCCTTGGTGCGGGCCGCGGAGTCGGTGTTCGCGATGGCGTCGGACAGGGCCTTGTTGATGGCCGGGTCGTTCAGCTCCATCAGGTTGTTGCCACCCGAGGGCTTGATCGCGGAGCCGTCGACGATCTGGTCGAGGAAGCCGTAGCCGGTCGGCCAGTCGGCACCCCAGGCCATCATCATCAGGCCGATCTTGTGCTCGTGCACGTAGCTCGGCACACCGACGTAGTTCGAGAAGTACTTGCCGGCCGGGAAGGTCTGGATCTTGGCGTCGATGCCGACCTTCTTCAGCGAGGCCTGGATCGCGGTGGCCATGGCGACCTCGGACGGACGGTCCGTGCGCGCCGTCAGCGTGGTGCTGAAGCCGTCCGGCTTGCCGCAAGCGGTCAGGGACGCCTTGGCCTTGGCCGCGTCACCCTTGTCGCCCGGGGTCTCGTACAGGTTGAACTTGTTGAACCCGTTGACCGACGGCGGGATCAGCGTGGAGGCGATGTCGCCCTTGACGCCACCACCCGCGGCCGCCTGGACCGAGGCCTTGTCGAGCGCCCACTGGACGGCCTTGCGGCAGTCGGCGTTGTTGAACGGCGCGACGTTGACGTTCATCGCCATGTACGAGGTCGCACCGGCGATGGAGTTGTCGCTGTTCTTCAGGTTCTTCGGGCTGGTGAGGATCTTCGGCTGGGTCTGCGGCTGCACACCGGCGCCGGCACCGTCGACCGTGCTGTTGTCCGCCAGCAGGTTGTTGTCGATGGTGAGCGGGTTGACCTTCAGCTTCAGCACGAACTTGTCCGGCAGCGCGGTGCGGATCTGGTCCGTGGACTTGTCCCACTGCGGGTTGCGTACCAGCGTGGCACCCGAACCCTCGGTGTACGAGGAGAACTTGTACGGGCCGGTCGACACGATGTGCTGGACGTACGTCGCGCCCGTGTCCTTCGCCGCCGGCACGGGGGCCGTCTGCGAGAACGTCGCGAGGTAGTCGAAGTCCGCGAAGGGCTTGCTCAGGTGGAAGACGATGGTCTTGTCGTCCGGGGTCTCGATGGACTTCAGGCCCTCGGGGGACTTGTCCTTGTACGGACCCTGGTACTTGTCGCCACCGTCGAGGTAGGCCTTGAAGTACGTCGGGCCGTTGGCCATGACCTCGGGCGCGAAGTTGCTGCGCTCGATCGCGTACTTGACGTCCTTGGACGTGACCGGGGTGCCGTCCTCGAACTTGACACCGTCACGCAGGGTGTAGGTCCAGGTCTTGGCGTCCGCGGACGCCTTGCCGAGGCCGGTCGCCAGGTCCGGGACGAGCTCCAGACCCTCCTTGCCCGCGGCGGGCTTGAACGTCAGCAGAGTGCGGGCGTACAGACGGGAGAAGTTCTGCACCCAGCCGTAGTACGTGTTGCCCGGGTCCAGGGAGTCCGGCACGTCGGAGTCCTCCATCGTGACCGTACCCCCCTTCTTGTCCGACTTGTTGACGATCGAGGTCAGGGCCGCGTCCTTGGCGGCGCTCGCCTTGCTGCCGCCGCCGCCGGAGCCGCCGCTCTTGGTGCCGCTGCTGCACGCGGACGCGCCCAGGGCCATAGCCGTGGCAAGCGCCACTATGGCTGTTGCTTTTCTGCTGTTCATGCCGAGGTAAGCCCCCTCATTCGGTGATGTTGCTGCACTGCGGAGCACGTTGACCGCGCGCCGAGTCACTTGCTGCGGGGGTCGAGGGCGTCACGCAGCCCGTCGCCCAGCAGGTTGAACGCCAAGACGGTGATGAAGATGGCCAGGCCCGGCACGAACATGTACTGCGGGTCCGCCTGGAACACGTCGACGGCACTGGTCAGCATGTTGCCCCAGGAAGCCTGCGGCGGGGCGATGCCGACCCCGAGGAAGCTGAGCGCCGCCTCGAAGAGGATGTTGGTCGGGATCAGCAGCGTCGAGTAGACGAGGATCGGCGCCACCAGGTTGGGCAGCAGTTCCCGGAAGAGGATGAACGGCCCACGGGCGCCGAGGCTGCGGGACGCGTCCACGAACTCGCGCTCCCGCAGGCTCAGGGTCTGGCCGCGGACGATACGTCCCATGTACGGCCAGTTGAAGAAGCCGATGACGAAGATCAGTACGCAGATCCGCAGCGGCAGCCCGTTCAGGCCGAAGGCGCCGTCCTGCAGCGAGGCCGAGATGGAGATCGCGAAGAGCAGGAGCGGGAACGCCAGGAAGATGTCCATCATCCGGCTGATCAGGCTGTCGACCCAGCCGCCGTAGTAGCCGGCGACGATGCCGAGCACGGTGCCGATCACGTTGGAGAGGATCGTCGCCCCGGTGGCGACCAGGAGCGAGATCCAGGAGCCCTCGATGATGCGGGCCAGGATGTCGCGGCCGAACTGCGGGTCCACACCCAGCGGGTGGGACCAGCTCATACCGCCCCAGCCGCCCTTGGGGGACAGCAGTTCGGCATCGACCAGGTCCTGGTGGAACGCGTTGGGGTCGAGATGGAAGACCATCTCGATGGGCTTGGCAAGGACCGCCAGCAGCACCAGGAGGATCACAACGATGCCGCCGGCCACGGCCACCTTGTCACGCTTGAAGCGCATCCAGGCGATCTGGCCGAGGGAACGTCCCTCGATCTGACTCCGGGTGGCCCCGCTCAGCACAGCCTCCGGCGGTGCCTCGGTCTGTGAAGCGGTGGTCTCTATCGGTGCGGTCATGGTGAAACTGACCCCTCTCGCCGGCGGGTTACCGGCGCGCGCCCGCCGCTGTAGCGGCTTTACTCATCGTTGGTGCTGGTGATGCCGAGGTGCTGTGACAAAGTGAATGCGGGGGTTGTGGAACCCCCTGGCGGGTGAGTCTGGATGCTGGTCGCGATCACACACCAGACCTGGCGGTGAATGTATGCGCAACCGTGATGTGGTGACCCTTCGCCTGTTATTACCGCAGTGTTACGCGCGTTGACAGATCGCCGGGAGTGCTCTCGACTCGCTACCTTCGGGGCCATGAATGATCGGCTGCGCGCGGTGTGCGACCTCATGGTTCCCGTCGTCAGGGAGATGGCGGGACTGCACGAGTACGACGGTCAGGTGCAGGATCTGTCCCCGGACGGCGTGCGCCGCGGCCTGTCAGCACTGGCCGCCTCGCGGCGCCGCGAGGCGGCCCTGGAGGACCCGCACGACGAACGGCACCTTTCGGTCTTCGAGGACACCCTCAGGGTCCAGTACGGCGAGCTGGAGCTGCACCGGCGCGACCCCTATCCGCATCTGTCGAACCTCGAACTGACCCCCTACGACCGGGAGTACGCCCCGCGTGAGGAGCTCGCCGAGGCCCGCAGACGGCACCTGGCGCAGTGGCCGGACGCCGTGGACGCGGCCGTCGCGTCCCTCGACCGGGTGAGTGCGCCCGTCGCCGGGGCACTCCTGGGGGCGGTTCGCGGGCTGGCCGCCGGGCTGGACCCGGACGAGGAGCCCGAGGCCGGTCCCGCGCTCGCCGCGCACCGCCGGCTGGTGGACCACATCGCCCGCGCCGCCGAGACCGGCGACCCCGACCCGCGGCTCGGCGGCGACGCCCTCGCTCTGCTGATGGGCAGTCAGGAAGGCCTGCCGGTCGACCTGTCCGCGCTCGCCGAGGAGGCCGAACGGGAACGCGACCGGCTCACCGAGCTGCTGACCGAGTCCTGCCGGCGGCTCGACCCCGGGCACACCGTCGACGAGCTGATCCCGCGGCTGCTCGCCGACCACCCCGGCGCGGAGGGGGTGATCCCCGAGGCCGCCCGGCTCACCGAGGAGGTCATCGAGTTCACCCGGCGCCGGCGGCTCGTGCCGTGGCTCGACGGGGACTGCCTGGTGGGTCCCGCGCCGCCGTCGCGGCGCTGGTCGATGGCGATGATGACCTGGGCGGCCCCCGAGGAGGCCGACAGCGCCTCCTGGTACCACGTCACCCCGCCGGAGCCGGAGTGGCCGGAGGAGGAGCGCGAGGAGTGGCTGTCGGTCTTCAGCCGCACCAGCCTGCCCGCGATCACCGTGCACGAGGTCGCACCGGGGCACTTCGCCCACGGCCGGGCACTGCGGCACGCACCCACCCAGGTCCGGCGGGTGCTGCACTCGCTCTCCTTCTGCGAGGGCTGGGCCCACTACGTGGAGGAGGTCTGCCTGGAGGAGGGCTTCCGCTCCCGCGACCCGCGCTTCGCGATCGGCGTCGCCCTGGAGGCGCTCGTCCGCGTCACCCGGCTCGCCTGCGCCATCGGGCTGCACACGGGGGCGATGACGCCGGAGGAGGCCACCGCGCGGTTCATGCGCGACGCCCACCTGGCACGCGCGGGCGCGGCCTCCGAGGCCCGCAGGGGCACCTTCGACGCGGCCTACGGGCGGTACACCTGGGGCAAGTTGGAGATCATGCGGCTGCGGGAGCGGGCCCGGCAGGAGTGGGGGCAGGACTTCACGCTCCAGCGGTTCCACACGTCCCTGCTGGAGCTGGGCAGCCCTCCGCTCGGACTGATCCCCGCGGTGCTCTGACGGACCCGGGAGGACGGATCCCGGGGGCGGCCGGGGCAGACCCCTCGGCCGCCTCCTGGGCCCTCAGTAGCGCTGCGGCGCCCAGCCCCCGTGGACGGCGCCGGCGCCCCCGCCGCCCGCGTGCGCGTCACGGTCGTAGAAGGGCTGTGCGGCGGACCGCATCCACATGCCCACGGGGTCGTACTCGTCGGCGAGGGCCACCGCGGCGACGGGCAGCCCCTGGGGCACCGCGGGAAGGGCGGACTGCATCATCTGGCGCACCGTCTCCGCGGACTGGGGGCCCGCGTCGTAGAGGTCGACGCCGATCGCGAGATACGGCTCGCCCAGGACCGGCTGGACCCAGGCGCGCCGCAGGGAGCGCACCGAGGGGGTGCGGTGGGCCTGCTGCGACAACAGGGCGTAGTACTGCGGGATCTGGAGCGCGGGTTCGGCGATCCGCAGCGGTCCGGCGGGGGCCTGGTCCAGCCCGAGACCGATCCGGCGCAGGTCGAGCCAGGGGACGCCGACCCCGCCGCCGGGCGCGTGCGGGTTGAGCCACAGGCCCCAGCGGTCCGGGAAGAGGGAGGCGGCGACCTCCCGTCCGGACACCACCTCGTGGGCCCGGGTCCAGCCGCTGGCGGCCAGTTCGCGCGAGGACGTCACACAGGGGGCGTAACCGAGGCCGCCCACCTCCATGTTGCCGTACTGCGCGTCCGTGCCGCCCGGGGTGCCCTGCCACAGCAGCATCCACACCTCGCCGTCGGCGAGCGCGCGCAGCAGCGTCTCGTACGCGTCGAACCCACCGGGCGTCACCTGCCGCAGCGCCTGCTCCAGCCCGCCGTCCCCTCCCGCGCCCGCGCTCACGTGACCCGCCCTTCCGCCTCTGCGTCGTCTGCTGCTTCGCCTGCCGGACCCAGGTTATGCGCCGGCACCGACAAAGAAGGGTCGCACGCGTTCGACCATCCAGTCCCCCACGGGGTCCTGTGCGACGTCGAGCAGTACGAGATTGACCGGCCACGGCACCGGGACGGCGCCGAGCGCCGTGCCGAGCGCGGTCATCGCCGCGGCCCGGTCCTCCTCCTGCCAGCGGTCGAGTTCGACGCCGATGAAGAGCACGGCCGGGTCCCCCTCGACGCTGGCCAGGGCGCGGCGCGCGCTGAGCACGACCGGGGTGACGGCGAACTCGCCCGCGGCGGCGGCCAGGAACTCCACCGGCTCCTCGTCCGGCGAGGGCTCCCACAGCCGCACCCGGGCGCCGGTCGGCGTGCCGGGCTCGCGGGCCGTGCGGCACAGTTCCATGACGGCGGGGGGCGGCAGCGGAATCCCCACCGCGCCACCGGGGTTGACCGCGATGCCGACCTGCGGCGGCAGTCCGCGCGCGAACTCGCGGGCCGGGGCGACGGCGAAGTCCATGCCCCGCGCGGCGTGCAGGAACTGCTGCTCGGAACTGAACACCGGGACGAAGGCGCCGCCGCCGAGTTCGATGGTGGGCAGGTCCAGATCGGCGCTGGCCTGGCTGCCGCCGGCCGGCAGCGGGATCCACAACTCCGAGCGGCCGAGCACCTCCAGGACCCGGGCGGTCGCACCGGGATCGCCGAGGGCGGCGGAGAGGACTTCCTCGAGTTCATTGGCGGGCCAGGTACCGGCGGCCTGCTCGCCGGCGAACGCCGGGGCGAATCCGTCGGGTATCCGCTGCCCAGGGATGTTCACTGCGTCTCGCCTCGCAATAACCGGTCGTGGTGCCCTCTGCCAAAACCCTATCCGCAGGCGGGCGCCGCGGACCCCTCCGGGCCCGGAACCGTCACACCGGGCGACCGTCCGGTTGCGAGGGGTCACGACTTCTCACAAGGTGGGGCAGGCAAGGACAAAACCCTCACTTGGGAGATTCCTCAATATGCGCATCACCAGGACCACCTCCGCCCTCATAGCCGCCGCCGTCTGCGGCTCGCTGACGATGGGCCTCACCGGCGGTGTCGCGAGTGCCCACGCCCCGGTCCGGATCACGGCCGTTCACCTGGCGCCTGCCGCCGACGCGGCGGATTCCGGCCGTGCCGACCTCATCGCCAAGCTGGGTGACACGCTGTCGATCGGCGCGAAGCTCACGCAGGAGGCCCAGGCCCAGGGTCCCGACTCCGCGAAGCTCGACGAGCTCCGCCAGGGCCTGGAGGAGGCGACCCGGCAGCTGTCCACGGTCGTCGACCAGGCGGTCGCCTCGGCGGACCCGTCGGCCGAGGACTCCTCCGTCCCCGCCGACCCGGCCGCACAGCTTCCGGCCGACCCCGCCGACGGCAGCGAGCGCGCGGCCGACGCCGTGTCCGACATCCAGGCCCAGCTCAAGAAGCTGGTGGACGACGTCGCCACGCTGGTGAAGGCCGTCGTGGACAAGAACCTCGCGGCGGTGACCGCCGGTGTGGCCACCGTCGTCGCCGACCTGCAGGCGCTGCTGCTGTCCGTGCCGAAGCTGCTGACCGGCCTCCTTCCGCTTCCCCTTCCCGTCCCGCTGCCGCTGGAGGACGAGTCGGCGCAGGACCCGCAGGCCCCGGGCGTGCCCGTGGCGCCCGAGGCCGCCGCGCCGGTCCAGTAGTCCGCCGGCAAGGCAGGTGGCGCCCGGTCACCGCAGTACCGTGGCGGCCCGGCCGCTCAGCCGTCGAAGTCGATGGCCTCGAGCTGCCGGGCCGCTTCGCGGTCCAGCAGCACCGCCGAGGTGCACGCGGCCGGCAGCCGGCCCTCCTCGGCCGCGCGCAGCAGCAGCCGCGAGGCCCGCTGGTGCCGGGCCATGGCGTACGCCGACACCCCCCGCCCCCGCTCCCGCTGCCCGTCACGGGCGGCCTCCACGGGCACGTCGAGCAGCACCAGGTGCATCCCCCGGCCGCGGCGCCGGGCCTCCCGTCCGACCCAGGCGCGCACCCACGGCAGGGTGCCGCAGTCGTGCAGGGCGACACCGGCCCCGGAGCGCAGCGCCCGCCACAGCCCCAGGTAGTGCGCCAGCCGCACCAGGGGGCGGTAGACGGCGTACGGCAGCAGCCGCGGCATGCGGGCCTGCCAGCGTTCACGGACGTCCTGGGAGTCGATCAGCACGGTGTCACCGGACACGCGGCGCATCAGCGTGCTCTTGCCGCCGCCGGGGAGCCCCGAGACGATCAGCACGTCGCCGGCGGGGTAGCGCAGCCGCCGCACCCGGGTGCGCCCCGCGCGCAGGTCGACCAGCCTGCGCGGGCGCACCGAGCGTGCGGCGCGGACCGCGCCGCGGGGAGGGACCGCCGGCCGCAGGGCCGCCGGAGGGGAAGCGGCCGGTGCCCCGGCCGTCGCGTACGCACTCTGCCACCGCACAGTCGCCCTCCCGGTGAGACTTTCAAGAAATGGTAAATCCTCGGTATGCACCTACCCAGGGAAGCGACGCGGTGACGACACGATCGGGACCCGACCGGGACATCGGGGACACGACCGCGACAAGGCGGAGCGGCCGTGCAATGATGGCGGCCTCAATCACATATCGGCCGTTCGAGGCCGCGCGGGAGAGTTCCCCGCTCCCGCCGTGGCGGGCGGGGCGCCGAAGGAGCAAGTCCTCCCTTGAATCTCTCAGGCACAGATACCGCGCGTCCGAGGCACATCTGAAAAGCGGGCGAGCCCTCCCGGTCGGGGGCGGCCGCCCCACCCAAGGTGCAAACCGGGGCTCCTCCGCGCGGAGGGTCCAGGTGAACCTCTCAGGTTCCGATGACAGATGGGGAGGGCAAGCCCCCTTCCTGTCATCGTCCGACCTGTTTTCCATGTCCTTGGGAGCCCGCCCGATGAGTGAACCCCGCCGTACCGCGCTGGACGCCCTGCACCGGTCCCTCGGTGCCACCATGACCGACTTCGCGGGCTGGGACATGCCGCTGCGGTACGCCAGCGAGCGCGACGAGCACACCGCCGTACGGACCAGGGCCGGTCTGTTCGACCTCTCCCACATGGGCGAGATCACGGTCACCGGCCCCGCCGCGGGCGAGGCGCTGGACTTCGCGCTGGTCGGCCACATCTCCGCGCTGGCGGTCGGCCGCGCGCGCTACACGATGATCTGCGCCCCCGACGGCGGCATCCTGGACGACCTGATCGTCTACCGCCTCGGCGACCAGGAGTACATGGTCGTCGCCAACGCCTCCAACGCGCAGGTGGTCCTGGACGCCGTGACCGAGCGGGCGGCCGGCTTCGACGCGGCCGTGCGCGACGACCGCGACGCGTACGCGCTGATCGCCGTCCAGGGGCCGCAGTCCCCCGGCATCCTGAAGTCGCTGACCGACGCGGACCTCGACGGGCTGAAGTACTACGCCGGACTGCCCGGCACGGTCGCCGGCGTCCCGGCGCTGATCGCCCGGACGGGGTACACCGGCGAGGACGGCTTCGAGCTGTTCGTCGACCCGGCCGACGCCGAGAAGCTGTGGCAGGCGCTCACCGACGCGGGGGCGGACGCCGGCCTGGTGCCGTGCGGCCTGTCCTGCCGGGACACGCTGCGCCTGGAGGCGGGCATGCCGCTGTACGGGAACGAACTGACCACCGCCCTCACGCCGTTCGACGCCGGCCTCGGCCGGGTCGTGAAGTTCGACAAGCCCGGTGACTTCGTGGGCCGGCAGGCGCTGGCCGCCGCCGCGGAGCGCGCCGCGGCCGAACCGCCGCGCACGCTGGTGGGCCTGGTCGCCGAGGGCCGCCGGGTCCCGCGCGCGGGCTACCCGGTGGTGGCCGGCGGTGCCGTGATCGGCGAGGTCACCTCGGGCGCCCCGTCCCCGACCCTGGGCAAGCCGATCGCCATGGCCTACGTGGACGCCGCGCACGCCGCGCCGGGCACCTCCGGTGTGGGCGTGGACATCCGCGGTACGCATGAGCCGTACGAGGTGGTGGCCCTGCCGTTCTACAAGCGGCAGCGCTGAGGCCCCGTCCGTACCCCGGGCACAGCCGTCCCACCTGTCAAGACAGCCGTTCACCAGCACATCCCGTCATCCAGGAGAATCACGTCATGAGCAACCCCCAGCAGCTGCGTTACAGCAAGGAGCACGAGTGGCTGTCGGCCGCGGACGCGGACGGCGTGTCCTCGGTGGGCATCACCGAGCACGCGGCGAACGCCCTCGGCGACGTCGTCTACGTCCAGCTCCCGGCGGTCGGCGACTCGGTGTCCGCGGGCGAGACCTGCGGCGAGCTGGAGTCCACCAAGTCGGTCAGCGACCTGTACTCCCCCGTCTCCGGTGAGGTCACCGAGGTCAACGAGGACGTCGTCAACGACCCCTCCCTGGTGAACTCGGCCTCCTTCGAGGGCGGCTGGCTGTTCAAGGTGAAGGTGTCCGAGGAGCCCGCCGACCTGCTCTCGGCGGACGAGTACACCGCCTTCACCGGCAGCTGACGCCGCCGCGGCGCCCCGCCGCCCCGACCTGCCCACCCCGACCTCCGGACGGATGACCCCCCAGATGTCGCTTCTCAACAGCTCCCTGCACGAGCTCGACCCCGACGTCGCCGCCGCCGTCGACGCCGAACTGCACCGCCAGCAGTCCACCCTGGAGATGATCGCCTCGGAGAACTTCGCTCCGGTCGCGGTGCTCCAGGCCCAGGGCTCGGTGCTCACCAACAAGTACGCCGAGGGCTACCCCGGCCGCCGCTACTACGGCGGCTGCGAGCACGTCGACGTCGTCGAGCAGCTCGCCATCGACCGGGTCAAGGCGCTGTTCGGCGCCGAGCACGCCAACGTCCAGCCGCACTCGGGCGCGCAGGCCAACGCGGCCGCGATGTTCGCGCTGCTGAACCCCGGCGACACGATCCTGGGCCTGAACCTCGCCCACGGCGGGCACCTGACCCACGGCATGAAGATCAACTTCTCCGGCAAGCTCTACAACGTGGTCGCCTACCACGTGGACGCCGAGACCGGCCAGGTCGACATGGCCGAGGTCGAGCGGCTGGCCAAGGAGTCCCGGCCGAAGCTGATCATCGCCGGCTGGTCCGCGTACCCGCGCCAGCTGGACTTCGCGGCCTTCCGGCGGATCGCCGACGAGGTCGGCGCCTACCTCATGGTCGACATGGCGCACTTCGCCGGCCTGGTCGCGGCGGGGCTCCACCCCTCCCCCGTACCGCACGCGCACGTCGTCACCACGACCACGCACAAGACCCTGGGCGGCCCGCGCGGCGGCGTCATCCTGAGCACGGCCGAACTCGCCAAGAAGATCAACTCGGCGGTCTTCCCGGGCCAGCAGGGCGGCCCGCTGGAGCACGTCATCGCGGCGAAGGCGGTGGCCTTCAAGGTCGCGGCGAGCGAGGACTTCAAGGACCGCCAGGTCCGCACCCTGGAGGGCGCGAAGCTCCTCGCCGAGCGGCTGACGCGGTCCGACCTCGCCGAGGCCGGCGTCTCGGTCCTGTCCGGCGGCACGGACGTGCACCTGGTCCTGGTCGACCTGCGCGACAGCGAGCTGGACGGGCAGCAGGCCGAGGACCGGCTCCACGAGATCGGCATCACGGTCAACCGCAACGCCGTCCCGAACGACCCGCGCCCGCCGATGGTCACCTCCGGTCTGCGCATCGGCACGCCCGCGCTGGCCACCCGCGGCTTCGGCACCGACGACTTCCGCGAGGTCGCCGACGTCATCGCCGAGGCCCTCAAGCCCGGATTCGACGCGGAGACCGCCAAGGCGCTCGGCGCCCGGGTCGCCGCGCTCGCCGGGAAGCACCCGCTGTACCCCGGCCTGAAGTAACGGCCGTCACCCCGTGTGCGGGACCGCCCGGGCGGGCGGTCCCGCACACTGGACCTTGCGCGCCACACCCGTGCACGCCATCCGCACCACCCGGCGGCGATCCCGCCGGCCACCCACGGACAACGGGGTCCGTGAACCCGAGGAGTCCTTCACCGTGGCCATCTCCGTCTTCGACCTCTTCTCGATCGGCATAGGCCCCTCCAGCTCGCACACCGTGGGCCCGATGCGGGCCGCCCGGATGTTCGCCCAGCGCCTGAAGAACGACGGACTGCTCGTCGGTGTCGCCTCCGTGCGCGCCGAGCTCTTCGGGTCCCTCGGCGCCACCGGGCACGGCCACGGCACCCCCAAGGCGGTCCTGCTCGGCCTCGAGGGCGAGTCCCCCCGCACCGTCGACGTGGAGACCGCCGACGAGCGTGTCGAGCTCATCCGCAGCAGCGGCCGCATCAACCTGCTCGGCGCCCACGACATCCCCTTCTCCGCCGACAACGACCTCGTCCTGCACCGGCGCCGCTCCCTGCCGTACCACGCCAACGGCATGACGCTCTTCGCCTACGACGAGTCCGGTGCGCCCGTGCTGGAGAAGACCTACTACTCGGTGGGCGGCGGCTTCGTCGTCGACGAGGACGCGGTGGGCGAGGACCGCATCAAGCTCGACGACACCGTGCTGAAGTACCCCTTCCGCACCGGCGACGAGCTGCTGCGCCTCACCCAGGAGACCGGTCTGTCCATCTCCGGCCTGATGCTGGAGAACGAGAAGGCCTGGCGCTCCGAGGCGGAGATCCGGGCCGGGCTGCTGGAGATCTGGGGCGTCATGAAGGAGTGCGTCGCCGCGGGCATGACCCGCGAGGGCATCCTCCCCGGCGGCCTCAAGGTCCGCCGCCGCGCCTCGGCCACCGCCCGGCAGCTGCGCGCGGAGGGCAACACGGCCGCCCACGCGATGGAGTGGGTGACGCTGTACGCCATGGCCGTCAACGAGGAGAACGCGGCGGGCGGCCGCGTCGTCACCGCGCCCACCAACGGCGCCGCCGGCATCATCCCGGCCGTCCTCCACTACTACGTGAACTTCGTGGCCCAGGCGTCGACGGAGGCGGAGAAGGAGGACGGCGTCGTCCGCTTCCTCCTCGCGGCGGGCGCGATCGGCATGCTGTTCAAGGAGAACGCCTCGATCTCCGGCGCCGAGGTCGGCTGCCAGGGCGAGGTCGGCTCAGCCTGCTCGATGGCCGCGGGCGGGCTCGCCGAGGTCCTCGGCGGCGGCCCGGAGAAGGTCGAGAACGCCGCGGAGATCGGCATGGAGCACAACCTCGGCCTCACCTGCGACCCCGTCGGCGGCCTCGTCCAGATCCCCTGCATCGAGCGCAACGGCATGGCCGCGGTCAAGGCCGTCACGGCCGCGCGGATGGCGATGCGCGGCGACGGGCGGCACCACGTCTCCCTCGACAAGGTCATCAAGACCATGAAGGAGACCGGGGCGGACATGAAGGTCAAGTACAAGGAGACCGCGCGGGGCGGTCTCGCGGTGAACGTCATCGAGTGCTAGCCCGCGGGGTCATACCTGGCCCGGAGCCCCCCGCGAGAACCTCGCGGGGGGCTCCGCCGTCCCATGTACGGTGCCGTCAGGCGGATTCGTGCTCGAGCAGTTCCACCAGGCTGCCGAAGTAGGGCCGTTGCCGGCGTCCCAGCCCTCCTGGGCACCGAGCTCGATCTGCAGCCCGCGAGCCGCGGCGAGGAGTGCCCGCGCCAGGGGACGGCGAATGTGCTCCGGGTGCGCCTCGAAATCCACGCCGTAGTCGAAGATTTCCCACTGCAGGCTGTCGAGCCCCTGCGCGCGAAGCTGCTCTCGGGTCCGGTCCAGCAGGCTGTTCCAGCCGCGCCGGCCGACCGACCAGTCGCTTCCGTCGCTGAATCCCACCATGGCGGACATCAGTATCCGTCTCCCGGAAACGCAGTCGTCAGCTCTCGTAGTGGTATCGGCACTGCGCGACCAGAATCGAGTCGTCCGTGACTTTGTAGATCAGTCGGTGCTCGTCATTGATGCGGCGCGACCAATAGCCAGGGAAGCCGTGCTTGAGGGGTTCGGGTTTGCCGATTCCCTCATTGCCGTTGCGTGCCACATCTGCGATGAGCGTGTTGATCCGCTTCAGAATCCTGCGGTCCTGGACCTGCCACCAGAGGTAGTCCTCCCAGGCACGGGAGGAGAAGGTGATCTTCACTCCGGGTCCGTCAGCTCCCGCACCGTGCCGCCGCCGTTCTCCAACTCCTCGATGGAAGCCAGGAGGCGGCGTGCGTTCGCGGGGCTGCGCAGGAGATACGCCATCTCCTTCAAGGACTCGTAGTCCTCGAGGGAGACGATGACAACCGGCTCGTGCCCGGCGCGCGTGATCACTATCTCTTCGCGGTCGTCGGTCACCGCGTTGAGCACTTCCGCGTACTTCGCCCGCGATTCCGAGTACGACATGGTCTTCACAGTCGGCCTCCTATAGGTACAAAAAATTGTACGTCCTGCGGTGCGAGCGGGCAACGGAACGGGCGCCGAGGGTGCCGCCGCCCCACACGGCGGCACCCCCGGCGCCCTTCGGACCCGCGACAGGTCGGCGCTTACTCCTCGCCGGCGGGGAGCGCGTTCTCCCGGATCACGTTCGCGTACCAGTGCGCGCTCGCCTTCGGGATGCGGCGCTGGGTCGCGTAGTCGACGTAGATCGTGCCGAAGCGCTTGGAGTACCCGTAGGACCACTCGAAGTTGTCCAGCAGGGACCACAGGAAGTAGCCGCGCACGTCCGCGCCCTGGGCGATGGCCTCGCGCACCGCGTCCAGGTGGGCGTGGAGGTAGCTGATCCGCTGCGGGTCGTTGACCACGCCCTCGGGCGAGACGTAGTCGTCGAAGGCGGCGCCGTTCTCCGTGACCATCAGGGGGAGTTCGGGGTGCGAGGCCGCCAGGTCGGTCAGCAGGGTGCGCAGTCCGCTGGGGTCGATGGCCCAGTTCATCGCCGTGAGGTTGTCGTTGGCGAGGTGGAAGGCGATGTGCTCGGAGCCGCTCCACGGCGAGTGGTCGCTGGCGCCGTGCCCGTCGTTCTTCGTGGTGCCGGCGCCGTCGGCGGGCAGCGAGACGACCGTCGGGGAGTAGTAGTTGACGCCGAGCACGTCGATCGGGCGGGAGATCTCCGCCAGGTCGCCGTCGTGCACCAGGGCGTCCCAGTCGACCAGGTGCCGGGTGTCCTGGCGCAGGTCCTCGGGGTAGGCGCCGTCCAGGATCGGGCCAGTGAAGACCCGGTTCCCGACGGCGTCGATCCGGCGCGCGGCCTCGACGTCGCCCGCGCTGTCGGTGAGCGGGCGCACCTGGTGCAGGTTGAGCGTGATGGAGGTCTGCGCGGACACCGGCAGCGCGGCCCGCAGGGCGCCGATCGCCAGGCCGTGGCCCAGGTTGAGGTGGTGGGCGGCGCGCAGGGTGGCGGCCGCGTCGGTGCGGCCCGGCGCGTGCACGCCGGAGCCGTAACCGAGGAACGCCGAGCACCACGGCTCGTTGAGGGTGGTCCAGACGCCGACCCGGTCGCCGAGGGCGCGGGCCATGATGTCGGCGTACTCGGCGAAGCGGTGGGCGGTGTCGCGGTGCGGCCAGCCGCCCGCGTCCTCCAGTTCCTGGGGCAGGTCCCAGTGGTACAGGGTGGCGACCGGGGTGATGCCGGCCTCCAGCAGCTCGTCGGTGAGCCGGCGGTAGAAGTCCAGGCCGCGCTCGACCGCGGGCCCGCGGCCGGTGGGCTGCACGCGGGACCAGGAGACGGAGAAGCGGTACGCCTGGAGTCCGAGGTCCTTCATGAGCGCGACGTCGTCGCGGTAGCGGTGGTAGTGGTCGGCGGCGATGTCCCCCGTGTCGCCGTTTCTGACCTTTCCGCGGGTGTGGCTGAAGGTGTCCCAGATGGAGGGGGTCCGGCCGTCCTCGGCTGCGGCTCCCTCGACCTGGTACGAGGCGGTGGCGGCTCCCCAGATGAAGCCCTGCGGGAAGGAAGAGGCCGAGGCCGGCCGGGGGCTCGCCTCGGGTCGTACGGCGGTCATCGTGAGAACGCTCCCAAAGTATCGGGTGAACGGCCTGGACAGCGGGGTCCGGCTCGCGGGAAGTGCGGCGGGGAAGTGGGCGTGGGCGCCCGCCGGGTGCGGCCCGCCCTCGGGGCGGGCCGCGGGGCACGGTGGACGCGGCGGCACCTGGGCTGCCGCGGCCTCCGGCCCGGTGCGGTCGGTGTCAGCCCTTCACGGCGCCCGCCATGATGCCTCCGACGATCTGCTTGCCGAAGATCACGAACACCAGGAGCAGCGGCAGGGTGCTGATCAGGGCGCCGGCCATGACGATGCTCTGGTCCGGGGTGTAGGAGGCGCTGAGCTGGCCGAGGGCCACCTGGATCGTGGGGTTCTGCTGGTTCAACGCGAGGAAGGGCCAGAAGAAGTCGTTCCACGCCTGGACGAAGGTGAGCATGCCCAGCACCATCATCGCGGGGCGTGCCACCGGCAGGACCACGCTCCAGACGATCCGGAGGTTGTTCGCGCCGTCCACCTTGGCGGCTTCGATCAGTTCGTAGGGCAGTGCCTCGATGAGGTACTGGCGCATGAAGAAGACACCGAAGGCGCCGACGAGGGTCGGGAAGATCACCGACTCCAGCTTTCCGCCCCAGCCGATGTCCGACATCATCATGAACAGCGGGACGACGCTGAGCTGCGGCGGAATGGTGAGCGTGGCGATGACGGCCGTCATCAGGGCGCCGCGCCCGCGGAACCGCATCTTGGCGAAGGCGTATCCGGCCAGGGTGCAGAAGAACAGCGTGGCGAGCGTGATGCAGCCGGACACCACGATGCTGTTGACGATCGCCTTGCCCAGGTTCGCCTGCTCCCAGGCCGCCTGGAGGTTGCTCCACAGGCGGCCGCCCGGCACGAGCGGCGGCGGCGTGTCCAGGACGCGCTGCTGGTCGTGCGAGGCGGCGACCAGGGTCCAGTACAGGGGGAAGATCGAGCCCAGGCCGACGACGACGAGAGCGGTGTAGGTCAGCGGGCCGGCCTTGAGTTGCTGGCCGGCGCCGAGCTTGAGGCGGCCCCGGCCCCGGCCCTGGGGCTTGGGCAGACCTGCCGCACGGAGGTCCGGTGCGGTGCTGGTGGGACTGGTCGTGGTCATCGAAGTCGCTCCCGTCAGGCCGCGCTCTTGCGCACGAGCCGGCCGACGATCCAGTTGATCAGGGCAATGAGCAGCAGCAGGACGAGCATCGCCCAGGCCACGGCCGCGGCCGGGCCCAAGTGCCCCAGCTTCCAGCCGTAATTGAAGAGATAGATGCTGAGGGTCTCGTACTGGTGCTCGCTGCCGCCGATGGATCCGAGGGTTCCGCCCTGCAACAGCAGCGGCTCACCGAAGAGCTGCATCGAGCCGATGGTGGAGATGACGATCGTGAACAGGATCGTCGGCCGCAGCGAGGGAATGGTCACCTTGCGGAACTGCTGCCACCGCGACGCCCCGTCGATCGCCGCCGCCTCGAACAGGTCGGCCGGCACGGCCTGCATGGCCGCCAGGTAGATCAGCGTGTTGTAGCCCGTCCAGCGCCAGATCACGATCACCGAGATGGCGATCTTGGACGTCCACTCCCCGTTGCCCCAGTCGATGTTGTGGAACCCGACGAAGTGCAGCACCCAGTTGAGCAGACCGCCGTCGGCCCGGAAGACCAGGGCGAACACCAGGGCCGCGGTCGCGACCGAGGTCGCGTACGGGGTGAGGATGACGGTCCGCCACACGGTGCTGGCGCGCAGCTTGTAGTTGAGCAGGTGCGCGAGGCCCAGCGCGACGAGCAGCTGGGGGACGGTGGAGATGACGCCGATCACGAAGGTGTTGCCGACGGCCGTCCAGAACTCGGAGTCCTGGAGGATCTTGGTGAAGTTGTCGAAGCCCACCCACTGGGACTGGTCCAGGCTCGTCATCTCCACCCGGTGCAGGGCGATCCACCCGGTGTAGAGCAAGGGGTAGAGGCCGAAGGCGCCGAAGATGAGGAAGAAGGGCGCGATGTACGCGTAGGGGGAGGCCTTGTCGTCGAAGCGCCACAGCCGGCTGCGCCACGCCTGCCTGCTCTTCGACGCGGTGCCGGAGCCGCTGGGCGGCGGGCTGACGGCGTCCGGGGTGGGGGTCGTTGTTGCCACGGAGGAGGTCCTTCTCTGGGGTTCGGCCGGGTACGTTCGGGACCGAAGTCGCGTCCTTGGGCCGGGCGCCGGTCCCCTCATCCCCCGAAGCGGGTCGGTACGGTTCCGGGCGCGGCACGGCCGGCACGGCACCGTACCGGGACCGCGCGGCGGGCGCCGCGACGCCCTCGCCCTCACGGGCCCGGGTGCCCCCGCCCCCGCGGCGGGCCCTGACCCGCCGCGCGGCCCGGGCACCCGGGCCGGTGCGGGCGGCAGCCAGAGCCGCCCGCACCGGCGTGCGTCAGCCGATGGCCTTGTCGATCGTGTCGGTCGCGGCCTTCCACGCGTCGTCGGGCTTGGTGCCCCGCTGCTCCATGTTGTTGATCTGCGTGGAGATCGTGTCCTTGATCACGCCGTCCTTCGGGCCGAGCACGGCCTCGGGGATGGACTTGGCCTCCTCGGCGTAGATCTGGCCGATGGGGGCGTCGCTGAAGTACGCGAGCGTGGCGTTCTTCACGTCGGGGAGCTCGTAGGCGCCCTGGTTCGACGGGAAGATGCCGGCCGCCTTGAACACGGCGGCCTGCTGCTCGGGGGCCGTCAGCCACTTGACCAGGTCGGTGGCCTCCTTGACGTGCTTGCCGCCCTTGGGAACGGCCAGGAAGGAACCGCCCCAGTTGGCCGCGGTGGTGCCGGGCGCGCGGGAGATGTCCCACTTGCCCTTGTAGGCGTCACCGGAGTTGTTGGAGATCTGGTTGGCCATCCACGCCGGGCAGGCCACGGTGGCCACGGAGCCCTTGCGCAGCGCCGCCGTCCAGGCGTCGGTGAACTGCGGCAGGCCCTGGCTCAGCTTCTTCTGCGCGGCCTCGGCGGCCAGGTTCCAGCCCTGCTGCACGGCCGGGCTGTCCTTGTAGATCGGGTTGCCGTCGGCGTCGTAGTACTGCTTGGCGTCCGAGCTGACAACCGCGTTGTACATGGCGCTCGCGGAGTCCATGAAGAAGGTCCCGGCGGGGGCCTTCGCCTTGTACTTCTCACCGAGCTTGAGGTAGTCCTCCCAGCCGCCGGCGACCGCCTTGGCGACCTCCGCCCGGTCGGTAGGCAGGCCCGCCTGCTGGAAGAGGTCCTTGCGGTAGCACAGCGACATCGGGCCGATGTCCGTGCCCGCGCCGATGACCGCGCCGTCCTTCGTGGTGGCCTGCTTCTCCTTCCAGGACACCCAGTCGCTCACGTTGATCGACTTGCTCAGGTCGGCGAACTTGTCGGCCTGGGTGTCGACGACCTCCTTGATGCGGCCGACCTCGATGCCGGTGACGTCCCCGAGACCGCTCCCCGTGTTCAGCTGCTGAAGAAGCTTCGGGTAGTAGTCCTGCTCGTTCGCAGTGACTTCTTCCTTCACCGTGATGTTCGGGTGGAGCTGGTGGTACTTGGCGAACAGGTCGGCTTCCTTGTAGCCGAACTGTCCGAAGTCGGCCACGGTGAGAGTGATGCCGCCGCCGGAGGCGGACGCGTCCGAGTCGCCGTCGTCACTGCTGCTGCATCCCGTGAGCAGCAGAGCCGAGGCCGCCAGGACCGACGTGGTCAGGACCGCCACTTTGCGGCCGCGACCGCCGCCGGTGCCAGTTATGCGCATTTCCACTACTCCTTGTTCCAGTGGGGGAACGGACCTCAGGATTCGGGCCGTCAGCGGTCGACGGTCCTGACCAGTCCCTCGCGGGTCGAGCGCCGGCCAGTGCAAGAGCGCCACGCACGGCGAAAAAGCACTGGTCATACGGCATTCGATGCACGATCGGAGGGAAAGGCCTGCGGTTCTTCGGCGCCGCGCGAGACGCCCCCGGCGAACCGTGGGACCGCTCCCATGCGGCATGCCGGAAGACTCGTTCGTGACGGGCCAGATGTCAAGAGTTGAAAACGACGTCGTTGCGCAAGCGTGTCCGTCGCGTCACATGGATGTGTCGCGCCGCGGAAGCGTGGTGCACAATCCTCGCAGGTCACGGTTGAGAGGCCGCGGGAGTGCGGCCGGTGGGCCACCCGAGGACCGCCCTCCCGGTCTCCGGGGTCACAATGAAGCAGCCCGCGCAGTACGCCGGAAGGTGAATCATGAGTCCTGCCGCACAGCCACCAGAGGTCACCCGAGCCAGACGCCCCACGCTGAACGCGGTGGCCGCTCGCGCCGGTGTGGGCCGCGGCACGGTCTCCCGGGTGATCAACGGCTCGCCCAAGGTCAGCCCGCAGGCCCGCGCCGCCGTCGAGAAGGCCATCGCCGAACTCGGCTACGTCCCCAACCGCGCGGCCCGTTCGCTGGTCACCAGCCGTACCGACTCCATCGCCCTGGTCGTCCCCGAGTCCGAGACCCGGCTCTTCTCCGAGCCGTACTTCTCGGCCATCATCCGGGGCGTCAGTTCCGGCCTCGCCGACTCCGACATGCAGTTGCTGCTGGTGCTCGTGCGCGACGAGAGCGAGCGGGCCCGGCTCGCCACGTACCTGACCGAACAGCGCGTGGACGGCGTGCTGATGGTGGCGGTCCACCGCGACGACACGCTCCCCGACCTGCTGGCCGAGCGCGCCATCCCGACGGTGCTGGCGGGGCGCCGCGGCGCCGAGGAGCCCCTCGGGCACGTCCGCGCCGACAACGAGGGCGGCGCGCGGGCCGCGGTCCGGCACCTGCTCGACGGGGGCCGGCGCACCATCGCCACCATCACGGGCCCGCTGGACATGGACGTCGCCCGGGGGCGCCTCGACGGCTACCGCAACGCCCTGCACGCCGCCGGTGTCGTGGCCGACGAAGGGCTCGTCGCGGCCGGTGACTTCACCGAGGACGGCGGGCGGGCCGCCATGCGCGAACTGCTGCGGCGGCGCCCCGGACTGGACGCCGTCTTCGCCGCCTCCGACGTGACGGCGTCGGGCGCCATCCTCGAACTGCGCGCGGCAGGACGCCGGATACCCGACGACGTCGCCGTCATCGGCTTCGACGACTCGATCGTGGCCCGGCACACCGATCCCCCGCTGACCAGCGTCCGCCAGCCGATCGAGGAGATGGGCCACCGGATGGCGAAACTGCTCCTCGACGAGATCGCCCAGTTCGGCACGGGCCGGCAGGAAGTCGTCCTGCCCACGCGGCTGGTGGTGCGGCAGTCCGCGTGAGCGCTCCCGGGCGGTGAGCCCGGGCGCGCCGGAACGCGCCGGCCGCGGAGTCGCGGTCACGGCGTCGCCGGCGCGGCCACCAGGCGGACCCGCACCCGCGCGCGGCACCGGCCGGGGCCCCGCGTGCCCTCGGGGCGGCGCGTGCGGAACCCGGCGGCGACGCACCGCCACGCTCAGACCACGATCTTGCGCGGGTTGAAGTTGCCGCCCGGGTCGGCGGCCTCGAAGAGCCCCGCCATGACCGCGACACCCTGCGCCGAGATGTCCTCCGCCAGCCACGGCGCGTGCTCCAGGCCCACCCCGTGGTGGTGCGAGACCGTGCCGCCGGCGTCGGCGAACGCCTGCTGGATCGCGCGCTTGACCGTGTCGTACTCGCCGAGCGGGTCGTCGCCGAAGACGAAGGCGAAGGTGAAGTACAGGCAGGCACCGGAGTGGTACGAGTGCGACAGGTGCGACATCGTCCATCCCCTGCGGCCGATCTCCTCGTACGCGCGGTCGGCCGCCGCGTAGACCGCCGCATGGATGTCGCGCAGCCTCGACCAGGGACCGGCGGTCTCGCTCACGTCGCCGGCGGCGCCGCGGTCGAGCAGGAAGTCGCGGATGTACGGCGTGTCGAACTTCTTCCGGTCGTAGAGCGCGCCGGGTCCCTTGCCGACGCCGATGCCCTGGTGCTTGCGCACGATCCGGTCGATGTGCGACTTCTGGAGTTTCACGTGCGCCTCGCCGCCCTCGAAGCCGATGAAGGACAGGCACATCTCGTCGAGCTTCCAGCCGCGTCTCTTGAGGTACGCCGTCAGCGCGGCCTGGGCCGCCTTCTTGACGCCCTTGGACTCCTTGCCCGTCGCCAGGGAGAAGCCCGTCTCGTGTGCGTCCGAGACCCGGGTGACCGAGGGCGGGACGTCGCTCTCGGCGATCTCCCGCATGGCGGCGAGGCCGTGGTCGAAGTCCTTGAAGAAGTACGCGTGGATGGCGCGCCGCTCGGGGATCCGGTGCACCTGCACCGTGATCTCGGTGATGACGCCGAGCCGCCCTTCCGAGCCCACCACCATCTCCCGCACGCTCGGCCCGGTCGACGCGCTCGGAACGGCGCGGATCACCAGGACCCCGCCGGGCCGCACGACCCGCAGCCCCTTCACGATGTCTGCGATGTCGCCGTACTTGTCCGACTGCATGCCGGACGAGCGCGTGGCGACCCACCCGCCGAGCGAGGAGTGGGTGAACGAGTCGGGGAAGTGGCCCATCGTCCAGCCGTGCCGGTTGAGTTGCTCCTCCAGGTCGGGTCCGAGCGTCCCGGCCTGGATGCGTGCCAGGCCGGAGTCCGTGTCGATCTCCAGCACCCGGCGCAGGCGGCCGAGGTCGAGCGAGACGACCACCCGCGGCTCGTCCGGGTGCGGCTCCAGGCTGCCCGCGATGTTGCTGCCGCCCCCGAAGGGGATGATCACGGCGTCCGCCGCGACGGCGGCGTCGACGACGCCCCGCACCTGCGCCTCGTCGGCCGGGTAGACGACCACATCGGGACAGCGCGCGATCTTTCCAGCGCGCAGGCGGACCAGGTCGCGCAGGCTCTTGCCGTACGTGTGGACGACCCGGGCCAGGTCGTCCACGACGGCGTTCCCGGGTCCGACGATGCCGCGCAGCGCCGCGACGAACTCCTCCGGCGCCGTCGAGGCGGGCACCTCGACCTGCGAGAAGTCGGGCCGCTCGGTGCGCGCGGCCGCCCGGAGGTCGAGCCCGACGGCCCGGTGGACGAACGGGGCGAAGGCGGGCTTGTCCTCGTGGTGGAAGCCGACGCCTTCCACGCCCCAGCCCCACCACTTCATGTGTGTCACCTCATCGGTGCGCGGTGCCTCGGTGCGGCGGGCGGGTTCGGTCACGGGGGTCTCCTTCAGGTGTGACGGCGTGCGGTGGTGTGCGGGCCGAGGATCCGGTCGGTGTGCTCCTCGGCCAGGGCGGCGACCGCCGAGCGGATGCGTTCGCTGAACTCGCCCACCGGCTCGCCGGGACGGGCGGTGAGCGGTTCGCCGAAGACCACCCCGACCGGCAGGCGGCCCGGCTGGGGCCAGTTCGATCCGCGGGGGTGCGCCGCGTGCGCGCCGATGACCGCGACGGGGAGCACCGGCACCGCGGCCGACGAGGCGAGCGCCGCCGCCCCGGGCTTGAACGCCCCGAGCGATCCGTCGCGCGAGCGGGTGCCCTCGGGGAAGATCAGCAGCGGCACTCCCCGGTTCAGCAGTGATCTGGCGCTCACCTTGCGGGCGTTGGTCCCGCTGCGGTCGACCGGGAAGGCGTTGAAGAACAGGGCGGTCAGGCCCCGCCGCCGCCACACGTCGAAGAAGTAGTCGGCGGCGGCCCCGACCGCGAGGTAGCGCGCCAGCCGGCGGGGCAGCGCGCCCATGATGAGGGGCGTGTCGAGGTGCGAGGTGTGGTTGGCGACGACGACGTACGTGTCCTCGACGGCCGCCAGCCGCTCGCGCCCGAGCACCGTGACGGTGGTCACGCTCCAGACGACGGGCTTCAGCAGCCCGCGCTGCGCGACGAACCGCGCGGCGGCGTGGGAGCGTGAGGTGAAACGGTCGCGCATCGTCGCGGCCATCCGCTTCCTTCCGGTGCGGGCTCGCCCGCACTGCTTCTTTCAGGGAGTGGGAGTGTCGTTGCGGCTGGACGAGATCCGCCGCGAGATCCATCGCACCGAGCGGCGCGGAAGATGGCGCGTGCCCCAGATGAGCAGCCGGTACCGGAAACTCGGTATGGAAATGACCCGTCCGCGCCGTACGTCGCGCAGGCTCGCCGCCACGAGCCGGTCGGCGTCGAGCCAGAGGAAGTCGGGAATGCCCGACGAGCGGATTCCGGCCCTGGTGTGGAATTCGGTACGGACCCAGCCCGGACAAAGCGCCGTCACGGTGACGCCCGTGCCGCGCAGTTCGTTCGCCAGGCCCTCGGTGAGCAGGGTCACAAAGCCCTTGACGGCCGAATAGCTGCCCATCGTGACGAAGCCGGCCGTGCTCGACACATTGACGATCGCGCCGCGGCCGCGCTCGCGCATGGCCCGCCCGGCGGCGCCGCCGAGCACCATGACCGCGCGCCCCATGACCTCGATCGCCCGGTCGTGCGGCACGGTGTCGGCCGAGGTCATCGATGCGTGCACGCCAAAGCCGGCGTTGTTGACCAGCATGTCCACCGGACGGGCGGGGTCCGCCAGCCGGGCGGCGACCCGCTGGACGTCGGCGCGGTCGGACAGGTCGGCGCGCAGCACCTCGACGGCGCGGCCCCGGGACTCGAGCTCGGCCGCCGTCCGGGCGAGCCGCTCGCGGTCGCGCGCCACCAGGACGAAGTCCCATCCGCGGTCGGCCAGAGCGCGTGCGAACGCCGCGCCGATTCCCGACGTGGCACCGGTGACGAGCGCGACCCGCGTGCCGCTCAACATGGTTTCACAGGGCATCTGATCGGCATACGAACTCCCCGTTCATAACGGCGATATGAGATGGCAAGCGCTTTCACGCCGGTGATCCGGAAGCGGTCTTCCGAGCCGTCCGACGGGCGGGCCGGAAAGCGGGCACAGCACACCCCTGTTTTCCGGCTCACATCCTTCGACCGGGCATGCGCCGATCCTGTGACACCCGTTTTCGGGCGTGATCACGCGAACTCGGGAATCGCCCCGCCTGTCACACATCGGCCCCTTGCCCGGTCGCAGGTAATGGCCCCCGGCGGCGTTTCGCGCGTTCCGGTGCCCCGCAGGAATTCCCCCCACCCCCAGAAAGCCCGCGCATGCACTCACACGACGAGGCGGCGACCGCGCCGCCCGGTACAGCGGGCTTCGACGTGCGGGAGTTCGCCCGCACGGCACACGGCAGCCACCGCGGAACGCTCGACCTCGAAGCGCTCGCCCGGGAGCCGCTCGACACCGCGTCCGCCCGGCTCGTCCGCGCGCTGCGGGACACGGAACGTGCCACGCTGCACCGCGTCCGCGACCTCCTGGTGACGGCGACCCACAAGGACGCCCGAGTCACCGCGTTCCTCACGACCTGGATGTTCGAGCGGTTCTGGATCGCCGACGCCCTCGACGCCGTCCTGGACTCCTCGCCCGCCGCCCGCGCCCTCCCGTCGAGCGCGGGCCCGCCGCGGTGGTCCCTGACCGAACGCCGCGAGCACCGCGGCCCGCTCCGCCGCTCCCTCGTCGCGGGCGTCACCGGCACGCAGATCGTCGCCGAGCACATGACGACGGGCCTGGTGGACGAATGGGTCACCGGCGCCGCCTACCGGCGGCTGGCCCGGGTGTCCCCCGCCATGGCAGCGGTCGTCGACCCCGTGGTGGAGATCAAGGGGCGCCACATCGGCTTCCTCGCCGAGGAGGCCGAACTGCGCCTCGGGCGCTCGGTCCGCGCCCAGCGCCTCACCCGCCGCGCCCTGCGGCACTCCGCCTGGCCGCTGGGCTGGGCCGGCCGCTCCGCGCACGAGCGCGACTTCTTCGAACGCAAAGTCTTCGGCGGCCGGCGCGGAAGGGCCGAGGCGGCCCGGGTCCGCGCGCTGGTCGCCGCACTCCCCGGCATCGGTCCCGGTGTCGCAGCCACCGTGGAATCGAGGCTCCTTCCGTGATGCCGCACACCGCGAAGACCGACCTGGGCACCGCGCACGTCCTGCTCACCGGCGCGACCGGCTTCGTCGGGCAGGCCGTGCTGGAGCGGCTGCTCACCGATCACCCCGGCACCCGCGTCTCGCTGCTCGTGCGCGGCAAGGGCAGGCAGACCGGGCAGGACCGGCTCCGGCAGCTGCTGCGCAAACCCGTCTTCCGGCGCTGGCGGGAGGCCGTGGGCGCCGAGGAGGCCGAACGCGCCGTCCGTGAGCGGATCACCGTGCTCGACGGCAGCATGACCGCCGTTCCCGAACTGCCCTCCGACCTGGACGTGGTGATCCACTCGGCGTCGGTCGTCTCCTTCGACCCGCCCGTCCACGAGGCGTTCGACACCAACGTCAACGGCGCGGTGAACCTCTACCAGGCGCTGCTCGCCTCCGGGGCGGACCCGCACGTCGTCCATGTGTCGACCTGCTACGTCGGCGGACTGCGCCGCGGTGTGGTGCCCGAGGCCAGGCTCGACCACGACGTCGACTGGCGCACCGAGTGGCGCTCCGCGACCCGGGCCCAGGAGCGCACCGAACTCGCCTCGCGGGAACCGGCGCGGCTGGAGCGGTTCATGTCCCGCGCCCGCGGCAGCCACGGCAAGCAGGGCCCCATCGCGGCGGCCCGCGCGAGCGAGGAGGCCCGGCGCGCGTGGGTGCGTTCGCAGCTCGTCGACGCGGGCCGGCGGCGCGCCCAGAGCCTGGGGTGGACGGATGTCTACACCCTGACGAAGGCGCTCGCCGAACGGGCCGCGGAGGACCTGTGGGGCAAGGCCGGGCACCGGCTGTCCGTGGTCCGGCCCGCGATCATCGAGAGCGCCCTGAGGCATCCGTTCCCCGGCTGGATCGACGGCTTCAAGGTCGCCGATCCGCTGATCTTCGCCTACGGCCGCGGCCAGTTGCCGGACTTCCCGGGACTGCCCGACTCGATCCTCGACGTCATCCCCGTCGACTTCGTCGTCAACGCCGTCCTCGCCGCCGCGGCCAACCCGGCCCCCGCCGACGAGCCGGCGTACTTCCACATCGCCTCGGGCGCGTCGAATCCGCTGCCGTTCCACCGCATGTACGACAACGTGCGTGCGTACTACCTGCGGCACCCGCTCCCGGGGGACGACGGCTTCGTCACGGTGCCGGTCTGGAAGTTCGCGGGCGAGCGCACCTTCAACCGGCGGCTCGTGCTGGCCCGGCGGAAGGCCGCCCTGTGGGACGCCGGTCTGCGGCTGCTGCCGAACGACGAGCGCAGACGCACCCTCGCCGCGCGGAACGCCGAGCTGCGCTCCGGCATCGCCACCCTCGGCACCTTCACCGACCTCTACCGCGCCTACGTGCGGACCGAGATCGTCTTCGACGACCGCAATGCGCGTGCCCTGCACCACGCCCTGCCGGCCGAGGTGCGCGAGGACCGCGGTTTCGACGTGGAGCGGATCGACTGGGAGGAGTACCTGCAGACGGTGCACCTCCCGTCCCTCGGCGAGCTGACGGCCGTCCACCGCCGCCGCAAGGCCGCGGCCGCCCGGCCGGCCGGCGCCCGCCCGAAACCCGCACTGCCGCACCGCACCGCACCGACGTGCTGGCCGTCTTCGACCTCGAACGGACCGTGGTCGACTCCAACATCGTCGAGCAGTACCTCTGGGTGCGCACCTCGGGCTTCCGCAAGGCGGCCTGGCCGAAGGAGGTCGTGGACCTGCTCGCCTCGCTGCCCGGCTACCTCCGCGCCGAGCGGCGCGACCGCGGCGAGTTCATCCGCGCCTTCCTGCGCCGCTACCGCGGCATGCCGCTCGCCCGTCTCGAAGAGGTCGTCACCCGGCGCGGCTACTCCGCGGCCGTGCTGCGGCACACGAGCGTTGACGCCCTGGAGCGCATCCGCGAGCACCGCGCGGCAGGGCACCGCACCGTCCTGGTCACCGGTTCCATCGGCCTGCTGGCCGCGCCGCTCGCCGGGCTGTTCGACGAGGTCGTCGGGAGCACGATGCACACCAAGGACGGTGTGCTCACCGGCTGGCTCGACAGGCCCCCGCTCGTCGACGAGGCGCGGGCCGCGTGGCTGCGGCGCTACGCCGAGGAGGGCGGCTACGACCTCGCCGCCTCCTACGGCTACGGCGACAGCCACTGCGACCTGGCGTGGCTGTCGCTGCTGGGCAGGCCCTCGGCGATCAACCCCGACGCCGGACTGGCGCGCGAGTCGCACCGGCGGCACTGGGGCATCCACCGCTGGAAGCGCGGCGGTCCGGGCGTACTCGGCGAGATCACCGCTGCCGGGCCGGCGACGCCGGCGGGCACCGACGAGAAGGGCGACTGATGGCTTTCGACATCGACAAGTACGCGCAGAACTCCGCGGCGGTGCGATGGGCCGACCTCGACTTCGACGCGTTCGAGCGCGACCCGCTGCCCGAGGGGACGCTGCGCACGCTGCGGTACATGTGCGACATCGAGTACCACACGGTCTGCTACATGCGCGACCTGCTGACGACCCCGTCCCACAACGAGCCCGCGGTGGGCACGTTCATGACGATGTGGAACCGCGAGGAGTTCTGGCACGGCGAGGCACTCGCGGCCGTGCTCGAACGCCACGGGATCCGGGTCGACTTCGACGCGCTCAGGGCGACCCGGCTGAAGCTCGGCTGGAAGGACCGCCTGGGGACGGTGAAGCAGACGGCGATGAGCCGCCTCGTCGGCCACGACTTCGTCGCCGTCCACATGGCGTGGGGCGCGGCCAACGAGTGGTCGGCGACCGCGGCGTACCAGCGGCTGGCCGCGCTGGAGACCCATCCGGTGCTGGTGACGCTGCTGAAGCGGATCGCGCAGCAGGAGACCAAGCACGTCGCGTTCTACGCGTCCCAGGCGCGGAGACGGCTCGCGGCGAGCAGGAAGGCCCGGGTGTTCGCCCGGTTCGCGCTGGAGAGGGCCTGGGGCCCGGTCGGCTCGGGCGTCATGTCCGAGGACGAGGTCACGTACGTCATGACCCATCTGTTCGCGGGCGCCGAGGGCCGCAGGCTCGTCCGCGAGATCGACGCGCACATCGCGAAGCTGCCGGGCATGGACGGGCTGCGCATCGTCGAGGACGCCATGGACGAGCGCGGCATCCCCGCCTGACGCCGGTACCGGACGGCCCGGCGCCCGGCGCCCGGCACGGGAACGGCCCCTCCGGGTGAACAGCGGTGTTCACCCGGAGGGGCCGGCTCAGTGGTAGCGGTGCGCCTGTGCGGGAGCGGGGATCCGGCCGCGGTCCCGTGGGGCCGCGGCCGGTCCGGCGGTCAGGTCGTGCTCTGCTCCGCCGGGGTCTCCCCCGGGATCCACATGGGCTCCGCCCACTGCGTCCCCTGCGTCCAGAACCCGGTGCCGCCGAGGAAGTCCGCCCCGTGGCCTCCCTCGTGGCCCCACGGGCCGGAGGAGGGCCAGTGGCCGGAGTCCCCGTCGTCGCAGTTGCCGTTGCCGCCGGCCGGAACGGGCCGGTGGTCGCGGTCGGTGGGCTGGAACCCGACCGTCCAGGTCCGGGTGACCTCACCGTTGGCCGAGGTCACCGTGATGGTGCGGGTGGTGAACCGCTTTCCGCCCGAGAGGATCCTGCTGCCCTCGGTGACCTTCACCCGCGCGCCGGACTGGGCCGGCACGGCGGTGACGGACGGGATCTTCTTGTCCTTCGGCCAGTCCACGACGTACGTGGAGACCTCGGGGTCGAACCCGTCGATCGCGGTGCCCCCGACGGTGATCGCCGTGGCGCCGGCATCGGAGGCCCTGGTGGCGTCCGAGTAGTTCGTCACCTTGACCGACCCGTCGGCGCGCACGACCACGCGGGCCGTCATCGCCGCCGCCAGGTTGATCCGCTGCCAGCTCGCCTGGCCGTCCGCGGTGAGGTCGAGCGGGTAGCCCGAGTCCGTCGCGGTCTGCTCGACGATCTGCGTGCGCTGCGCGGCGGTCAGGTTCGGGAAGGCGGTGACCAGCAGGGCCGCCGCGTCGGACGGCGCCTTGAGGCTCTGCCCGGCCTTGCCCACCTGGGGGAACCCGTAGGTCAGGCGCTGCGTGTACAGGTCGACGTCCTGCGCGCTGCTCAGACCGGCGTAGGGGTCGCCCGCGCAGGCCGCGAGCGTGTCGCCGTACCCCTCCTTCTCGCACTGCGCCAGCAGCACGTTCTCCATCTCGGTGTGGGCCTGCATCAGCAGGTCCGCGAACTCGGGGTCGGCCCACCGGTGGGCCACGGTGGCCTGTCCGGCGATGCGGCCGCCCATGACGTCGAGCGGGTAGTGGAACCCGAGGACGATGCGGTTGTCCCCGTACTCCGAGGTGCGCGCCAGGATCGACGGCGCCAGTTCCGGCAGCAGCGTGGCCAGGATCGTCCCGGCCTCGTAGCCGCCGTAGGTGTGGCCGCTGGGGTACGAGCCGCTGGTGGTGAGGCTGCCGTACGAGCCGTCCTGCGACTCGTAGATCTTGCCGCCGTCGCCGACGAACCCGAGCCGCACGTACGGACGCTGGTAGCCGAAGTGGTCCTTGGCCGCTCCGCCCTTGTCGAGGCCCTGCGTGACGCGGCCGAACAGCGCGCCGGTCTTGGGCAGCCGGCCGCCGTTCAGGGCGTCGAGGTAGATCTGCCCGAGCCGGGACCCGAGGCCGTCGGCCATGGTGACGGTGGAGCTGTTCGTCGCGTCGACCTCGGCCCGGTCCACCTCCTTCTGCGTCGCCGCGTTGTTGATGCGCACGGCGATCCGGTCGTTCTCCGCGGTGAGCGCGGCGCCTGCCGGCACCTTGGTGTTGGCGGCGAGGATGCCGGATTCCAGGTCGTTGATGCCGTTGAGGAGACCGTAGAAGTAGTCGCTCCCGTCGCCGGTCCCGGGCCAGGTGTCCGAGGCGTAGTTCGCCTTGAGCGTCTCGTCCGGGAAGGGCGAGGGCTCGTACGCCGGGTCGGTGGCGTCCGCGCCGGCGGTCGCACCCGTCGCGGCGGACGCGTCCGCCTCGTCGGAGGTGCCCGCCAGGGTGACCGCGGTGACGGTGGCCGTGTGCGCCTTCGCCGTGTCCTTGGTGGTGAGCAGCGCCGTGTCCGCCGTGGCGGGCAGGTGCGCCGTGGTGCCGTCACCGAGGGCCACGGTGTAGCCGATGACCGGGAATCCGCCGTCGCCGGCCGCCCGCCAGGTCACCCGGACCTGCTTGCCGTCGGTGAGCACGCCGGTCACGGCGGGCCGCTGCGGCTTGCCGCCGTCGGCCACCACGGGTGCCGTGGCGGCACTCGGGCGCGAGGCGCCGAAGGTGTTCACCGCCTGGACGCGGGCCGAGTAGGACCGGCCGGACCGCAGCCAGGTGAAGGTCGTGCTCCGGGCGGCCGGATCGTCGATCTGCACCTCGTGGCCGTCGTTGAGGGTGACGCGGTACCCGGTGACCGGGGAGCCGCCGTCGTCCTCGGGTGCGGACCAGGCGACCGTCACGCTCGTGCCGGACGAGGTCGCCGACACGGCACCGGGCGCGGCCGGCACCGTCCTGGGCTTGGTGGTGAGCGCGGAGATCGCGCGGCTCAGGGCGTCGTACCGGGCCGTGAGGGCCTGGTCCGTGGACGTGCCGTCCGCGACCGCGGCCTTCGCCGCGGCGAGCGCGTCGGTGAACGCCTTCCACGACGCGTCCGTGTAGCGGGTGTTGTCCAGGGCCGACGCGGTCGTGACCAGGTTCTCCAGCTTCAGCCTCGGCAGCGGGACCAGCTGACCCGCGGCGAGGGTGAGGCTGCGCGTCTGTCCGTCGACCTCGAGCTGCGTCGCGCCGTCGGCGTCCACGAGGGCGCGGGCGGCGGCGAGTTCCCGCAGGAACACACCGAAGTCGACCGTGTCGTAGCGCGCCGCGTCCGCGGAGAGCCCCGCGAACTGGTCGATCGCCTTGCGCAGGGCGGTCTTGTCGGTGACGGCGGGCGTGTCGACGTGGCTGAAGGTGATCCGGCCCAGGTTCGCCACGTACGGGTGCGAGGAGTCCGGGGTGGTCGTCAGCCGCAGGTAGACGGTGTGCGTGCCGGTGATCGCCTTCGGCAGGGTCAGGCTCGTCGTCCCACCGGACGACCACGCGCTTCCCGTCACCGGCAGCGACACGGTCGCGTACGGCGTGCCGGGGTTGGCCGCGTCGAAGGAGTCCAGGTAGAGCTGGGCGGCGGAGCCGGTGCCGCAGCGGGCGGAGTTGTTGACGTAGGTGAGGGTGACGGTGGACTTCGGCGAGCTGCCGAAGTCGATGTCCCCGTAGTTCAGCCAGGCGCCGTTGTAGGTGCCGCCGAGGTCGGTGGCCGACCCCGCGCCGGTCCAGCCGACCGGCTCGCTCTTGAGGCCGCCGCCGCTGTTGGCGCGCCACGCGGTGGCGTCGAAGCCCACGGGGGCGTCGGCGTTGCGCGACAGGGCCAGCGAGTAGACGTTGCCGACGTAGGGCTGGGCACTGGTCTGCGTGCTGGACACGAAGACCGCGTACACGTCCTGGACGCCGGTGAAGACCTTCGGGTCGAGCTGCACGGTCGTGGTGGCGACGGTGCCCCAGCCCGATCCGGTGTAGTCGAGCGGGACGGTGACGGTCTTCGGGCCGTCCTTCGAGCCGAGGTGCAGCTCGATGTGCGAGTCGGACGCCGCCCGCGACTGGGGCTTGTCGTAGCTGACACTGACGGTGTCGGCGCCGTCGCGGAGGTTGGTGCCCGTCCACTGGGCCCAGGCGCCGTTCGTCACGTTCTCGAAGATGCCGCCCGACAGCTTGAGCGGCAGCGAACCGTCACCGGTCGAGGTGCTGTTCGCCGCGGTCAGCGTGGCGAGGACCGTCGAGGGCGTGGAGGAGACCGGGTTGGGCGAGAACTGGTACCAGTCGAAGTTCGACACCCACTGCTGACCGGCGGGGGCGTGGAAGACGAACGTCGCGCTCTTCGCCGCCAGCAGCGCCTCCGGGTCGGTGACGGCCACCTGCACCGTGGTGTAGAACTGCCAGCCGCCGGTCCCGGGGAGCGAGGCCGTCGCGACGACGGGGCCGTCGGCCGTGCCGGCGTGGATGTCCACGCTGCTCGGCTTCGCGTTCGTCGGCTGCGAGTTGGCGTAGCGGACCGCGATGCTGCGCGGGGCGACCCCGCCGAAGTCCAGCTTGCTGTAACGCTCCCAGGCGCCCTCGGTGACGCCGCCGAGGTCGCCGTCCGAGTAGTACGCCTCCTTCACCAGGCTCGGGCCCTGCATCTGGTCGGGGGCCTCGGCCTGGAGGACGGCGTAGCCGCCCTCGTCGATGACGAGCCCGTCGATCGCGGACCGCAGCCCGTCGGACGCGGCCGTGATCGTGCCCGTCCCGGAGGCGGTGTCCGCGAGGACGGTCCGCGCGCGCTCCAGGGCCGAACGGAACAGGTTCCAGGAGCCGTCGGAGTAGTTGCCGCTGCGCACCAGGGACGCCTGGTCCACGAGTGCGGCGAGCGCCTTGCGGTGCACCGCGGCCGCGGAGACGAGCAGCGGGTCGGTCGGGGAGACCCCGGTGCCGGTCACCGTCGAGGCCCGCACGCCGTGGGCGAACGCCGCGTCGCGGAAGGTGATGCCGACGCGCGCGTCGGCCTTCGTGGCACCGGTGAGCGACAGCGTCGCCGTCCGCTTGTCGCTGACGCGGAGGTCCGCCGTGACGCCGGCCGGCAGGCCGGTCACGCTCGCCGCGCCGGTCGTGGTGAGGCTCGTCCCCTTGCGGGCGTCGAACTCCGCCGGTCCGTCCAGCGTGAGCTTGACGCTGCCGTCGAGGGTGCCGTCCGCGGTGGTGGCGACGGTGCCCGGGCGGGCCGAGACGACAGTGTCGCCCTTCACCCCGCCGGTGCCGCCGTCACCGGTGTCGCCCCCGTCGGTGTTCAGCGAGTACGCGGGCTTGGTCTTGGCGCCCCACTGGGAGGGCTTGGAACCCATGGTCAGGTCCAGCGTTCCGCCGGAGATGATCTGGGAGTAGTCCAGCCACGTGTTGTCGAACCGCTTGCCGTTGAGGGTGGCGTTCTGCACGTAGTAGCTGCTCGGCGAGACGCCGTCGGCCTTCACCGTGAACTTCGCGCCGTTGGCGTAGCTGATCGTCGTGGAGTCGAAGAACGGGCTGCCGATCTGGAACTGGCTGGAGCCCGCGGTCACCGGGAACAGGCCGAGCGCGGCGCCGACGAACATCGTCGACATGGTGCCGGCGTCGTTGTCCATGGTCGGCAGGAAGCCGTTCGGGGACAGCTTGTAGACCTGGGTCTTGACCGGCGGGCGGAACTCGCCGCCGGAGCTGGGGGCCTCGTTCGTGGAGCCGGTCGCGATGTAGCGGTTCCAGGTGGCGCCGGTGTAGATGGCGCGGACCCACTTCTGCGTCAGGCTCGGCTCGCCGACGTAGTTGAAGAGGTACGGGGCCTGGAGGTCGATCTCGTTGGCGTTGGAGTGCAGCATGGTCGAGCCGTCATCGACGGTCGAGTCCTCGCCGAACATGTGCTCGACCGCGGCCTTGCCGGCCTTCGGGCCGCCCATGGCCTCGATGAGGCCGCCCATGTCGTACGCGTCGTACCAGTGGTACTGCCAGAGCGTGCCCTGGTAGAGGCCGGCCGCCTCGAACTTCTCGTAGTCGGCGCTCTGCCAGTCGCCGTTCGCGGCGCGCGGCGTGAGCAGACCGACCTTGGTGCCGTCGGCCGCCGTCCAGGCGCCGGACTTCACGAGGTTGTCGATCGCCATGGTCGACTGGGCGCGCAGCTTCTTCGCGTCGTCCGTCTTGCCGAGCGCGTCGGCGATGACGGACAGCGCCCACTGGTCGTAGCCGCGCTGGACCGTCGTACCGGGGTCACCGGTGACGTATCCCTGCCGCAGCTGCGCCCCCGTGTAGTAGCCGCTGTACGACAGCAGCGCCGGGTACGCCTCGTCCAGCCGGTCGAAGTTCTTGTAGCCCTTCGACAGCGCGTCGGCGACCAGCACGGCCGAGCGCTCCCAGCGCACGGTCGGGACCGAGTGGGTCAGGCTGCCGAGGCTCTTGCCGGAGGCGCGCTGGTCGGCGAAGAGCTCGACCAGCGACTGGATCATGTCCCGGTAGGTGGCCGGGTCGATGTACGCCTCGACGGAGTACTTGCGGAAGTCGTCCCAGGTGGACCAGCCGTCGTAGTACGTGAAGCCGTTGGCCTGGTGCACCGCGCCGTCGGCGCCGCGGTACGTGCCGCTGGTGCTGGTGGCGTTCACCGGAGCCGCGTACATGCGGTACAGGTGCGTGTAGAACTCCTTGGTGAGCGTCGACGCGGGGTCGGACTTCGCCGTGGCGCGCACGTCGACGGCGCCGAGCGCGCTGTTCCACTCCGCCTTGGTCCGCGCGCGGGCCTGGTCGAAGGTGAGACCGCCCACCTCGTTGTGCTGGTCGACGGCGGCCTGTTCGGCGCTGATCGGCGACAGCGTGATGCGCAGTTCGATGTTGCCGCCGGCGGCCTTGTCGAACCCGAGGACGGCGCCGGTGTCGGTCCCGTCCTGCGTGGTCGCGTCGCTCAGCTTGCCGTCGTTGCCCCAGCTCTTCAGGGAGGTCACGGGGACGTTCGTGGTGGCGTTGTAGTACAGCTTGTACGAGGCGCCGTTGAACGAGCCCGCGATGAGGCCGGCGATCGAGGTGGTCCCGTCGGGGAGCGTCGTCGCCTTCATCGTCGAACGGGTGCGGCTGGTGTAGTTGTTCGCGAGGTCGAGGACCAGCTCCGGGTTCGACCCGGCGGGGAAGCTGTACCGCTCCAGCGCCGTGCGCGTCGTCGCCGTCATCTCGGCCTTGATGGTGCCGGGGTCCTGCTGCACCGACGAGGCGGTTCCGGAGATGGCCCCGAGGCCCACCTGGTAGGAGCCGGGCGCCGCGCTCTCGTCGTCGTGGCTGTACGCGTGGGCGTACGTACCGGCGGCGGGGCGGCTGTCGTACTGCACGGAGGTCGGGACGACGAGCAGGTCGCCGCCGCCGCCCGAGCCGCCGACACCGTCGAGGTTCGTCGCGGTGAAACCGGCGATGTGGTCCTCGTTGTAGTCGTACCCGGTGTGGTTGCGGTTCGGCGTGGTCAGCGGGTTGACCTTGGCCAGACTGTGCGGCGCCTCGGCGCCCGGCAGGTCGTTGCCGTCGTCACCCGCGGTCGACACGAACGGGTCGACGAGCGCGGCGTAGTCCTTGCCGGCGGGGATCCCCGAGGAACCCGTGGACCCCGGGGACGTGTTCGCGGCGGCCGCACCGGCACCCGCCAGGGCGGCGAGGCCGAGCGCCCCGGAGAGCAGCGCGGCGACCGCCGCGCGCAATGGCCGGCGGCCTCGGCGGGCGGTCCCCGGAAGGGACACCCGGGGCAAGGGGGGATGGGATCTGATGGGCACGTAACCTCTCCAGCGTCGCAATACGCACGCTCGGTCCGGCCTTATTCAGAAGACAACGTTGTCGACCCGAATACCGGGCGTGCAACCCAGAGCGAGACGGCAGTGGACGCACGGGAGCGACCCGCCGCGTTCACGACCGCCCGCCATCAGACACGGGGAAGGCGTACGGCGGGCAAAGGGAATGCGTACAGTCCGTGCGTACCGGGCGCCGCGCAGGCAACGCCGCCGCGCCGGGCGGCCGTCAGGTCCCGTCCCCCGCCGAAGAACCCGGCCGACGATGCGTCAGAGGGTAGCCGCACCGACCCGCCTGATACGCCCTCATCCGGCACCCCGGCCCCCTCGGCACCAGGATTGCCTTGCTGACCTGCGGTGCGGCATACTCCGTGTGCCCCGGCTTTGCCTGCGCTTTGCCGAGGGCCCTCCCCGGCTCCCCCACACGCGCTCACCCGGCGGCGTCCGTCCCGGGGTGTCCGCCATGTCCTGTCTCCGTGCCCTGTGGGGAACCTGCCGATGGGTATGACCCTGCGCGCGCTGCGCGCCCTCATCCTGCTCTGCGGCTTCTATCTGCTGAGCGTCGTCCTGCTCGCCGTGCTGATCGGCCTCGATGCCCTCCTGCTCACGGAGGTGCACGGCCTGCTGGCCGTGAAGATCGTGGCCGTCTCCGCGCTGCTCGCCGTCCCCCTGGTACGCGGGATGTCCATGCTGCGCTCGCCCAGAGGCGAGGATCCGCCCGGCATCGAGGCGACGGAGCAGGACGAGCCCCGGCTGTGGGCGCTCGTGCGGGAGCTCGCGCACGCGAGCGGCACCCGCGTCCCGGACCGCATCCTGCTCACCGACGACGTCAACGCGGCGGTGAGCGAGCGGCCTCGCCTGCTCGGCCTGATCCCCGGTCCGCGCCGTCTCGATCTCGGCGTACCGCTGCTCATCGGCCTGACCGAGGCGCAGTTGCGGGCCGTGCTGGTCCACGAGTACGGCCACTTCGCCGGCGGCGACACCCGGCTGTCGGCGCTCGTGGTGCGGGGCCGGGTACAGATCGGCCGCGTCGTGGAGCAGTTCCACGCCCGCGCGGACAGCAAGGTCGCCGCCGAACGCGCCCGCCAGGAGCAGGCCGCGGCCAAGCGGGTCGCCAAGGGCAAGAAGGCCGGTCCGGTCGACACCCGGGGCACCGGCCTGCTCCACCGGATGCTGGCCGCCATCTTCACCTGGTACGGAAGGCTCTGCCTGCGGGCCTCCCAGTCCACCGCCCGCTCCCAGGAGTTCGCGGCGGACCTCGCCGCCGCCCGCGTCGCCGGCCGCGACGCGACCGCCTCGGCGCTGCGCGAGATCCCGGCCGTCGCCGCCTCCTACGAGTTCTACCTGGACTCCTACGCCACCCTGGGGCTGCCGGTACGACTGCTGCCGCCGCGCGGCGCGTTCTTCGGCGGCTTCGCCGAGCTGCTCGCGGCCCGTGCGGACAACCTGGCGGCGTTGCGCGCGCAGCTCCCGTCGGCACCCGTCTCGCCGGACGACTCGCACCCGCCGATCGCCGAGCGGGTGCGCCGGATCGAGGCGCTGCCCGCGGACGGCCGCGGCGCCGCGGGCGGGGACGGCACGTCACCGGCGGTGCTCACCGACCCCGCGCGCACCTGGGCCGCGCTGGAGGACGCGGTCCTGAGGACCGAGATCCTGGCCTTCGAACGCGCCGCGGGGTGGCCGGAACTGCTGGACGCCGCCATGGCCGACGCGCTGTCGTCGGCGCACACCCCGCTGCACCGTGCGCTGGCCCAGTACACGGGGAGTCCCGCGACGCTGCCCGCGCTGCTGGACGTGATCGACGACAACAGGCTGTGGCGGCTCGCCGAGCGACTGCCGATGTCCGAGGAGGCCGCGGCGGCGAAGGGCCGTGCGTTCCGCGCGTTCGTCCGGCCGTCGCTGACCGACGGGTTGAGGACGATGGTGCTGGCCGAGTTCAGTGCCCGCTCGCTGCTCCGGTGGGAGTTCTCCTGGTCCCGTCCCGCCGCGGCCCGGCTGCCCGGCTCGCTCGCCGCACAGGCGACGGGGGACGGTCCCGAGGCGGCGCTGGACGCCGCCGTCGCCGCCGCGCTCGCCGACCACCCCGACACCGGTCCGCTGCGGGCGCTGATCGCCCCGGAGCTGCCGGCGCCGGCGTGAGCGGCGCCCGTTCCACCCGGCATCCGGCTTTCCGCCCCCCGCAGTCCTTCCCACGAACGGAATCGCGCTCCTCATGACCGTCCTGCTCTGGATCCTGGTGGCCCTGGCCGTTCCCACGGTGCTCTTCGGGGCATGGCTGGCCGTGGTGTTCCTCAAGACGTTCTTCTCGTGGAGCCCCGACGACGAGGAGACCCTGACCGCGGAGGCCGCGAAGGCCGCGGAGACGGCACGGGGGCTGGGGCTGCTGCCCGTCGAGCGGCAGAACACCGAGTACGCGGCGGCCCTGCCCGAGGAGTGGTCCGCCGCCCTCACGGCCGTGCGCGACGGGGACTGGCGGCCCGCCGCCGGTCTGCTGCGCGCCGTCGGCCGGGACTGGGAGCGCAGGTCCGCGATCGCGTACCTGCTCGCCGAGAAGGCCGCCGAGGACGACGAGTGGCTGCTGGCCTGGGAGTCCGAGCGGGCCGACGACCCGGACGCGGCCGTGGTCCGGGCGCGCAGCACGGTCGTCCTCGCCTGGAAGCTGCGGGGGGCGAAGCGGAGCCAGTACACGACGCGGGAGCAGTTCGACCGCTTCCACCGGATGCTGGGGAGCGCCCGCGCGGAGACGGAGCGCGCCGCCGCCCTGAACCCCGACGATCCGACGCCGTACATCACGGAGATCTGGATCGCGCTCGGGCTCGGCTACCCCAACGCCGAGATGGACAGGCTGTGGGAGGAGATCACCGCCCGGGCCCCGCACCACTACGAGGCGGCCTTCTCGGCCCTGCAGTACTGGTGCGCGAAGTGGCGGGGTTCGGAGCGGCTGGCGTCCGAGTTCGCCGAGCGGGTGGCCAAGGACGCCCCCGTGGGGAGCCTGCTGACGGCGCTGCCGCTCATCGCGCATTTCGAGCACGACGAGTCGGAGGACGTCGCCGCCGACAACACGCCCGAGATGCGGGCCCGGGTCGAAGCGGCCCTCGTGGACGTGGCCGCTGCCGACCCGGCGCACCCGCGCCTGGCCGAACTGCGCCATCTGCTCGCCTTCTACCTGCACCTCCAGGACCGGAACGAGGCGGCCCTGGAGCAGTTCAGGCTGGTCGACGGTTATGTCCATGCCCTGCCGTGGCGTTACCGCCCGGGTCCGGCGGCCTATTACTGCCAGGTCCGCGACGCGGTGGCGCAGGCGGTGGCGGGCACGGCCTGACGGGGGCAGGGGCGGACCGCGGGCCTTCCGCCGGCGCATGGCCGGGCCCGGTCTCGCGCCGTCGTGCCCCGCGGGGGCATACTCGGCCCCTCGGGCGGATCGGCGCCCGTGGGCAGTGGGAGGTACGCGATGGTGTCGTCGTCGGGGACGGAGCCGCGGAGGATCACGATCCATGACGTCGCCCGGTCCGCCGGGGTGTCGCGGCAGACCGTGTCGCGGGCGCTGAACGACAAGGACGAGATCGACGGCCTGACCAAGCAGCGCGTGCTCGACGCCGCGCGCGAACTGGGCTACCGGCCCAGCCGGTTCGCCCGCGGTCTGGTCCGGCAGGACACCACCACCATCGGGCTGGTGATCCCCGACCTGCTCAACCCGTTCTTCACCGAGGTCGCCGCCGCCGCGCTGGAGGCCGCACGCGCCCGCGGCTGGCACGTCGTGGTGTACGACACCGGCGACCGCGCCACGGAGGAGCTGGGCACGCTCCAGGTGATCTGCTCCCAAGTGGACGCGGTCGTGGGCTACTTCAACAGCCCGGAGAGCGAGATCGAGCACTTCACCCGGGGCATGCCGGTGGTGCTCATAGGCCGTGAGCACCACACCGCGCGGTTCAGCTCGATCCGGGTCGACGGCGAGGCCGGCTTCCACGCCGCGGTCGCGCACCTGGTCGCCGGGGGCCACCGCCGCATCGGCATGCTCGACCACGACGGCCGCGCCGAACCCAGCGTCCGCCGCGCGTGGTTCGAGGCCGCGGCGGCGGCCCACGGGCTCGGCGCGGACGCGGTGACCGGCGCCGCGCAGTCCGCCGAGGGCGGTGCCGCGGCGCTGCGGGCGCTGCTCGGCCGCCACCCCGACGTGACCGCGGTCCTCACCTTCAACGACATCATCGCCATGGGCGCGCTGCGCGAGGCGCGCCGCACGGGCCGCGAGGTCCCGGGCGACTTCGCCGTGATCGGCTTCGACGGCCTTCAGCTCGGCACGCTCGTCGAGCCCGCGCTGTCCAGCCTCGCCCTGGACACCCGGCGGCTGGGCGCGCTCGCCATCGACCAGGCCGCCCGGCTGCTGTCGGGCAGCGAGCCGCTGGACGCCGAGGAGCTCGTCGTCCGGGCCGAATTGCTGCTGCGCGACTCTGCCTGACGATACGTCAGGTGATCGCGAGCACTCCGGCGCAGACCACCGCCGCTCCGTAGACGGCGGTCGCCAGCAGCACCAGCCGGGTCCGGGCCGCCTCGCTCCACCCGGTGCGCGACAGCAGCCGGGCCAGCGCGGGCAGGACGAGCACGGCGTGCAGGCTCACGGCGTGCAGGGGCTTCAGCGCCGCCGTGGAGTGGTAGGCGGCCTCCTGGTGGCCGGTACGGGTGAGGTACACACCGCGGGCGATCATCGCGGCACCGGAGGCGAGGCCCACCAGCAGGATCGCGAAACCCGCGCGCAGGGCGAGGGCCATGCCCGCGGGCCCGTCGGGACGCCGCCGGAAGGCCGTGACGGCGAAGGCACCCAGCACGACGACCAGGACGCCGCCGCCGACCGCCAGCGTCATGGAGACCGCGGTGTCGAAGCCGGTCTCCATGTCGAGGTGCGAGGGCACCCGCCGCCAGGCCTGGAGCGTGATGCCCGCGACCTCGACGACGCAGTCGGCCGTGAACACCGCGAGCAGGACCGCCCGTCGGCGCTCCCCGGTCCGCAGGTACGAGGTGACCCAGGCGACCGCGATCAGGGTCAGCCCGAAGGAGACGCCGAAGGTGAACGGCTTGCGCCAGGACACTGGCCCGTTCCAGGGGCCCCCGTCGACGGCCTGGACGGCCAGGTGGAACAGGCCCGACAGGACCAGGAGCGCGCCGGTCGCGTACGCCACGCGCTCGGCCGGGAGGAGGGCGCGCGAGGCGGTTCTCGCGCCGAGGGTGGTGGTCGCCATGGCCCCAGCCTGCCGGGCGGGTCGCGGCCGGTCGTCCTCCGTCCGAAGGCCGGCCGCGTACGCCGCAGGGAGCAGGCCGTCAGCGGTGCGCCGCGTGCACGATGCCCGTCGAGGCCGCGATGCGGTCGAGCAGGTACACCGCCCCGACGCAGACGGCGATCCACGCGAGGAGGATCACGATCCCGCGGGTGAGGCCGTCGTGGTGGAAGTACGCGAGCCCGTCGAGCGCGCGGACGCCGACCCCGGCCGGCATCACGGAGGCGAGCGGTTCCAGCCAGCCCGGGAGGAAGCCCGGCGGGAGGACGCCGCCGCTGGTGGCGTTGCCCATGACGAGCATGAAGATGGAGCCGAGGAGGACGCCGACCGCGCCGAAGATCCGGATCAGCATGACGGTGGCCGCGGCGACGGCGCCGGCCATGAGCGTGATGATCCCCATGATGCCCAGGAAGGAGCCCGGGATCGCGTCGAAGGCGGTGCACGCGATCAGCGCGGTGGCCAGGCCGCCGAGGACGGCGAACAGCGCGAGGCTGAGGATGCGCTGGCCGAACGAGAGCCGCGGCGCGACCTGGTAGGTCATCTGCCCGAACAGGAAGCCGGCCAGGACCAGCCCGAACGAGGCGTAGAAGACCGACAGCCCCCTGCTGTCGCCGCTCGACAGCGGCAGGATGTCGACCACCGGGATCTTCCTCCCGTCGCCGTGCGGCACCGCCGCCAGCGGGGCCACCAGCGCGGAGACCGCCGGCCCGTTGGCCCCGGCGTAGAGCACCCGGGGCTTGCCCCCGTCCGAGAGGTACGCCGCGTACGCCTGCCGGTGTTCGACGGCCCGCCGGGCGGACGCCTCGTCGGGGTAGCGGTCGATCTGGAACGCCTCGGGCGCGATGCGCTGGAGCCGTACGTCGAACAGCGCCGCCGAGTGGTCCGAGGCGGCCACCGCGACCGGCAGCCGGTGCGCGGTGGGGGTGTGGAAGGCGGCGAGGAACACGCTGACGAAGGCGAGACCGATGACCAGTACCGTGAGGACGGGCTTGATCACCGCGTGCGCGCCGGTCATCCCGGGGCGGGCGGGCGGAGCGTCGGTCTGCGGTCCGGGAACGTGCCGGTGCCGGTGGCGTTGCTGCGGGGCGCCCTCCTCCGCCAGGGGGTGAGCGTCGCGCATGAAGGCGGTGTCGGACACGGCGGCCTTCCTCCAAGAATATAAGCTGACTGATATAAGTTAACAGACAACAACATGGAAGGACGGTCCGGTATGCCCGTCGGCGACCCGGGTGAGCGCGTCGGCTATCTGATCTGGCAGCTCTCGCAGGCGTACGTGCAGCTGCTGGAGCAGGCCCTGCGCCCGTTCGGCCTGACGCAGACGCAGTACAGCGCCCTGGTCCGGCTGACCATGGAGGGACCCCTGTCGGGCGCCGAACTCGCGCGCCGCTGCGGAGTGACCGCGCAGTCCATGGGGGTCGCGGTGCAAGGCCTGGCCGACCGGGGGCTCGTCGGACGGCACGCGCATCCGACGCACGGGCGGATCATCGAGATCAGCGTCACCCCGGCCGGCGAGACCCTGGCCGGACAGGCCACCGAGGCGCTGCAACCGTGCGAGCAGGAGGCGCTGGCCCCCCTCACGGAGGACGAGGGGGCGCAGCTCAAGGCGGATCTTCGCCGCATGCTGCGCTCGATGAACCCGCACGCGCTGCCGCACCCGTGAGCTGTGCGCTGTCGCGCAATGCCCGCCGCCCGCCCGTCCCGGTGACCAACGGGACGGGCGGGCGGCGGTCCGGGCGGGGGATCAGACCCTGGCGGTCACGTACTCCTTGCCGGCCGCGTTCTCGACGACGACCTCGGAGATGTCGTCCGCGGCCACCGCGGCCGAACCGTCGAGGCTCACACCGTGCTCCTCGCCGGCCTTGGGGACGACCCAACTGCCCGCGACCTCCCGGTGGCCGTCCTTGCCGACCACCACCAGCCGGCAGCGCTCCCCCGCCGGGATCCCGCTGACCGACGCGTTGAGCCGGACCCAGGCACTGGCCGGGGTGACCCGAACGGTCATCCGGGCCTTGGTGGCCGGGTCGGTGGCCGACGCGACCTTGGCGCCGGGCTGCGCGCTGGCCCCCGGAGGCCCGGCGACGTCGGCCGTACCGGCGTTCTGCCCGATCACGACACCGCCGAGGATCAGGACCGCCGCCGCGGCGGCCGCCGCGGCTCCGGCCGCGGTCCACCGGCGCCGCTGCACCCCCGTGCGCTCTGAGCGCACCTCCCGCAGCGTGCGCTGCAGCAGCAGGGCGCCGTCCTCCGGCGGGCCGTCCAGGAAGATCTCCGGCGGGACCTCACCGAGTGCGCGCTCCATCTCGCGGAGCTCGTCGACTTCGGCCCGGCAGCGGCCGCAGGTGGCGATGTGCTCCTCTACGGCACGCACCTCCTCGGCGTCGAGTGCGCCGAGGACGTAGGCGGTGAGCGTCCCGCCGTCGTGCTGCTCTTCCGTGCTCATGCCGCCACCTCCCGCAGCGCGACCGGCTTCTTGGTGTAGAACTCCCGCAGCGCCTTGAGGGCGTAGTGGGACCGGGACTTGACCGTTCCCGGCGGTATCCCGAGGGTCTCCGCCGCCTCGGCGACGCTCTGCCCCCGGAAGTAGATCTGGTACAGCACGTCCCGGTGGTCCGGCGAGAGGCGCTCAAGGGCCTCCATCACGACCATGGAGTCGACCACGGCGTCGGCGTGGTCGCGCTCGACGGGCGGCGTGGCCGGGGACTCGGCCACCTCCTGCGGCCGGGCGGCCTTGGCCCGGTACCGGTCCGTGATGATGTTGCGGGCCACCGTCAGCAGCCAGCCCCGCACCGAACCCTTCCCGTTGACCAGCGCGTCCGGGTGCCGCCACGCGCGGATCAGGGTCTCCTGGACGACGTCCTCGGCCGCGGCGCGATCGCCGGTGAGCCGGGTCGCATACGCGAGCAGGGCTTTGCCGTGTTCCTCGTAGAGCGCCCGTATGAGCGCCTCGTCACTCGTGCCCTTGCTCTGACGAGTGCGCGACCACAATGCCGCCATCCACTCACTCCGTCCTCTCCCGATCCGTGTCGCAGATCCCTCAGCGCGGACACGAGACGGGGAGGGCGGGGGGTTCAGGTGACCCTGGCCACATGTGGGGCTGCGCCCCTTGTACCGGGTTTTGCTCCCGCCCTCCCGCCCTCCCCCAACCTTCGGCCGGGGGTGCCCCCATCCCGGCAAGGTCTGGGCGCCCCGACGCGCGTGCGGGGTGGGCCGGGTTCGGGGCCTCCGGAGCTGCCATTCCGGACAGCACATTTAGGTGCCTCAGGTGCTTGCCATTGATCGCTCCGGGTCGTGCACCCAAATATGGTCCACAGTCCAGAACGCCACCCCTACGACCCCGCCCCCTCCGTGAGCTCTCGCGCCTGATCCCCGGTGGGTGGGTGGAGAGGGCACCGTGCTCAGGCGGACGTTGGTGCGCGCCTGATTCCCGGTGGGGGGTGTGCTCAGGGGCCGTTGCTGTGGGCCCCTGATGGCCTGACGGAGTGGCAGGAGGTCATAACAGCTCATAACGTACTTTTCCGGGTGGCTGCGGAGGCCGCCAGGAAGGCAGGTGCGGCAGTCATGACACTTCGTCGGTCCCTCGCGGCCGCGGCCGCCACGGCCGCGGCCGTCGTGGGGCTGTGCAACGTCCCCGGGGTCGAGGCCGCGGACGCACCGCTCCTGGTGCGGCCCGGGGAGTCCATCCAGGCGGCGGTCGACCGCGCCCACCCGGGCGACGTCATCGAGATCGCGCCCGGGACCTACCCGGGCAGCGTCAACATCACCAAGCCCCGGCTGACCCTGCTGGGCGCCGGACGCGAGACCGTGATCACCCCGAGCGACAAGGGGACGGAGAACGCCTGCGCCGCGGCCGGTCACGGCATCTGCGTCACCGGTACGGAGCAGAGCCCGCTGACCTATGTGCGGTTGCGGTCGCTGACGGTCTCCGGGTTCCGGAAGAACGGGGTCGACGCCACCTGGACCGACCGCATGGACGTGACCCGGGTCGTCGCGCGCGCCAACGGGCAGCAGGGCATCAGCCAGCAGCGGTCGGTGCGTGCCGTGTTCCGCGACAACGTCGCGGAGAACAACGGCGAGTCGGGGATCTTCCTGGCCAACGCGGTGGACGCCGAGGGCGGGGCCCTGGACACCAAGCACACCCTGATCGCCGACAACGAGCTGTCCGGCAACCGGATCGGCCTCGTGCTGCGCCGGGTGCGGACCGTGGACGTCGAGTACAACGACATCACCGCCAACTGCGGCGGCGTCTTCGTCGTCGGCGACGAGGGCGTGCCGCGGGCCGGGTCGCTCACCGTCTCCCGCAACCTGGTGGCGGCCAACAACAAGTACTGCCCGGCCACCGCCCGGCTGCCCTTCATCCAGGGCGCCGGCATCGTGCTGACCGGCGCCGAGCAGACCCAGGTGCTCCACAACAGGGTCGTGGAGAACATCGGGACCTCGCCGATGTCCGGCGGCATCGTGCTCTTCCGCAGCGTGGTGGGCGCCCCCAACACCGGCAACTCCGTACGCGACAACACCGCCATGGGCAACAGCCCCGCCGACCTGGCCGCCGAGGACCAGGGCAAGGACAACGTGTTCAGCGGCAGCACCTGCCGCGTCTCCCAGCCGAAGGGCCTGTGCTGACGATGAGTCTGACCGAGACCACCCCCACCGCCTCCCCCGCACAGGGCGCGATGCGCCTGCGCGAGCTCGTCTTCGGCGCGGCCTGCGCCGCCGCCGTCCGGGCCGCGGCCCGGCTCGGTGTCGCCGACGCGCTCGGCGACCAGCCGGCGACCAGCGAGGAGCTCGCGGCCGTCGTGGGCGCGGAGCCGCGCCCGCTGCGCCGGCTGATGCGCGCGCTGTCCTCCTACGGAGTGTTCGAGGAGCGGTCCGACGGCCGCTTCGCGCACACCGACATGTCGCGGATGCTGCGCAAGGACACCCCCAACAGCCTGCACTACATCGCCCTGTGGTGCACCGAGCCGTGGACGTGGGAGGCCTGGCCGCGGCTCGACGAGGCCGTGCGGCACGGCCGCAACATCTTCCCCGACATCTACGGCAAGGAGTTCTTCGACTACCTGCACGACGACGCGCAGGACAGCGCCAAGGTCTTCGACCGGGCGATGACGCACTCCAGCCGCCAGTCCGCGCAGGACATCGCCGATCTGCTGGACCTGACGGGGATCTCCTCGGTCGCCGACATCGGCGGCGGCCAGGGCCACGTGCTGGCCGCGCTGCTGGAGAAGCACCCCGAGGTGCAGGGCTCCCTGCTCGACCTGCCCAAGGTCGTCGCGGGCGCCGACCCGCGGCTGCGCCAGGGCGGCGAACTCGCCTCCCGTGCGCGGCTGCTGCCGGGCGACTGCCGGGTGGAGATCCCGGTGACCGCCGACATGTACATCATCAAAAACATCCTGGAGTGGGACGACGAGAGCACCCGCCGCACGCTGCGCAACGTCGTGGCCGCGGGCCACCCCGGTGCCCGGGTGGTCGTCATCGAGAACCTGGTGGACGACACGACGTCCATGCGGTTCACCACCGCGATGGACCTGATGCTGCTGATGAACGTCGGCGGGCAGAAGCACACCCGCGACAGCCTGACCGGGCTGATGACCGAGGCGGGCCTCGCCGTCGGCGAGGTCACCCCGGTCAACCCGTTCCTGCACGCCATCCACAGCACCATCGGCCGGGGGTGAACCCGGCTCAGCCGGTCATCTCCCCGACCAGCGACGTGGTGTGACGGCCCGCCCGGAACTCCGGGCGGGCCAGCACCGCGCGCAGGAAGCCCGCCGTGGTGCACACGCCCTCGCCGCGGACGCGCAGTTCCTCCAGGACGCGGTCCATGCGGGCCAGCGCCCGTTCCCGGTCCGGTGCCCAGACGACGGCCTTGGCCAGCAGCGAGTCGTAGTCCGGGCCGATCCGCCAGCCCGGGTAGGCGTGCGTGTCCACCCGGACGAAGGGGCCGCCGGGCGGCACGAACTCGGTGAGCAGCCCGGGGGTGGGGGCGAAGCCGCGCGCCGGGTCCTCGGCGTTGACACGGCACTCCACGGCCACCCCGCGTGGCACGATGTCCTCCTGACGGAGCGTCAACGGGTGTCCCGCGGCGATCAGCAGCTGCTCGCGCACCAGGTCGACACCGGTGACCATCTCGGTGACCGGGTGCTCCACCTGGAGGCGGCAGTTGACCTCCAGCAGGTAGAAGTCGCGCTCCGGGGTCAGGACGAACTCGAAGGTGCCGACGCCCTCGTAGCCCACCGCCATCGCGCCGCGCACGGCGGCGTCGCACATGGCGCCGCGCAGCCGGGCCGGCAGGTCGGGGGCGGGGGTCTCCTCGACGAGTTTCTGGTGGTGGCGCTGCACGGAGCAGTCGCGTTCGCCCAGGTGCACCACCGCGCCGTGCCGGTCGCACACGACCTGCACCTCGACGTGGCGGGCGCCGTCGATGTACCGCTCCAGGTAGAGCCGGTCGTCGCCGAAGACGGCGCGGGCGTGCGCCCTGGTCTCGCGGAAGGCGTCCAGCAGCAGGTCCGGTTCGGCGACGACGGCCATGCCGCGCCCGCCGCCGCCCGCGACGGCCTTGAGGATCACCGGGTAACCGGCCTGCTGCGCGGCCTCCTTCGCCTCGGCCGGACCGTCCAGCGGCCCGGGGCTGCCGGGCAGCACGGGCAGGCCCGCCTCGGCCATCAGGGCGCGGCAGGCGGCCTTGTCGCCGAGCCGCGCGAGCACCTGCGGCGAGGGCCCGATGAAGGTCAGCCCGTTGGCCTCGCAGACCTCCGCGAAGTCCGGGTCCTCGGACAGGAAGCCGTAGCCGGGGTGGACGGCCTGGGCGCCGGTGCGGCGCGCGGCCTCGATGACCGCGGGGATGTCGAGGTAGCTGGACCGCGCGGGGGGCGGCCCGATGTGCACGGCCTCGTCGGCGAAGCGGACGACGGCCGAGTCCCGGTCCGCGGTGGAGTACACCGCGACGGTCCGCAGGCCGAGTTCGTGGCAAGCGCGAGCGACCCGCAGCGCGACCTCGCCGCGGTTGGCCACCAGTACGGTGGAGAACATGGCGTTCACCTGATTTCTCCCAGGAGGCCCCGGCCTTCAGGCCGGGGAGGAATGGGGCCTCGGGCCGCAGCCGCGAAGCGGCGGAGTAGTTTGCGCATCTGTTCTGACCTGCACTCTCTTTCGTTGTCAGTGGATGCTGTTAGCTTCCAGGGCATGACGGCGACAGCGACGGTCGAGGAGGGGGCCGGGTATGCCCGGTACGCCTTCCGGCTGCGGGTGTCGTCCACCGCGCGCGCCGGTCTGGAGGCGGAGTGGGCGCGGTGCCGGTGGGTGTGGAACGAGTGCGTGGCCGTGTCCCGCAAGATCCACGCCCTGAACCGGACCACCGGGCAGAAGACCACCTGCGGCCCCGCACAACTGGACAAAATGCTGACCCAGGCCCGGCGGTCGATGGCGTGGCTGCGGGACGGCAGCTCGGTGCCGCAGCAGCAGACCATCCGGGACTTCGGCAAGGCCCGCGCCAAGGCGTTGAAGGACATCACGGCGCGGCTGCCGATGCGACAGCGGGCCGGGATGCCCCGCATCAAACGCAAACGCGAGGCCGCCCCGACGCTGAACTACACCCGGCGCGGGTTTCGGCTCAAGGACGGGCGCCTGCACCTGGCCGGGGACATTGCCCTGACGGTGGTCTGGTCCCGCGCCCTGCCCGCCGACCCCACGTCGGTACGCGTCCACCGGGACAGCCTCGGCCACTGGTACGCCAGTTTCGTCGTGACCACTGCCCTTGAGCCGCTGCCTCCGACGGGAGCGGTGATCGGTATCGACTGGGGCGTCCGCGAAACCGCCACGACGACCAGCGACCTCCACGACCTGCCCCACGCCCAGCACGGCAAGAGTGCCGCGGCGAAGCTCGCCCGCTACCAGAAGATGATGGCCCGCCGCCGCACCCCGAAGAACACGCCGGACACCGCCGGCTACCGCAGGGCTCGCCGGGCCGCGGCGAAGGTGTCGAAGAAGATCGCCCGGCAGCGGCAGGACACGGGCCGCAAGTGGGCCAAGCAGGTCGTCCGTGACCACGACGTCATCGCGGTCGAGGACTTCCAGCCGAAGTTCCTGGCGAAGTCCAGCATGGCCCGTAAGGCGGCGGACGCCGCGATCGGGGCCACGAAGGCGGCCCTGGTCGAGATGGGCCGCAAGCACGGGCGGGACGTCCGCCTGGTGCATCCCGCGCACACCACCATGGACTGCGCGCAGTGCGGAGCGAGAACCAAGCACGCACTTCCTCTTTCGGAACGTACCTACACCTGCACCCCGTGCGGAGCCGTCTCGTCCAGGGACAAGAACTCCGCCCGCGTGATGCTGGTCCGGGCTGGTCTCAACCCGGCTGGTGCCGATCGTGTAAGCGCTGACGGACCGCTGGTCCCCAGCCCACGTGAGCCAGGAATCCCCGCCCTTCAGTTTTAGGGCGGGGAGGATGTCAATCCCCTCCGGGGTCCGCGGCGGCCGGCTCCACGGCGATGAGCGGCTGGTCGAACTCCACGGGCTGCGCGTCCCCGACGACGATCTCGACGACCCGGCCGGCAACGTCCGACTCGACGGTGCTGAGCATCTTCATGACCTCCAGGACGCCCACCGGCTGACCGGGGGCGACGAGGTCGCCGACCCGGACGTAGGGCGCGCCGCCGGGTTCCTGGGCGCGGTAGAAGGTGCCCACGGTGGGGGCGCAGATGTAGTGCGGGGCCCCGGGCACCGGCCCGGCGGGCTCCCCCGGGGGCTCCTCCGCGGTGATCCGCGGCGCCGGGCCGGCCTCCTCGGGCCGCTCGTGGTCCCGGGGTTCCGGCCACTCGATCTCGACCGAGGTCTGACCGTGCCGCAGCCGGATGCGCCGTGGCGGGGTGGGGACCGACGTGGCCAGTTCGGTCGCGCTGCGGCACACGGCGTCGAGCACCGGGTGCGCCGGCTGCGCGGTGGGGGCCGATCCGTTGAGGTTCCGGCCCACGCCGGCGGCGTGGGCGGGCAACTTGTTGTCGCCGTGGAGCGTCATGGTGCTGCCTCCTCCTCCAGTCGTCCGGAACGGTGCAATCCGGGGGACCCTGAGAGCCGGTGGAACTGGTGGTAGCGATCGCGGCGTTCGGCCAGCAGCCGCTCGGGCTCCAGCGCGCGCAGTTCGTCCAGGGCGGCCGAGAGCGCGCCGCCGACGTGTGCGGCGGCGGCCGCGTGGTCCGCGTGGGCGCCCTCCGGCGGCTCGGGGACGACACCGTCCACGATGCCCAGCCGCAGCAGGTCGCGGGCGTGCAGCCGCAGCGCGGCCGCGGCCAGGGGCGCGGCCCCCGGGTCCTTCCACAGGATCGCGGCGCAGCCCTCGGGGCTGATGACGGAGTAGATGCCGTTGGCGCTGACGAGCACGCGGTCGGCGACGCCCAGCGCGAGGGCGCCGCCGCTGCCGCCCTCGCCGGTGACGACCGCGACCACGGGCACCGGCAGCCGGGACATCAGCCGCAGGTTCTCGGCGATGGCGAGTGCCTGGCCGCCGCTCTCGGCCTCCGGCCCGGGGTCGGCGCCCGGGGTGTCGATCAGGGTGATCACCGGCATGCCGAGCTTGGCGGCGGTGCGCATCAGGCGGGCGGCCTTGCGGTGGCCGGCCGGGCTCGCCATGCCGAAGTGCCGCCGGCGGCGGCCGGCGGGTGTGGGGCCGCCCTTGTGGTGGCCGATCAGCATGACCGGGTGTCCGTCGAGCAGGCCGGGTCCGCCGATGACGGCCGGGCAGTCGGCACCGAGCCGGTCGCCGTGCAGTTCGTGGAAGTCCTCCAGCAGGTGCGCCGCGTAGTCGGCGGCGGTCGGCCGGCGGGGGTGCCGGGCCAGCCGTACGGCCTGCCAGGCGTCGCGCTCGGGCAGGGCGTCCACGTCGCGGACGACGGTCACCGGCGCGCGGGGCGCGGCCGCCCGGTGCGGCGCTCCGGGGCGCATCCCGAGCAGCCGGGTGAGCGCGCCGCGCAGGGCGGCACGCGGCACGACGTCGTCGACGAGACCGTGCGCGAGCAGGAACTCGGCGGTCTGGAAGCCCTCGGGCAACTGCCGCCCGGTGGTCTGCTGCACGACCCGGGGCCCGGCGAAGCCGAGGCGGGCGCCGGGTTCGGCGAGGACGACGTCGGCGAGGGTGGCGTACGAGGCGGCGACACCGCCGTAGGTGGGGTCGGTGACGACGGAGAGCACCAGGACGCCGGCCTCGTCGAGTTCGGCGAGGGCCTGCGCGGTCGCCGCCATCTCCATCAGGGACAGCGCGCCCTCCTGCATCCGGGCCCCGCCGGAGGCGGTGACCAGCAGCAGGGGGACGCGATGGCGCAGGCCGGTCCGAGCGGCGGCGGTGATCCGGGCGCCGACGCCGAGGCCCAGACTGCCGCCCAGGAAGCGGAAGTCCATGACGGCCGCGATCACCGGCCGGCCGCCGATCGTGCCGCGCACGCACAGCACGGCCTCGTCCAGGCCGGTGGTCTCGCGGGCGTCCCGCAGCCGCTGCGCGTAGGGCCGGGTGTCGGTGAACTCCAGGGGGTCGTGCGCAGGCGGCCGCTCGCCACCCTCGGGGACGAGCGGCGCCTGCGAGCCCGGGTCCAGCAGCTGCTCCAGCCGCTGACGGGCGGTGAGCCGGCCGTGCGCGCCGCAGTGCGGGCAGACGCGCAGCATGCGGGCGTAGCGCTTGGTGTAGACGAGCGCCTCGCAGCGTTCGCAGCGCACCCACTCCGGCTCGGTGGCGGCCATGTCAGCCGCTCCGCTCCCAGCGGTAGAACTCCCGGGCCATGGCGTCCTTGGGCTCGCGCCAGGTCTCGGGGTTGTACGGCAGCACGTAGGACGACAGCCGCTCGCTGATGTCGCGGAAGGCGGGGTGGTCCTTGTACCGGGCGACCTCCGGGCCGGGCGGCCGGTCGGCCTCGACCAGGTGGAGGTAGACGTCGCCGAACTGGAAGAGGCTGCGCCCGGTGACGCCGATCAGACCGGGGAGTTCGCCCTGGTCCGAGTCGGCGAACACCCCGGCGACCTGGTCCTCCACGCCCGGCTTGATCCGGGCCACGATGAGCGAGCGGTAGGTGCTCATGCGCGCCCCTCGCCGTCCCGGTGCCGCTTGACGATGCGCTCGCGGATCAGCTCCAGCTGGACCTTGGAGTTCTCGTTGATGCGGTTGGTCATCGCCTCGTCGTCCAGCGGCGCGCCGGGCTTCATGGAGAAGTCCTGGACCCAGCGCATCCGGACGCCCTCGGGGGTGTCCTGGTACGACCAGTGGATGTCCATGTACTGGAACGGTCCGGTCTCGACCCGGTGCGCGCGCACCGTGCGCGAGGCGCGGTCCGCGGTGCGCTCGGAGACCCAGCTCCAGACCTGCCCGTTCTCGTCGGGGTGCATCGTCAGGCGGAAGACGACCCGGTCGCCGTCGCGCTCGACGATCTCCGCGGAGGCGTACTCGCTGAAGAGCTGCGGCCAGTCCTCCACGTCGTTGGTGATGTCCCAGACGAGGTCGAGCGGGGCGGGGATGGTGATCTCGTTCTCGGTGTGGCCGGGCATGAATCAGACTCCTGCCTTGAGTGAGTGGTTGACGACGTCCATGAAGGCGCCGGGGGTCTTGCACGAATCGGCGTCGCCGGCGATCGACACGCCCCGGTCGTTCTCCAGGGCGCCGACGATTCCCAGCAGGCCGAGCGAGTCCAGGCCGTACTCGGCGAAGGGCGTGTCGGGGTGACCGGCCAGCATGGTCGGTTCCACGGTGATGCCCGCGCTGGACTTCATCAGAGCGGCGAGTTCGCCGTACGTGAGTTCCTTGGACATGGAGCACTCTCCTTGGATGGACGGGACGGGCCTCAAGCCCGGACCACGAGGGCCGAGTTGGAGCCCATGAGGCCGCGGCTGAGGACCAGCGCGGTGCGCAGGTCCGCCGGGCGGGGCCGGCCGGTGACCAGATCGAGGTCGTGGCAGATGTCGGTCACGTTGGGGGTCGGGGGGACCACCCCGTGCCGCAGGGCGAGCACGGCGGCGGCCACGTCGAGCACCGGGGCGCCGCAGTAGGCGCGGCCGGTACCGGTCTTGGGGGCGGTGACGGGGACGCGGGCGGCCCACGGCCCGAGGGCGTCGCCGAGCGCCAGCGCCTCGGCCCGGTCGGCCTCGACGGTGCCGAGCGCGTCGGCGAAGACGACGTCGATCTCCTCGGGCGCGCACCGCGCCTCGGTGAGGGCTTCCTGGATCGCCCTGGCCAGGCCCTCGCGGGACCTCTCCCACTGGGAGGCCCCGGTGAAGGTGGCGCCGTGCCCGGCGATGACGGCCCGGACCTCGGCGCCGCGGCGGGCGGCGTGCTCGGCGTCCTCGACGACGAGCATGGCCCCGCCCTCGGCGGGGGCGAAGCCGCGGGCGCGGTCGGTGAAGGGCAGGTAGGCCCGGTCGGGCTCGGACTCGAGGCTGAGTTCCTCGTAGCCGAGCTGGCACACGCCGGAGTACGGCGCCAGCGGTGCCTCGGCGGCGCCGACGACGACGGCCCGGGTGCCGGTGCCGCGGGTGATGTTGCGGCAGGCGTGCGCGATGGCGTCCAGGCCGCCGGCCTCGTCGCTGGCGACGACGCCGCAGGGGCCCTTGAAGCCGCCGCGGATGGAGATCTGGCCGGTGCTCGCCGCGTAGAACCACGCGATGGACTGGTAGGGGCCGACGAAGCTCGGCCCCTTCCCCCACAGGTGCTGGAGTTCGCGCTGGCCGAACTCGCCGCCGCCGGAGCAGGCCGCGGTCACCACACCGATGTCGAACGGGGCGCCCTCGTCCGGGCGCAGGCCGGAGTCGGCCACCGCCTGGTCGGCCGCGGCCATCGCGAAGTGGGTGAACCGGTCGGTCTGGACGGTGTAGCGCTCCTCGACGACCGCGGAGACGTCGAAGCCGCGCACTTCCCCGGCGACGCGCAGCGGAAGGTCCTGGCAGCCCTCGCGGCTGACCGAGTCGAGAACGGCGACGCCCTCCTGGGTGGCCTTCCAGAAGGCGTCGGCACCGATGCCGTTCGGCGCGACCACGCCGATGCCGGTGACCACCGCTTGCGTGCTCATCGCTGGCTCCCCTCCGGTCGGTTGAGGACCACCGCGGACTGGAAGCCACCGAAACCGCTGCCGACGGACAGCACGGTGCGCAGCTTGAGTTCGCGGGCGGTGCGCGGGACGTAGTCCAGGTCGCACTCGGGGTCCGGGGTCTCGTAGTTGGCCGTCGGCGGGACCACGCCGTGGGCGAGGGCGAGGGTGCAGGCGGCGAGTTCGATCGCGCCAATGGCACCGAGGGAGTGGCCGACCATGGACTTGATGGAGCTCATGGGCGTGGAGTAGGCGTGCTCGCCCAGCGAGCGCTTGACCGCGGCGGTCTCGTGGCGGTCGTTCTGCTTGGTGCCGGAGCCGTGGGCGTTGACGTAGTCCACGTCCCGGCGGTCGAGCCGCGCGTGGTCCAGGGCGCGGTCGATGGCCTCGGACATCTCCAGGCCCTCGGTGGTGAGACCGGTCATGTGGTAGGCGTTGCCGTAGGTGGCGTAGCCGCCGATCTCGCAGTAGATACGGGCCCCGCGGGCCCGGGCGTGCTCCAGGTCCTCCAGGATGAGGACGGCGCCGCCCTCGCCCATGACGAAGCCGTCGCGTCGGGCGTCGAAGGGCCGCGAGGCGTGGGCCGGGTCGTCGTTGTTGGGCGACGTGGCCTTGATGGCGTCGAAGCAGGCCACCGTGATCGGGGATATCGGGGAGTCCGAGGCGCCGGCGATGACGATGTCGGCGCGTCCCTCCTCGATGGTGTGGAAGGCGTAGCCGACCGCGTCCAGGCCCGAGGTGCAGCCGGTGGAGACGGTCTGCACGGGCCCGCGGGCGCCGTGCCGCTCGGCTATCTCGGAGGCGAGCGCGCTGGGTGCGAACGCCCGGTGGAGGTGGGCGCCGGCCTTGGCGGGGTCGACGTCCCAGCGGGCGCCGGAGGCGCTGACGCGTATGTAGTCGTGTTCGAGCCGGGTGGTGCCGCCGACGGCGGTGCCGAGCGACACCCCGACGCGCCACGGGTCCTCGTCGTCCAGGTCCAGTCCGGCGTCGCGCAGTGCCTCGGCGGCCGCGACGAGCGCGAACTGCACGTACCGGTCGGCGCGTTCGGTGTCCTTGGGGCTCAGTCCGCAGGCCGCGGGGTCGAAGTCGACCTCGGCGGCTATGCGGGACCGGAAACCCGTCGCGTCGAAGAGCGTGATCCCGCGGGTCGCCGTACGGCCGGCGGTCAGCAGCTCCCAGAACGCGGGGACCCCGACACCGCCGGGGGCGACGACACCTGCCCCGGTGACCGCCACCCGGCGGGTCATGACGCCGGGCCCTGGTGGGTATCGCGGCCCTGGTCGGCCGCAGCGGTCCAGGCGGGCTCGGTGCCCTCCGTGACCTCGGTGTCCACGTGCCCGAGTTCGGGGCGCGGGGCGAGCGGGCCGAGGTGGAAGACGAGCCGGGCCTCGGTGCTGCCGACGTTGCGGAACCGGTGCCGGACGTACGGGGGGATCATCAGGCCCTGCTCGGGCCGGAGCGGGCACGGCTCCCCGTCCAGGTCGACCTCCAGTGAGCCGCACTCCACGTACACGAACTCCTCCGAGTACGGGTGGTAGTGCTCACCGATCCGCTCGCCGGGCTGCACGAGCGCCACGCCCATGAAACCGCTGGTGGCGCCGACCGCGGTCGGGGTGAGCATCGCCCGCAGGTCGCCGCCGCGACGGCGGTTGGGCGCGGTGTCGCCGAGATTCACGATCGTCGGGGTGAACGGAACGTCCCGGTTGCTCCGGTCGTTCGTCAGCAGGTCATCCATGCTTCTCTCCTCCGGCCGGGCCGGCCCCGGGGCGTACCCGGGGCCGGCCGGTACCTGCCGGTTGCGGTGGCGGGTGTGGGGGGTGGTTCAGGACGCGGGCGCGTTCGCGGGGGCTCGCCGGTCGGTGAGCATCCGCATGTCGCACTCGTTGAGGAACCGCTTGAGACCCAGGTCGCTCGAGACGTCCAGGTCGGGCCCGACGTCCAGCAGCCGGGCGAGCACGCTCGCCTTGTGCCGGCCGGCGGCCCCGACCGCGATCAGGGGTGCCTCCTCGACCGGCATGCGCAGGTCGATCAGGCGGACGACGATGTCCTCGCGCAGGTACACGGTGCTCCGCGCGAGCGGGCCCTTCTGGTCCTCGACCGCCTGCTCGTCCTGCGCGGCCAGCATCTTGGCGACGGAGGGCCCGCAGCCGTCCTTGGCGGGGTAGAACAGGGCGTGCCGGCGCAGGGTCTCCGGCCGGTCGGCGCCCTTGGCTACGTGGTGCACGGCCGGCAGTGCCGCGCGGGCGAAGAACTCCCGTGCGGAACTGGGGTCGCTGAGGTCGCGGTGTGCCTCGAGGTAGGGGTTGATGGCCTCCTCGACCTCCTGCACCTCCGGCTGCCGCGCCACGTGGCGCAGCGCCCGGATCAGGTCGCCCTCCACCTCCACCGCACGCACGACACGGTTGCCGTGCATGAACAGCGAGGTGCGGTGCAGCCGCGTGGTCTCGTCGACCTGCGCCTGCGGTGAGGTGTAGCCGGCGAGGATGTCGGCGACGACCGACTCGCTGCCGGGCTTCACGGTGAAGGTGATGGCGTGTCGGTTCAGCCCGTCGCCGACCCTCGGCACCGACTGCAGGAGACCCGGCTCGTACGAGGTACGGGTCTCCCGCAGCACGCCGAAGCGCAGCGAGCGGGTGTCCTTCACGCAGCCGTGCATCGGCTGCACCATCTCCAGATGGGTCGGGCTGTCCACCCATGCGAGGAAGTGCAGCGCACTGTCCCACTCACTGGTGATCAGCCATTGCGAGGGATTCTCGATCGACTGGCAAAGCTGGTCGCTGACGTGCCCGGGCACGGCGGCGACATGGCGGCACATTTGGTCATACGCGTCAAGAAACCGCTGCTCGGCACCGTCCTCGACATCCAGCATGAGGACGACGCGCAGGCGGGTGCCATCGAGCGCGGACTGCGAGACCTTTTCGGCCAGGGGTGTCATATTCCACCTCTTTCGAGAGCGAGCAACCCCGAGGTCCGTCGTCCATTGATCGTGCTGTGGTGGCCCAACCGGTGCGAGATATGTGATCCGATTGGGTGACGGGCGTAAATACGCTCCGTTATCGGGCATCAAGGGAGCTATGACTCCACAGGCCGAAGACCGGGTCCCGGTCCTCATCGTTGGAGGCTCCCTCGTAGGGCTCTCCACTTCCGTCTTCCTGGGCCGGCTCGGCATCCGGCACCTTCTCGTCGAGAAGCACCCGGGAACGTCCATCCACCCCCGCGGCCGCGGCAACAACCTGCGGACCATGGAGGTGTTCCGCACCGCGGGCGCCGAGCAGAAGATCCGGCAGGCGGCCTCGGTCCTCGCCGACAACCACGGCATCCTCCAGGCCGAGTCGCTGACCTCGGCCAACGCCGAGTGGCTGTTCCGCGAGATCGACCCGGGCGGCCGGCTCGCCGGGATCAGCCCCAGCGGCTGGTGCCTGTGCAGCCAGAACGACCTGGAGCCGGTGCTGCTGACGTACGCCCGCGAGCTGGGCGGCGACCTCGCCTTCAGCACCGAGATGCTCTCGTTCGAGCAGGACGGCAGCGGCGTCACCGCGGAGCTGCTGGACCGGGAGACCGGCGCGCGCCGCACGGTGCGGGCGGACTACCTGGTCGCCGCCGACGGCCCGCGCAGCCCGATCCGCGAGCGGCTGGGCATCGGCCACAGCGGCCGGGGCGACCTGTTCGCCAACATCAGCGCCACGTTCCGGGCCAAGCGCCTGGCCGACGCCGTCGGCGACCGGTACTTCATCGCCTGCTACCTGACCAACCCCGAGGCCGACGGGGTGCTGCTGCCCGTCGACAACCAGGAGAACTGGGTCTTCCACGCCCCCTGGCACCCCGAACACGGCGAGAAGATCGAGGACTTCACCGACCAGCGGCTCATCGCCCACATCCGCACCGCGGTGGGCGTGCCCGACCTGGAGATCGAGATCACCGGGCGCGCGCCCTGGCGGGCCGCCGAGCGCGTCGCGGACTCCTACGGCCGCGGCCGGGTGCTGCTCGCCGGCGACTCCGCCCACGAGATGTCCCCGACCGGCGCCTTCGGCTCCAACACCGGTATCCAGGACGCCCACAACCTGGCGTGGAAGCTCGCGGCGGTCGTCGACGGCTGGGCCGGTCCCGGGCTGCTGGAGACCTACGAGGCCGAGCGCCGCCCGGTCGCGGTGGCGACCAGCGAGCGGGCCTCGGCCCGTTCCGCCGAGCACGCCCACCCCGGGTACGCCCCGCCGGCCGGCGGCGGACCGCAGAAGGGCGTCCTCGTGGTCGCCCTCGGCTACCGCTACCCCGAGGGCGCGTTCCTCGGCGGCGAGGCGGGCCGCCCGGTGGTCCCGGAGGACTTCCGTCCGGTCGCCGAGCCCGGCGGGCGCGCCCCGCACCTGTGGGCGACGACCCGGGACGGCGAGCGGCGCTCGACACTGGACCTGTACGAGCGCTCCATGGTGCTGCTCTGCGGCGACGGCACCGAGGGCAGGGCGTGGCACGAGGCCGCCCGCACGGCCGGCGCGCGCCTCGGCGTGCCGCTGGACGCGTACCGCCTCGGCGGCTCCGCCGACGCCGACCTGACCCCCGAGGGCGACACGGACTGGGCCGCCCTGCACGGCATGTCGGCGCGGGGCGCGATCATGGTCCGCCCGGACGGCTTCGTCGCGTGGCGCTCCGAGGACGCCGTGGACGACCCCGGGGCCACCCTGGCCGGGGTGCTCACGACGGTGCTGCGGCGCGGCTGACCGCCCGTCGGACAAGGGCCCCGCGGGGGGCCGGGACCCTGTGTCCCGGCCCCCCGCGGGGCCCGCGTTCTTCCTCCGTCACGGCGCCGTGGGCCGGCCGCCCTCGCCGGGCTCCGGCACCCCGGTCCAGGCGGGGGCGGGCCAGCCGCGCCAGGGGGCGTAGAAGGGGTTGGCCACGCACTGCGCGGTGATCTCGGTCCGGGTCGCGGGGTCCACCGGGCAGCCCTTGACGACGAACTGCCGGGCGATGCCGCCGGGGAAGGCGACGGCCGTCTGCGGCGCGCGGACGGTGCGGGTGCCGACGGTGGCGTTGACGTCGATGCCGCCGGGGGCGTCGATCCAGTAGTGGTAGGCCGCGCCCTGCCGGCGGTAGGCCTCGGGGTCGTACGTCGCGGCGACGTAGGGCGCGGGCTGGTCGCGCTGGACGTAGGACCGCAGGTCGTACTGGCCGTGCGTGTCGGCCGGGCGCAGGCCCTCCTTGAAGACGACCGCGGGCGGCCGGTCGTCCGAGCGGTACAGGGCGAGGCAGTTGGCGCGCCAGGCGGGCTCGCCGGGCCGCATCCTGGCGAGGTCCACGCCGGGGTCCGCCGCCGCGTAGAGCCGGTCGGGGACGAGGGGGCACCACTCGGCGGTGTCGGCGAGCCCGGGGGCGACGGCATCGGCGGTGGCGCACAGCGGGAGGGCGAGGACGCCCAGCGGAAGCGCGGCGGCGCTCAGCCGGCGCAGCATACGCAATGTGATCATATGCTCACGATCACCCCGGTCCGCCCCGGGGACGGGGATGCTCACCCGATCGTCGGCGTGTCCGCGCGATCCGCGCCCCCGCCGCGACGGCGGCCGGTGCAACCGACCCCGTGCCGCCCGTAAAAAGAGGCCCCCTGCGCGCCGTTGTTCGGCGAGGCGGGGGCCTCTCATTCGTCATGGAACCAGGGGGTGTGATCCAAGACGTCCTGGAACGACCGAGCCGGGTCAATGGGGTCGTTACGCACAACTATACGACCTTCCCCACCCCGAACCTCACGATGTGGGCGTGAGGTGGGCCACTGACCTTGCAAACGCAGGCGCGAAGTTCACTTTGTGTTCAACGTTCCATGACGCGCATTTCGAACCAAGTGGTCTTTCCGCGCGGGAGCAGATCCACGCCCCAGCGGTCGGCGAGCTTGTCCACCAGGAACAGGCCGCGGCCGCTGATATCCATCTCCCGCACCGGCATCAGGCAGGGCAGCGCCCGGGACGGGTCGCGCACCTCCACCCGGATCCAGCCGCGGCGGCGCAGCATGCGCAGACCGAAGGTACGGGCCCCGGTGTGCCGCACGGCGTTGCCGACGAGCTCCGAGACGAGTAACTCGACGACGTCGTCGAACTGCGGCAGGCCCCACAGCCGCAGCACCGAGAGCGCCAGCCGGCGGGCGGTTGCCGCGGACTCCGGGCGCGAGGTGAGCCGCACCTCGTCCACGGACGGGTTCCCCACCAGATCGAGGGATGTCGCCGCCAGTTCGTCGGCCGCCGCGGGCGGCCGCCCCGCAGCCGGGATCGTCACCCGCTGCGGCTGTTCCGATGCTCCCTGCTGCCCCGCCATGCCCTCATGATGACCGCCCCGGGCGGCGGTTCGGGGCGGATCGGGGGAATTGACAGGGCGGAATGGGATGTTCCGTGTAGCCGTTTTGACATATGTCAAGGGCAAAAATGGATCTCGCGCAACACCTTTCACCTGCGGGAACCGCGCCCCGACGGCCGCCCGTCCACCCGTCCGGCCCAGGTCGCCTTAAGGTCTGCTTAAGGTTGCCTTAAGGCGACCGGGCCGGTTCCGACGGTCACTCAACCGGGTGGGCCCTAGCGGAACTTCGCCTTGCCGGGACCCTCCTCGACGAAGCTGCGCATGCCCGTCGTCCGGTCCTCGGTGGCGAACAGGCCCGCGAAAAGGTTGCGTTCGATCGTCAGGCCGGTCTCCAGATCGGTCTCCAGACCGGCGTCCACCGCCTCCTTCGCGGCGCGCAGCGCCAGCGCCGGGCCGCGCGCGAGGCGCTCCGCCCAGGCGCGCGCCTCGGCGTACACCTGCTCGGCGGGGACGACCTTGTCCACCAGACCGATCGTCAGCGCCTCGTCCGCCGCCACCATGCGGCCGGTGAAGATGAGGTCCTTGGCCTTGGACGGCCCGACCAGCCGGGACAGCCGCTGGGTGCCGCCGGCGCCCGGGATCAGGCCGAGCAGGATCTCCGGCTGGCCGAGCTTGGCGTTCTCCCCGGCGATCCGGATGTCGGCGCACAGGGCGAGTTCGCAGCCGCCGCCGAGCGCGTACCCCGTCACGGCGGCGACCACCGGCTTGGGGATCCGGGCGACCGCCGTAAAGGAGTCCTGCAGCGCGCGGGCCCGCACGGCCATGGCCTCGTAGTCCATGGCCTGCATTTCCTTGATGTCCGCGCCCGCCGCGAACACCTTCTCGCCGCCCCAGACCACCACGGCGCGGACGTCGTCGCGCCGGGCCGCCTCCTCGGCGACCTCGCGGAGCCGGTCCTGCGTCGCGACGTCCAGCGCGTTCATCGGGGGGCGGTCCAGGCGAATGGTGCCGACACCCTCGTCGACCTCGAGATTGACTGTCATGGCCGACGAGGGTATCCGTGAACGCCCGTTTACGCTGCGACGTGCCTCACGGGCACGGCGCCCGGCGTCAGGACGCGGCGGTCCACTCGCTCCACGGCATGTTCCAGCCGTTGAGCCCGTTCCACCACTGCACCGTCTTGTCCTTGGAGTTCTTCACCTCGACCACGTCACCGATGATCGAGTTGTTGTAGAACCAGCCGGACGGGCTGCTGCTGCTGCCGCCGCGCACGTCCTGCAGACCGACGCAGCCGTGGCTGACGTTGGCGTTGCCGAAGGTGGACGGGCTGGCCCAGTAGTTGCCGTGGACGAACGTGCCCGAGGTGGTCAGGCGCTGCGCGTGCGGCACGTCCTTGATGTCGTACTCGCCGCCGTAGCCCACCGTGTCCCCGTTCATGCGGGTGACCGGGTAGCGCTCGGTGATGACCATCTTGCCGTTGTAGGTGGTCGTGCCGGGGCCGCCGGAGGTGATCGGGACGGTCCTCAGCAGCTTGCCGTCGCGGTAGACCTTCATGGTGTGCTTCGCGGCGTCCACGATGCTGACCTGGCTGCGGCCCACCGTGTAGTGGACGTCCTTGGCCTGGGTGCCGTAGACACCGTCCGCGCCCTCGACGCCGTTCAGCCGCAGGGAGAGCGTGATCTTGGTGCCCTTCGCCCAGTACTTCTCCGGGCGGAAGTCGATGCGCTGGTTGCCGTACCAGTGGCCGGCAACGGGGACGGACGGGCTCGCGGTGACCTGGATGGCCTTCTCGACGGCCTTCTTGTCCTTGATGGCGCGGTTGAAGTTGAGGGAGACCTCCATGCCCGTGCCGATCGTCTGACCGTCCTCGGGGGTGAAGAAGCCGATGAAGGTGTCCTTCGGGGTGACCGTGGTGAAGCTCGCGTGCTTGGCGGACTCGCGGCCCGCGCTGTCCTTGGCTATCGCGTCCACCGTGTACTTGGTCGAGGCGCCCAGTGTCTGCGAGGGCTCCCAGCCCGTGCCGTCGGCGGATATCTCCCCGTCGACCGGCTCCCCCTTGGCCGTCTTCACCACGACCGAGGTCAACTTGCCCTTGCCGGCGGTGACCTTCAGCGTGCCCGTGGTGGCCACGTCGTCCGCGCCGTCCTCCGGCGCGATCGTCACGACCGCCTGCGACTCGGTGGTGTCACCGGTGCCGCCGCCCGCCGACGCCGACGCCCCCGGCTTGGCGGCCTTGTCGCCGCCGTCCTTGCTGTCTCCGCTCGCGCTGCCCCCGCAGGCGGTCACGAGCAGCAGCATCGCCCCCACCGCCAGAGCCACGGTGCTGCGCTTGGCGCCCGGCGCTCCCTGTATCGCCTTCAACTCTCTTCTCCCCATGCCCGGCCGTGCCCGTGTGAGTCCCCCTCACTCTTGTGCCAGCCAACCACAGGAAAGCGGTCCGGCAGGTCCCGGTAATGTCACCGTTCCGTCCCGATCACCGGGCCCTGCCAGAGCGGGTGTTCAGCCGCCGGCGAGCCACTGCTGCCAGGACAGGTTCCAGCCGCCCAGACCGTTGTCCGGGGCGACGGTCCGGTCGTGGGAGTTGACCACCGTGACCGTGTCCCCGACCAGGGTGTGGTCGAAGAACCAGCCCGCCGGGGTGGCGTCCCCGCCGCCCTTCACGTCGTACAGGCCGACGCAGCCGTGGCTGGTGTTCGCGGAGCCGAAGGTGCCGGGCGGCGCCCAGTAACTGCCGTGCACGAAGGTGCCGGAGCGGGTCAGGCGCAGGGCGTGCGGGACGTCGGGGATGTCGTACTCGCCGCCGAAGCCCACGGTGTCGCCGTTCATCCGGGTCAGCCGCAGCTTCTCGGAGACGACCATGGCGCCGTTGTACGTCGGGTTGTCGGGCGCGCCGGCCGAGACGGGCAGGACGCGGAAGACCTGGCCGGCCCGGCGCACCGTCATGGTGTGGGTGGCCGCGTCGACGACGCTGGTCTGGTCGCGGCCGACGGTGAAGCGCACGTCCTTGTGCTGCACCCCGTACACCTCGTGCGCCGCCTCCACGTCGCGCAGCCGCAGCGCGAGGGTGACCTCGGTGCCCGGCTGCCAGCGGTAGCGGGGCCGGAAGTCCAGGCGCTGGTCGCCGAACCAGTGCGGCTCGACGTCGACGGCCGGCACGGAGGTCACGGAGATCGCGCGCTCGACGGCCGCGCGATCGGCCACGGGGCGGTTGAAGTCCAGGGACACGATCATCCCGGTGCCCACCGTCTGGCCGTCCTCGGGCGTGAAGTAGCCGACCAGGGTGTTCCGGGGCACGAGGGTGGTGAACACCGCGTGCTTGGCGGCGCGCCGGCCGTCGCCGTCCACCGCGACCGCGTCCACGGTGTACTTCGCCGACAGCGCCAGGCGGTCGCGCGGCTGCCAGCGGGTGCGGTCGGCGCTCAGCGCGCCGTCGATCGCCGTCCCCTCGCCGTCGGCGACCCGCACGGAGGTGAGCCGGCCGCGTTCCGCCTCCACGGTGAACGGATCGTCGGGGCGCACCTCGCGGGCCCCGTCACCGGGCGTGATCCGGATCTGGGCCCGGGACACCTTCGGCGCGTGGTCCGCGGTGCCGCCCTCCGCGGGCGCGAACCCCAGACCGCATGCCGTCAGCACCGAACCCAGCCATATGGCGGCGGTCAATCCCACCCCCGCGCGCACAGCGCGCCGCACCGCAGTCGTCACGCAGGGTCAACGAGCGGGCGGGCGCGGGGAAACGCGCCGGCGCCGCCGATCGATCAGGCGTGTGACGTCGTACGGGGAACGGGAAAGTAAAGCGGGAGGGCGCAGCGCGCGCACGGGAGGGACACCGTGCCGCGACGGTCCTGGCCGGCGCGGCCAGGACCGGCCGTCCCCCGAGCCGCAGGAGGCGAGCACGTGTCAGAGACGCGCCAGGACGATACGGCCGAGCGGGCCGGCATGCTGCGCCCGGTCGGCCCCCCGATCGCTCCCCTGTCCGTGCCCCTCCCGCGCCCGCACTCCGATCCGGCTGCCGCCGAGCCGGAGCCGGCGACGGAGGTCTGGCCGGGCAGCCCGCAGCCGCTGGGGGCCCGCTTCCACCTCGGCCCGGACGGACGGCAGGGCACCAATTTCGCGCTGTGGGCGGGCGGCGCCGAGTCCGTCGAGCTGTGCCTGTTCGACGACGACGGCGCCGAGACCAGGGTCCCGCTGACCGAGCTGACCCATGAGATCTGGCACGGCTTCGTCCCCGGCGTCCTGCCGGGCCGGCGCTACGGCTACCGCGTGGGCGGCCGCTGGGACCCGTGGACCGGCGCCCGCTGGAACCCGGCCAAGCTGCTGCTCGACCCGTACGCGCGCGCCGTGGACGGCGACTTCACGCTGCCCCCGGAGGTGTACGGGCACGTCCGCGACTGGCCCGAGCGCGCGGTCGCCGACACCGTGCGCGACAACCGCGACTCGGCCCCGCACGTCCCCAAGGGCGTCGTGGTGGACGACGACGACTCCTGGGAGGACGACCGGCGGCCGAAGACGCCCTGGGCCGACTCCGTCATCTACGAGCTGCACGTGCGCGGCTTCACCATGCGCCACCCCGGCATCCCGCCCGAGCTGCGCGGCACCTACGCGGGGCTGGCGCACCCCGCGGCGGTGGAGTACCTGGCGGGCCTCGGCGTGACGGCGGTCGAACTGCTGCCGGTGCACCAGTTCGCGCACGAGGACCATCTGCTGCGCCGGGGCCTGCGCAACTACTGGGGCTACAACTCCGTCGGCTACTTCGCCCCGCACGCCGGCTACGCCGCCACCGGCAGCCGCGGGCAGCAGGTCGGCGAGTTCAAGGCGATGGTGCGCGCGCTGCACGACGCGGGCATCGAGGTGATCCTCGACGTCGTCTACAACCACACCGCCGAGGGCAGCGAGCTGGGCCCGACCCTGTCGCTGCGGGGCATCGACAACCGCGGCTACTACCGGCTCCAGGGCGACGCCCGTCGCTACGCCGACTACACCGGCTGCGGCAACACCCTGCACGTCGTGCAGCCGCAGGTGCTGCGGCTGATCACGGACTCGCTGCGCTACTGGGTCACCGAGATGGGCGTCGACGGCTTCCGCTTCGACCTGGCGGCGGCGCTGGCCCGCTCCATGCACGACGTCGACATGCTCTCGCCCTTCCTCGCCGTCATCGCCCAGGACCCGGTGCTGCGCCGGGTCAAACTGATCGCCGAGCCGTGGGACGTCGGCTCCGGCGGCTACCAGGTGGGCGCCTTCCCGCCGTTGTGGACGGAGTGGAACGACCGCTACCGCGACACGGTGCGCGACTTCTGGCGCGGCACCCACCACGACGTCCGCGACCTCGGCTACCGGTTGTCGGGCTCCAGCGACCTGTACGCCTGGGGCGGCCGCCGCCCGTACGCCTCGGTCAACTTCATCACCGCGCACGACGGCTTCACCCTGCGCGACCTGGTGAGCTACGAGAGCAAGCACAACGAGGCCAACGGCGAGGACAACCGCGACGGCACCAACGACAACCGCTCCTGGAACTGCGGACACGAGGGCGAGACCGACGACCCGCAGGTAACGGCGCTGCGCCGGCGGCAGCTGCGCAACATGCTCGCCACCTTGCTGCTGTCCACGGGCGTGCCGATGCTCACCGCCGGCGACGAGGCGGGGCGCACCCAGGGCGGCAACAACAACGCCTACTGCCAGGACAACGAGATCGGCTGGATGGACTGGTCGCTGCTGGATGACCCGGCCTGGGCCGCACTGCACGACCTGACCACCCGTCTGGTGCGGCTGCGCAGGCGTCACCCGGTGCTGCGCCGCAGGGCCTTCTTCTCCGGCCGCCCGCAGTCCGACAACGGGCTGCGGGACCTGGCCTGGTTCACCCCGCGGGGACGGGAGATGACCGAGGGGGACTGGCACCAGGCGACCTCGACGCTCGGGATGTACCTGTCCGGGGCGGACATCCCGCACCGCGACCAGCGGGGGCAGCCGGTGCGGGACGACAGCTTCCTGGCCGTGCTGCACGCCTCGCACCGCCCGGTGCGCTTCACCCTGCCGGGCGCGCCGTGGGCGGCGGCGTACGAACTGCTGCTGGACACCTCGCGCGAGGACCAGGCGGAGGCGCCCGGCACCGCGTACCAGGCCGGTGACGTCCTGACGGTGCCGGGGCGGACGGTGCTGCTGCTGCGGGTCGTCTGAGCAGGTCCGGCACGCAGCGGGGGACGGCGCGGAAACGGAGCCCGGCCGTCCCCGGGAAGGGGGTGGACTCGGCCAATTGGTCCAGTCCACACTGGTCGTCCGTGACCGCTGCCCCACCGCCCCCGCCGCCCCCGCCGCCCCCGCCGCCCTCCCCGCCGCGAACCGGCGCCCGCACGCGCGCCGTCGCCCCCGACGGCGGCGGCCTGTGGTCCCGGCCGTTCCGGCTCTACTTCACCGCGCGGAGCATCGCGATGCTCGGCGACTCGATGCTCCCGGTCGCGCTCTCGGCCGGGCTGCTCCAACACGGCTACGGCGCCGGCGACATCGGCTTCGCCATGGCCTCGTTCACCGCCTGCTTCGCGGGCCTGGTGATCCTCGGCGGTGTGATCGCCGACCGCTTCAGCGCCCGCACGCTCATGATCGGCGCGGACCTGGTGCGGGTGGGGACCCAGTCGCTGGCCTCGGCGCTGTTCTTCACCGGGCATGTGGTGCTCTGGCAGGTGTGCGTCATCGGCGCGGTCAACGGCACGGCGGCGGCCATGTTCCAGCCAGGCGTGGCCAGCACCGTGCCCCAGGTGGCCCGGGACGTGCAAGGCGCCAACGGCGTGATCCGCACCGCGGAGTCCCTGATGGCGCTCGCCGGTCCGGCGGTCGCCGGTCTGCTGGTGGCGTTCGCCTCGGCCGGGGCGGTCTTCGCGGCGCACGCGGGCACGTACGCCGTGAGCGCCGTCTGCCTGATCCTGCTCCGGCTCCCCCGGCGGATGGCGCACGAGACGGAGGACAAACGGGCACGCAGTACCTTCCGGGCCGATCTCGCCGAGGGGTGGCGGGAGTTCCGGGCCCGCACCTGGATGTGGTCGGTGATCGTCGTCTGGATGGTCTTCATGATCATGGTCATGGGTCCGGTCACCCCGCTGGCCGCCGCCCAGATCCTGCCCGCGCACGGTCCCGAGGCCTACGGCCTGGTCAGCTCGGCGCTGGGAGCGGGCACCGCGGTCGGCGGCCTGCTCGCGATCAGGGTGCGGCCGGCGCGGCCCCTGCGCGGCGGCTCGATCGCCCTGTTCGGCTCCGCGCTGTACCCCGCGTCGGTCGGACTGGCGCTGCCGGTGCCGCTGATCGCCGCGGCGGTCTTCGCGGCGGGCATGTCGTGGGCCTTCTGGGGTGTGATGTGGGCCACCAGCGTGCAGACCCAGGTGCCCGGCGAGATCCTCAACCGGATCCACGCGTACGAGGTCGCGGGGTCGGTCGCCATGCTGCCCGTCGGCCAGGCCCTGGCGGGCCCCGCGGCCGGATTCTTCGGGGCCCGTCCGGTGCTGCTGGCCGGTGGCGTGGTGACGGTGGGGGTCTGCGTGGCGCTGCTGTCGGTGCCCGCCGTGCGGGACCTCGGCCGAAAATCCGGATGAGCGTTGTCAGTGGTGGCACGTAGTCTCTGAAACGATGCCTGAGTCGACCATCCAACCCGCGCCCGACCGTCCTCGATCCGCAGTCCGCTCACTGCTGCGCCTGTGGCCGTACGTGAAGCCGGTCAGCCACCGGCTGTTCGGTTCCGCGGGCGTGGCCGTCGTCGCGTCCTGCCTCGCGCTGCTCATCCCACTCGTCCTGAAGTGGATCGTGGACGGCCCGGTCGCCGACGGCGACCCCTCCGGTGTCTGGCTCGGCGGCGGCGTCGTGCTGCTGCTCGGGCTGATGGAGGCGGGGCTCTTCGGCGTGCGGCGCTGGCTGGTGGCCCGGCCGATGGCGGGCCTCGAGGCGACCATGCGGGCGGACCTGTACCGCCGGCTCCAGCGGCTTCCGGTGGCGTTCCACGACCGCTGGGGCTCGGGGCAGCTGCTGTCGCGCGCCACCAACGACCTGCAGATCCTGCGGATGTTCCTGACCTTCCCCATGGTCTTCCTCGCGGTCAACGGCGCGACGATCCTGGCGGGCTTCGCCATCCTGTTCTTCCAGCACTGGTCGCTCGGGCTGATCCTGCTCGGGCCGGTCGTGCCGCTGGTGTTCCTCTGCGCGTACTTCGAGGCGCGCTACCAGCAGGCCTCCCGGCTCGCCCAGGACCAGGTCGGCGACCTGACCACGCTGGTCGAGGAGTCCGTGCTCGGCATCCGCATCATCAAGGCCTTCGGACGGCACCGCAGCCAGGCCGAGTCCTTCCGCCGCCAGTCGCGCGAGCTGCGCGGTACAGAACTGCGCAAGGCCCGGCTGCTGGCGGACCTGTGGATGGTCATCACGGCCCTGCCGGACGTGGCGCTCGGCGCGGCGCTGGTGCTGGGCGCCACCCAGGTGGCCGACGGCAAGCTGTCCGCAGGCACGCTGGTGGCCTTCCTCTCCACCGCGCTGGCGCTGCGCTGGCCGGTGGAGTCGCTGGGCTGGCTGCTGTCGTTCAGCAACGAGGCGGCCACCGCCGCCGACCGCGTCTTCGAGGTGCTGGACTCCGAGCTGCCCCCGGAGACCGGCAGCGGCACCGGGCCGGAGGTGACGGCCGGCGGCGGCGACGGCATCCGCTTCTCCGGCGTCCGCTTCCGCTACCCCGACGCCCCCGACGGCACCCCGGACCTGCTCACCGGCATCGACCTGCACATCCGCAGCGGCGAGACGGTCGCCCTGGTCGGCTCCACGGGCAGCGGCAAGACCACGCTCACCTCGCTGATCCCCCGGCTGTACGAGCCGACCGGGGGCCGCATCACCCTGGACGGCGCCGACACCGCCGGGCTGAGCCGCTCGGCGCTGCGCCACCTCGTCGCGACGGCCTTCGAGGAGCCCACGCTCTTCTCCGCCAGCGTCCGGGAGAACGTCCTGATGGGCGCGCCCGACGCGGACGAGGCCGATCTGCTGCGGGCGTTGGGGATCGCCCAGTGCGACTTCGTCCACAAGCTGCCGCACGGTGTGGAGACCCAGGTCGGCGAGCAGGGCCTGAGCCTGTCCGGCGGCCAGCGGCAGCGCCTGGCCCTGGCCCGCGCGGTGGTCGGGCGGCCGCGCTTCCTCGTCCTCGACGACCCGCTGTCCGCGCTGGACGTGCACACCGAGGCCCTCGTCGAGGGCGCCCTGCGCCAGGTGCTCGCCACGACCACCGCCCTGGTCGTGGCCCACCGTCCCTCCACGGTGATGCTCGCCGACCGCGTCGCCCTGATGGCCGGCGGCCGGATCACCGAGATCGGCACGCACCACGAACTGCTCGCCGCGTCCCCGGAGTACCGCCGTCTGATGTCCGGCCAGGACGAGCCCGCCACCGTCCCCTCCGGGGGAGGCGCGGCCTGATGACCCCGTCCCGCACCGGCCGCGGCACGATCCGATCCCAAGGGAGCAGCGCACGATGACCTCGGTCACGGAGTCACAGCCCTCCACCGGCGAACCCGGGGAACCCGGCGCGCCCGCCCGCCCCGGTGAGCCCGCCGAGGACCGCACACCGGCCGCCGGCGACGACCCCTTCGACCGGGACACCCTGCCGACGCCCCCCGGGGCGTCGCGGCAGTTGCTGCGCGATCTCGTCGGCCCGCACCGCGGGCGGGTCTGGTTCGCGGCCGTGCTGCTGCTCGTGCAGCAGGCCGCGGTGCAGGCGGGCCCGCTGATCGTCGCGCTGGCCATCGACCAGGCGATCCCGGCCCTGCGCCGGCACGATCACGGGCCGCTGATCGCGGTGGCCGCGGCCTACATCGGCTGCGCCGTCGTGGGCGGGCTGCTCCAGCGCGCCTTCATCCGGAAGGCCGGGGTGATCTGCCAGGACGTCCTGGTGGAGCTGCGCAGCCGGATCTTCCGGCACGCCCAGGCGCTGGGCCTGGACTTCCACGAGCGCTACACCTCCGGCCGGATCATCGCCCGCGCGACCTCCGACGTGGAGTCGATCCGCGAGCTGCTGACCGAGGGCCTCCAGGAGCTGCTCAACGTCGGGCTGTCGGTGCTGTACATCTCCGCGGTGCTGCTGTGGCTGGACTGGCCGCTGGGCCTGTTCACGCTGGCGAGCGGCGTGCCGCTGGTGTTCACCATCCGCGCGTTCCGCCGCCGTTCGGCCCGGGTGTACACACGGCGCTCGGCCGCGACCGCCGCGGTCATCGTGCGCTTCACCGAGACGATGAACGGCATCCGGCCCGTGCAGGCGTTCCGCCGGGAGCACGCCAACGACGAGGCGTTCGGCGAGCTGAACGCCACGCACCGCAAGGCCAACGGCGACGCGATCCTGGAGATGGGCCGCTTCACCGTCTCCTCCTGGCTGATCGCCAACACCTCGGTGGCGCTGGTGGTCCTGTGGGGCGCCTACCGCGTGGCCTCCGGCTCGCTGGAGCTCGGCGTGCTCGCGGCGTTCGTGCTCTACCTGCGCCGGCTGTACGCGCCGATCGACCCGCTCGGCATGTTCCTCAACTCCTACCAGTCGGCCGCCGCCTCGCTGGAGAAGATCGCGGGCCTGCTCGCCCAGCGGCCCTCGGTGCCCGAGCCGGAGGCACCGCGGCCGCTGCCGCCCACGGTGGCGGAGATCCCGGGCCGCGAGGTCGTCTTCGACGACGTCCGCTTCGCGTACCGCACCGGCGGTGAGGTGCTGCCCCGGTTCGACCTGCGGCTGCCCGCGGGGCAGACGGTGGCGGTGGTGGGGGCGACCGGCGCCGGCAAGTCGACGCTCGCCAAGCTGCTGGCCCGCTTCTACGACCCGACCTCGGGCCGCGTCACCCTCGACGGGGTGGACCTGCGCGACCTGACGCTGCCTGACCTGCGCCGCGGCGTGGTCATGGTCACCCAGGAGGCGTTCCTCTTCTCCGGCACGGTCGCCGAGAACATCGCGATCGGCCGCCCGGAGGCGACCCGCGAGGAGGTCGAGAACGCCGCCCGCGCCATCGGCGCCCACGAGTTCATCGCCGCCCTCCCGGACGGCTACGACACCGACGTGCGCAAGCGCGGCGGCCGGATCTCCGCCGGGCAGCGGCAGTTGGTCGCCTTCGCGCGGGCGCTGCTCGCCGACCCCGCCGTGCTGATCCTCGACGAGGCCACCTCCTCGCTGGACGTGCCCGGCGAGCGCGCGGTGCAGCGCGCGATGAGCGAGGTGCTCCGCGGCCGTACGGCAGTGATCATCGCCCACCGTCTGTCGACGGTCGAGATCGCCGACCGCGTCCTGGTCATGGACCAGGGCCGGATCGTGGAGGACGGCACCCCCGCCGACCTGGTCTCCGGGGCGGGCCGCTTCGCCGATCTCCACCAGGCCTGGCGCGACAGCCTCGTCTGACACCGCTCTCCCCCCGGCCCCGCGCCGGGGGGACGCGTCACGGGACCGTCCTCGGGCGGCCGCGCACCGGGCATGCCCGTTTTGTGCGGCATTGTGCGCCATCCCCGGACCGGGCCCGGTCACGCCGTCACGCCCTGCGGGACACGTTGTCCGTTATGCGGACCGACTGTCCTCCTGAAAGGACGTATTCGGCCAACTTCTCGTCACGTACATGACATCAACCCATGAATAGTGGCACTCTTCCCCCGGTCGGCTCAGAACGCGCCCGCGCCGGTGCACCTCCGCGCGCCGGCGCTCCGGCCGGAGCTCCGCAACGTCCCACCCGCACGGCTTGCACGGCTAGTTCCGCCCGGGCAGCACACCCTGTCTGCCCGGCTGTCCCCGGCCGCCAACCGCGGCCGACGCAGTAGGAGTCCGAGTGAGACGATCCCCCCGCAAGGCAGTCGCGGCCACAAGCCTGGTCGCCACCGCCGCATTCCTCGCCGTCGGCATACCGTCGACCACCGCCGCGGCGAAGCCCGCCCCCCACACGAGCCAGGTCCGCGCCGGAGCGCTCGAGGCCGCGCTCACCCCCGCCCAGCACAGCTCGCTGATCAAGAGCGCGAGCGCCCGGACGGCCGTGACGGCCCAGTCCCTGGGCCTGGGCAGCAAGGAGAAGCTCGTCGTCCGGGACGTCGTCAAGGACGTGGACGGCACCCTGCACACCCGCTACGAGCGCACCTACGCCGGGCTCCCCGTGCTCGGCGGTGACCTCGTGGTGCACACGCCCGCCACGGGCACCGGCACGCTGGGCACCACGTTCAACACGAACAAGGCGATCACGGTCGCCTCGACGACGCCGAAGGTCGCCGGGTCCGCGGCCACCACCTCCGCGCTGAAGACCGCCAAGGCGCTGAAGGCCGAGGCACCCGCCGCGGACAGCGCCCGCAAGGTGATCTGGGCCGGGCAGGGCACGCCGAAGCTCGCCTGGGAGAGCGTCGTCAGCGGTCTGCAGGACGACGGCACGCCGAGCCGGCTGCACGTCGTCACCGACGCCATGACCGGCGCGGAGCTGTACCGGTTCCAGGACATCAAGACCGGGACCGGCAACACCCAGTACAGCGGATCGGTGACGCTCGGCACCACGCTGTCGGGCTCGACGTACCAGCTCACCGACAACACCCGCGGCGGCCACAAGACGTACAACCTCAACCGGGCGACGTCCGGCACGGGCACGCTGTTCACCGACGCAGACGACGTCTGGGGCGACGGGACGGGCTCCAACACCCAGACGGCCGCCGCCGACGCCGCCTACGGCGCCCAGGAGACCTGGGACTTCTACAAGACCACCTTCGGCCGCAGCGGCATCCGCAACGACGGTGCGGCGGCGTACTCGCGGGTGCACTACAGCAGCGGCTACGTCAACGCCTTCTGGGACGACAGCTGCTTCTGCATGACCTACGGCGACGGATCGGGCAACACCCACGCCCTGACCTCGCTGGACGTCGCGGGCCACGAGATGAGCCACGGCGTCACGTCCAACACCGCGGGCCTCAACTACTCCGGTGAGTCCGGCGGCCTCAACGAGGCGACCTCCGACATCTTCGGCACGGGCGTCGAGTTCTACGCCGGCAACAGCAGCGACGTCGGCGACTACCTCATCGGCGAGAAGATCAACATCAACGGCAACGGCACCCCGCTGCGCTACCAGGACAAGCCCTCTCGTGACGGCACGTCACCCGACAACTGGTACTCGGGCATCGGGAACCTGGACGTCCACTACTCCTCGGGCCCGGCGAACCACATGTTCTACCTGCTCTCCGAGGGCAGCGGCGCCAAGACGATCAACGGCGTCAGCTACAACAGCCCGACCGCCGACGGCATCGCCGTCGCCGGCATCGGCCGCGCCGCCGCGCTGCAGATCTGGTACAAGGCGCTGACCTCGTACATGACGAGCAGCACCAACTACGCCGGCGCCCGCACCGCCGCCCTCAACGCCGCCACCGCGCTGTACGGCGCCTCCTCCGCCCAGTACGCGGGCGTGCAGAACGCCTTCGCGGGCATCGGCGTCGGCAGCCACGCCCCCGTCTCGGGCGTGACGGTCACCAACCCGGGCAACCAGGCCAGCGGCGTCGGCACCGCCGTCAGCCTGCAGATCCAGGCCAGCAGCACCAACAGCGGCGCCCTGAGCTACGCGGCGAGCGGCCTGCCGGCCGGTCTGTCGATCAACGCCTCCACCGGTCTGATCTCCGGCACCCCGACCACCGCGGGCACCTCCAACACCACGGTCACGGTCACCGACTCCGCCGCGAAGACCGGCACCGCCTCGTTCACCTGGACCGTCTCCACCGGCGGCGGCACCTGCGCCTCGGCGCAGCTGCTGGGCAACCCGGGCTTCGAGTCCGGCAGCGCCTCCTGGACCGCGAGCAGCGGCGTGATCACCAACGACAGCGGCCAGGCCGCGCACGGCGGTTCGTACAAGGGCTGGCTGAACGGCTACGGCACGACCCACACCGACACGCTGTCCCAGTCGGTGACGATCCCGGCCGGCTGCAAGGCGACCTTCACCTTCTGGCTGCACATCGACTCCGCCGAGACGACCACCAGCACCCAGTACGACAAGCTGACCGTCACGGCCGGATCGACCACCCTGGCCACGTACTCGAACCTCAACAAGGCCACGGGCTACACCCAGAAGTCCTTCAGCCTGAACGGCTTCGCCGGCTCCACCGTCAGCCTGAAGTTCACCGGCACCGAGGACTCCTCGCTGCAGACGAGCTTCGTGGTGGACGACACGGCCGTCACCACCTCCAGCTGATCCCCTCGGGGTGACGTGAACGCCGGGCCCCGGCCGTCCTCGACGGCCGGGGCCCGGTGTCGTGTGCCCGGTGGGTGCCCGGTCAGCGCAGCACGCCGGCCGTCATGCCCGCGGCCTCGGCGGGCACCGCGATCAGCCCCAGCTCGGCGGGCGAGGCGAGCAGCCGGTGGGTGGGCAGCACCCGCACGGTGTAACCGAACGGCCCGGTGCGGTCCAGCGCCAGCGGCCCCTCGTACAGCCAGCGGCCTTCCAGGTCGGGCCGGCCGCCCGGCTTGAGGGAGACCACCGAGGGGTCGGTGATCCGGTCGGAGTCGTCGACCCGGCCGGAGACCACCTGGACGTCGACGTCGCCCGGTTCCAGGTCCCCGAGGGCGACCTGGACCCGCAGCGTGAGCGTCGTCCCGAGCTCGGGCGAGCCGCCGACGGCGGCACCGGTCTCCACGTGGTCCACGGCGATCCGCGGCCACTGCTCGCGCACCCGCCGCTTCCACGCGGCGAGTTCGGCCGCTTCCCCGCCGGCGGCGAGGCGGTGCGCGGCGGCGGCCGGGGCGTACAGCCGCTGGACGTACTCGCGCACCATGCGGCCGGCCAGCACCTTGGGCCCCAGGGTGGTGAGGGTGTGCCGGACCATCTCGATCCAGCGCGCCGGCAGCCCGTGCGTGCCCTGGTCGTAGAAGCGCGGGGCGACCTGGTTCTCGATCAGGTCGTACAGCGCGGCCGCCTCGATGTCGTCGCGCCGGTCGGGGTCGCCCTGGGCGCCGAAGCCGTCGGCGGTGGGGATGGCCCAGCCGTTGTTGCCGTCGAACCACTCCTCCCACCATCCGTCGAGGACGGAGAGGTTGAGGCCGCCGTTCAGCGCGGACTTCATCCCGGAGGTGCCGCAGGCCTCCAGCGGGCGCAGCGGGTTGTTCAGCCAGACGTCGCAGCCGTGGTACAGGTGCTGCGCCATGGCCATGTCGTAGTCCGGCAGGAAGACGATGCGGTGCCGCACCCGCGGGTCGTCCGCGAAGCGCACCAGCTCCTGGACCAGGCGCTTGCCGCTGTCGTCGGCCGGGTGGGCCTTGCCCGCGACGACGATCTGGACCGGCCGGGAGGCATTGAGCAGCAGGTCCATCAGCCGGTCCTGGTCGCGCAGCATGAGCGTGAGCCGCTTGTACGAGGGCACCCGGCGCGCGAAGCCGATGGTGAGCACATCGGGGTCGAGCACGTCGTCGGTCCAGCCCAGCTCGGCGGAACCGGCGCCGCGCTGCCGCCAGGAGGCGCGCACGCGGCGACGCACCTCCCACACCAGCTGCTCGCGCAGCTCGCGGCGGAGCTCCCAGACGGCGGCGTCGGGGATGGCGCCGACGGACTCCCAGGTGTCGGCCAGGCCGACCGTCATCGCGTCCTCGGCGATCTGCGAGCCGGCCTGCCGGGCGCCGAGCCGGAACACCTCGGGCGCCACCCAGGTGGGGGCGTGGACGCCGTTGGTGACGGAGGTGATCGGCACCTCCTCCGGGTCGAAGCCCGGCCACAGCCCGGCGAACATCTCGCGGCTGACCTGGCCGTGCAGGGTGGAGACGCCGTTGGCGCGCTGGGCGAGCCGCAGGCCCATCACGGCCATGTTGAAGACGTTGGGGTCGCCCCCGGAGTACGTCTCCATGCCCAGTTCCAGCACGCGCTGCACGTCCACCCCGTGCAGTTCGCCGTCGTCGCCGAGGTGACGGGCGACCAGCTCGCGGTCGAAGCGGTCGATGCCCGCGGGCACCGGGGTGTGGGTGGTGAAGACGGTGCCGGCGCGGACCGCCTCCAGCGCGGAGTCGAAGTCCGTCCCGCTGTCCTCGGCCGTGAGCTCGCGGATGCGCTCCAGACCGAGGAAGCCGGCGTGCCCCTCGTTGGTGTGGAAGACCTCGGGCGCGGGGTGGCCGGTCAGGGCGCAGTACGTGCGCACCGCGCGGACGCCGCCGATGCCCAGCAGCATCTCCTGGAGCAGCCGGTGCTCGCTTCCGCCGCCGTAGAGCCGGTCGGTGACGTCGCGTTCGCTGGGGTTGTTCTCCTCGACGTCGGAGTCCAGCAGCAGCAGCGGCACCCGGCCGACCCTGGCCAGCCAGACGTGGGCGCGCAGGCTCCGGCCGCCGGGCAGGTCGAGGACGATCAGCACGGGGGCGCCGCCGTCGTCGCGCAGCGGGGACAGCGGCAGCTCGTTCGGGTCGAGCACCGGGTAGTGCTCCTGCTGCCAGCCGTCGCGGGACAGCGACTGCCGGAAATAGCCGTGCCGGTAGAGCAGGCCGACGCCGATCAGGGGGACGCCGAGGTCGCTGGCGGCCTTGAGGTGGTCGCCGGCCAGGATGCCGAGGCCCCCGGAGTACTGCGGCAGCGCGGCGGTGATGCCGAACTCGGGCGAGAAGTAGGCGATGGCGGAGGGGAGTTCCCCGCTGCCGGCGGCGCCCTGGTACCAGCGGGGGTTGGCGAGGTAGTCGTGGAGGTCCTCGACGGCGGTACCCAGCCGGCGCAGGAAGCGGCGGTCCTTGGCGAGCGCGTTCAGCCGTTCCTTGGAGACGGCGCCGAGCAGGCGCACCGGGTCGCCGGCCGCCGCCCGCCAGCCCTCGGGGTCGACCGCCTGGAACAGCTCGCGGGTCTCGGGATGCCAGGACCAGCGCAGATTCTGCGCGAGCTCCCCGAGCGGACGTAGTGGTTCGGGCAGGACAGTTCGCACGGTGAATCGACGAATAGCCTTCACTCTTCGACGGTAGCGGCATCCCCCCGCCCGGTGGTGGCAACCGGCGACCGGATGCGCTCCGCGCCGGTGCACGCCGGGGGCGCACCACCAGGGGGCGCGGACCGGCGCCGGCGACGCCGGCGCAACCGCCCCGCGGAGCCCCCGGACCACCCGGCCGCGCCCCCTCGGCAACCGCTCCGACCCGTCGACAATCGGCCAGAACCACGGCGTCCGCGGGGCCGGCCGGTTTTCCGCAGGCTTTGCAAGCTACGCGCCAGTACCCCCTTCCGAAGGGCATTCGGGCGGCGTCCACTGGGCAGGCTCACCCTTGCGCGACGCGGCGCCACTTCTCCTCCTCACCCCTCGACTCACATCCGCCCACCCGAGTGAACGCGGACAGGAGCGGTCATGCCCCCAGGCAGCCAACCGAAGGAGCAGATAAAAAGAGTGCACGTCACCCGCCCGGCCACCAGCTCGAACAGGTGAGGCGCAATGATCGGTCGTATCCCCGTCCTGGACGTCCGCCCACTGGTCGACTGCGGGCGCCGCCCCGCGAAGGCGGTGGCAGGCGAGACCTTCCAGGTGTCGGCGACGGTATTCCGTGAAGGACATGACGCGATCGGGGCCAATGTGGTCCTGAAGGACCCCTCGGGCCGCAGCGGCCCCTGGACCCCGATGCGTGAACTCGCCCCCGGCACCGACCGGTGGGGCGCCGATGTGACCCCGACCGCCGAGGGCCGCTGGACGTACACGGTGGAGGCCTGGAGCGATCCGGTGGCCACCTGGCGGCACCACGCGGGCATCAAGATCCCCGCCGGCATCGACACCGAACTGGTCCTCGCCGAGGGCGCCGCACTGCACGAGCGCGCCGCGGCCAAGGTCCCCAAGAAGGACGGCCGGGCCGTCGTGCTCGCCGCCGTCGACGCGCTCCGCGACGACAGCCGGCCCCCCGCCGCCCGGCACGCGGCGGCGCTGGCCTCCGACGTCGTGGCCGTGCTGGACCGCCACCCCTTGCGCGAACTGGTCAGCGCCTCGCGCCCGGCGGCCCTCCAGGTCGAGCGGCAGCGGGCGCTGTTCGGCTCCTGGTACGAGATGTTCCCCCGCTCCGAGGGCGCGGTGGTGGACCCGTCCGGGAAGCAGCCCCCGCGGTCCGGCACCTTCCGCACGGCGGCCGACCGGCTGCCGGCGATCGCGGCCATGGGCTTCGACGTGGTCTATCTGCCGCCCGTTCACCCGATCGGGTCGGCCTTCCGCAAGGGGCCGAACAACTCCCTGACGCCGGGTCCGCACGACGTCGGCTCGCCCTGGGCGATCGGCTCCCCCGAGGGCGGCCACGACGCGGTCCACCCGGATCTCGGCACCCTGGAGGACTTCGACTTCTTCGTCGAACGGGCCCGCGAACTGCGGCTGGAAATCGCCCTGGACTTCGCCCTGCAGTGCTCCCCCGAGCACCCGTGGGTGGAGAAGTACCCGGAGTGGTTCTCGCGGCGGCCGGACGGCTCGATCGCGTACGCCGAGAACCCGCCGAAGAAGTACCAGGACATCTACCCGATCGCCTTCGACTCCGACATGTCCGGGCTGGTCCGCGAGACCGAGCGGGTGCTGCGGCACTGGATGGACCACGGGGTGCGCATCTTCCGGGTGGACAACCCGCACACCAAGCCGGTGGTCTTCTGGGAGAAGGTCATCACGCACATCAACCGCACCGACCCCGACGTCATCTTCCTGGCCGAGGCGTTCACCCGTCCGGCGATGATGCACACCCTGGCCCGGATCGGCTTCCAGCAGTCGTACACGTACTTCACGTGGCGTAATGAGAAGCAGGAGCTGGTCGACTATCTGACGGAGCTCAGTGGGGACACGGCGAGCTACATGCGCCCGAACTTCTTCGTCAACACCCCCGACATTCTGCATGCCTACCTGCAACAGGGGGGACGGGCGGCGTTCGAGGTGCGCGCGGTGCTCGCGGCGACCCTCTCGCCCACATGGGGGGTGTACGCCGGATACGAGCTCTGCGAGAACGTGCCGGTGCGCGAGGGCAGCGAGGAGTACCTACACTCGGAGAAGTACGAGCTGAGGCCCCGTGACTGGGCGGCAGCCGAGGCCGAGGGCCGTTCCCTCGCGCCGCTGCTCACCGCGCTCAACCGGCTGCGGCGCCGCCACCTCGCGCTCCAGCAGCTGCGAGATCTGCGCTTCCACCACGTGAACAACGACGCGGTGCTGGCGTACTCGAAGCGCTCGGGCGACGGCGGTGATGTCGTACTGGTGGTCGTCAACCTGGACCCGCACCACACCCAGGAGGCGACCGTCTCGTTGAACATGCCGGAACTCGGCCTCGCATGGCACGAGTCCACCCCGGTGCGCGACGAGCTCACCGGCGAGACCTACCACTGGGGCAGGAACAACTATGTGCGCCTCGAGCCGGGCCGCGTGCCCGCGCACATCTTCACCCTGCGACCTACTCCATCGACAGGAGGGTCACCCACTTGATCGTCAACGAACCCGTACCTGACACGTTCGAAGACACCCCGGCCAAGGACCGGGATCCCGATTGGTTCAAACGGGCCGTCTTCTACGAGGTACTCGTACGGTCATTCCAGGACAGCAACGGCGACGGGGTCGGCGACCTCAAGGGGCTCACCGCCAAGCTGGACTATTTGCAGTGGCTGGGCGTCGACTGCCTGTGGCTGCCGCCGTTCTTCGCGTCACCGCTGCGTGACGGCGGCTACGACGTCTCGGACTACACGGCGGTGCTCCCGGAGTTCGGCGACCTGGCGGACTTCGTGGAGTTCGTGGACGCCGCGCACCAGCGCGGGATGCGGGTGATCATCGACTTCGTCGTGAACCACACGAGCGACCAGCACGAGTGGTTCCAGCAGTCCCGCAGCGATCCCGAAGGGCCCTACGGCGACTACTACGTCTGGGCGGACGACGACAAGCAGTACCCGGACGCCCGGATCATCTTCGTCGACACCGAGAGCTCCAACTGGACGTTCGACCCGGTGCGCAAGCAGTACTACTGGCACCGCTTCTTCTCCCACCAGCCGGATCTCAACTACGAGAACCCGAAGGTCCAGGAGGAGATCCTCGCCGCCCTGCGCTTCTGGCTCGACCTCGGCATCGACGGGTTCCGGCTGGACGCGGTGCCGTACCTCTACCAGGAGGAGGGCACCAACTGCGAGAACCTGCCGCGCACCCACGGCTTCCTGCGGATGGTGCGCCAGGAGATCGACGCCCACTACCCGGACACGGTGCTGCTCGCCGAGGCCAACCAGTGGCCCGAGGACGTCGTCGACTACTTCGGCGACTATGCCAAGGGCGGCGACGAGTGCCACATGGCGTTCCACTTCCCGGTCATGCCGCGCATCTTCATGGCGGTGCGCCGGGAGTCGCGCTACCCGGTCTCGGAGATCCTGGCCAAGACCCCGGCGATCCCCAAGAACTGCCAGTGGGGCATCTTCCTGCGCAACCACGACGAGCTGACGCTCGAAATGGTGACGGACGAAGAGCGCGACTACATGTACGCGGAGTACGCCAAGGACCCGCGGATGCGGGCCAACATCGGCATCCGGCGCCGGCTCTCCCCGCTGCTGGACAACGACCGCAACCAGATCGAGCTCTTCACCGCGCTGCTGCTCTCCCTGCCGGGCTCGCCGATCCTCTACTACGGCGACGAGATCGGCATGGGCGACAACATCTGGCTCGGTGACCGCGACGCGGTGCGCACCCCGATGCAGTGGACGCCCGACCGCAACGCGGGCTTCTCCTCCTGCGATCCGGGGCGGCTGTACCTGCCGACGATCATGGACCCGGTGTACGGCTACCAAGTCACCAATGTCGAGGCGCAGATGAGCTCGCCGAGCTCGCTCCTGCACTGGACCCGCCGGATGGTCGAGATCCGCAAGCAGAACCCGGCCTTCGGACTCGGCTCGTACACCGAACTGCCCTCCAGCAACCCGGCCGTCCTGGCCTTCCTGCGCGAGGCGCCGTCGCTGGACGGCAAGGGCGACGACCTCGTCCTGTGCGTGAACAACTTCTCGCGCTTCGCCCAGCCCACCGAGCTCGATCTGCGCTCCTTCACCGGCCGTCACCCGGTCGAGCTCATCGGTGGTGTCCGCTTCCCCGCCATCGGGGAGTGGCCCTACCTGCTCACTCTCGCCGGTCACGGCTTCTACTGGTTCCGGCTGCGCCGCGACGCGGTGTAGCCGGACCGCCCGAGGACGGCGACCCCGGCGGTCCGGTGCGGTTTCGCACCGGACCGCGGGGGCAGGCTCCCCCTGCCGAATCCAGCGTCATATCGGATGCTTGTCGGGCGCTTGGCACCTTGTAGGCCAGTACGCCAATTGCACCACCAGCTCGGATGATATTCGTCCGACACGTCCCGTGAGTCGGACAGTCGCCGCAGCGCACCCCTTCACTTAGGGAACCAGCAGGCCCGGCACCCGAGGAAAGGACGTCATGTCGGACACCTCGTGGCTTCGCTCCTCCGCAGCCCCCGCCGGCACCACCGTGCCCCCGGCCCCGGGACTGCTCTCCACTCTCGGCCCCTTGCTGCGCGAATGGCTGCCCCGGCAGCGGTGGTTCGCCGGCAAGGGGCGGCCGATCACCGCGTTCGGCCTGGTCTCGGCCACCGAGCTGCTGCCGGCGGACGGCCGGCTCGGCACCCCCGGGCTGCTCCATCTGCTGCTCGACGTCCACCAGGACGACCCGCACGAGGCACAGCGGCAGGGCCGCGGCCACGGGCACCCCGACACCTACCAGTTGCTGCTGGGCTCCCGGGCCCTGCTGCCGCCGGCCCTCGCGCCCGCGCTCATCGGGCACGCGGTCGGCGGGCCGCTGGACGGCCTCACCATCTACGAGGCACTGCACGACCCCCGGCTGACCGCCCTGCTGCTGGAACGGCTGCGGGCCCCCGGCCGCAGCGGGCACCTGCGGTTCGGCGCCGAGCCGGATGCGGCGATCCCGGCCGGTCCGGCGCCGCGGCTGTCCACCGCCGAGCAGTCCAACAGCTCGGTGATCTACGGCGACAGCCACATCCTGAAGCTCTTCCGGCGGGTCGCGCCCGGCCCCAACCCGGACCTGGAGCTGTCGCTGGCCCTGGCCCGCGCCGGGTCGCGGCGGATCGCCGCGCCCGCCGCCTGGTTCGAGGCGGTGGGCCTGTACGACGAGCCCGCCACCCTGGGCGTGCTGCAGCGCTATCTGCCCGGCTCGTCCGGCGCCTGGGAACTGGCGCTGGAGGCCGTGGAGAAGGACCTCGACTTCTCCGGCGACGCGCACGCGCTGGGGCGCGCGACCGCCGAGGTGCACCTCGCGCTGGCGCGCGCCCTGCCCACCAGCACCCTGCGCCGGCAGCAGATCGAACACATCGCCGGGGCGATGGCCGACCGGCTGGACGCCGCGGCCGCCGCCGTACCCGCGCTCCGGCCGTACCGCGCCCGGCTGCGCGCCGCCTTCGAGGACCTCGCGGTGCTCGGCGAACAGGGCACGGAACTGGCGGCCCAGCGCATCCACGGCGACCTCCACCTGGGTCAGGCCCTGTTGACCCAGGCCCAGGGCTGGGTGCTCATCGACTTCGAGGGGGAGCCGGCCCGGCCGCTCCCCGAACGGCGCCGTCCCGCGCCGCCGGTGCAGGACGTGGCCGGCATGCTGCGCTCGTTCGACTACGCGGCCCGGCACCACGATCCGGCCGCCCCCGGCGCGCCCGAATGGGCCGAGACCCAGCGGGCCGCGTTCTGCGCCGGATACGCGGAGGCCGCCGGGACCGACCCCCGGGACGAGCCCGTGGTGATACGCGCCTACGAGACCGACAAGGCCGTCTACGAAGTGCTCTACGAGGCCAGGCACCGGCCCGCCTGGCTGCCCATCCCCATGGCCGCCGTGCGGCGCCTCTCGCAGCCGCTCCGCGGTGCCACCCCCTGACCGGGCACCCCCGCGCCCTACCGAGGAGGACCTGATCGTGACCGATCGTCAGCCGTTCCCCGACGCCGATCCCGGCACCCCCGGCCCCGGCGGGAACGGGCCGTCCGCCGCCGCGCGTTCCGCTCCCGGCGGCGGGCCCGAGGGTTCAGTGCCACCGCGTGCCGCGGCGTCGCCGGGCCCGTCCGCCCGTCCGGCGAAGCCGGCGCGCGGGGCGAAGGCGCCGAAGACCGGGCAGGCGGCGCAGGCAGCGCAGACCGGCCGGACGGGACGGTCCGCGGATGCCGCCGGGTCGTCGAACTCCCGGCGCAAGGCGGAGCGTCCGTCCGCGGCGACGAACGTCCCCACCTCCGAGGCCGTCGCGCGGGGTTACGACCCCGCCGGCTCCGACCGGCCGCCCGCCTCGGGCGGCGCGCCCCGCACGGTGCCCGCGACCGCAGCGGTCGGCCACCAGGCGCCGCCGCCCGGGGCCGAGGCGACCCGGCCGGCACCGGCCGCCGCGCCCGCCGACGTAACTCCCGCCCCGGCACTGGACGCCGGCGACCGGTGGCGCCTGCTGGACGGTTCGCACCACGACCCGCACACCCTGCTCGGCGCACACCCGGTGGCGGACGGCGTGCTGGTGCGCGCCCTGCGCCCCTACGCGCAGGCGGTGGCGGTCGTCACCGGCGACGGGACGCGGGCGGTGCTGCGCGACGAGGGCGACGGCCTGTTCGCCGGGGTGCTGCCGCCGACGGACGCATCGGCCCACCGGCTGCTCGTGACGTACGACGGCCAGGACCAGGAGGTCCACGACCCCTACCGGTTCCTGCCCGCGCTCGGCGAGTTCGACCTGCATCTGATCGGCGAGGGCCGGCACGAGCAGCTGTGGAAGGCACTGGGCGCCGAGCCGATGACCCACGACGGGGTGCCGGGCACCCGCTTCACCGTCTGGGCGCCGAACGCCCGCGGCGTGCGCGTGGTCGGCGACTTCGACTACTGGGACGGCACGGCCTTCCCCATGCGCTCGCTGGGCTCCACCGGTGTGTGGGAGCTGTTCCTGCCCGGCGTCGCCGAGGGGCAGCGCTACAAGTTCGACATCTGCGGCCCCGACGGCGCCCACCGCCTCAAGGCCGACCCCATGGCCCGCCGCACCGAGACGCCGCCCGCCACGGCCTCCGTGGTCACCGCCTCGCACCACGAGTGGCAGGACGCCGACTGGATGGCCCGGCGCGGCGACGTGCCCGTGCACGAGGCGCCGTTCTCGGTGTACGAGGTGCACCTGGCCTCCTGGCGGCCGGGGCTGTCGTACCGCGAACTCGCCGAGCAGCTCCCGGCGTACGTCCGCGACCTGGGCTTCACGCACGTGGAGCTGATGCCGGTCGCCGAGCACCCCTTCGGCGGGTCCTGGGGCTACCAGGTCACCTCGTACTACGCCCCGACCGCGCGGATGGGCACCCCCGACGACTTCAAGTTCCTGGTGGACGCCCTGCACCGGGCGGGCATCGGTGTGATCATGGACTGGGTGCCGGCCCACTTCCCCAAGGACGAGTGGGCGCTGGCGCAGTTCGACGGCGCGAACGTCTACGAGCACGCCTGGCGCGGCGAGCACCCGGACTGGGGGACGCTGGAGTTCGACTTCGGCCGCACCGAGGTCCGCAACTTCCTCGTCGCGAACGCGGTCTACTGGTGCGAGGAGTTCCACATCGACGGGCTGCGCGTCGACGCCGTCGCCTCGATGCTCTACCTGGACTACTCGCGCGAAGACGGCGACTGGGCGCCGAACGTGTACGGCGGGCGGGAGGACCTGGACGCGGTCGCCTTCCTCCAGGAGATGAACGCGACCGTCTACCGCCGCTGCCCCGGCGTGGTCACCATCGCCGAGGAGTCCACGGCCTGGGACGGCGTGACCCGCGCCACCCACGAGGTCGGCCCCACCGGCTTCGGCGGGCTGGGCTTCGGCCTGAAGTGGAACATGGGCTGGATGCACGACTCGCTGGAGTACGTCAAGCACGAGCCCGTGCACCGCAAGTACCACCACAACGAGATGACGTTCTCGATGGTGTACGCCTACAGCGAGAACTACGTGCTGCCGATCTCGCACGACGAGGTCGTCCACGGCAAGGGCTCGCTGGTGAACCGGATGCCGGGCGACTGGTGGCAGCAGCGCGCCACCCACCGCGCCTACCTGGGCTTCATGTGGGCCCACCCGGGCAAGCAACTGCTCTTCATGGGGCAGGAGTTCGCCCAGGGCGCGGAATGGTCGCACGACCACGGCCCGGACTGGTGGCTGCTCGACGAGACCTACTCGGCGGCCGGCGACCACCGGGGCGTGCGCGACCTGGTGCGCGACCTCAACACGGTGTACCGGGGCACGCCCTCCCTGTGGCAGCGCGACACCTCGCCGGAGGGGTTCGCCTGGATCGACGGCGGCGCGGCCGAGGACAACGTGTTCTCCTTCGTCCGCCTCGACGCGGCCGGCGACCCGCTGATCGCGGTCAGCAACTTCTCGCCGGTGGTCCGCCAGGGGTACCGGCTCGGTGTCCCGGACGGCGTGGAGGCGCTGCGTGAGGTGCTGAACACGGACGCCGCGGCGTACGGGGGCGGCGACGTCACCAATCCGGAGCCGCTGAAGTCCGAGCCCGTCGGCTGGAACGGCCGCCGGCAGAGTGTGCAGCTCACGCTGCCGCCGCTGGCCACGGTCTGGCTGCGGCCGGCGTAACGGGGCCGCTTCACGGGGAGAGGGCCGGGTGCTGTCCGGGTCCCCGGTTCCTCTCCCCACTGCGATGGTCGCACAAGAGAAGTTCGAATTTGAACCATCGCCCTGTGGTCCTGCTCACGGCCCGCACGGGCGTGGGGAACGGCGCCGGGCGCCTTCGGGGGGCACGACAGGGCCGCAGTTCTGATGCACCGTCACGACTCCTCAGTCGTAGGGCATTTCGTCCGCCTGTGGTGACACCCGGCGTGCCGTCGACCGCGGCTGAGCGCCGCCCGCCCCGGCGTGGGTACGCCTGCCTCGCCCCCGGCGCGGCATCGGCGTGCTCGCGGCCCCGCGACACACCACGCCCGGCAACCGCCCGGGCCGCCCCCGCCCTGGCGGGGCCTTCGCCGGGCACCGGGACCGGCACGGCACAGGCCTCCCTGCAGGCGACGCCAGGACGTGACGGGACCGCCCGACCGCAGGCGTACCCCACCGCGCCTCGACCCGCTGCACGTCGTACCGGGCCCCCGGGGGGCTGGTCGTACGCCGCCGCCCCGGCACGCGACGCTGTACGGACGCGCGGAACTCCGGCGCCTCGGCAGTACACGCCCGCGAGACCCGGGTGCCCCCGAGGGCGGGGGCTCGCCCTGTCCAACCGTCGCCGGGCCGCTCGGCAGGCACCGGGACCGGCAGGGTTCGGGTCCGAGGCCCGGATCGGGCATGCTCCGCGCCGGCGGTGTGGCCGGGCGGCACGTCGTGGCAAGGCGTGCCCGGCACCGCCGCCGTGCCGGGGGCGCCGTCAGCCCCCGGACCCCCGCACGTCCCAGGGCCCCGACCCGAAGGGTCAGGACACCGACGCGATCGCCGCGCGGGCCGCGCCGACGAGGTTCCAGAAGACCGGGCGCGTCGTGCTCCCCCTCCCGGCGCGGGTGTTGACGCCGAACATCGCGGCGCGCAGCGGGGCGGTGATCTCCAGTTGGGCGCCGCGGCCGCGGCGGGTGCGGTTGCAGATGTTGGCCGGTGAGAGGCCGGCGAGTTCCTTCGCCGCCGAGGCGTCGACGGCGTGGATGCCGGCCGCGGTGAGGGCGGCGGTGAGCCGTTCCGCGAAGTGGGTGTCCGCGCCGCCGACGAGGACGGCCCGGGCGCCGTCCGGGAGGCCCGCCTGCGCGGCGGTGCAGCCGTGCAGCGAGAGCACGCGCAGGCTGCCCGCGGCCAGCGCGCGGGCGACGGGGTCGTCGCAGCGCGTGGAGGTGACGTGGAGGGCGCCGTTGCCGGTGGGGCGCAGGCCCTCGAACATCCAGTAGTCGTACACCGGGCCGCCGGCCGGGGTGGGCGCGAGGTCCGCGGGGTGGTACCCGGCGACGGCGAGGCAGAGTTCGGAGGTGCCGGCCTCGATGCCGCCCGCGTGGGGGGCGAGGACCACGGTGTCGCCGGGCCGGGCGGTGGTGTGGCGGCGGAAGCGCCGGGCCCAGTCGGTGCCCTCGGTCAGGGAGGTGTCGGCGTACAGCGCGGTGTTGGTGGCGTACGTGTCGGATGCCGCTGAGGCGTACCCGGTGTGCGTCGGCATGAGGCGATCATCACGCACCGGCGGCCCCGGCTCCCGCCGGGAGCCGGGACCGCCGGACACGGAACGTGCGGTCCCGCCGGGCGACGGGGGGAAGAGCCCGGCGGGACGTGAGGGGGGCGGCCGCTCAGGCCGCCGGGGCCGGCTCCTTCTCGGTGGACACCGGCGCGGACGGCTCGCCGTGGCCGTCGTCGACGAGCGTGGTCTCGTCGAAGGGCAGCTCGCCGGCGAACACCCGCTCGGCGCGCTCGCGGTCGAACTCCTTGGTCCAGGTGCCGATCAGGACGGTGGCGACCGCGTTGCCCGCGAAGTTGGTGACGGCGCGCGCCTCGCTCATGAAGCGGTCGATGCCGACGATGAGGCCGACTCCGTCGACGAGGGCCGGCTTGTGCGACTGGAGTGCGCCGGCCAGCGTCGCCAGGCCCGCACCGGTGACGCCGGCCGCGCCCTTGGAGGCGATCATCATGAAGAGCAGGAGCGTGATCTGCTGGCCGATGGACAGCGGCTGGCCCATCGAGTCGGCGATGAACAGCGAGGCCATGGTCAGGTAGATCATGGTGCCGTCGAGGTTGAAGGAGTAGCCGGTCGGCACGGTGATGCCGACGACCGGGCGGCTGACGCCGAGGTGCTCCATCTTGGCGATGAGGCGGGGCAGCGCCGACTCCGAGGAGGAGGTCGAGACGATCAACAGGAACTCCCGGCCGAGGTACTTCAGCAGCTGGAAGAGGTTGACCCCCGCGACGAGGCGCAGGATCAGGCCGAGCACGACGACGACGAAGATCAGGCAGGTGACGTAGAAGCCGAGCATGATCGTGGCCAGGGCCTTGAGCGCGTCGACGCCCGCGGAGCCGACCACCGCCGCGAGGGCGCCGAAGGCACCCACCGGCGCCGCCCACATGATCATGGACAGCACGCGGAAGACCAGCTTCTGGATGTGCCCTATGCCGCGCAGCACCGGCTCGCCCGCCGAGCCCATGGCCTGGAGGCCGAAGCCGACGAGCAGCGCCACCAGCAGGGTCTGCAGCACCTGGCCCTCGGTGAACGCCGAGACCAAGGTGACCGGGATGATCGAGAGGATGAAGTCCGGCAGCGACTCGGCCGGGGCGTCCTTGGCCTGGGCCTGGCCCGCGTCCTTCAGGGCGTCGGTCAGGTGCAGTCCGTCGCCGGGCTGGAGGATGTTGCCGACGACGAGGCCGATGGCCAGCGCCACGAAGGACATGGCGACGAAGTAGCCGAGGGCGAGCCCGCCGACCTTGCCGACCTTGGCGGCCTTCCGCACCGAACCGACGCCGAGCACGATCGTGCAGAAGATGATCGGCGAGATCATCATCTTGATCAGGTTCACGAAGCCGGTGCCGATCGGCTTCAGCTCGACCGCCGCGTCGGGGGCGACAAGGCCGAAGACGGCGCCGGCGATCGCGGCGACGACCACCGCGATGTAGAGGTAGTGGGTACGGTCCCTTCGACCCTGGCTGCGGCTCTGCACCGGCACTGACACCTTTGTCTCCTCGGTCCAGCCGGGCGCCGTCCCTGACGCCCGCCATCGGATAACTCCCGGTGACTATGCGCCCGCGCAGTGAGCCAGGTCACGTTTGCGTTCATTGAGTTCGCGGCCCGCGTGCACACTGGTGGGCATGCCGGTCCTCACCCCCTTCCGCAGCCCCGGATCGCGGCGCCGCGCGCGCCCGCGCAGCCTCGCGGGGCAGCTCTTCGCGATGCAGGTCGTCATCGTGGCCATGGTCGTCGCGGGCATCGCCGTGCTCGTGTACGTCAACGCCGGCAGCCGCGCGGTCGCGGCGGCCGAGGACCGGGTGACGGCGGCGGCGCGGGCGGTCGCCGACGCGCCCTCCGTCGCGGCGGCGATCCGCGGCCCGGACCCCACGCTCGCGCTCCAGCCGTACGCCGAGCAGGTCCGCAAGGACACCGGTGTCGCCTTTGTGACGATCATGAGCCCGGCCGGCATCCGCTGGACGCATCCCGACCCGCGCCAGATAGGCCGGCCGTTCCTCGGGCACATAGGCCCGGCGCAGCACGGCCGGACGTTCACCGAGACCTACACCGGCACGCTCGGCGCGTCCGTGCGCGTGGTCACCCCCGTCCGCGACGGCGGCCGCATCGTGGGGCTGGTCAGCATCGGCATCACCGTCCAGGCCATCACAGGCCAGGTGCGCGACCAGTTGACCGCCCTGATCGGGTTCGCGCTGGCGGCCCTGACGGTCGGCGGCGCGGGCACCTACCTCGCCAACGCCCGGCTGCGCCGGCACACCCACGGCATGGCCGCCGACGAGCTGAGCCGGATGTACGACTACCACCAGGCGACGTTGCACGCGGTGCGCGAGGGCCTGATCCTGCTGGACGCGGACCGCAGCGTGGCGCTCTGCAACGACGCGGCGCGCGAACTGCTGGGGCTGCCCGAGGACGTGGTCGGCGCGTACGTCGCCGAACTCGGCCTGCCGACCTCGCTGACCGGCGCGCTGCTGGCCGCGGAACCGCGCGTGGACGAGGTGCACCTGACCGCGGAGCGGGTCGTGGTGGTCAGCACCGCGCCGGTGCTCGGCGGCGAACGCCGGGGCACCGTGGTCACCTTGCGCGACCACACCGACCTCCAGGCGCTGACCGGCGAACTCGACTCGGTGCGCGGCTTCGCCGAGGCGCTGCGCTCGCAGGCCCACGAGGCCTCCAACCGGCTGCACACGGTCGTGTCGCTGATCGAACTGGGTCGCGCGGACGAGGCGGTGGAGTTCGCGACCGCCGAACTGGAACTGGCGCAGGCGCTGACCGACCGCGTGGTGGCGGCGGTCGGCGAACCGGTGCTGGCGGCACTGCTGCTGGGCAAGGCGGCCGAGGCGAGCGAGCGCGGCGTCGAACTGACCGTCAGCGAGGACAGCCGCATCGACGACGGCGTGCTGCCGGCCGCGCTGGCCTCCCGCGACCTGGTGACCGTCCTGGGCAACCTGATCGACAACGCCATCGACGCGGCGATCGAGGGCGCCGGCCGGAGCCCGGCCCGCCCGCACGTGGGGGTGACCGCCCGCGCGGACGGCGGTGTGCTGCTGCTGCGGGTCACCGACAACGGAACCGGCGTGGACCCGGCCACGGTGCGCGAGGTCTTCCGGCGCGGCTGGACCACCAAGAGCGAGGGCCGCGGACTGGGCCTGGCCCTGGTGGAACAGGCCGCGCGGCGGGCCGGCGGCACCGTGGACCTGGACCGCGCCGAGACCGGCGGCGCGGCCTTCACCGTACGGCTGCCGCTGCGGCAGGGGGTGCCGGCGTGATCAGGGTGCTGGTGGTCGAGGACGACCCGGTGGCGGCCGACGCGCACCGCCTGTACGTGGAGCGGCTGCCCGGCTTCGAGGTCGCGGCCGTCGCGCAGTCGGGCGGCGCGGCGCTGCGCGCGCTGGAGCGGCACCAGGTGGACCTGATCCTGCTCGACCTCAACCTGCCCGACGGGCACGGGCTCCAGGTGGTGCGCAAGCTGCGGGCCGCCGGGCACACCGCGGACGTGGTGGCCGTGACCTCGGCCCGCGACCTGGGGGTGGTGCGGCAGGCCGTCTCGGTGGGCGTGGTGCAGTACCTGCTCAAGCCGTTCACCTTCCCGGCGCTGCGCGACCGGCTGGAGCGCTGGGCCCGCTACCGCGAGGAACTGGCGGGCGGCGAGGCCTCCGGGCAGGACGAGGTGGACCGCGCGCTGGCGGCACTGCGCAGCCCCGAGACCTCGGCGCTCCCCAAGGGCCTGAGCGGTCCGACGCTGGAGGCGGTGACCGCCGCGCTGCGCGACGCCGGGGAGGGCCTGTCGGCGACCGCCGCCGCACAGCAGGTCGGCGTCTCCCGCATCACGGCCCGCCGCTACCTGGAGCACCTGGTCGACGTCGGCAGCGCCGTGCGGGCCCCGCAGTACGGGCAGGTGGGCCGGCCCGAGCTCACCTACCGGTGGGCGAGCCCACGCAGGAGCTGAGCGCGTGTTGCCGAATCGCGCGCGGCCTGGCCGGCGTCCCGGCCGACAGCGCCCGCAGGAACTCGTGTTGACGACCCGCCAGAACACGGACTCCGCCTCCCGCATCCGGTCCTCCGGGACCCGCCTGGACACCGTCACGGCCTCCGCCAGCGGCACCGGCACCGGCACCGGCACCGGCCCGATCGCGGTCCCGCGCAACGCCGTCACGCCGCCGAAGGCGCGCGCGGCCTCGACGGCACGCCGGCCGACAGTACCCGCACGATGACGGCCCGTCAGAACACGGACTCCGCCTCCCGCATCCGGTCCTCCGGGACCCGCTTGAGCACCGTCACGGCCTCCGCCAGCGGCACCAGCTCGATCGCGGTGCCGCGCAGCGCCGTCATGTTGCCGAAGGCGCCCTTGTGCGCGGCCTCGACGGCGTGCCAGCCGAAGCGGGTGGCAAGGACCCGGTCGTAGGGGGTGGGGACGCCGCCGCGCTGGACGTGGCCGAGGATGACCGGGCGGGCCTCCTTGCCCAAACGCTGCTCCAGCTCGACGGCGAGCCGAGTGCCGATGCCGGCGAAGCGCTCGTGGCCGTAGGCGTCGATCTCGCCGTGCACGTACGGCATGGTGCCCTCGGCGGGGTGGGCGCCCTCGGCGACGCAGACCACGGCGAACTTCTTGCCCCGCGCGAAGCGCTCCTCGACCATCGCGACGAGGTCGGCGGGGTCGAAGGCCCGCTCGGGCAGGCAGATGCCGTGGGCGCCGCCGGCCATCCCGGACTCCAGGGCGATCCATCCGGCGTGCCGGCCCATCACCTCGACGACCATGACGCGCTGGTGCGACTCGGCGGTGGTCTTCAGCCGGTCGATGGCCTCGGTGGCCACGGTGACGGCGGTGTCGAAGCCGAAGGTGCGGTCGGTGGCCGAGATGTCGTTGTCGATGGTCTTGGGGACGCCGACGACCGGCATGCCCGCCTCGGCGAGCAGCCGGGCCGCGGTGAGGGTGCCCTCGCCGCCGATGGGGATGAGCACGTCGAGGCCGTAGTCCGCGCACACCGTACGCCAGTTGTCGGCGGCCTCGTGCAGCCGGGAGCGTTCCAGGCGGGTGGAGCCGAGCACCGTGCCGCCGCGGGCCAGGATGCCGCTCACGGAGTTCAGGTCCAGGGTGCGGTAGCGGCCCTCCAGCAGTCCCTTGAAGCCGTCCTCGAACCCGATCACCTCGTCGCCGTGGTACGTCAACGCGCGATGGGTCACCGAACGGATGACTGCGTTGAGCCCCGGGCAGTCGCCACCCGCGGTGAGGACTCCGATACGCATGGCGCTCCGCGCTCCCTCCGGTAGCGTCCCAGGTCGCCTCTTTCGCATCGTAGATCCGTGCCTGACCCACCGCGCGTCTTACGCACAGCGGACTGTAATGTCAAGAGGCATCCCTCACCCGAATGGGTGATGTGCGACCGACCAGAGATGCTGCCCGGCAGGAACGGAGAGAGCGCGTGACGCGCAGCGTGTACGTAACCGGGGTCGGCCGGGGGGACGGCAGGCAGGTCGTCGAGCTCGGCGTCATGGAGCTGCTCACCCGCCAGGTCGACCGCGTGGGCGTGTTCCGCCCGCTGGTGCACGACACCCCCGACCGGATGTTCGAGCTGCTGCGCAGCCGCTTCCGGCTCACCCAGGACCCGGCGACCGCCTTCGGCCTGAGCTACGAGGAGGCCGCGGCGCTCCAGGCCGAGCAGGGCCGGGACGCGATGATCGCCGTGCTCGTCGAGCGCTACCACCTGGTGGCCCGGGAGTACGAGACCGTGCTCGTGCTCGGCTCGGACTTCCACGAGACGAACCTGCCGGGCGAGATGGGTATCAACGCCCGCCTCGCCAACGAGTTCGGGGCCTCGGTGGTCCCGGTGGTCGGCGGGCGCGACCAGACCGCGGAGTCGGTGGTGGACGAGGTGCGCAACGCCCACCAGTCCTACAGCGGCTTCGGCTGCGACATCGTCGCCATGATCGCCAACCGGGTGCCCCGGGAGGCCCTGGACGAGGTCGCCGGGCGGCTGCGCCGGCTGCTGCCGGTCCCCGCCTACGTGCTGCCGGACGAGCCCGCGCTGTCGGCGCCGACGGTCTCCCAGATCGTCGAGACCCTCGGCGCGGAGGTGCTGCTCGGCGACGCCGGCGGGCTCTCCCGCGACGTCCTGGGCTTCGTCTTCGGCGGCGCGATGCTGCCCACCTTCATCCGCGCGCTGACCCCCGGCTGCATGGTGATCACCCCGGGCGACCGCGCCGACCTCATCATCGGTTCGCTCGCCGCGCACTCGGCCGGCTCCCCGCCCATCGCGGGCATCCTGCTCACCCTCGACGAGGTGCCCGGCCCCGAGATCATGGCGCTGGCCGCCCGGCTCGCCCCCGGCACCCCGGTGATGTCCGTGCCGACCGGCAGCTTCCCGACGGCCGCCGAGCTGTTCGCCCTGGAGGCGAAGCTCGGCGCGGGCACTCCGCGCAAGGCCGAGACGGCACTCGGCCTCTTCGAGACGCATGTCGACAGCGCCGAGCTCAGCGAGCGGCTGTCGGTGGTCCGCGGCGAGCGCGTCACCCCGATGATGTTCGAGCACGAGCTCATCGAGCGGGCCCGCTCCGGCCGGCGCCGCGTCGTGCTGCCGGAGGGCGCCGAGGAGCGGATCCTGCACGCGGCCGAGGTGCTGCTGCGCCGCAATGTGTGCGACATCGTGCTGCTGGGGAACGAGGACGCCATCCGCCGGCGGGCCGGCGAACTCGGCATCGACGTGGACGTCCCCGGCCTGGTGCTCACCGATCCGCAGACCTCGCCGCTGCGCGAGGGCTTCGCCGAGCTGTACGCCAAACTGCGCGCCCACAAGGGCGTGAGCTACGAACTCGCCTACGACGTCGTCGCCGACGTGTCGTACTTCGGCACGCTGATGGTGCAGCAGGGCCTGGCCGACGGCATGGTCTCCGGCGCGGTGCACTCCACCGCGGCGACCATCCGTCCCGCGTTCGAGATCATCAAGACCGTGCCGGAGGCCTCGATCGTCTCCTCGGTCTTCTTCATGTGCCTGGCCGACAAGGTGCTGGTGTACGGCGACTGCGCGGTCAACCCCGACCCCGACGCCGAGCAGCTGGCGGACATCGCGATCCAGTCGGCCGAGACCGCCGCCCAGTTCGGGGTGGAGCCGCGGGTGGCGATGCTCTCGTACTCCACCGGGACCTCCGGCTCGGGCGCCGACGTCGACAAGGTGCGCCGGGCCACCGAACTGGTCCGCGAGCGCCGCCCGGAGCTGCTGGTCGAGGGCCCGATCCAGTACGACGCGGCGGTGGACGCCCAGGTCGCCGAGACAAAGCTGCCCGGCTCGGAGGTGGCGGGAAAGGCCACCGTACTGATCTTCCCGGACCTCAACACCGGCAACAACACCTACAAGGCCGTGCAGCGTTCGGCCGGCGCCGTGGCCGTCGGCCCCGTGCTGCAGGGCCTGCGCAAGCCCGTCAACGACCTGTCGCGCGGCGCGCTGGTGCAGGACATCGTCAACACCGTCGCCATCACGGCGATCCAGGCCCAGGGCGAGCAGGCGGCGGCAGGCCCGGCTGCCCCCGCCGCCCCGACCGACCCCAGGAAGGCACTGTGACCGCGACCCGCGTCCTCGTCCTCAACTCCGGCTCCTCGTCGGTGAAGTACCAGCTCATCGACATGGCCGACGGCAGCCGCCCGGCGGCCGGGATCGTGGAGCACATCGGTGAGCCCGGCGGGGTCGCCGGCCACGCGGAGGCGCTGAAGGCCGTCGCCGACGAACTGGCCGCCCGCGGCCTCGGCCTGGACTCCCCCGAACTGGCCGCCGTGGGGCACCGCGTGGTGCACGGCGGCACCCGGTTCACCGAGCCGACGCTGGTCGACGACGCCGTGCTGGCGGCCGTCGAGGAGCTCGTGCCGCTCGCCCCGCTGCACAACCCGGCGAACATCACCGGCATCAAGGTGGCCCGCGCGATGCGCCCGGACCTGCCGCAGGTGGCCGTCTTCGACACCGCCTTCCACTCGACGCTGCCCGAGGCCGCGTACCGCTACGCCATCGACCGGGAGACCGCCGACGCCCACCAGGTGCGCCGCTACGGCTTCCACGGCACCTCGCACGCGTACGTCAGCCGGGCCACGGCCGCGCTGCTGGGCAAGGACCCCGCCGAGGTCAATGTGATCGTGCTGCACCTCGGCAACGGCGCCTCCGCGTCCGCGGTGCGCGGCGGCGTGTGCGTGGAGACCTCCATGGGCCTGACCCCGCTGGAGGGCCTGGTCATGGGCACCCGCTCGGGTGATGTCGACCCGGCCGTGGTCTTCCACCTCACCCGCGTGGGCGGGATGTCGGTGGACGACGTGGACGTCCTGCTCAACAAGCGGTCCGGTCTGCTGGGCCTGTCCGGCGACAACGACATGCGGGAGATCGGCCGGCGGATGGCGGAGGGCGACGAGGCGGCACAGCTGGCCTTCGACGTCTACGTGCACCGGCTGCGCAAGTACGTCGGCGCCTACACCGCCGTCCTGGGCCGGGTGGACGCGATCGCCTTCACCGCGGGTGTCGGGGAGAACTCCGCCGCCGTGCGGGAGGCCGCGATGCGGGGCCTGGAGGTCCTGGGCATCGAACTGGACGGGGTGCGCAACGCGGTGCGGGCGAGCTCGGCGCGGCTGGTGTCCGCCGCCGGCAGCACGGTGGCGGTGGCAGTGGTCCCGACCGACGAGGAGCACGAGATCGCCCGGCAGACGTACGCGCTGGTGACCGGTCGGTGACGTCTCCAGGTCACCTGGAGGCTCTAGTCTATGGCCGCCGTCCGCACCGTCCACGACTCCCCCGCACGGGAAAATTCCGGAGCGGAACAAATTGATAGGATCGTCCTCATGCGCCGAGCGAAAATCGTCTGCACCCTGGGTCCCGCCGTCGATTCCTACGACCAGCTGAAAACGCTGGCCGAAGCCGGGATGAACGTGGCCCGTTTCAACTTCAGCCACGGCAGCCACGCCGAGCACGAGGAGCGCTACCACCGAGTGCGCAAGGTCTCGGAGGAGACCGGGCGTGCCATCGGTGTGCTGGCCGACCTCCAGGGCCCCAAGATCCGCCTGGAGACCTTCGCGGACGGCCCCGTGGAGCTGGTCGCCGGTGACGAGTTCACCATCACCACCGAGGACGTGGCGGGCGACAAGACCATCTGCGGCACCACCTACAAGGGCCTGCCCGGCGACGTGCGGTCCGGCGACCCCGTCCTGATCAACGACGGCAACGTCGCGCTGCGCGTGACCGAGGTCGACGGCGCCCGCGTGCGCTGCCTGGTCGTCGAGGGCGGTGTCATCTCCGACCACAAGGGCATCAACCTGCCCGGTGCGGCCGTCAACGTCCCGGCGCTGTCCGAGAAGGACATCGAGGACCTGCGCTTCGCGCTGCGGATGGGCGCCGACATGGTCGCGCTCTCCTTCGTGCGCGACGCCAAGGACATCCGCGACGTCCACCGCGTGATGGACGAGGTCGGCCGCCGCGTGCCGGTCATCGCCAAGGTGGAGAAGCCGCAGGCGGTCGACAACATGGAGGACATCGTCGCGGCGTTCGACGCCGTCATGGTGGCCCGTGGCGACCTCGCGGTGGAGTACCCGCTGGAGAAGGTCCCGATGGTGCAGAAGCGGCTCATCGAGCTGTGCCGCCGCAACGCCAAGCCGGTGATCGTGGCGACCCAGATGATGGAGTCGATGATCACCAACTCCCGCCCCACCCGCGCCGAGGCCTCCGACGTCGCCAACGCGATCCTCGACGGCACGGACGCGGTCATGCTGTCCGCGGAGTCCAGCGTCGGCAAGTACCCGATCGAGACCGTGAAGACCATGTCGCGGATCATCGAGGCCGCCGAGGTCGAGCTGCTCAAGCAGGGCCTGTGGCCGCTCAACGGCCGCAAGCCGCGCACCCAGGGCGGTGCCGTCGCCCGTGCCGCCGCCGAGCTCGCGGACTACCTGGACGCCAAGACGCTGGTCGCCTTCACCAAGTCCGGCGACACCGCGCGCCGGCTGGCCCGCTACCGCGTGCCGCAGCCGGTGGTCGCGTACACGACCGACGAGTCCACGCGCAACTACCTGGCGCTGACCTGGGGCGTGCAGACCACCGTCGTGCAGTACGTCAACACCACCGACGAGATGGTCGAGATCGTCAACGAGGAGATGCTCAAGCTCAGCGACTACACCGAGGGCGACACGGTGATCATCACCGCCGGCTCGCCTCCCGGTGAGGCCGGTACCACCAACCTGGTGCGGGTGCACCACCTCGGCCACCGCGCCGTCTGAGCAGGCCGGCCGTTCCCGGGCCCGCACCGCGGGTCCGGGAGAACGGCGGAGGGCGCCTCCCCCGCAAGGGGTGGGCGCCCTCCGCCGTGTGCGGCTCCCGAAGGGTCCGGGGTTCGATCAACCCTTGGTGTTGTAGACGTGCATACCGGGGATCGTGAGCGTGCCGCCGAACTGCCCGGCCTGCTTCACCGTGACGTTGGTGAAGAAGGCGACCGGCACATTGACCGGCGGCGGGGTGTCGGGCGTGAACTCGACCGGGATGAGCCCGAAGAGGTTGCCCTTCAGCGACTCGGTGTACATCGTCACCGTGCCGCCGCGGATCGTGGACGTGCTGCCCTTGCGGGCCTCGACGTGGCCGACGACGCCGCCCGGGTAGAAGACCTCCTGGTGCAGGTCCTTGATGTCCAGGGTGGAGGCCGTGAACTTCAGTACCGGCTTGGTCTTCCCGCTCCAGGTCTTCACCTCGACGATGCCCTTGTAGTCCAGGCCCGTGAGGGTCAGCACACTGCTGTGCAGTATCCAGGCGTCGTCCGCGAGGAGCGCGGGGGTCTCCTGGTACGCGGCGTCGGCCAGAGCCTGTGCGTCGTGCGTCGGGCACGGGAACGGGGTCTTCCCGTCCGCCGACGTGACCAGGGGGCTCGGGGTGTCGGCCGGCTTCTGCGTCGCCTTCCCGGTGGCGTCGTCCGCGGCCTTGGTGGCCTCGGACAGCGCCTTCCTGACCGCGTCGGTGGTGTCCTTGACGGACTTGACGGTCGACGTGTTCGTGCTGCCGGCCTGCGGGGTCTGCGACGTGGCGCTCGGGGTCGGCGTGGCGGTCGCGGAGGGCTCGGTGTCCGCCGGGGCGGACTCGGTGCCCTTCTTGTTGACGCCCAGCAGGTCGCCCAGCGCGTCGCCGAGGCCCAGCGGGTCCAGCGGCTTGGAGGACGGCTTCACCGACGGGGTCGCGGGCGTGGACGGGGTGCCCGTCGTACCCGTCGAACCACCGCTGCCGGTGTCGTCCTTGCCGTCGCCGGCGCCCGTGCCGGAGCCGGGGTCGGACGGACCGGTCGTCGGGGTCACCGAGGGCTTCGGTGTCTCCGGCGTTTCCGGCTTCTGCGGCTTGTCCGGCTTCGTGTCACCGCTCGGCGTGCTGCTCGTCGGCGTCGAGGACGGCGAGGGCTCGTCGGGCTGCTCCACGCACTTCGTACCGGAGAACGGGTTCTTCGGCAGTTCGTCGGCAGAGGCCAGCCTCGGGGTCAGTCCCATGCCCATCAGGACCGCCGTCGGCATCGCGGCCAGGGCTATCGCCTTGCCCGCCGGCATCTGCAGCTTGGTCAGCAGCGACTTCCGCGGGGCCGCGTGCCGCGGCCCCGGTCTCACACGGGTGCCGTTCCCAGCGGCAGCGGAAGCCGGCTGATCCTCATCACCCCGCACTGTGCCTCCCGTTCGCGTCTGCGGTTCGCTCTGTGCCGTCCTCCGGCTCCTGCGCAGCGCTGCCGGCCGGCGCCTCGGCGGGGTACTCGCCGTACGCCTTGGCGTAGGGGGAGTCCGGCGGGGGCACGTAGCCGGTGTCGCCGTCGTACCCCGCGCCGCCACCGGGCAGTTCCGCCGCCTGCGGTCCGCCCTCGGCGGGCGCGACACCCGGGGCCCAGGCCACGGAGAGCGCTCCGCCGACCAGCCCGAGCACGAAGCCCACGAAGAAGCCGCCGAAGTTGGAGACCACCAGGGAGACCAGGGCGAGCAGGATCGAGGCGATGCCCGCGAACACCCGGACCGCCGACTGGAACCACATGGTCAGACCGAGGACGACCAGCAGCACGCCGATGATCAGCGAACCGGAGCCGGCCGTGGTGGCCATGGTCAGGCTGAGCGAGCCAAGGGTGATGTTGGCGTACGGGAAATAGGCGATGGGCAGTCCGGCCAGAACCGTCAGCAGGCCCGCCCAGAACGGCCGCTGCCCGCGCCACACGCGGAACCGGAACCGCCAATAGTCGAACCCGCTCAGTCCATGTGTCTCGGCGCTCATGGAAAACTGCTCCCTGGGACTGGCGTTACAAAGAAAAAAGCGAGTGGGTGGGGAAAGGTGAGGGGCGTCCCGCGCCCCTCACCCCCCTGGTGGTGCTTAGAAGCACTCGTAGCCTGCGCCCGAGCCCTTCTTGACCGACATGCTCAGCCCGCTGAGCTTGAAGGTTCCCGCGCTGGTGGCCCAGGCGGTCTGCCTCACGTCGGTCAGGTCGGCCGAGTCGGCCTCCTGCGCGAAGGAACCCGGGTCCGACTGGTCGCCGGTCTTGATGCCGGGACCCTTCTTGCTGTCCCCGGCCGCCACGCCGATGTTGATGTTGGTGAACGTGGCGTCAGCGTTCAGCTGGTCCAGGTCGATGTAGAGGTTCTTCGCCTCCACCTTCTTGTCACCGTTGCCGGCGCCCAGCTTCAGCGTCACATCGCCGAAGACGGGGACCGGAACCACGACGGACTGGCACAGGCCGGAGATCGTGGCGTTACTGAACGCGGAGACCGCGACCGGGATCGGCCTGCCGCCGTGCTGGACGTCGATGGCTCCGTACTGGACGAAGCCCTCACCGTGCAGGCTGTCGGCCTTCACCTTGAACTGCTGGCCGGACACACTGAACGACGCGGCAAGCGCGCCCTGGCCCAGGGCCACGCCTATCGCGGCGGTGGCCGCGACGCTCGGCACCATGACAACGGCGAACCGCTTCCATCTGGTACCGCCGCGAATGAGCGACTCCATGACTTTCCTCCTTCTCGGACGTACATCTCCGGCCGGAATCGTGGGGATTGCGGCGGGATGGGAGAAGAGCTACGTCCTCGGGAAGGAGAGCGCCGTACAGACGGCCGTCACGCGGGATGGCGGACGGCGTTGTCCGGAAATCGGCGATCACCCCCGAGCGACAACCACTGGCCACGCTCTCGCGCAACCTGCTGGACAGGCCCTGCCGGGTGGCAGAGACCCCCCTGTCCACGTGACGCGGCCGCTGCTGGCACAGCCTTCGCGCCCCGGCCCGGTGGGGACCCGTACGACGAGCGGGCGGCTGGATGCCGACACCTCGGCAACGGACCGAGCTTGGCCGATCGTGGTCCATTCGGGGCCGCTGCACAAGGGGCTTCGTTACTAGCGGGTAACGGTGCGATAACCCAGTCAGTATGGTCTGGACCAGATCGACTACGCAGGGTAGTTGCGTTGAGGGTGTGAAATTGCCTCAAGGGGTGATAGATCCGGACAGATGTCCGTCACTCTCTTACCGGAAGTAACATCGGCCGCACTTCATCAAGATTTGGTAAAGCGCGGCCGATGCCGCATTCGGCTCGAAAGGTCTTTCGAGGTGGGGACGGTCGGCGCGACCTCAAGCGATCAAGGGCGCGACGGGATCAGAAGAGCACCCGGGCCAGTGCCGAGCGGGCCGCGGTCACCCGCGGGTCGTCCGGTCCGATCACCTCGAAGAGCTCCAGCAGCCGCATCCGGGCCGCGTCACGGTCCGTACCCGTGGAGCGGCGCACCGCGTCCACCAGCCGTCCGAAGGCGTCCTCCACATGTCCGCCCACCAGGTCCAGATCGGCCACGGCGATCTGCGCCTGCACGTCGTCGGGGTGGTCCGCGGCGGCCTTGCGCAGCGCGTGCGGGTCGGCTCCCTCCACCCGCTGCAGCAGCTCCGCCTGGGCCAGGCCCAGCTTCGCCTCGACATTGCCCGGCTCCCCGGACAGCACATTGCGGTACGCCTGGATCGCGCCGCCGAGGTCGCCCTGGTCGAGCGCGTCGTGTGCCGCGGTCAGCGCCAGCTCCTGCGGGCTCGGCGGGCGCTCCTCGGCCGGCGCGGCGGGCACCCCGCCCTCGACCGGGGTGCCGACGATGCCGAAGCGCTGCTCGGCGACGGCGACCAGTTGGTCCAGCACCTCGCGGATCTGGTCCTCCGGCGCCGCGCCCTGGAAGAGCGGCATCGCCTGGCCGGCCAGCACCGCGAACACCGCGGGAATCCCCTGCACGCCGAACTGCTGCACCAGCAGCTGGTTCGCGTACACATCGATCTTGGCGACGACGACCCGGCCCGCGTACTCGGCGGCGAGCCGCTCCAGCGCGTCCTGCAACTGCACGCTGGCGTCCGCACGGTCGGTCCAGAAGTGGACGACGACCGGGACTTCGGTGGAGCGCTGCAGGACGTCGGTCTCGAAGGTGGCCTCGGTGACCTCGGTCACCAAAGCGGGGGCGGGTACTCCCCCGGTGCGGGCGGCTTCCGCGCGGGCCTGCTCGGCCTTTGCCTTGGCCTCACCGGCCGCCTTCACCGCGGCGAGGTCGACCACGCCGCTCATGGACATGTTCCGTGGCTGCATGGACCAATCCTCCCCCCTCGTCGCGGTTCCCGGGGAATCGCCCCCCGGAAGCGCCGCCATGGCGCGTCTTGACGCCGGAAGCACGACGCGGGGTCCCCGCCCACGCCTCGTGGCTGCCGACTGTTTCGATACGCGCCGTAGCGTAACTCCATGGTCGCGCACAGCGCAACGGGGATAGGGTGCCCAGCCATGTGCCCGCGTGAAACAGGACGACGAACCGGCCGCCCCCGCAGTGCGGAGGCCGACCGGGCGATCCTGGACGCCGCGCGGCAGGCCCTGGTCGAGACCGGCTGGTCCAAGTTGACCATGGGCGACGTCGCGGCGCGGGCCAAGGTGGCCAAGACCACTCTCTACCGCCGCTGGGCCGGCAAGAGCGAACTCGTCGTGGACGCGGTGGCCGCGCTCTTCGACGAACTGGAACTCCCCGACCGCGGCAGCCTGCGGGCCGATGTGGAGGGCGTCGTCCTGCAGTTCGCGGCCCTGCTGGAGCAACCCGCCACCAAGACCGCGCTGATGGCGGTGGTCGCCGAGGCCACGCACGACGTGGCGCTGCGGCAGCGGATCCGCGAGGCGATCGTGGACCGGCAGAAGCGGCTGGTGGTCCAGGGCCGGCAACGCGCCCAGGCCCGCGGCGAGATCCCGCCCGACGAGGGCGACCCGGCGCCGCAGGTCGACCTCGTCTTCGACGTCATCGCGGGGGCGGTCGTGCACCGCACGCTCGTCTCCTGCGAGCCGGTGGACGCCGACTGGGCGGCGCGCTTCACCGCGGTCCTGCTCGGCGGGCTGTCGGCCGCCACCGGCTGATCGTCCCGGGCCGCCGCACCGCCGACGCAACTCCCTTGCGTTCGCCCGCCGTTCGGCAGGACGTCTTCCTGCGGGCGTTCCCGGAAGTTCATCAATCCCGCGGCGCCGGGGTCTTGCCGCGATGTCATGGCACCGCCATGCTTACCCGCGGGTATCTACTCGCATAGATTCCTCACCGGTTCCGCACAGTTCCGCGCATTTCCGCACAGCTTCATGAAGTTCTGCCCAGCTCAGCACAGTTGCGCACTGCTTCGACCTGACAGTGCGTCAGTTGATCGCTCGCCCCCAGGAGGATCGATCCACGTGAGACGTCATCACCCTCGTCGGCGCGGCGCCGTCGTCTCCCTCGCCGCTTCACTGCTCGCCCTGACGGCCGGCCAGACCGTGAGCGCCCTGCCCGCCACGGCCGCCCCGCACCCCCACACGCCCGCCTCCGCGGTCTCCGCGGCCGAGGAGCAGGCGGCTCGTGCGATCGCCGGCTCGCTCACCGACACCGCCTGGCGCGCCCGGGTGGGCAAGGCCGCGCTCGCCTCCGGCGACGTCGCCGTCACCACCCTGGCCGGCCAGGCCCGGGGCTCCCTGAAGACCGAACTGGCCGCCGCCGACCGGCGGATCGCCGCCGCCAAGGGCCTGGACGCCGGCGTCGGACCGCTGCTGCGGCTGCGCCTCGGCGACGACTCCATGCGCGCGGCGCTGGCCGCCGGTGCGGCGCCGTGGGTGACCGCGGCCTCCCTGGACGACGACGCCGCCACCGTCACCGCCTGGGACAGCCAGGGCCGTACCCACACGCTGGACGCCCGCAAGGCGCCCACGCACCCGGTGTACGTCGTGGACATCGACGGCTCCAAGGCGCTGGCCGCCGGCCTGGCCGTGATGAACAAGGAGCTGACCCGCTACGGAGTGGCCTCCGCCAAGGCCACCCCGTCCCGCGCGCAGGCCCCGGCGGCCGGCTCGCGGGCGCAGGCGGCGGCCACGGGCGGCTTCTGGACCACCCGCATCACCTCGGTCGAGCTGTCGGACGACGAGGAGCCCTGGGTCAAGGGCGACGCCGAGATCTACACCCTGGTCACCGGCTTCGGTCAGGACGGCGCCGTGCGCGTCGACCCCGTCGACATGCCGTACCTGGACAACGACGGCACGGTCTACCGGCCCAACCAGATCCTGGTGAACTGGTCGAACTACAAGTACAACCTCGCCGACGCGGTGATGATGGAGGAGGACGGCAGCACCAACTACCGCGACCTGGCCAAGGCCATCGCCACGGCGCTGCTCACCATCACCGACCAGGGCACCTACATCCCGCTGGTGAACGCGGTCCTGGACGCGATCCCGGACGACTGGTGGACCGACGACCCGGACTACGTCGACTCCTGGTACACCCTGGCGCAGAGCGACAACGGCACCCGCTACGGTGCCCGCGGCAACGGCTGGATGACCGTCGAGCCGTACTTCGTGCAGCAGTTCTGAGTCGTAGCGGCGCCACGGCGCCGCGACGGCACGAGGCCGGCGGGAACCCCCTGGTTCCCGCCGGCCCTCGGCGTTCGCGCCGCCGATGTGCTCAGAAGCGCGCGGGCTCGGTGTAGCTGCCCCATTCGTCGCGCAGCGCGCCGCAGATCTCGCCGAGAGTCGCCTCGGCGCGCACGGCCTCCAGCATCGGCTCGATCATGTTGGTGCCCTCGCGGGCCGCGGTGAGCATCGCCTCCAGCGCCTTGCGCACGGCGGCGTCGTCCCGCCGCTCCTTGCGGGCGGCCAGGACCCGCACCTGCTCGCGCTCCACCTCGTGGCTCACCCGCAGGATCTCCAGGTCCCCGGTGACCGAGCCGGTGTGGCAGTTGACGCCGACGACCCGCTTGTCGCCCTTCTCCAGGGAACGCTGGTACTCGAAGGCGGCCTCGGCGATCCGGCCGGTGAAGTAGCCGTCCTCGATGCCGCGCAGGATGCCCGAGGTGATCGGGCCGACCTCGTGCCGGCCGTCGGGCACGGCGCGGGCGCCCAGTTCCTTGATCTTGTCGAAGATCTTCTCCGCGTCCGCCTCGATGCGGTCGGTCAGCGCCTCGACGTACCAGGAGCCGCCGAGCGGGTCGGCGACATTGGCGACGCCGGTCTCCTCCATCAGCACCTGCTGGGTGCGCAGCGCGATCTCCGCGGCCTGGGCGCTGGGCAGCGCCAGCGTCTCGTCCAGGGCGTTGGTGTGCAGGGAGTTGGTGCCGCCGAGCACCGCCGCCAGCGCTTCGACCGCGGTGCGCACGACGTTGTTGTACGGCTGCTGGGCGGTCAGCGAGACGCCAGCGGTCTGGGTGTGGAAGCGCAGCCACTGCGCCTTGTCGGACGTCGCGCCGTACACGTCGCGCATCCAGCGCGCCCAGATCCGGCGCGCCGCGCGGAACTTGGCGATCTCCTCGAAGAAGTCGAGGTGCGCGTCGAAGAAGAAGGAGAGCCCCGGGGCGAAGGTGTTGACGTCCAGCCCGCGCGACAGGCCCAGCTCCACATAGCCGAAGCCGTCGGCCAGGGTGTAGGCGAGCTCCTGCGCGGCCGTGGAGCCGGCCTCGCGGATGTGGTAGCCGGAGACCGACAGCGGCTTGTACGCGGGGATGCCCTTCGCGCAGTGCTCCATCAGGTCGCCGATCAGGCGCAGGTGCGGCTCGGGCTCGAAGAGCCACTCCTTCTGCGCGATGTACTCCTTGAAGATGTCGGTCTGCAGGGTGCCGTTGAGCACCGCGGGGTCGACGCCCTGGCGCTCCGCGGCCACCAGGTACATACAGAAGACCGGCACCGCGGGACCGGAGATCGTCATCGAGGTGGTGACGTCGCCGAGCGGGATGTCCCGGAAGAGGACCTCCATGTCGGCCGCGGAGTCGATGGCCACACCGCAGTGGCCGACCTCGCCCAGCGAGCGCGGGTCGTCGGAGTCCCGGCCCATGAGGGTGGGCATGTCGAAGGCGACGGACAGACCGCCGCCGCCCGCCTCCAGGATCATCTTGTAGCGCTCGTTGGTCTGCTCGGCGTTGCCGAAGCCGGCGAACTGGCGGATGGTCCAGGTGCGGCCCCGGTAGCCGGTGGCGTGCAGACCGCGGGTGAACGGGTACTCCCCGGGCCAGCCGATCCGCTCGAAGCCGGGTACCTCCGCGCCGGCCGGCGGCCCGTACACCGGCTCCACGGTGTCCCCGGAGAGCGTGGTGAAGTCCGCCTCGCGCTTGCGGGAGGCGTCGTAGCGCGCCTGCCAGCGGCTGCGCCCCTCGTCAATGGCTGCAGCGTCCATGCCGGTGTCCGCCTCTCATCGGTGCGGGGCCGTCCTCGCACGTCCTTGTACAAGGAGGTCTACCCCTGTGGGGCGAAAATACTAGGACGTCCTAGTATTTGTCGACGGCAAAACCCCCCGTCCGCACAGGGAGGGGGGTATCCGCAGGTCAGGTGGTTGTCAGACCTTGACGGGTTCACCCGTGGGGAGCACCAGCGGCGCCACCTCGCGGGTCACCTTGCGCTCGACGAAGAACGCCGCGGTGGGGACGGTCCCGGCCAGCAGCACCCACAGCAGCTTGCCGAAGGGCCACTTCGCCTTGGATCCCAGATCGAAGGCGAAGACCAGGTACAGGACGTAGAGCCAGCCGTGCGCGATGGCGACGACCTGGGTGAAGCCCGCGGCGCCGTCGATGTGCAGCAGGTACTTGGCGATCACGCCGACGGTCAGCAGGACCAGCAGCACACCCGTCACGTAGGCGAGGGCGCGGTACCGGGTCAGGACACTCTGCTTCATGCGCCGAAGCCTAACCGGTGCGCTTCGGGCACTTTCCCCCGGGCCGTCCCGTGGCCGGCGGGCGTCCGGCTCCCCGGGCAGCGCGGCTACGACTCGAAATCCCCCGCGGATATCCGCAGCGGCCGCAGCAGGGCGAAGATCTCCGCGCACTCGTCGTCGTCGTACGCCTGGAGGCCGAATTTCATCCCCATGAGGTCGTCGGTGGCGGCCTCGCACACCTCGCGGCCCTTGGCCGTGATGGAGGCCAGCGTGCCGCGCCCGTCGTTGGGGTTGGGGCGCTTGGCGACGAGGCCGGCGGCCACCAGGCGGTCGACGGTGTTGGTGACCGACGTCGGGTGCACCATGAGGCGCTCGCCGATCTTCGACATCGGCAGCTCACCCTCCTTGCTGAAGGCGAGCAGCACCAGCGCCTCGTAGCGGGCGAAGGTGAGTCCGTAGGGCTTGACCACGGCGTCGACCTGGCTCAGCAGGATCTGCTGGGCGCGCATGATCGACGTGATCGCGACCATGGACGGCACGCGCCCCCAGCGCCGGGTCCAGATCTCGTCGGCGCGGGCGATCGGGTCGAAGGGCAGGCTGAGCGGCTTGGACACAGGGCCGAGCCTACCCGCCGGTCACATGGCGGGCAGCCATGTCTCGCGGGGCGGGACGACGGCACGTCAGGCGCGCCGGGGCACCGACCGTACCCGCCATCCGCCGCACCTGTGTGAACGCAGTGTTTCAGCCACCCCGGCCAGGGGTTCCGACCGAAAACCTCACCCTCCCGGGGAGGGTTTCCCCTACTCCCGGGCCGGACTTGCCCCCCTTTGGCCCGGATGACCCGGGACGTGACGTCGGTCACGCTCACGACAACCGGCCAATCGATGAAATGCACCTGTCATTAATGCCCTGTTCGGTGCGAGGCTCCTTACCGCGCGGAACACCGCGCACCCCCCACATCCCCCGGGTGCGGTTCCGCCCGGGGACCACGCCTGCCGTCCCCACACGGCGGGACCCAAGGAGTCACATTGCGCAAGAAGCTGGCACTCGGCACCCTCGTGGCCACATCGGCACTCCTGGCCGGCGGCCTCCAGTCCCTCGCGGCGACCGCACGGCCCGCGCCGTCCGCCACCGCGCTCGCCGCCTCCCACGCACAGGCCCTCACCGACGCCCGCGGCCAGGCGGGCGCCCTGGCCGGCGCCCTCGGCCTGGGCTCCCAGGAGCGGCTGACGGTCAAGGACGTCGTCGTCGACCCGGACGGCACCCGCCACCTGCGCTACGACCGCACCTACGCGGGCCTGGAGGTGCTCGGCGGCGACCTGGTGGTCCACCAGGGCAGCGACGGCGCCACCCGGTCCGTCTCGCGGACCGTCACCGCGAGCATCGCCCCCGCCACCCTCACCCCCGCCGTGACGCCCTCCGCCGCCCGCGACAAGGCCGCCGCCACGGTCAAGGGCCTGCTGAAGACGCCGCTGGTCAAGGGCGAGGAACCGCTGAAGACCGTCGGTACCGCCGCCACCCCGCAGAAGGTCGTCTGGGCGGTCAGCGGCACGCCCCGGCTCGCCTACCGGACCGTGGTCCACGGCACCCAGGCCGACGGCACCCCGAGCGAGCTCAACGTGATCACCGACGCCGGCACCGGCGCGGTGATCCAGAAGTACGAGGGCATCCAGACCGGCACCGGCACCGGCGTCCACGTGGGCTCGGTCACCCTCACCACCACCAAGTCCGGCAGCACCTACACGCTGAAGGACGCGAGCCGCGGCGGCATCTCCACCACCGACCTGAACAACCGCACCAGCGGCACCGGCACCACGTTCACCGACACCGACGACGTGTGGGGCAACGGCTCCGCCTCCAACCGCCAGTCGGCGGGCGTGGACGCCCAGTTCGGCGCGGCGGCCACCTGGGACTTCTACAAGAACACCTTCGGCCGCTCGGGCATCAGGAACGACGGCAAGGGCTCCGTCTCGCGCGCCCACTACGGCAGCAACTACGTCAACGCCTTCTGGGACGACAGCTGCTTCTGCATGACCTACGGCGACGGCTCGGGCAACACCCACCCGCTGACCGCGCTCGACGTCTCCGGCCACGAGATATCCCACGGCGTGACCAGCGCCACGGCCGGCCTGACCTACTCCGGCGAGTCCGGCGGCCTCAACGAGGCCACCTCCGACATCTTCGGCACCATGGTCGAGTTCAACGCCAACCTCGCCTCGGACACCCCGGACTACCTCATCGGCGAGAAGATCGACATCAACGGCGACGGCACCCCGCTGCGCTACATGGACAAGCCGTCCAAGGACGGTGCCTCCGCCGACTACTGGTCCTCCTCGGTGAAGAACCTCGACGTGCACTACTCGTCGGGTGTGGCCAACCACTTCTTCTACCTGCTCTCCGAGGGCAGCGGCGCCAAGACCATCAACGGCGTCAGCTACAACAGCCCCACGAAGAACGGCTCCACCGTCACCGGCATCGGCCGCGCCAAGGCCGCGGCCATCTGGTACCGCGCCCTGACGGTGTACTTCACCTCGTCCACCAACTACGCCAAGGCCCGCACCGCGACGCTGAACGCGGCCAAGGACCTGTACGGCAGCGGCTCCGCCGAGTACAACGCGGTCGCCGCCGCCTGGACCGGGGTCAACGTCGCCTGACGGCGCGCCGGTGCAGCCCGGTGACCCGTTGACCCGTTGACCCGGCCGGCACCCCGATCACTCGCGGTGCTGCGGACCGCCCCATACGGTCCGCAGCACCGCGAGGACGCACAAGGTGCCGATCACGCAGGACCACCCGTTCACCAGATGGACGGGCCCGAACTCCGCGGCGGCACCTGCCGCCGCCATTCCCGCGCCCTGGACCGTCATCAGGCCCGCCGACTGCACGGTCATCGCCCGGCCGCGCAGTTCCTCCGGAACGGCGTCGACGAACCACTGGTCCACGCCCAGCGTCCAGGCGCCGGTGAGCCCGGCGGCAAACATCGCGGCCAGGGACCAGGGCAGCGACGGCCGCAGGAGGAAGGCGGCGTAGGGCAGCAGGGTGCACGCCACCAGCGGGCCGGCGATCCGGCCGCGGGCCGCCGGGCTCAAGTACCCGCCCGCCAGGGCCTCCCCGAGGATCATGCCGACCGGCATCGCCGCCATGAAGAGGCCGAGCCCCGTCGTCCCCGCCCCCACGGACTGCGCGTACGGCGCCGCGAGCGCCTCCGGGACGACGCAGAAGAACGACGGCACCCACGCGAGCAGCAGGAGCCCGCGCACCCCGCGGTGGGCGAGCAGCCGTCCCGTACCGCCGCCGTCACCGCGTTCGCGCGCGCCCCGTGCCGGCCGCCGCCTCGTCCCCAGGCGCAGCAGCAGCGCCGAGCCGAGGAACGCGGCCGCGGTGAGCAGCAAGGCGGCCCGCGGCGTGACCACGGCCAGCAGCAGTCCGCCCAGCCCAAAGCCGACGACCTGCGCTCCCTGCGCCACGATCCGGATCAGCGACCGCCCGAGGACGAAGGCGTCACCCGGGAGAATGTCGGCCAGGCTCGCCGCGCGCGTCCCGGTGAAGACCGGGGCGATCACCGCCATGACCGCGCGCAGCGCGAGCAGGACGGCGATCGGCGTCCCCGGCAGCACCATCGCGGCCGCGCACGCCGCGCACAGCAGGTCGCAGACCACCAGCACCCGGCGCGGCGGGAAGCGGTCGGCGACCCCCGCCAGCAGCGTCCCGCCCACGGCGTACGGCACGAAGCCCAGCGCGAAGGTGAGCGCCGACAGCAGCGGCGACGCGGTGAGCCGGAACACCAGCACGGACAGCGCGATCTGGGACACGACGGTGCCCTGCAAGGACAGCACGTGCGCCGCGAAGACGGCCCGGAACTCCCGCACTGCGAAGACGGCACGGTAGCCCCCGGACGCGGCGGCGGGGACGGCGTCGGCATTGAGCGTCATGGACCGCAGCGTGGCGGCCGGAACCGCACCGCCCGTAGTCTTTCGGCTCCAGCCGAAACAAGAGTGCCCGGGAGGAGGCCGCCGATGCCGCTGCACATGCGGTTCGGGCCGGACGACCTGCTGCGCTGCCGGTTCGGGATATCCCCGCTGTGGGAGGTGACGGGCGCGGTCCGCGCCCTCAAGGAGCCCCGGCTGCAGGCCTACCACCTGCCCTGGCTGCGGCAGACGCAGCCGGCGGCGCGGGAACTGGACCTCACGCCGCTGTGGCTGCTCATGCCGCGCCGCGGCCACACCCCGGACTTCCTGTCCCCGCCGCCGGACAGCCCCCTGACCTCCATCGAGCAGGACCTGGCCCGCGTACGGGCCACCGACCCCGGCACGGCCCGCGGCGACCTCGCCCGCGCCCTCGCCGACACCCCGGGCGCGGCGGACACCCCGTCCGGCCGCGCCATGCTCGCCGATCCGGCCCGCGCCACAAGGGACTTGGCGGACCTGTGCGAACGGGCCTGGCACGCGCTGGTCGCCCCCTACTGGCCGCGCGTGCGCGCCGTGCTGGAGGCCGACATCGCCTTCCGCGCCCGCCGTCTCGCGGACGACGGGCTGACCGGGCTCTTCGCCGATCTGCATCCCTCGCTGAGCTGGGCGAACGGTACCCTGACGCTGCACCGGCCGACGCAGCACGACCGCGACCTCGGCGGCGACGGCCTGGTCCTCGCGCCCAGCGTCTTCGTCTGGCCCGACGTGGCATCCGGCTTCGACCCGCCCTGGCAGGGCACCGTCGTCTACCCGGCGCGCGGCATCGGCGGCCTCTGGCAGACCCCGCACGCCGACTCGGACGCCCTGGTCCGGCTGCTGGGCGCCAACCGGGCCGCCATCCTCAGCGGTCTCGGCGAACCGGCGACCACCACCGCGCTCGCCCACCGCCACGGCCTCGCCCTGTCGTCCGTCTCCTCGCACCTGTCGGTACTCCGCGACGCGGGCCTGCTCACCTCCCGCCGCTACGGCCACCAGGTCCTCTACGCACGCACCCCCCTGGGCACCGCCCTAACGACCGACTGAACGCCGCAAGCTCCGGCGCACAAAGAACGCCGGGCGGGCTGGAGATCCAGCCCGCCCGGCGTTCGTTGCGGGAACGCCCGCGGCTACTCGCCCGCGAGGTACCGCTCGACCGTGGCGACCTTGGAGGTCAGCCCGTCGGTGACGCCGGGGCGGATGTCGGCCTTGAGGACGAGGGAGACCCGCCCGGCGCGGGCCTCGACGGCGGCGACGGCGCGGCGGACGACGTCCATGACCTCGTCCCACTCGCCCTCGATCGAGGTGAACATCGCGTCGGTCCGGTTGGGCAGCCCCGACTCGCGGACCACGCGGACCGCGTCCGCGACGTACTCGCCGACGTCCTCGCCGACGCCGACCGGGCTGACGGAGAACGCGACGATCATGCCTCGACCGCCCCTCGGCCGACGTCCTTGAGCTCCTTGCGGGCGCGGGCCGCGATGACGCTGTTCTCCGCCTCGCGGCGCAGCATGCGCTCGGCGAAGAAGCCGCCGGTGGGCAGCACGGAGAGCAGGAGGTAGAGCGCGGCGCGGCCGAGCGGCCACTTGGCGCGGAACCACGCCCACACCCAGAACGCCACGTAGAGGATGAACAGGACGCCGTGCACCATGCCCATCACGGGCACCGCGTTGAAGTCCGTGGTGCGCTTGAGCACCGAGCAGATCAGCAGCAGGAGGAAGGACACCGCCTCCGGGGCGGAGACCAGGCGGAGCCGGTTCAGGGCGGATGCGGTCTTGATGTCCACGGGACCTCTCTTACGGGACTCGACTGCGAGCACTTGCACGGTACGGCTGTCGGGCGCCGACAGCCCTTGTGAACACGATCACAAAGGGTGTCACCATTATCACCCGGCCGATCCCGCACCCAGGCGCCGGGGTCCGGGAACATGTGAACCATCCGGCGGCGGACTGCGTCCCCCTCCACGACGACCGACGACCGACAACTCGCCCCCTCGAGGAAGAAACGGGATGAAGCTGGACTGGGACCGCCGGCACTGCGCCCGGCGCGGGCATGTCACCTACGCGCCCGACGAGACGCACCTGCGCGAGCGGCTGCGCGCCGAGACCGCGCTCGGCGAGGTCTGGCGCTGCCTGCGCTGCGGGGACTTCGCACTCGGCGAGCCGCACGGCTCGGGCCCCGCCGACCAGGCGCCCGAGGTGCCGCGCGGCCGCGCGCTGCGCGATCTGTTCATCCTGCGCTTCCTGGCCGTGGAGCGGCTGCTGCGCGGCCTGTTCATCGTGCTGGCGGCCTGGGCGGTGTGGCGCTTCAGCAACTCGCAGGACGCGGTGCGCCGCTTCTTCGAGGAGAACCTGACCGTCTTCCGCCCGGTCTTCGAGCACTTCCACTACGACCTCGACCACTCCCCCGTGGTCGACACCATCCGCAGGACCTTCGAGTACCGGCACTCCACGCTGCTGATCGTGGCCGGGGCGCTGCTGCTGTACGCGCTGATCGAGATCGTCGAGGCGTTCGGCCTGTGGGCGGGCAAGCGGTGGGCGGAGTACCTCACCGTGGTCGCGACGGCGGCGTTCCTGCCGCTGGAGATCTGGGAGATCACCGAGAAGGTCAGCTACCTCAAGATCGGCACGCTGCTGCTCAACATCCTCGCCGTCCTCTACATCCTGCTGTCCAAGCGGCTGTTCGGACTGCGCGGCGGGCACGCGGCCTTCGAGGCGGAGCGGCGCGGCGCCTCGCTGCTGGAGGTCGAGGAGGCGGCGGGCACGGCGGGCACCTCCGGCACCTCGGACAACCATCATGTGACGCGGACCCTGGTGACGGGTTCCTCCCGGACGGATACGGTCTGACCCGTGGCTCAGTTTCGATTGCAGGGCAGCAAGGTGCTCGCCGTGGACATGGCCGGCGACGCCGTGAAGGCGAAGAACGGCTCGATGGTCGCCTACGACGGCCAGATGCAGTTCAAGAAGATGTCCGGTGGCGGCGAGGGTCTGCGCGGCATGGTGACCCGGCGGCTCACCGGCGAGTCGATGGAGGTCATGGAGGTACGGGGGCAGGGCACCTGCTACTTCGCCGACCGGGCGAGCGAGATCAACCTCGTCCGCCTCAACGGCGAGAAGCTGTACGTCGAGGCCAGCAATCTGCTGGCGACCGAGGCGACGCTGCGCACCGGCACCACCTTCACCGGGCTGCGCGGCGCCTCCCAGGGCAACGGGCTGTTCACCACCACGGTGGAGGGCATGGGCCAGGCGGCGATCATGTCCGACGGGCCGGCCGTGGTGCTGCGCGTCGCCCCCGGCATGCCGCTCCAGGTCGACCCCGGCGCCTATGTGGCGCACACGGGCCGCCTTCAGCAGCACTTCCAGGCCGGCATCGGCTGGCGCGCCATGATCGGCGAGTCCGGCGGCGAGTCCTTCCAGATCCGCTTCGAGGGCGACGGCCTGGTGTACGTCCAGCCCAGCGAGCGCAACACGATCGGGGGGCAGGTCTGATGCCGTTCACGCGGATCAACTCCAAGATGGTCGAGGCCCAGGTGCTGCCCGGGCAGCGGCTGTTCAGCCAGCGGGGCGCGATGCTCGCCTACCGCGGGAACGTCTCGTTCACCCCGAACATGCAGGGCGGGCAGGGCGGCATCGGGTCGATGATCGGCCGCCGGATGGCGGGCGAGGCGACACCGCTGATGACCGTCGAGGGCCAGGGCTCGGTGATGTTCGGGCACGGCGGCCACCATGTGCACTGCATCGACCTGACCGGCGACACCCTGTACGTCGAGGCGGACCGGCTGCTCGCCTTCGACGGCACACTGCGGCAGAGCACGATGTTCATGGGCTCCCAGGGCGGCGTCATGGGCGTCATCCGCGGCCAGGTCACGGGCCAGGGTTTGTTCACCACGACGCTTCAGGGCCAGGGCGCGGTGGCGGTCATGGCGCACGGCGGCGTGATCGAGCTGCCGATCACCCCGCAGCGTCCGGTGCACGTCGACCCCCAGGCGTACGTCGCCCACCGCGGCGACGTCCGCAACAAGCTGTCCACCGCACTCGGCTGGCGCGACATGGTGGGCCGCGGCTCCGGCGAGGCGTTCCAGCTGGAGCTGTCGGGGCAGGGCACGGTCTACGTCCAGGCAAGCGAGGAGAAGCTGTGACCGCGAACGGCCCGGTCGTCCACGACCCGTACACCCTGCCGGTCGACGACAACGTCAACCCGTACGCCTTCAGCGTCGACCTCAAGGGGCAGTGGTTCCTGCAGAAGGGGAAGATGATCGCCTACTACGGGCAGATCTCCTTCCACGGCATCGGCCACGGCGCCCTCGACGGCCTGATCCGCGCCAACTTCCACTCCCCGCTGCACGCTTCGGACTGGGTGGTCGCCGAGGGCCAGGGCAAGATGATCCTCGCGGACCGCGCCTTCGACGTGAACTCCTACGACCTGGAGGACGGCAACCTCACCATCCGGTCGGGGAACCTGCTGGCCTTCCAGCCGGGGCTGGCGCTCAAGCAGTCGATCATCCCGGGCTTCCTGACCCTCATCGGCACGGGCAAGTTCGTCGCCGCGTCCAACGGCGCGGTGCACTTCGTCGAGCCCCCGGTCCGGGTCGACCCGCAGGCCCTGGTGGGCTGGGCGGACTGCCCGTCGCCCTGCCACCACTACGACCACGGCTACATGCGCGGCGTGCTGGGCGGCCTGCGGGCGCTGACCGGCATCGGCGGCACCTCGGGCGAGGAGCACCAGTTCGAGTTCGTGGGCGCGGGCCAGGTGCTGCTGCAGTCCACGGAGGTGCTGATGCCCGAGCAGGCGACCGGCGCGGTCCCGCACGAGGCCGGCGTACCGGGCGCGGGGGCCGGTGCCCACGGCGGCGCACCGGGCGCGCCGCGGCTGCCGGGTCAACTGGGCGACCTGCAGCGCCGTTTCGGACTGTGACCGCGCGGACACGCAATCGGACCCCAATTAATACGGATTTCAACATCCTGGGTATAATTCCAGCATGGAGACTGAGAACGGCACCATCTGGCTGACCGGCGACGAGCAGCGCACCTGGCGCACCCACCTGGAGGTCAGCAAGCTGCTGACCCACCAGCTCGAACGGGACCTGCAGCCGTTCGGTCTGACGTACAACGACTACGAGATCCTGGTCAACCTCTCGGAGTCCCCCGAGCGCCGCATGCGGATGAGCGACCTGGCGCGCGCGACCCTCCAGTCCAAGAGCCGGCTGTCCCACCAGATCAGCCGCATGGAGACCGCGGGCCTGGTCCGCCGGGAGAACTGCGAGTCCGACCGGCGCGGGCTGTACGCCGTCCTCACCGAGGAGGGCTGGGAGACCATGCGCAAGGTCGCCCCGCACCACGTGGCGGCCGTGCGGGAGCACTTCATCGACCTGCTCCCGGCGGAGGACCTGGCGGCGCTGCGCAAGGCGCTGGCCCCGGTCGCCGAGCACCTGCGCGCGGTACGCGGACGCGCCTGACCGGCCGGTCCGGGCGGCCCGTTCCCGGGGCCGCTCGGTCAGGCCTGCTCGGTCAGGCCCGCGACCAGCTCGTCGGCGGCGGCGTACGGATCCAGCGCGCCGGCGACGATGCGTTCGGCCAGGACGCCGAGCCGGCGGTCACCGTGCAGGTCGCCGATCCGCTCGCGCAGCGCCGTGACGGCGATGTGCTCGACCTCCAGGGCGGCCCGGCGCAGCCGCCGCTCCGCCAGCACACCGTGCTCCTCCATCCAGGCCCGGTGCTTCTCCAGCGCCTCGACGAGCTCGTCGGTCCCCTGGCCGCGGGCGGCCACCGTCTTGACGATCGGCGGACGCCAGTCGCCCGCCTGCCGGGCCTCGCCCAGGCCCAGCATGTGGTTCAGCTCGCGGGCGGTGGCGTCGGCGCCGTCCCGGTCGGCCTTGTTGACCACGTAGACGTCGCCGATCTCCAGGATCCCGGCCTTCGCCGCCTGGATGCCGTCCCCCATCCCGGGCGCGAGCAGCACCACGGAGGTGTCCGCCTGGGCCGCGATCTCGACCTCCGACTGCCCGACGCCGACGGTCTCCACGAGGATCACCTCGCAGCCGGCCGCGTCCAGCACCCGGATCGCCTGCGGCGCGGCCCACGCCAGACCGCCGAGATGGCCGCGGGTGGCCATCGAGCGGATGTAGACCCCCGGGTCCGAGGCGTGGTCGCTCATCCGGACCCGGTCGCCCAGCAGGGCGCCCCCGCTGAACGGCGACGAGGGGTCCACCGCGAGCACCCCGACCCGCTTCCCGGCGCGCCGGTAGGCCGAGACCAGCGCCGAGGTCGAGGTCGACTTGCCGACACCGGGCGAGCCGGTCAGCCCGACCACGTACGCGCCGCCGGCGAGCGGCGCGAGGGCCGCCATCACCTCACGCAGCTGCGGGGACGCCCCCTCCACCAGTGAGATCAGCCGCGCGACCGCCCTCGGGCGGCCCTGCCGCGCCTGCTCCACCAGGGTGGGGACGTCCATCGTGCTCCTTCTTCTTTGAGGGCTCGGTTCGCCTCCGGGGCGCTCGGAGCACCCGCCGACAGTCGATCATGCTCGGTCCCTCGTTCCTCGGGACCTGCGCGTGTTCTCCTTTTCGGCGGGCGCCGCGCCCCTTCGGCTCACTCGCCCACACAGTCTGCCCACATGCCGACCAGCCGACCGGCACACAAATGATCAACCTCGGCCGAAGCCGCACCCCTCGGGCTCACTCGCCCGCAGGGTCTGCCCGCGTGCCGCCCGGCACGCGGATGGTCGGGCGCTGCGCGCGTCAGTTGGCGGGGACGCGGATGATCAGGGCGTCGCCCTGGCCGCCGCCGCCGCAGAGGGCTGCGGCGCCGGTGCCGCCGCCGCGGCGCTGGAGCTCCAGCGCCAGGTGGAGCACGATGCGGGCGCCGGACATGCCGATCGGGTGACCGAGGGCGATGGCGCCACCGTTGACGTTCACCTTTTCAGGTGTCACGCCCAGGTCCTTCATGGACTGCACGGACACCGCGGCGAACGCCTCGTTGATCTCGATGAGGTCCAGGTCGGCCACGGTGAGGCCGTCCTTCTTCAGCGCGTGCGCGATGGCGTTGGACGGCTGCGACTGCAGCGAGTTGTCCGGGCCGGCCACGTTGCCGTGGGCGCCGATCTCGGCAAGCCACTCCAGGCCCAGCTCCTCGGCCTTCTCCTTGCTCATCACGACCACCGCGGCGGCGCCGTCGGAGATCTGCGAGGAGGTGCCGGCCGTGATGGTGCCGTCCTTGCTGAAGGCGGGGCGCAGCTTGCCCAGGGACTCGACCGTGGTCTCGGCGCGGATGCCCTCGTCCTTGCTGAAGACCACTGGGTCGCCCTTGCGCTGGGGGACCTCCACCGGGGTGATCTCGGCGTCGAAGAGGCCGTTCTTCTGGGCGGCCGCCGCGCGCTGGTGGGACAGGGCGGCGATCTCGTCCTGCTCGGCGCGGGCGATGCCGAGGCGGGTGTTGTGCTTCTCGGTCGACTCGCCCATGGCGATGTTCTCGAAGGAGTCGGTCAGGCCGTCGTGGGCCATCGCGTCCAGCATCTGGACGGCGCCGTACTTGAAGCCCTCGCGGGTCTTGGGCAGCAGGTGCGGGGCGTTGGTCATGGACTCCTGGCCGCCGGCCACCACGACGTCGAACTCACCCGCGCGGATCAGCTGGTCCGCCAGGGCGATCGCGTCCAGTCCCGACAGGCAGACCTTGTTGATGGTGAGCGCCGGGACGCTCATCGGGATGCCGGCCTTGACCGCGGCCTGGCGGGCGGGGATCTGCCCGGTGCCGGCCTGCAGCACCTGGCCCATGATCACGTACTCGACCTGGTCGCCGGCGATGCCCGCCCGGTCCAGGGCCGCCTTGATGGCGACGGCGCCGAGCTCGGCGCCGGAGAAGCTGCGGAGCGAGCCGAGCAGGCGGCCCATCGGAGTGCGGGCGCCCGCGACGATCACGGACGTACGTGCCTGGCTGGTCATGACGCGGCCCCTTTGCACGGAGGGTGGGTTAACGATGGTTTCACGAGGGTGGTGTCAATGTACTGAGGGGTACGGCGGCGGTCACGAGGCGGACGGTGTGATCGCGGGCACGTTGCGTGACCATGCGTCCCGGCGGTCCACTGGACTCATGCTGACTCGAATCGATCACATCGGTATCGCTTGTTCCGACCTCGACGCGACCGTCGAGTTCTACCGTGCCACGTACGGCTTCGAGGTGTTCCACACCGAGGTCAACGAGGAGCAGGGCGTCCGTGAGGCCATGCTGAAGATCAACGAGACCTCCGACGGGGGCGCGTCCTACCTCCAGCTGCTGGAACCGACCCGCGAGGACTCCACCGTCGCGAAGTGGCTGGCCAAGAACGGTGAGGGCGTCCACCACATCGCCTTCGGCACCGATGACGTGGACGGCGACGCCGCGGCCGTCCGCGACAAGGGCGTGCGGGTGCTGTACGACACCCCGCGCACCGGCACGATGGGGTCCCGGATCACCTTCCTGCACCCCAAGGACTGCCACGGGGTTCTCACGGAGCTGGTCACCTCGTCCAAGGAGCACTGACCGGACGCGACTCGCCCCGGTAGAGTGGCGGGGCGACCCCGGGGTGGGCTGGGGTACCTGCCCGCGCCTCGGCGTGGGATCGGACACAATTCTCCGTAAGGCTCCGCGGTGAACGGGGCCCCGGGGAATCTCACTCGGTTGGCGGGTGGGTACACCAGGAGACGGATGGGACCGCGGAGTGCGGGGCTACGACCGCTACGAGGTTGAGGAAGACCACCTCTCGCAGTTCGAGGCCGAGATGGAACGGCTTCGTAAGGAGCGGGACAAGGTCGTCCAGCATGCCGACGACCTCGGATACCAGGTCGAGGTGCTGCGCGCCAAGCTGCACGAGGCGCGACGCAATCTGGCGACTCGTCCTGCCTACGACAACATGGGCCTGCAGGCGGACCAGCTGCTGCGCAACGCCCAGATCCAGGCCGACCAGCTGCGTGCCGACGCCGAACGGGAGCTGCGCGAGGCCCGCGCGGCCACCCAGCGGCTGCTCCAGGAGCAGGCCGAGCACCAGTCGCGTGCGGAGGCGGAGTGGCATGCCGAGGCCGTCGCCCGGCGCCGCCGCCTGGACGAGGAGCTGGCCGAGCGCCGGACCAACGTCGAGAGCCACGTCAACGAGAACGTCGCCTGGGCGGAGCAGCTGCGCGCCCGCGCCGAGTCCCAGGCCCGGCGGCTCATGGAGGAGACCCGGGCCGAGTCGGAGTCGGCGCTGGCCGCCGCCCGCACCGAGGCCCAGCGGATCGCCGAGGGCGCCCGCGACCGGCTGGAGTCCGAGGGGGCGGCCGCCCGCGCCGAGGCGGAGCAACTGCTGCGCCGCGCCCGCGCCGACGCCGAGCGCCTGCTCAACGCCGCCGCCAGCCAGGCCCAGGAGGCCACGTCCCAGGCCGAGCAGCTGCGTACGTCCACCCGCAGCGACACGGAGAGCGCCCGTACCCAGGCCGCCGAGCTGACCCGGGTCGCCGAGGACAAGCTGCGGGACGCCGACGAGAAGCTCCGCGAGGCGCAGAGCGAGTCCGACCGGCTCCGTGAGGAGGCGGCGAGCAACGCCGCCAAGCGGCTGTCCGTCGTCGACGCCGACAACGAGCAGCGCACCCGCACCGCCAAGGCCGAGGTCGCCCGCCTCGTCGCGGAGGCGACGAAGGAGGCGGAGGCCGCCAAGGCCGAGGCCGAGCAGGTCGTGGCGGACGCCAGGGCCGAGGCCGACCGGGTGCTGGCCCAGGCGCAGGAGACCGCCAAGTCCGAGGCGGCCGAGGACGCGGCGGCCGCGCTGGCCAAGGCGGCCCGCACCGCCGAGGAGGTGCTGACCAAGGCCACCGAGGACGCCCGCGCCACCACCCGCGCGGCGAGCGAGGAGGCCGAGCGCATCCGCCGCGAGGCGGAGTCCGAGGCGGAGCGGCTGCGCGGCCAGGCCGAGGAGTCGGCCGAGCAGCTGCTGGGCACGGCCAAGGACGACACCAAGGAGTACCGGGCCAAGACGGTCGAGCTGCAGGAGGAGGCGCGCCGGCTGCGCGGCGAGGCCGAGCAGCTGCGTGCCGAGGCGGTCGCCGAGGGCGAGCGCATCCGCGGCGAGGCCCGGCGCGAGGCCGTCCAGCAGATCGAGGAGGCGGCCCGCTCCGCCGAGGAGCTGCTGACCAAGGCCAAGGCGGACGCCGCCGCGCACCGGCAGACCGCCAACGCCGAGTCCGACCGGGTCCGTACCGAGGCCATCGAGCGCGCCGCGGGGCTCCGCCGCCAGGCCGACGAGCTGCTGGAGCGTGCCCACGGCGAGGCCGGGCAGGTGCGCGAGGAGGCGCAGGCCCAGGCCGACCAGGTCCGCGAGGACGCCGAGGCGGCCGGCGCGGCGCTGCGCGAGGAGGCCGAGCGGGGCGCCGAGCGGCTGCGCGACGAGGCCGAGGCCGATCTGGTCCGGCAGCGCGAGGAGGCCGAACGGCGCATCACCGCCGCCGAGGAGGCGCTGCGCGACGCCCGTACCGAGGCGGACCGGCTGCGCCGGGAGGCCGCCGAGGAGGTCGCCGCGCTGCGCGCGGAGGCGGCCGATCGGGTGCGCACCCTTCAGGAGCAGGCCGAGCAGGACACCCTGCGGCTGCGCGACGAGGCCGCCGCCGACGCCTCGCAGAGCCGTGCCGAGGCCGAGCAGGCCGCCGTCCGGCTGCGCGGTGACGCCGCCGCCGAGGCGGAGCAGCTGCGCGTCGAGGCGCAGGAGACCTCCGACCGCGTGCGGGCGGAGGCCCAGGACACCGCCGGCCGGCTGCGGGCCGAGGCGGCCGAGGCGCTGTCCGCCGCCCAGGAGGAGGCCGGCCGGCGCCGCCGCGAGGCCGAGGAGCTGCTGGGTTCGGCGCGCGGCGAGGCCGAGCAGGAGCGGGCGCAGGCCCGCCAGGAGAGCGACGAGCTGCTGGCCAGCGCCCGCAAGCGGGTGGAGGAGGCCGGCGCCGAGGCAGAGCGCCTGGTGGCCGAGGCCGAGCGGCACTCCGCGGAGCTGATCGGCGCCGCCGAGACGACGGCCCAGCAGGTGCGGGACTCCGTCAACGGGCTGCACGAGCAGGCCGAGGAGGAGATCGCCGGGCTGCGCTCGGCCGCGGAGCACGCGGCGGAGCGGCTGCGCAGCGAGGCCCAGGAGGGCGCCGACCGTCTGCATGCGGAGGCCAACGCCGAGCGCGAGCGGGCCGGCGAGGACGCGTCCCGGATGCGCCGTGAGGCGCAGGAGGAGGCGGAGTCCGCCCGTCAGCTGGCCGATCGCACCGTCACGGAGGCGATCGAGGAGGCCGACGCGCTGCGTGCGGAGACCCGCGAGGAGGCCAACCGGCTGCGGGTGGACGCCGCCGAGCAGGTGGACCGGCTGCTGTCGGAGGCCGTCGAGGAGGCGGACCGGCTGCGGGCCGAGGCCGGCGCGCAGGCCGAGGAGATGCTCGGCAAGGCGCAGCGCGACGCCGAGCGCCTGGGCATCCTCGCCAAGGACGCGCTGGAGGGCGCCGAGCGGGACGCCGTGGAGCGCCGCAGGGCCGCCGAGGAGGCACTGGGCACCGCCGAGTCGGAGGCCCGCCGCCTGCTGGACGAGGCGAGGAACGAGGCCAACAAGCGCCGTACGGAGGCCGCTCAGCAGGCGGACCAGCTCATCGGCAAGGCGCGGACGGAGGCCGAGCGGCTGGGCATCCTCGCCAAGGACGCGCTGGAGTCGGCGGAGCGGGACGCGGAGGCGGCCCGCGCGGAGTCCGACCGGATGCGCGACGAGGCCCGCGAGGACGCCAACAAGCGCCGGGGCGAGGCCGCCGCGCAGGCGGACGAGCTGATCTCCGGGGCGCAGGCGGAGGCGCGGAAGATCGGCGCCTCGGCCGAGGAGCAGGCCGACACCATGGTGGGCGCCGCCCGCAAGGAGGCCGACCGGATCGTCAACGAGGCCACCAACGAGGGCAATGGCCTGGTGGAGCGGGCCCGTACCGACTCCGACACCATGCTGGAGGAGGCCCGCCGGGACGCCACCGCCATAAGGGAGCGGTCGCAGGAGCTGCGTCAGCGCGTCGAGTCCGAGGTCGAGGAGCTGCACGAGCGGGCCCGAAACGAGGCCGCCACGACGATGAAGTCGGCGGGCGAGCGGGTGGACAAGCTGGTGGAGGCCGCCACCGAGCAGCTGTCCAGGGCCGAGGCGAAGGCCCGCGAGCTGGTCGCCGACGCGGAGGCGAAGGCCGAGGACACCCGGTCGACCGCGAGTGCCGAGGCCAGCAAGGTGCGCATCGCGGCGGTGAAGAAGGCGGAGGAGCTCCTCAAGGGAGCCGAGCAGAAGAAGGCCGACACCGAGCGGGACGCGGAGCGGCAGCGCGCCGAGGCGCGGACCGAGGCCGAGCGGATCGTCACGGAGGGTAAGCGCGAGCTGGAGGTGCTGGCCCGGCGGCGCCAGGACATCAACGCGGAGATCACCCGCGTGCAGGATGTCCTTGAGGCACTGGAGTCATTCCAGACGCCGCTCGACGGGGGAAAGGGCAACAGTCAGAACGGCACACAGAACGGTAAGAACACGGTCGCTGCCGGGGCGGCGTCCGGAACCACCCGAACAGGGGGCAAGCGGTCCGACGATGCACCACTCGATTGAGCGGTCATTGTGCACAGTTACTGGACACTGACTCGATGACACGCCGCCCCGGCCCCTAGGATTCCCTCTAACACCCCACCCGGTCTGAATTGACAGGAACCCCATGAGCGACACTTCCTCCCCCTTCGGCTTCGAGCTCGTGCGGCGCGGATACGACCGCGGGCAGGTGGACGACCGCATCACCAAGCTGGTCGCCGACCGTGACAGCGCACTCGCCAGGATCAATGCGCTGGAGAAGCGCATCGAGGAACTGCACCTCGAGACCCAGAACGCTCAGGCGCAGGTCAACGACGCCGAGCCGTCCTACGCGGGTCTGGGCGCACGCGTCGAGAAGATCCTCCGCCTCGCCGAGGAGGAGGCGAAGGACCTGCGCGAGGAGGCGCGCCGCGCCGCCGAGCAGCACCGCGAGCTGGCCGAGTCCGCCGCCGCCCAGGTGCGCAACGACGCCGAGTCCTACGCCACGGAGCGCAAGGCCAAGGCCGAGGACGAGGGCGAGCGCATCGTCGAGAAGGCCAAGGGTGAGGCCGGCCAGATGCGCGCGGACGCGCAGAAGGACGCGCAGGCCAAGCGCGAGGAGGCGGACGCCCTCTTCGAGGAGACCCGCGCCAAGGCGGCCCAGGCCGCGGCCGACTTCGAGACCAACCTCGCCAAGCGCCGTGAGCAGTCCGAGCGCGACCTGGCGTCCCGTCAGGCCAAGGCCGAGAAGCGCCTCGCCGAGATCGAGCACCGCGCCGAGCAGCTCCGCCTGGAGGCCGAGAAGCTGCGCACCGACGCCGAGCGCCGCGCCCGCCAGACGGTCGAGACCGCGCAGCGCCAGGCCGAGGACATCGTCGCGGACGCGAACGCGAAGGCGGACCGCATCCGCAGCGAATCCGAGCGCGAGCTGGCGGCCCTCACCAACCGCCGCGACAGCATCAACGCCCAGCTGACCAACGTCCGCGAGATGCTGGCCACCCTGACCGGTGCCGCCGTCGCCGCGGCCGGCGCCCCCGCCGACGACGAGCCCGTCTCGCGCGGCGTCCCGGCCCAGCGCTGAACGCGCCCCGCGTCCGGACCGACTGAGCCCCCTGCCTCCTGGCAGGGGGCTCGGGCACAATCGGGGGCCGGTATTCCGCGTGCACCGGCCGCCGGGGCACCAGTACCCTATGCGGCATGATCGAGCTGCAGGGGCTGACCAAACGGTACGGTGACAAGACCGCCGTGGACCACCTCACCTTCACGGTGCGGCCCGGCGTGGTGACCGGCTTCCTCGGTCCCAACGGCGCCGGCAAGTCCACCACCATGCGCATGATGCTGGACCTGGACAATCCGACCAGCGGCAGCATCCGCATCGACGGCAAGCACTATCGCGAGCTGAACGAACCTCTCAGGCACATCGGCGCGCTGCTGGAGGCCAAGGCCATCCACGGGGGCCGCACGGCGTACAACCATCTGCTGTGCCTGGCCCAGTCCAACCGCATCCCGGCCCGCAGGGTCGACGAGGTGCTGGAGACCGTCGGCCTCTCCTCGGTCGCCAAGAAGCGCTCCAAGGGCTTCTCCCTCGGTATGGGCCAGCGCCTCGGGATCGCCGCGGCGCTGCTCGGCGACCCCGAGATCCTGATGTTCGACGAGCCGGTCAACGGACTGGACCCCGAGGGCATCCACTGGATCCGCAACCTGATGAAGAGCCTGGCGGCCCAGGGCCGCACCATCTTCGTCTCCAGCCACCTCATGAGCGAGATGGCGCTGACCGCCGAGCACCTGATCGTGATCGGCCGCGGCAAGCTGATGGCGGACACGACGATGGCCGACTTCATCGCCGAGAACTCCCGCTCCTTCGTGCGGGTCCGCACCCCCGAGCCGGAGAAGTTCAAGGACGCGCTGACCGGGGCGTCGATCCCGTCCGTGATCACCGACGAGGGCGCGTTCGAGATCGAGGGCGCGGAGGCCGCCAAGATCGGCGAGCTGGCCGCGGAGAAGCAGGTCGTGCTGCACGAACTCAGCCCGCAGCGCGCCTCCCTGGAGGAGGCCTTCATGCGGCTGACCGCCGAGTCGGTGGAGTACCAGGCGGGCATCCCCGGGCAGTCGGCGGACGAATCCGTGGCGGCGGGCTCCGCCGTTCCCGCGGCGGCTCCCGGAGCGGCCTGGGGTGCCGACTGGCAGAACAAGAAGGAGAAGTCCTGACATGGCGGCAACGAGCGCGGTTCTGCAGTCCGAGTGGACCAAGGTCAAGTCGGTCCGCTCGACGGTGTGGACGCTGGCGTCCGCACTCCTCGTCACCGTCGTCATCAGCGGACTCATCTGCCTGCTGATCGCCTCCCAGTGGGGGAACGCCTCCGAGCAGGACCTGCAGAACTTCGACCCGACCAACACGAGCTTCGCCGGGCTGATCCTCGGCCAGCTGGCCCTGATCGTCTTCGGTGTGCTGGTCGTCACCGGTGAGTACAGCACGGGCATGATCCGCACCTCGCTCGCGGCGGTCCCGCAGCGTGCCACGTTCTACCTGTCGAAGGTCGCGGTCACCGGCGCCCTGGCCCTCGTCGTGGGCATGGCCACCAGCTTCCTGACCTTCTTCGTCGGCCAGGCGCTGCTCGGCTCGCACAGCACCTCCCTCTCGGAGACCGGGGTCCTGCGGGCCGTCGTCGGCGGCGGTCTCTACATGACGCTGATGGTGCTGTTCTCCGTGGGCGTCGCGATGATGCTGCGCAGCCCCATGCTGTCACTGGGCATCCTGATGCCCTTCTTCTTCCTGGTCTCGTCGATCCTGGCGAACGTCCCCAAGGCCAAGAACGTCGCCCACTACTTCCCCGACCAGGCCGGCTCCAAGGTCCTCCAGGTGGTCGCGGTCGACGACGGGCGTCCGTACGGGCCCTGGGCCGGTCTCGGCATCATGGCCCTGTGGGTGGTCGCCGCCCTCATCGGCGGCTACCTGGTGCTGAAGAAGCGCGACGCCTGACCGGTGCCGGGCGCCACGCCCGGACCGCGGCTCGCGAAGGCCGCCGCACCCCGCCCGGGTGCGGCGGCCTTCGCCGTCCTGGGAGCCCGGGGCCCGGAGGCGGGAGAAACGTTTCCGCTCTTCCGGGACGGGAACCGTTTCCGCTCCGCCGGCCTCCTCATACCCATGGGGGCACCCGCCCCGAGGACTGGTCGTCGAGGGGCGGAGCATGATCGAGGCAGTGGGCCTCAGCAAGACCTACGGCAGCAAAACGGCCGTGTACAACCTGTCGTTCCAGGTACGGCCCGGCGTGGTCACCGGTTTCCTGGGGCCGAACGGCTCCGGCAAGTCCACCACGATGCGGATGATCCTGGGGCTGGACAGCCCGAGCTCCGGCCAGGTCACCATCGGCGGTGAGCCGTACCGCAAGCTGCCCAACGCGCCGCGCCGGGTGGGCGCCCTGCTGGACGCCAAGGCCGTGCACGGCGGGCGCAGCGCCCGGCACCACCTGCTCAGCCTGGCCCAGCTGTCGGGCATCCCCGCCCGCCGTGTCGACGAGGTGCTGGGCGTCGTGGGCCTCCAGGAGGTCGCCGGCAAGCGCTCCAAGGGCTTCTCCCTCGGTATGGGCCAGCGCCTGGGCATCGCGGCCGCGCTGCTCGGCGACCCCGAGGTGCTGCTCTTCGACGAGCCGGTCAACGGACTCGACCCCGAGGGCATCCACTGGGTGCGCCACCTGATGCGCAAGCTCGCCTCGGAGGGCCGTACGGTCTTCGTCTCCTCGCACCTGATGAGCGAGATGGCACTGACCGCCGACCACCTGATCGTCATCGGCCGCGGCCAGTTGCTCGCCGACATGGGCGTGAAGGACTTCATCGCCCGCAATTCCACGGGCTTCGCCCTGGTCCGCACCCCCGACGTCGAGGCCGACCGGGAGAAGCTGACCGAAGCGCTGGCCGGGGCGGGCGCCCAGGTGCAGCAGGAGCAGGACGGCGCGCTGCACGTGACCGGCCTGGAGCTGCCGCGGATCAGCGACCTCGCGCACGACGCCGGTGTACGGCTGTGGGAACTGTCCCCGCACCAGGCCTCACTGGAGGAGGCGTACATGCGGCTCACCAACGGCGCGGTGGACTACCGCTCCTCCGAGGACCCGCGGCAGGGCCTCCAGCAGCCGGGCGCGCCGGTGGCGGGCGGCTGGGGAGCCCCGCAGGCGTACTCCCAGCCGCAGCCCCAGCCGAATCCGTACGCACAGCCGATCCCGCAGCCGGTCCCATCCACCCGGCCGAACCGGCCGGCCCTGCCCGTCGAGGACGCCCGATGACCGCCCCCGTCCAGCACCCGGCCCCGCAGTTCTCCTCGGCGATCCCTGTGCAGAAGACCCATCTGGGCCATGCGCTCGCGTCCGAGTGGACCAAGATCCGGACCGTGCGTTCCACGCTGTGGACGCTCGGCATGCTGCTCGTGCTGATCCTCGGCATCAACCTGCTGGTGGTCGGGGCGAGTTCCCACGACTACGTCACCGACCCGGTGCTCGCCTTCGGCCTGTTCGGCGTGCTGCTGGGGCAGTTGTGCGTCATCACGCTCGGCGTGCTCGTGATCAGCTCCGAGTACGGCACCGGCATGATCCGTACGACGTTCACCGCCGGCCCGCAGCGCGGCCGGATCCTCGCCGCCAAGGCGATCGTCTTCTTCGCGCTGAGCTTCACCGTCACCACCGTGGCCTGCACCCTCACCGCGCTCATGAACAACGCGGCCTTCGGCGGCCGGCCGGCGAACGACGAGGACGCCTTCTACAGCCATTCGCGTCTCGTCGTCGAGCACGGTCTCACCACCGCCAGCGGCTCCCAGTGGCTCGGCGCCACCGTCGGCGTCGGCCTCTACGTGGCCCTGCTCGGGTTGCTGTCCCTGGCCGTGGGCACCCTGCTGCGGCACTCTGCGGGCGCGATCACGACGATGATGGGCGTGGTCCTGCTGCCGCTGATCGTCGCGATCTTCATGCCGGACAGCCTTCACGCGCTGCAGGACAAACTGATCGAGTACTCCTCCCCCAACGCCATCGCCTCGCTCTACCAGATGCCGATGCTGGAGAACGGCAGCGCCGACGGGGTGCGCCAGCTGATCGTGCTGGCGATCGTCACCGCCGTCGCCCTGGGCGGCGCGTACGCGGTGCTCGCCAAGCGCGACGTGTGACCTCCGCTCCCGCGGCTCAGTGCCGCGGGGCGTTCCGGGACCGCTGGGGCCGCACGCCCCGGCGGTCCCTGGCGTTCCAGCAGGCGGTGTGCCAGTGCCGCCGGTCGTCCACGCCGCCGTACTCCGGCCAGACCACCAAGTGCCCCACGCCCGGCGGGATTTCCTGGTCGCAGCCGGGGCAGCGGTAGCGCTTGCCGCCGGAACTCCCGGCGAGCGGACGGACCGTCCACTCCTCGCCCTGCCAGCTCTCGGTGCGCTCCCCGCCGCGACCCCAGCCGGGGCCGTCCGTCTCCTGCGGACTTCCGGTGGTGCCTCGCGGGCGGTTTCGGCGCGGGGACACAAGCACACACCTCATGCGGGTCGGGGACAACGGACCTGCTGTCAAGCCTACGCGTAGCCCGGGGCGGCTCGGGTACGCGTCCCACAACCCCCCATTCCCACCATCCCCTTGAAAATCATGAAATCGCTGCGGTTGGCCCGTGCCCTTGGCACGTGTCAGGCGTTAATGACAGTTAGGGGAGCCGCGTCGGCCACCGAGAAAGGTGTGAAGCACGATGCGCGTCGGTACTTTCGTTCTCGCCGCCCAGTTCCCGGGACAGGGGGCCGGGGAGGCACTGCACCGGGCGGTGCGCTCCGCGGAGGCGGCGGAGGCGGCCGGGCTGGACTCCGTGTGGCTCGCGGAGCACCACTTCGTGCCGTACGGGGTCTGCCCGTCGGCGGTGACGCTGGCCGCGCTGCTGCTGGGGCGGACCCGGCGGATCGGGGTGGGCACGGCGGTGAGCGTGCTGCCGACCGCCCATCCGGTGTCCCTGGGCGAACAGGCGGCGCTGCTGCACATCACGTCCGGCGGCCGGTTCACGCTCGGCGTGGGCCGCGGCGGGCCGTGGGTGGACCTGGAGGTCTTCGGGGCCGGCCTGGCCGCCTTCGAGAGCGGCTTCCCCGAGTCGCTCGACCTGCTGCTGCGCTGGCTGCGCGAGCCCCGGGTCGGCGCTTCGGGGGAACGATTCGCCTTCCGCGAGGTGGACGTCGTCCCCCGGGCCGACGAGTTCGAGGACCCCAGCGGCCCTCCGGTCGTGGTCGCCTGCACCTCGCCGTCCAGCGTGCGGCTGGCTGCACGGCGCGGCCTGCCGATGCTGCTCGGCATGCACTGCGGGGACGAGGACAAGGCGGCCATGGTCGCAATGTGGCAGGCCGAGGCGCGCGATGCGGGGCTTTCACCCGAAATGGTGGCGGCCGCGGAGCATGTGTCCGCGGGTGTGGCGCAGATCGCGGACCACCGCGCGGACGCCGTCGAGGCGCTGACCAAGGCGATGCCCGGCTGGCTCCAGCAGGGGCTGGCCGCCCATCGCACGGTCGACGGCCGGGCCCGCTCGATGCGCGATCCCCTCGCCTACACCGAACTCCTCTGCGACCTGCACCCGGTGGGGCCGCCGTCGCTGTGCGCCGACCGCCTGGCCGCCACCGCGGAACGCACGGGCATCCGCCGCTTCGCCCTGCTCGTCGAGGGCTCCGGGGACCTCGCGGCCACGGAGCAGAACGTGGCACGGCTCGGAGCGGAAGTGCTCCCGCAATTGGCCTGATTGAAACATCAAGCGGCAAAGCGTCGGCCACTTGCGGGAGCACTGTGGCCGATCTCAGCAGTCCCGCAGCTCCGGGGACTGGTTCAGCAACTGTGCGCGTACGGAGGTGAACTTCGCGTAACGCTCATCGACCGCCGGGTCCAGCGGGAACACCGCGACCCGGTGGCAGTTCTGGAATGCCAGTCGCACCCCGAAATGCCGTTGAAGTGCCCCCCGGATCGCGTCACTCGCCAGAGCGCGGAGCAACTGCCCGCGTGCGTGCTCGTCCGGCGGCGGCACCTGGTTGTCGGCGAACTCTCCGCCGTCCACCTTGAGCTGCGCCGCCAGAGAGCTGATCATGTCCCATGCGTAAGGCAGGGAAGTCCGGACGCAGTCGACGAATTCCCGTTCGTCGACCTCGCCTCGCTCGGCCTGTTCGAGGAGGGCCGGTGAGACGTCGAGCGACATGAGTACTCCTCTCGTGACCCCCCTGTCCGAGGAGTCAGACGGACTACGGAGAGAAGCCGTCAAGTGTTCTCCCGCACGACGGCCTCCACTCACAACCGTAGGCGGAGAGGTCCCACGACACTAGGTGGGAGCGCTCACAACTGGCCATTTTCCAACCGCGCCCGGTAGCGAGTAGCGTTGCCGACCATGCGTCTCGTCATTGCCCGCTGCTCCGTGGACTACGCGGGCAGGCTCTCCGCCCATCTCCCCTCGGCGACCCGGCTGCTCCTGGTGAAGGCCGACGGCAGTGTCTCCGTGCACGCCGACGACCGCGCCTACAAGCCGCTCAACTGGATGTCGCCGCCCTGCACGCTCAAGGAGGGCGAGGACGGGGTCTGGACGGTCACCAACAAGGCCGGCGAGCAGCTGATCATCACGATCGAGGACGTTCTCCACGACTCCAGCCACGAACTCGGCGTCGACCCGGGCCTGATCAAGGACGGCGTCGAGGCGCACCTCCAGGAACTGCTCGCCGACCGCATGGAGGTCCTCGGCAACGGCTGGACCCTCATCCGCCGCGAGTACCCGACCGCGATCGGACCCGTCGACATCCTCGGCCGGGACTCCGACGGCACGACCGTCGCGGTCGAGATCAAGCGGCGCGGTGAGATCGACGGCGTCGAGCAGCTGACCCGCTACCTGGAACTGCTCAACCGCGACCCGCTGCTGGCGCCCGTGAAGGGCGTCTTCGCGGCCCAGGAGATCAAGCCGCAGGCCCGCGTGCTCGCCACCGACCGCGGCATCGGCTGCGTCGTGCTCGACTACGACGCGCTGCGCGGCATCGAGGACGACAAGCTGCGCCTCTTCTGAAACCGGGCCGCGCGGCGGCCCCCCGACAGCGCCGTGGCCCCGTCGTCTCCAGACGACGGGGCCACGCTGCGCTGCGGACGGCCTCAGATGACGGGCGTCGTCCCGGCGGTGCCGGGGGCGCCCTCGGTCGCCGTCACCGGGGTGTCGGTCGACGGGCCGCTGGCGGTCGTGGTGCCCTCCGGCCCGGTCGGGGTGTCCGTCGGCGTCGTCGGGGTGCCGGGCGTCGTCGAGGGGCTGCTCGGCGGCGTGGAACTCGGCGTCGACGAGCTCGGCGTCGACGACGGCGTCGGCTTCAGGGTCGGCGGCGTGCCGCCCTTGGGCGGCGTCGTGGTGTGCGACGGCGTGTTGCCGCCCTGCTCCCCCGTCGTGCTCCCGCCGTCCGTGCCCGTCCCCGGGTCCACCCCGCCGCCCGTGCCGCCGCCCGTGCCCGTGCCCGGGGCGCTCGGGTCCGTGGCGGGGCCGCTGCCGCTGACGGAGGGCGAGGGCCCGCGGTGGGTGGAGCCCGGGGTGGGGGACGCGCCGTCCGCCGGGAGGCCGTCGTCGGCGTTGTCGGGTTGCGCGGTCTCCAGGGGCTTGACGTTCATCGGGGTGTTCTGGTCACCGCCGGAGGCCGTCGTGCCGAGGGTGACGATGGTGCCGAGCACCGCCGCGAGCAGTGCGCCCGCGCCGGCGGCGACGAGGTTGCGGCGGGAGGCGGTGAGGCCGCGGCGGCGCGGCGCGGTGACGGCCAGGCGCTTGCTGATGATCGTCGCGGGGGACTCGGGCAGCGCGAGGCCGCTCGTGGCCGTCGCGGCGCTGTCGGGGGTGGTGAACGGTGCGATGTGGCCCGAGCGGTCGAGGACCAGGGCGAGCGTGCGGCGGCCGACCGTGGTGCCCTGGCGGTCGGCGAGCGCGGCGCGCAGGGCTATGGAGGCCTCCAGCTCGCTGCGCGCACGGTCGAAACCGCCGAGGCAGAGCGCGAGGACGCCGAGTTCGTGCAGGAAGTACGCCTCCTCGGCGACCTCTCCGGACTGCCGCGCGGCCTCCTGGCCGGCGCGCAGGGCGCGTTCCCAGGCGCTCCAGTGCAGCGACGCGGCGAACACCGGTGCCGCCGTGCGCGCGAGGAGGACGGCCGCGCTGGCGTGGCCCCCGTCGCGGCAGGCGCTGAGGGCGGCCAGGACCGCCTCCGCCTCGGCGGCGACGCGTTCGGGCGTGACGGAGGGATGGCCGACCCACCAGGTGTAGTGCTGGGCGGCCGTGAGGGCCTGCGGGGCGCCCTCCGCGGCGGCGTCCTCGGCGAGTTCACCGGGGGCGGCGAGCTGCGTGCGTACGCCCGCCGCGAGGCGGTGGTGCCGGTCGACCGGTGCGACGAGCCCCACGGCGACGAGTTCGCCGAGCGCGGCGTCGCCGTGCGTCTCGCCGACCAGCGCGGGCAGGTGCGACTGGTGCGGGCACTCCCCGCCCAGGGCCACCGCGAAGCGCAGCGTCTCCTGGGCGGCGCCGCTGAGCCGGGAGGCCAGCAGCGCGGCGGGGGCGGCGCTCTCGGCGAGCGAGGGCAGCGGCACGTGCGAGGAGGACACCGGCGCCCCAGGCCCGGCGATCGCGTCGAAGGGCGCGTCGACGGGCAGTTCGTCGTCCGGATCCGTGCCGCCCCAGACGGACTCGTCGGCGGCGAGGATCTCGGCCGCGAGCACGTCGCGCTGCCGCAGCAGCGCGCCGGCCTGGACGAAGCGCAGCGGCAGCCCCTCGGACTCGAACCACAGGTCCGCCGCCCAGGCGGTCTCCTCCTCCTGCAGCGGCCGCCCCGCGGCCAGTTCGAGCAGTTCGAGGCAGGCGACCCGGGTCAGCCCGGGAAGGAAGACTTCCTCGACCGCGGAGTCGGAGGAGGGCGCGGCGACGTCGGGCGTCGCGGCCATCAGGAAGGCGCACTCGGGTGCGGCCGCGAGCAGTTCCTCCAGGGCCGCGCCGCCGAACTCCAGGTCGTCCAGGACGACGACCGCGCCGACCTCGCGCAGCAGCTCGGTGAGCCGCCCGCGGTCGGGGCGGTAGCCCGCGACGTCGTCTGCCTGCGAGGACTCGTCCTCGGTGCCGTAGACCGTGCTGAAGATCTCCTGCAACAGGTCGCTGGGCGTGCGGCGGTAGCCGGAGAGCCGGATCACACCGTCGGGGGCGACGCCGGCGGACACCTCGGCCACGGCGTCGAGGAGCACGCTGCGGCCGGCGCCGGACGGGCCGGTGACCCGGACCGAACGGCCGCGGGACAGCAGCCGGGTGAGCCGTTCGCGCTCCTCCTCCCGCTCCAGCAGCGGCAGCTCGGGCCCGCGCGGGCCCGGAGGCACGGCGGGGTGCGTGCCGGTGGTGCGCGCGGCCCGCGCATCCGCGTCGCGGCGTACCGGGGCGGGCAGCCCGGCGGCCGGCAGGGTGCTCACCTCGCTGCCGTCGACGGGATTGAGGGTCAGCAGGCAGTCGCCGACGACGAGCTGGACGACCCGGGGTGCGTCGCCGTCCGCCGTGCCCGAGCCGACCTCGGGGGCCAGCGGGTCACGCAGGGGCCGCGTCGCGCGCGGCACGGGCTGCGTGCCGTCCTCGGGCCCGGCCGGTGCCGGCCGCTCGGGAAAGCTCGTGGAGTCCTGCTGTGCGCCGTACTCGTCGCCGGACATGTCGGGTCCGATGTGTGGGTCCATTAGTCTCCGCCCCCCATTCGCGTCGCAGCGGGGCCGTACCGGGCCCGCACGTCCGCAGCTGGACCGGTCCGGCTCCCCTCCTCGGCGTACGGGGTGTGGCACGCCGGAACCGAACCTTAAACCTTCCCACAGTATGTGCGAACCTCAGGGCCGCCATGCCGCCCATGCGTCCAAATCTGTCCGGGCTTGCCAGTTCCGTTGCGGCACGCCCCGCTAGGTACGCGGCAGTGCCTCTGCCGCGATACCCCCCTCGATGACCAGAATGCGGTGCAGTCGCGTGGCGACCAGCAGCCGCTGCATCTGCGCCGGGACGCCCCGCAGCACCAGCCGGCGGTCCGCCCGTCCGCAGCGGCGGTGCGCACCCATGATCACACCCAGTCCGGTGGCGTCCCACGAGTCCAGCTCGGTCAGGTCGAGCACCAGGTCCCCGTGGCCGCCGTCCACCGCGGAGTGCAGGACCTTGCGGGCGTCCGCCGCGGTACGGACGTCGAGGCGACCCCCGACAACCAGTTCGGCGTGGTCGCCCCTGATGTGCATGAAGCCTCCCCGTGGAGTGAATGGGTGGGAAAGTACCGTGGTTCTACGTAACTGACGGTCCGTCGTACGAAGAGGTTGCCGTCTGTGAGCGAACCGATACCGAATTCACTCTGGAGAGTGATGTGATGCGCCCGCCAGGCCCACCCTCCCTCGGGTGATCGCCCCGGCGGGGCCCTCGGGCGCCCACCGGGACTGACCGCCCGTCAGTAGCGGTAGAAGCCCTCGCCGCTCTTGCGGCCGAGCGCGCCCGCGTCGACCATGCGCCGCATCAGCTCCGGCGCCGCGAACTTCTCGTCCTGCGACTCGGTGTAGATGTTGCCGGTGGCATGCAGCAGGATGTCGACGCCCGTCAGGTCGGCGGTGGCCAGCGGGCCCATGGCGTGGCCGAAGCCGAGCCGGCAGGCGGTGTCGATGTCCTCCGCCGAGGCGACGCCGGACTCGAAGAGCTTGGCGGCCTCGACGACCAGCGCCGAGATCAGGCGGGTGGTGACAAAGCCGGCGACGTCGCGGTTGACCACGATGGTGGTCTTGCCGACCTCCTCCGCGAAGGCCTTGGCCCGCTCCAGGGTCTCGTCGCTGGTCTTGTAGCCGCGTACGAGCTCGCACAGCTGCATCATCGGGACCGGGGAGAAGAAGTGCGTGCCGACCACGCGCTCCGGACGCTCCGTCACGGCCGCGATCTTCGTGATCGGGATGGCGGAGGTGTTGGAGGCGAGCACCGCATCCTGGTGCGCGATCTTGTCCAGGGCCCGGAAGATCTCCTGCTTGACCTCGATCTTCTCGAAGACCGCCTCGACGACGATGTCCGCGTCGGCGGCCGCGTCGAGGTCGGTGGTCGTGGTGATGCGGCCCAGGGAGGCGGCCGCTTCCTCCGCCGACAGCTTGCCCTTGGCGACGAACCGCTCGTACGACGCCTCGATACCGCTCCTGCCGCGGGCCAGCGCCTCGTCGGTGATGTCGCGCAGGACGACCTCGTAGCCCGCCTGGGCCGACACCTGCGCGATTCCGGAGCCCATCAGGCCGGCTCCGACGACGGCGAGCTTCTTCGCCACGGCACACACCTATCTTCTCGATGCTGTTGCCGGGACCTTAACGGTGCTTCACAGCCCTGCGCAGCAGTTGGAGACCCGGGTCACCGTGTGTCCTTCGTCGCAATCACGGAGCGACCGGGCCCGCGGTGGGACACCGGCGGCCGGGCACCGCCGGGGACTACGCTCGGCCCCATGGTCAATCTGACGCGCATCTACACGCGGACCGGGGACGACGGGACCACCGCCCTCGGCGACATGAGCCGCACCGCCAAGACCGACAGCCGCATCTCGGCCTACGCGGACGCCAACGAGGCCAACGCCGCGATCGGTGTCGCCCTCGCGCTCGGCGGGCTGCCCGCGGAGGTCGCGACCGTCCTCGTGCGGGTCCAGAACGACCTCTTCGACGTCGGCGCGGACCTGGCGACGCCGGTCGTGCCCGACCCCAAGTACCCGCCGCTGCGCGTCGAACAGGGCTATGTGGACCGGCTGGAGGCGGAGTGCGACCGCTTCCTGGAGGAGCTGGAGAAGCTGCGCAGCTTCATCCTGCCCGGCGGCACCCCGGGGGCCGCGCTGCTCCACCAGGCGTGCACGGTGGTGCGGCGGGCGGAACGCTCCACGTGGGCGGCGCTGGAGGAGCACGGCGAGACGATGAACCCGCTCACCGCCACCTACCTCAACCGCCTGTCGGACCTGCTGTTCATCCTGGCCCGCACGGCCAACAAGGAGGTCGGCGACGTCCTGTGGGTGCCCGGCGAGAACCGCTGAGCCGCTGAGCCGCCGACCCTGACAGCACGTCATCGGCGCGGGCCCGTGGCGGGCTCGCGCCGCGGCCACAGCGTGTACGACGCCGCGAAGGCGGCGTTGAGCCCGGTGACCCACGCCAACCGCAGCTGCCACTGCCGCAGCGCCTCCGTGCGATCCGCGTCGCCGACGAGCCGGACCGCGCACTCCAGCAGCAGCGCGGCCGGCACCGCCGCCAGAGCCGTGCGCCCGCACATCCGCCACTCGTGCACGGCCCGCGCCCGGCCGAACTTCGGCGGGCCCTGCGGCCTCGGCCCGCCCGCGAAGCGGTACGCGACACGGGCGTCGGCCCAGCGCACCAGGTAGTGCCCGTACGCGACGGAGAAGCCCAGGTACCTGGCGCGTGCGCGCCGCGCTGCCCGTGGAGGGGGAGGCATGATCCGGGTTGTCGTCGCCGAGGACCAGTCGGCGGTCCGGGCGGGGCTGGTGCTGATCCTGCGCTCGGTGCCGGACATCGAGGTGGTCGGTGAGGCCGCCGACGGGGAGGCCGCCGTCCGCGCGGCCCGCGAGCTGCGACCCGACATGATCCTCATGGATGTGCAGATGCCCCGGCTCGACGGTGTGCGGGCCACCGGCGAGATCGTCGCCGAGGGCCTGGCGGACGTGCTGGTGCTGACCACGTTCGACCTGGACGAGTACGTCTTCGGCGCGCTGCGCGCCGGGGCCGCGGGATTCCTGCTGAAGGACACCGAGGCCGACCGGCTGATCGAGGGGGTGCGCCTGGTGGCACGCGGCGAGGGGATGATCGCCCCGGCGGTGACGCGGCGCCTGATCGGGGAGTTCGCCCGGCCGGCGCGCGCGGTGCGGGAGGCGGACCGCGGCTTGCTGGACGGCCTCACCCCGCGCGAGCGGGAGGTGCTCGCCTGTGTCGGCCAGGGACTGTCGAACGCGGAGATCGCGGCCCGGCTCGGCATGGCGGAGGCCACGGCCAAGACCCATGTCAGCCGGATACTCGCCAAGCTCGAACTGCGCAGCCGCGTGCAGGCGGCGATTCTCGCGCAGGAGTGGGGACTGCCGGCGAAGCCGTGACGGGGGCGCTCACGCCTCAGGTCACTCCCCCGGACAGCGGGGCTCAGGCCACATTCACCCTCCCCCGGACTCCGTCCGGGGGGACCCCCACCAGCGGGGCACCCTCTACTCAGGCCACATTCACCCTCTGGCCGGGAGGGGCGGCCTCCAGCCAGGCGAGGAAGCCGGTGAGGGCGTCTTCGCTCATCGCGAGTTCGAGCCGGGTGCCGCGGTGCTCGCAGACCAGGACGACGGCGTCGGACAGCAGCGCCAGTTCCTCTTGGCCCTGCGGCAGCCGCCGGTGCAGCACCTCGATGGCGGAGCGTTCCAGGGACCGCCGCGGTCGGGGGGCGTAGGAGAAGACCCGGAACCACTCGATCCGGTCACCGCTGTAGCGCGCGACGCCGTACGCCCAGCCCTTGCCCGAGGGGGCGTCCACGCCGCCGGGCGCGGTGCGCAGGCTGCAGTCGAAGGTGCCGCCGGGACGCTGGATGAGCCGCCGCCGCAGGCCGAAGACGAACAGCCCCAGCAGCGCCACCGCGACAAGGGCCCCGCACAGCTGAAAAGCGAGGATCACGCCTATCGACCTCCTCGCTCAACGTCACGTACAGGGATACTGCAACCGCGGGAAGCCCTCTCGGGCCTCCCGCGGCTCATGGCCCCAGTGGGCCGGATGCTCAGCGCGAACCGGTCGCCGCGATGAGACGGACCTCGGCGCGCCGCTCGCCGACCGCGTCGGCGTCGGCCTTCGCACGCTCCAGGGCCCGCTCCGCGCGCTGGACGTCGATCTCGTCGGCCAGCTCCGCGATCTCCGCGAGGATCGACAGCTTGTTGTCCGCGAAGGAGATGAAGCCGCCGTGCACCGCCGCGACAACGGTGCCGCCGTCGGTGGTGCGGATGGTCACCGGGCCGGTCTGCAGCACACCGAGCAGCGGCTCGTGGTTCGGCATGACGCCGATGTCGCCCGACTCGGTGCGTGCGACGACAAGAGTGGCCTCGCCGGACCAGACATTGCGGTCCGCGGCGACCAGCTCGACGTGCAGCTCAGCCAAGATGGCTCCTCGGGTCGGCACCCACCGCCGTCCGGCGGGTGCATGAAACAAAGGATAACGGGGGTGCGGCAAGGGGGCGGACACAGGGTCCGCCCCCTGCCACGGTGAGCCGTCGGGCGAAGGCGTCAGCCGACGCCGAGCTCCTTGGCGTTGCGCTCGAGGTCCTCGATGCCACCGCACATGAAGAACGCCTGCTCAGGGAAGTGGTCGTACTTACCGTCGGCGATGGCGTTGAACGCGTGGATCGACTCCTCCAGCGGGACGTCGGAGCCGTCCACACCGGTGAACTGCTTCGCCGCGTGGGTGTTCTGCGACAGGAAGCGCTCGATGCGGCGGGCGCGGTGGACGGTGAGCTTGTCCTCCTCGCCCAGCTCGTCGATACCGAGGATCGCGATGATGTCCTGGAGGTCCTTGTACTTCTGCAGGATCCCCTTGACGCGCATGGCGCACTCGTAGTGGTCCTGCGCGATGTAGCGCGGGTCCAGGATGCGGGACGTCGAGTCCAGCGGGTCCACCGCCGGGTAGATGCCCTTCTCCGAGATCGGACGCGACAGAACGGTCGTCGCGTCCAGGTGCGCGAAGGTCGTCGCCGGCGCCGGGTCGGTCAGGTCGTCCGCGGGGACGTAGATCGCCTGCATCGAGGTGATCGAGTGACCACGGGTCGAGGTGATGCGCTCCTGGAGGAGGCCCATCTCGTCGGCGAGGTTCGGCTGGTAACCCACCGCGGACGGCATGCGGCCGAGCAGCGTGGAGACCTCGGAACCGGCCTGCGTGAAGCGGAAGATGTTGTCGATGAAGAACAGCACGTCCTGCTTCTGCACATCGCGGAAGTACTCCGCCATGGTCAGACCGGCCAGGGCGACGCGCAGACGGGTGCCCGGGGGCTCGTCCATCTGGCCGAAGACCAGCGCGGTCTTGTCGAGAACGCCGGACTCCTCCATCTCCTGGATGAGGTCGTTGCCCTCACGGGTGCGCTCGCCGACACCGGCGAACACGGAAACGCCCTCGTGCAGCTTCGCCACACGCATGATCATTTCCTGGATGAGGACGGTCTTGCCGACACCGGCGCCACCGAACAGACCGATCTTGCCGCCCTTGACGTACGGGGTCAGCAGGTCGACGACCTTCAGGCCGGTCTCGAACATCTCGGTCTTCGACTCGAGGTCCTCGAACTTCGGGGCCTTGCGGTGGATCGTCCAGCGCTCACCGACGTTGGCGTTCTCCTCGGGGACGTTCAGCACCTCACCGAGGGTGTTGAACACCTTGCCCTTGGTGAAGTCGCCGACCGGGACGGTGATGCCCGTGCCCGTGTCGGTGACCGCGGCCTGGCGGACCAGGCCGTCGGTGGGCTGCATGGAGATGGCGCGGACCAGGCCGTCGCCCAGGTGCTGGGCGACCTCGAGGGTCAGCGTCTTCAGCTTGCCGTTCTCGGCCGGGTCGGCGACCTGGACGGTGAGGGCGTTGTAGATCTCGGGCATGCCGTCGACGGGGAACTCCACGTCGACGACCGGGCCGATGACCCGGGCGACGCGGCCCGTGGCAGCGGCCGTCTCAACAGTGGTGGTCATGTTTAGTCACTCCCCGCAGAGGCGTCGGCCAGGGCGCTGGAGCCACCGACGATCTCGCTGATTTCCTGGGTGATTTCGGCCTGGCGGGCCTGGTTGGCAAGCCGCGTGAGCGTCTTGATGAGCTCCTCGGCGTTGTCGGTCGCGGCCTTCATCGCGCGGCGGCGGGCGGCGTGCTCGGAAGCGGCACCCTGCAGCAGCGCGTTGTAGATCCGGCTCTCGACGTACCGCGGCAGCAGGGCGTCCAGGACGCCTTCCGCCGACGGCTCGAAGTCGTACAGGGGAAGGATCTCCCCCTCCTTGCGGGCCTGGCCGCCGGTGGCCTCGTCGAGGGAGAGCGGCAGCAGCCGCCGCTCGACGGGGGACTGCGTCAGCATCGACACGAACTCCGTGAAGACGATGTGCAGCTCGTCGACGCCGCCCTCGGCCGTGTCCTTGAGGACCTGGTCGATCAGCGGGTCTGCCACGGCCTTGGCGTCCGCGTAGGCCGGCTTGTCGGTGAATCCCGTCCACGAGGCGGTGACGGGACGCTCACGGAAGCCGTAGTACGCGACGCCCTTGCGGCCGACGATGTAGTGCTCGACCTCCTTGCCCTCCGCGCGCAGCCGCTCGGTGAGCCGATCGGCCGCCTTGATCGCGTTGGACGAGTAGCCGCCGGCCAGACCGCGGTCGCTCGTCACGAGCAGCACCGCGGCGCGGGTCGGGTTCTCGGTCTCCGTGGTCAGCGGGTGGTTCGTGTTGGAACCGCTCGCGACCGCGGCCACCGCGCGGGTGAGCTCATCGGCGTACGGGGACGAGGCCGCCACCTGGCGCTGGGCCTTGACGATCCGGGACGCGGAGATCATCTCCATCGCCTTCGTGATCTTCTTTGTGGCGGTGACGGTCTTGATGCGGCGCTTGTATACCCGAAGCTGGGCGCCCATGCTCAGCCCTCACCCAGGAGCTTGCCGTCCGAGGTCTCGAACTGCTTCTTGAACTCCGTGACCGCGTCCGTCAGGGCCTCGATGGTGTCGTCGCCCAGCTTGCCGGTCTCGACGATGCCCTGCAGGAGGTCCTTCTTCTCGCGGCGGAGGTAGTCCAGCAGCTCGCGCTCGAAGCGGCGGATGTCCTCGACCGGGACGTCGTCCAGCTTGCCGGTGGTGCCGGCCCAGATGGAGACGACCTGGTCCTCGATCGGGAACGGCGCGTACTGGCCCTGCTTCAGCAGCTCGACCATGCGCTTGCCGCGCTCCAGCTGCGCCTTGGAGGCGGCGTCCAGGTCGGAACCGAAGGCGGCGAAGGCCTCCAGCTCGCGGTACTGGGCGAGGTCCACGCGCAGGCGGCCGGCGACCGACTTCATGGCCTTGATCTGCGCCGAGCCACCGACTCGGGAGACCGAGATACCGACGTTCAGCGCCGGGCGCTGGCCCGCGTTGAACAGGTCGGACTCCAGGAAGCACTGGCCGTCGGTGATGGAGATGACGTTGGTCGGGATGAACGCCGAGACGTCGTTGGCCTTGGTCTCGACGATCGGCAGACCGGTCATCGAGCCGGCGCCCATGTCGTCGGAGAGCTTGGCGCAGCGCTCCAGCAGACGGGAGTGCAGGTAGAAGACGTCACCCGGGTAGGCCTCGCGGCCCGGCGGACGGCGCAGCAGCAGGGAGACGGCGCGGTAGGCGTCGGCCTGCTTGCTCAGGTCGTCGAAGACGATGAGGACGTGCTTGCCCTGGTACATCCAGTGCTGGCCGATGGCCGAGCCGGTGTAGGGGGCGAGGTACTTGAAGCCTGCCGGGTCGGACGCCGGAGCCGCGACGATGGTCGTGTACTCCAGGGCGCCGGCCTCCTCCAGCGAGGCGCGCACGCCCGCGATGGTGGAGCCCTTCTGGCCGATGGCGACGTAGATGCAGCGGACCTGCTTCTTCGGGTCGCCGGAACGCCAGTTGTCGCGCTGGTTGATGATCGTGTCGATCGCCAGGGCGGTCTTGCCGGTCTGGCGGTCACCGATGATCAGCTGACGCTGACCGCGGCCGATCGGGGTCATCGCGTCCACGGCCTTGAGGCCGGTCTGCATCGGCTCGTGGACGGACTTGCGGGCCATGACGCCGGGAGCCTGGAGCTCCAGCGCGCGGCGGCCGTCGGTCTCGATCTCGCCGAGGCCGTCGATCGGGGTGCCGAGCGGGTCGACGACGCGACCCAGGTATCCCTCGCCGACAGCGACGGAGAGCACCTCACCGGTGCGGTGCACCGGCTGGCCCTCCTCGATACCGCTGAACTCGCCGAGGACGATCGCACCGATCTCGCGCTCCTCGAGGTTGAGGGCGAGACCGAGGGTGCCGTCCTCGAAGCGCAGCAGCTCGTTGGCCATGGCCGAGGGCAGACCCTCCACCTTGGCAACGCCGTCGCCGGCCATGCTGACCGTGCCGACCTCCTCGCGCGAGGCCGCGTCCGGCTTGTACGCCTGGACAAAGGTCTCCAGCGCGTCCCGGATCTCCTCCGGCCGGATCGTGAGCTCCGCCATCTGGGTTCCCTGCTCTCCTTGTTGGGCCCGAAGTATTCGCTACGGCCCAACTCGGGCCGCTGTACTGCTCTTTGAGTTGGTGGCTGGTTCAGCCGGCCATCCGCCGGGCCGCCTCTTCGAGGCGTTCCGCGATGGTCCCGTTGATGGCCTCGTCGCCCACCCGCACCTGGATTCCGCCGAGGACCTCGGGGTCCACGTCGAGGTTCAGGTGCACCGGCCGACCGTAGATCGTGGCCAGCGCGGCGCCGAGACGCTGCTTCTGCCGGTCGCTCAGCGGTACCGCCGAGACGACGACCGCGACCGTACGGCCCCGGCGCGCCGCCGCCAGCTTGGACAGGGCGTCGAGCCCTGCCTCCAGGCTACGGCCTCGCGGATGGGTCACAAGACGGACCACGAGCCGCTCGGTGACCGGGTTGGACCGGCCTCCCAGCAGCGAGCGGAGCAGCCCGGCCTTGGCCTGGGCGCCCGCGGCGCGGTCGGTCAGCGCGGCCCGCAGATCAGTGCTGCCGGAGACGATCCGGCCGAAGCGGAACAGCTCGTCCTCGACGTCGTCGAGGTGGCCGGCGCGCTCCGCGGCGATCAGGTCGGCGCCGAAGGAGAGTTCCTCCAGCGCGTCGGTCAGGTCCCGCGACTGCGACCACCGGCTGCGGACCATGCCCGAGAACAGGTCGAGGGCTTCCCCGCCGACCTGACCGCGCAGCACCGTCTGCACCAGGCCCGCCTTGGCCTCACCGGACTGCGCCGGGTCGGTCAGCGCCCGGCGCAGGGTGCCTTCGCGGTCGAGCAGCCCCGTGACGGCGGCCAGGTCCTCGGCGAGCTTCGCCGCGTCGACGGACGTGTTGTCCGCCAGCGCGTCGAGACGCTCGCGTGCGGCGGCCAGTGCCTCGCGGCTCGCTCCGTTCATCGCGCGGCCTCGGCCTTCTCCTCGAGCTCGTCGAGGAAGCGGTCGATCACACGGCTCTGCCGGGCGGTGTCCTCCAGGGACTCACCGACGATCTTGCCTGCCAGATCGGTGGCGATCCTGCCCACGTCCTGGCGCAGCGCGTGCGCGGCGGACTTGCGGTCCGCCTCGATCTGCGCGTGGCCCGCGGCGATGATCTCCTCGCGCTGCCGCTGGCCTTCCGCACGCATCTCGGCGATGAGCGCGGCACCCTGCTCCTGCGCCTCCTGGCGCAGACGCGCGGCCTCGTGACGAGCCTCGGCGAGCGACTGCTTGTACTCCTCGAGGGTCCGCTGAGCCTCGGCCTGGGTGGCCTCGGCCTTCTCCATGCCGCCCTCGATGGCCTCGCGGCGCTCGTCCAGAACCTTGTTGATGTTCGGGATGAGCTTCTTGGCCAGGAAGAAGAAGACGATGGCGAAGGCGATGAGACCGATGACGAGCTCTGGGATCGGCGGGATGAGGGGGTTCTCCGCCTCCTCGGCCGCCAGCTGTACCAGGGCGTTCACATCAGTGCCTTCCGTCGAAAGGGGTTGGGCTCGTCAGCCCGGATCAGGAGGTCGGGTAGACGAACGGCATGACCAGACCGATCAGGGCGAGCGCCTCACAGAAGGCGAAGCCGAGGATCTGGTTGGCGCGGATCAGGCCGGCAGCCTCGGGCTGACGGGCGAGGGCCTGGGTGCCGTTGCCGAAGATGATGCCGATGCCGACGCCGGGGCCGATGGCCGCGAGGCCGTAGCCGATGGAGCCCAGGTTGCCGAGGATCTGGGTGGCGGCGAGGTTCACAGCGGACATGCTGTTTCTTCCTTCTCTTTCACGGACCGGTGGGGGTTGGCCACCGGACAATCGGGGGTGCCGAGCGGTGAACGGTGCTCAGTGGTGCTCGGCCAGCGCGCCCTGGATGTAGGAGCAGGCCAGGAGGACGAAGACGTAGGCCTGGACGGCCTGGATGAACAGCTCGAAGGCGGTCATCACGATGACCATCACGAACGAGACGCTCGCGTAGGCGATGCCGATGCCGTTGAGCAGGTACCAGCTGGCGATGGTGAACAGCAGCAGCAGGACGTGCCCGGCGAACATGTTGGCGAAGAGTCGCACCGCGTGCGTGAACGGGCGGACGATCACGTTGGAGAGGAACTCCAGGCCGACGACCATCGGCAGGACCGGGCCGAGGTTCTTGTCGTAGCCGGTGATGTTCTTCCAGCCACCGACGAAGCCGTGCTTCTTGAACGTCAGCGACATCCAGGTGATGTAGACGATCGCGGCGAGCGCGGCCGGGTAGCTGATGATCGCGGTGACCGGGAACTGGGCGATCGGAATGATCGACCACAGGTTCAGGATCCACACGAAGAAGAACAGCGAGACCATGAACGGCACGTACTTCTCGCCGTCGCGCTTGCCGATCGTCTCGTAGACGATGCCGCGGCGCACGAAGTCGTAGCCGGCCTCGGCCACCATCTGCAGCTTGCCGGGGACGACCTTCGGCTTGGCGAAGGCGGCCCAGAAGAAGCCGACGATGACGATGCTGCCGAGCAGCGCGAGCAGCATCGTCTTGTTGAAGTAGACGCTGCCGTCCCCGTCGCCGATCAACGGCTTGAAGAGGAAGGAGTGCAGGCCGGGGGCCGGGAAGCCGCACCCGTCGAAGATGTGGCAGTTCGTCTCGAAAGCGAGCGTCTTTACATCACTCACCGCGAGCTCCTTCAGCGTGGCGCATGGGTACGGCAACCTCGTTGTGTCGGCGCGGCGTAGGCCCGCGGAACGGCACTGGACTGGTCAAGCAGATGTGGGGGCGGCGGTCGGACATCGAGCCGGACGACTGTTGCGAAGGCATGACTGCCGCCCGCGCCAGCTCTGCCGCAGTTGAGACCGGACGATAGCAAACGAGCGGCAGCCCTCTTGCACCGGCCCCTGGGTTCACGACGACGTTCCGGCGGATCCGGGCTCGACGTACAGCATCTTGGTCTTCATGTGCGCACGGGCCTGGGCGGCGATCCACACCAACGTCGTGCCGAGCAGGCTGAACGCGAACACCTGGGTGTCGAACAGCGATGTGTGCTTGAACACCGCCAGGACGATCGCCAGCAGCAGCAGCTGCACCGTGTAGAGCATCAGGCCCATCGCCTGGAACAGCGTGGGGTAGGAACGGGCGGTGCGCTGAAGCACCGTCAGGCCGATTCCCATGAAGGTGATCACGACCACCGCGCCGAATCCCGCGCCGATCGCCCCCTTGCCGCCCGCGAGCACGGCTGCGACAGCGACCGCGATCACTCCCGCGGCTGCGGCGGGCACGGCGCAATTCAGAAGCGTTCGGACGTCGTTGGACTGCATGGCGGCAGCTCCTCCGGCGAGGTTGGGAGTACAGGGGTCGTCGTGGACGAGCGTAGCCCGGCGGCGGGGACATGCCTCACGCCGGAAGACCATCGCACTCGGTCTTTCGGCTTGCTTCCGGGCTTTCGTGAACGGTATCACAAACTATTTGATGAGGTCTTTACCCGGTTCGTGTGCGACCTGTCACACGACCGGAGTAGCACCCGTGGCGTCCGGCTGACGGCCGGACACCCGTGTGCTATCGGGCCCGCGGCTCAGTGACCGCTGCCCGCCGAACGGCCGGCCTCCACCAGCTGCCGGTCGATCTCGCTCAGCGCGGTCGCGCCGTTGACACCCGGCGCCTCCCCCGCGGCGATGGCGGCGCTCGCCGCGGCGTGCGCCTCGATCCGCGTGCGGCGGTAGCGGGGCGGCACGAACGACTCGGCCCAGCGCGGGGCCTTGGGGTTGAAGCGCGGCATGAGCAGCGCGATCAGTCCGATCGCGCTCAGCATGACGATGCCCAGCACGATCCACAGGCTGGAGGAGTTGACCGAGAACGCCACCGCGCCGAAGGCGATGAGCGCCGACCAGAAGTACATGATGAGCACGGCCCGGCTGTGCGAGTGGCCGATGTCCAGCAGCCGGTGGTGCAGGTGGCCGCGGTCCGCGGCGAACGGCGACTGGCCGTTCCACGTGCGGCGCACGATGGCCAGCACCAGGTCCGCGGCGGGGATCGCGATCAGCGTCAGCGGCAGCAGCAGCGGCATGTAGACCGGCACCATGAAGTGCGTGGTGTCCCGGGTGGACCCGGTGAGGTTGGTGATCGCGTCGGGGTCGGTCTGGCCTGTGATGGAGATCGCACCCGAGGCCAGCACCAGGCCGATCAGCATCGAGCCGGAGTCGCCCATGAAGATCCGCGCGGGATGCAGATTGTGCGGCAGGAAGCCCAGGCACATGCCGATCAGGATCGCGCTGAACAGCGTCGCGGGCGCCGCGGCCTCGATGCCGTAGCCGTACCAGATCCGGTAGGCGTACATGAAGAACGCGATGGCGGCGATGCACACCATGCCGGACGCGAGCCCGTCCAGGCCGTCGACGAAGTTCACCGCGTTGATGGTGATCACCACCAGGGCGACGGTCAGCAGCGTCGACTGCACCGGGCTGAGCGCGACGATGCCCTTGCCCGGGATGGGCAGCCACAGCACGGTCAGGCCCTGAAGGACCATGACACCGGCCGCGATCATCTGGGCGCCCAGCTTGATCAGCGCGTCCACGCCCCACTTGTCGTCGAGCACGCCCAGCAGCCAGATCAGTCCCGCGCCGGACAGCAGCGCGCGCGGCTCGTTGGAGAGCTCGAAGACGCTCTTGAGGTTGGTCAGGTGCGCGGCCACCAGCAGGCCGGCGCACAGGCCGCCGAACATGGCGATGCCGCCGAGCCGCGGCGTCGGTTCGCGGTGGACGTCGCGATCGCGGATCTCGGGCATGGCACCTGCCGCGATGGCGAACTTCCGCACCGGCCCCGTCAGGAGGTAGGTGACGGCAGCGGCCACGCACAAGGTCAAGAGGTACTCGCGCACGGGCACACCCTATTCGCGTCCGGGTGGCGACTGGAAACACAGTCAGAGACTCACAGCGGGTACCCAGGGTTGCACATGTCACTCCCCGGGTACGCGCGGGGGCCCGCCCGTGCCCGGTCAGACCGGGTACGGGGGGAAGTCGCCCACCAGTTCCGCGACCCGGTTCGCCAGTCCGCGCTCCTCCCGCAGCGCCCGCGCGATCACGTCCGCGACCTGCGGCATCTGCTGCTCGCCCATGCCCTGCGTGGTCACCGCCGCGGTGCCCAGGCGGATGCCGGAACCCGCGGCGCAGGGCTCCTTGTCGTAGGGGAGCGTGTACTTGTCCAGCACGATCCCGGCGCCGGCGCACAGCCCGCGGGCGCGCATCCCGGTGACCCCGAAGGCCGACACGTCGGCGGCGATCAGATGGGTGTCCGTGCCGCCGGTGGCGATCCGCATGCCCTGGCCGGCCAGGGCGTCGGCGAGCACACGGGCGTTGGCGACCACCTGGTGCGCGTACAGCGCGAACTCCGGCCGGGCCGCCTCCGCGAAGGCCGCGGCCTTGGCGGCGATCGCGTGCATGTGCGGGCCGCCCTGCGAGAACGGGAAGACCGCCCGGTCGATGCGCTGCGCGAGATCGGCCCCGCACAGGATCAGCCCGCCGCGCGGCCCGCGCAGCGTCTTGTGCGTGGTGGCGCACACCACGTCCGCGTACGGCACCGGGTTGGGCGAGACCCCGCCGGCCACCAGGCCCAGCGTGTGCGCGGCGTCCACGATCAGGTACGCGCCGACGTCGTCGGCGATCTCGCGGAACGCGGCGTAGTCGATGGTGCGGGGGTAGGCGATGCCGCCGCACACGATCGCCTTCGGGCGGTGCTGGTGGGCGAGGACGCGCAGCCGGTCGTAGTCGATGCGGCCGCCCTCCTCGAAGGTGGCGCCCTCGGTCACGCCGTACCCGGCGATGCGGAACCAGCGGCCGGAGAAGTTGGACTCCGATCCGTGCGTGAGGTGCCCGCCGTGCGCCAGGGACATCGCCAGGATGGTGTCCCCGGGGACCAGGAGGGCCGCGTAGGCGGCCAGGACCGCCGAGGAGCCGGAGTAGGGCTGCACGTTCGCGTGGGCGGCTCCGAAGAGCCGTGTGGCCCTTTCCACGGCCAGCCGCTCCGCAAGGTCGACCAGCTCGCAGCCCGCGTGGTGGCGGTGCCCCGGGTAGCCCTCGGCGTACTTGTTGGACAGCGGCGAGCCGAGGGCGGCCAGCACCGCGGGCGAGGTGAAGTTCTCCCCCGCGATCAGCTGGAGGCAGGAGGCCTGCCGCTGGGTCTCCCCGAGCAGGATGTCCGCCAGCTCGGGGTCCTGGTCGCGCAGCCGGGCGAAGCCGGTGTCCCCGGCCGGGAGCGCGGTGGTGGTTATGTGGGCTGACGACGCTTCCGCGGTAGGCATGGGGCGCTCCGGGGCGGCTGGAAGGGACTCACCTGCCACTCTTGCACCGTTCCGGCCGTTTCGCGCCGTCTTGTGCTCCGCCGGTGGATGTCGGGCCGCGACCTGTGCGGAAACCTTCCGGCAGGACCTCACCGGGTAGGGGCCGCCACCCCTGTCAACGCGGTCAGCACCGGGTCCAGCGCCCCGTGGATCTCCTCGCCGACGGAGCGGAAGAAGGTCAGCGGCGCCCCGTACGGGTCGTACACCTCGTCCGCGTCCGGCGTCGGCGCCAGGAGCCAGCCGCGCAGCGCCGCCGCGGCACGCACCAGCGAGCGGGCCCGCTCGGTCACGCTGCCCTCCGGCAGCGTCGTGGGGTCTATCGCCCGCACGAGCCGGGTGAACTCCTTGAGCGTGAACGTCCGCAGCCCCGCCGCGTGCCCCATCGAGATCACCTGCGCGCGGTGGTCCCGGGTCGCGGTGAGCACCAGGTCCGCGTCGATGACGTGGTCGTCGAGGAGTTCGCGGCCGAGGAAGCCGCTCGGGTCGGCGGCGTACTCGGCCAGCACCGTGGCCGCGTGCGCCTCCATCGGCGCCCCCTCGTGGCCCCAGGTGCCCGCGCTCTCCACGATGATGCCGGAGGCCCCGTCGCCGAGCCGCTGGGTCAGCTCGTGGCGGGTCAGCCGCTCGGCCATCGGCGAGCGGCAGACGTTGCCGGTGCAGACGTGAAGGATGCGGAAGTAGTCATCGCGCTGCCCGGGTATGGGCGGCGTCAATTGCCTACCTCCAGGTCGGGTACGACCTCGCGCAGCTGCTCGGCGCTGAGGGCCCCGGCCCGCAGCAGTACCGGCACCTTGCCGGTGACGTCGACGATGGAGGAGGGCACGGCCGCCGGCGTGGGCCCGCCGTCGAGGTAGACGGCCACGGAGTCGCCGAGCATCTCCTGGGCGGCGTCGCAGTCCTGCGGCGAGGGGTGTCCCGTGAGGTTGGCGCTGGAGACGGCCATCGGGCCGGTCGTGTTCAGCAGCTCGATCGCGACGGGGTGCAGCGGCATACGCACGGCCACGGTGCCGCGGGTGTCCCCCAGGTCCCACTGGAGGGACGGCTGGTGGCGGGTGACCAGGGTCAGCGCGCCGGGCCAGAAGGCGTCGACGAGGTCCCAGGCCTGCTCGGTGAAGTCCGTGACCAGGCCGTGCAGGGTGTTCGGGGAGCCGACGAGAACGGGCGAGGGCATGTTGCGGCCCCGGCCCTTGGCCTCCAGCAGGTCGCCGACGGCCTCGGCGTTGAAGGCGTCCGCGCCGATGCCGTAGACGGTGTCCGTGGGCAGCACCACGAGCTCGCCGCGGCGAACGGCGGACGCGGCCTCGCGCAGTCCGGCCACCCGGTCCGTCGCGTCCGAGCAGTCGTAACGCCGTGCCATCAGCAGACCTCCATGACGTGCGGCGCCGTGCTCACGGCGTCGCCTTGCGGGCAGTGGTGAACCTGGGGCGGTTGTTCAGGTCGGGGTGGTCGGCGGCGTCAGCCCAGCCGGCCTCCTCCGTGAAGATCCAGGGCACCTGGCCGCCCTGGGTGTCTGCGTGCTCGATGACGACCACGCCGCCGGGCCGCAGCAGCCGGTGCGCGGTGCGCTCGATGCCGCGGATGGTGTCGAGGCCGTCCTCGCCGGAGAACAGCGCCATCTCCGGGTCGTGGTCACGGGCCTCGGGCGCCACGTGCTCCCACTCGGTGAGCGGGATGTACGGCGGGTTGGAGATCACCAGGTCCACCTGGCCGTTGAGGTCGGGGAAGGCCGCGAGGGCGTCCCCCTGGCGCAGGTCGACCTTGCTGCCCTGGACGTTCTTGCGGGCCCACACCAGGGCCTCGTCGGACAGCTCCACGGCGTGCACCCGGCTGCGCGGCACCTCCTGCGCCAGGGCGAGCGCGATGGCGCCGGACCCGGTGCACAGGTCGACGATGCGCGGCTCGGCGACGTCCATGGCGCGCACGGCGTCTATGGCCCACCCCACCACGGACTCCGTCTCCGGACGCGGCACGAAGACGCCCGGCCCCACCTGGAGTTCCAGGTAGCGGAAGAACGCCCGGCCGGTGATGTGCTGCAGGGGCTCGCGGGCCTCGCGGCGGGCGACGGCCTCCCAGTAGCGCGCGTCGAAGTCCGCGTCGGAGACGGTGTGCAGGGCGCCGCGCTTGACGCCGTGCACGTACGACGCCAGTTCCTCGGCGTCGAAGCGCGGCGAGGGCACGCCGGCGTCGGCCAGCCGCTGGGTCGCCTGCGCGACCTCGGCGAGCAGCAGGTTCACTTGTCGCCTCCGGTTCAGCTTCCGTCGCCCGCGGCGGCCAGCTTGGCAGCCGAATCGGCGTCGACGCACGCCTGGATGACCGCGTCGAGTTCACCGTCGAGGACCTGGTCCAAGTTGTACGCCTTGAACCCGACGCGGTGGTCGGAGATGCGGTTCTCCGGGAAGTTGTAGGTGCGGATGCGCTCGCTGCGGTCGACCGTGCGGACCTGGCTGCGGCGGGCGTCGGAGGCCTCGCGCTCGGCCTCCTCCTGGGCGGCGGCCAGCAGCCGGGAACGCAGGATGCGCATCGCCTGCTCCTTGTTCTGGAGCTGGCTCTTCTCGTTCTGGCAGGAGACCACGATGCCGGTCGGCAGGTGCGTGATGCGCACCGCGGAGTCGGTGGTGTTGACCGACTGGCCGCCGGGGCCGGAGGAGCGGTAGACGTCGATCCGCAGGTCGTTGGGGCCGATCTCGACCTCGACCTCCTCGGCCTCCGGGGTGACCAGCACACCGGCGGCGGAGGTGTGGATGCGGCCCTGCGACTCGGTCGCGGGCACACGCTGCACGCGGTGCACACCGCCCTCGTACTTCAGCCGCGCCCAGACACCCTGGCCGGGCTCGGTGGCGCCGCCCCCGCCCTTGGTCTTCACCGCGACCTGGACGTCCTTGTAGCCGCCGAGGTCGGACTCGTTGGAGTCGATGATCTCGGTCTTCCAGCCCACGCGCTCGGCGTAGCGCAGGTACATGCGCAGCAGGTCGCCGGCGAACAGCGCGGACTCCTCGCCGCCCTCGCCCGCCTTGACCTCCAGGATCACGTCCTTGTCGTCGCTGGGGTCGCGCGGCACGAGCAGCAGGCGCAGCCGTTCGGTCTGCTCCTCGCGCTGCTTCTCCAGCTCCTTGACCTCGGCGGCGAAGTCCGGGTCGTCGGCGCTGAGTTCGCGGGCCGTGTCGATGTCCTCGCCGGTCTGCTTCCAGCCCCGGTACGTGCCGACGATCGGGGTCAGCTCGGCGTAGCGCTTGTTGAGCCTGCGCGCGTTGGCCTGGTCCGCGAAGACTCCGGGGTCGGCAAGCTTCTTCTCGAGGTCGGCGTACTCGCCGATCAGTTCCTCGACCGCCTCGAACATCAGGATCCCTGCTCTGCGAATGGGTGAACGCCGGTGAACCAGCCTGTGGACGACAAAGCGCCGGTCCGGCCGCCGGAGGATATCCGGGCGGCCGTGGACCGGCGCTTTCGGGTCGCTACTTCTTGGCGGACCCGGCCGCCTTGCCGAAGCGGGCCTCGAAGCGGGCCACGCGGCCACCGGTGTCGAGGATCTTCTGCTTGCCCGTGTAGAACGGGTGGCACGCGGAGCAGACGTCGGCACGGATGACGCCGCCGCCGACGGTGCTACGCGTGGTGAACGAGTTGCCACAGGTGCAGCTGACCTGGGTCTCGACGTACTCCGGGTGGATGTCGCGCTTCAAGGGGAACTCCTAGTGATCGGGAGGGTCCCGGGTCGTGGCACGGGCTTGCGTCACGTGAACCGGGGCCGACGTACCAGTCTGCCAGCACTGGCCGCATCTCCCCAAACCGGGGACGGCCCGGAACTATTCCTGGCCGCCGTCCCGGGCCTGCGGGGTGCTCCTGACGACACCGCCGGTGTCCACCTCGTCGGCGGCCGAGCCCTTGGTCGCCGAGCGCGGGATCGGGCGGTCGGCGCGCAGGGCGGCCCAGATCTGCTGGGTCTGCGCGGTCAGCGGGACGACCCGGTTGGGGTCGGCCGGGTCGTAGCGCACCGGCATGGTGACCATGGAGATGTGCCGGGAGCCCAGGTCCTTCAGGCTCTCCCCCAGGTCGACCAGCTTCTTGACCGAGGCCAGCTCGGAGTCGGTGGTGATGGCGCCGGTGGCGGTACTGGCGATCTTGTACAGCCGCGTCGGCGAGCCCAGCACCCCGATCTTGTCGACCCGGTCGACCAGCGCCTTCAGGAAGGCCTGCTGGAGCCTTATCCGGCCGAGGTCGCTGCCGTCGCCGACCCCGTGCCGGGTCCTGACCAGGCCGAGGGCCTGCTTGCCGTCCAGGTGGTGGGTGCCGGCCGGCAGGTGCAGATGGCTCTCGTTGTCGCTGATCGCGCGGCTGGTGGTGACGCTGACCCCGCCGAGGGCGTCGATGAGCCGCTGGAAGCCGGTGAAGTCGACCTCCATGTAGTGGTCCATGCGGATGCCGGTCATCGTCTCGACGGTCTTGACCGTGCAGGCCGGGCCGCCGACCGCGTACGCCTCGTTGAACATCTCGTTCGCCACGGCGGGCACGGTGCCGCCGCCCGGCCCGGCGCACGAGGGCCGGTCGACGAGGGTGTCCCGGGGGATGCTGACCACGGCGGCCTTGCGGTGGCCCGGGTAGACATGGACGATCATCGCGGTGTCCGAACGGGCCGTGCCGTCGTCCTGGCCGCCGCCGGCCTTCGCGTTCGCGCCGGACCGCGAGTCGGAGCCGAGGACGAGGATGTCCATCGAGCCGTTGTCGACGTCGCGGGGCCGGTCACGCCCCAGCAGGGCGTTGATGTCGATGCCGCGGATGTTCCCGTTGAGCTTCAGGTACAGGCAGCCGACCGCCGCGGTGGCCAGCAGCAGGACGGTCGCCACGCCCCAGGCCGTGTAGCGCAGCGCGCGCCCGCGGGCGCTCCTGCGCCGCCGCGATGACGTCCGTCGTCCGTGGTCCGCCTCGTGGCCCATGAGCTCCTCGGTTCTCGTCGGCTCGTCGTGGCTTCGGGTGCCCCCCGTGGTCGTGGTCATCGGTCATGGGACGAAATGTCCCCCCTTGGAAGACGTCCGGGGACGGCTCGGGGTTCCTGGCGATCGTGCACCCAGCCATGACAGCGGGTCCCGGTGCGCCCTGTCCCAGGACGCGCCGGGACCCGTGGTCCCAGAGCCACACGGTCGGCCCTCTCCCGGCGCCCGCGCCGGTCCCCGCTGGTCACCCGGATGCCGCGGGCCCGCGGGGCGGCTCCGCCGGCCGCGTACGGAAAAGGGGCGGGTCCCGGCACTCAAGTGCCGGAACCCGCCCCGTGGTTCGTCCGGACGTCAGTCGTTGTTCGTGCCCGGGGTCGTCTTCGCGATCTGCATCAGGAACTCGGCGTTGGACTTGGTCTGCTTCATCTTGTCCAGCAGCAGCTCGATCGCCTGCTGCGAGTCGAGCGCGTGCAGCACCCGGCGCAGCTTCCAGACGATGCTCAGTTCGTCGGGAGCGAGCAGGATCTCCTCCTTGCGGGTACCGGACGGGTCGACGTCGACCGCCGGGAAGATCCGCTTGTCGGCGAGCTTCCGGTCGAGCTTGAGCTCCATGTTGCCGGTGCCCTTGAACTCCTCGAAGATCACCTCGTCCATGCGCGAGCCGGTCTCGACCAGCGCGGTGGCCAGGATGGTCAGCGAGCCGCCGTCCTCGATGTTGCGCGCCGCGCCGAAGAAGCGCTTCGGCGGGTACAGCGCGGTCGAGTCGACACCACCGGACAGGATGCGGCCGGAGGCGGGCGCCGCGAGGTTGTACGCGCGGCCCAGGCGGGTGATGGAGTCCAGCAGGACCACGACGTCGTGTCCGAGTTCCACCAGGCGCTTGGCCCGCTCGATGGCGAGCTCGGCGACCGTGGTGTGGTCCTCGGCCGGGCGGTCGAAGGTCGAGGAGATGACCTCGCCCTTCACCGACCGCTGCATGTCGGTGACCTCTTCGGGACGCTCGTCGACGAGGACGACCATCAGGTGGCACTCGGGGTTGTTGCGGGTGATCGCGTTGGCGATCGCCTGCATGATCATGGTCTTGCCGGTCTTCGGCGGGGCCACGATCAGACCGCGCTGGCCCTTGCCGATCGGCGCGACGAGGTCGATGATCCGGGTCGTCAGCACGCCCGGGTCGGTCTCCAGTCGGAGCCGGTCCTGCGGGTACAGCGGCGTCAGCTTGTTGAACTCCGGCCGCCCGCGCCCGGAGTCGGGGGCCATGCCGTTGGTCGAGTCCAGGCGGACCAGCGCGTTGAACTTCTCGCGGCGCTCGCCGTCCTTCGGCTGCCGGACGGCGCCGGTGACGTGGTCGCCCTTGCGCAGGCCGTTCTTGCGGACCTGGGCCAGCGAGACGTACACGTCGTTCGGGCCGGGCAGGTAGCCGGAGGTCCGGATGAACGCGTAGTTGTCGAGGATGTCCAGGATGCCCGCGACCGGGATCAGGACGTCGTCGTCGGCGACCTGCGGCTCGCTCGCGAAGTCCTCGCGGCGGTTGCCACCGCGCCCGCGGCGGTCGCGGTAACGGCCCCGGCGCCGGCGGCCGCTGCCGTCGAACTCGTCGTCGTCCTGCGCGCCGCCACCCTGCGGGCCGCCGCCCTGCTGCTGGTGCTGCTGCTGGCCCTGCTGGCCGCCGCCGCCCTGCTGACGCTGCTGCTGCTGGCCGCCGCCGTCCTCGCCGCCCTTGCGGCGGTCGCGCTGACGGTCGCGCTGGCGGTCGCGACGGCTCTCGCGGCGGTCCTCGCCGCCCTTGGCGTCGCCGCCGGCACGGCCCTCGGCCGTGTCGGCCGCGGCCTCGGCACGCGCCTCACCCCGGCCCTCCGCGGACTGCTCCGCCCTGGCCGCGGGAGCGGTCTTCTCGCCGGCCGGCTGGCCGGGGATCTCGATCTGCTTCGGCTGCTCGGTGCCCGTGGCGGCCGGGGCCTCACCGGATTCACCCGTACGGGTGCGGGAGGTGGCGCGGCGCTTCGGCTTGTCGGCGGCGGGCTCGGCGCCCTCGCCGGCAGTGGCCTTGGGGCCGCCGGACTGCGCGGCCTTGATGGTCTCGATGAGCTGGCTCTTGCGCATCCGCGCGGTGCCCTTGATGCCCAGACCGGAGGCGAGCTGCTGCAGCTCGGCGAGAACCATGCCCTCCAGACCGGTACCCGCGCGGCGACGCCGCGCGGCGGGGGCAGTGGCAGCACCGGTGGCAGGCGCGGCAGCATCGGACGCGGCGACAGGGCTGTCTGCGCGTACGCCCATCAGATCGGTGGTGTCGCTCACGAAGGGTCCTTCCCTGGAGCGGACGTCGGCCTGTCTGGCTCGGCGACCGGTTGTGCTGTCCGGATCCGGTCCATATGACTGTCCGGACCCGGGGCGGTGGTCCGCCTGATGGCGGAGAAATAATGGAACGAGTCAAAACACAGTTCCGGCGAGGTGAGAGTTCACTCTCGGGTGAAATGTCACCCGCGCCGACTCCGGAGCGTGCTCGGCACTGCTCAGGCAGGCTGCCTATGCGGTGTGGGAGGCTCCCGGAAGAATGGCGGTCCCGATGCGGGACACAGAGCACCCGGACAACAGGAACAGTGGTTGAGTACCTGAGTCCGCGAGTGCAGCAATGAGATTAACACTACCCGATCCACCAAACATTCCCCCTCTCTTCGACCGGCAATCGTGTCACTGCCCCACGGCGAGCGGCAGCACACTCGCCCCCGCCGCGTCGAGGGTCAGGCGATTGGCCGCCCACCCCTCCCCCGCGAGCAGGGAGACCTTGTCGGCGGTGTCCTCCGCCGCCAGCGCCAGCACCGTCGGTCCCGCGCCGGAGATGACAGCAGGGACGCTCTCCGCGCGCAGAAGGTTCACCAGCGCCACGCTCTCGGGCATCGCCGGCGCCCGGTACTCCTGGTGCAGCCGGTCCTCGGTGGCGGGGAGCAGCAGCTCGGGGCGCCTGGTCAGGGCCTCGACGAGCAGTGCGGCGCGTCCCGCGTTGGCCGCGGCGTCCACGTGCGGAACGGTGCGCGGCAGCAGTCCCCGCGCGGTCTCGGTCAGCACCGGCCTCGACGGCACGAACACCACCGGGACGACCGACTCCACGGGGTCCATCCGGACCGCGTGCGCGGAGCCGCCCTCCGTCCAGGCGAGGGTGAAGCCGCCGAGCAGACAGGCGGCGACATTGTCGGGGTGGCCCTCGATCTCGTTGGCCAGCTCCAGCACGGCGGCGTCGTCGAGCCGTTCCTGGCCGCCTATCGTCACCGCGCGGGCGGCCATGATGCCGGCGCAGATGGCGGCGGAGGAGGAGCCGAGGCCGCGGCCGTGCGGGATGCGGTTGGCGCAGACGACCTCCAGGCCGCGCGGCTGGCCGCCCAGCAGGTCGAAGGCGGTCCGCAGGGACCGTACGACCAGGTGGTTCTCGTCGCGGGAGAGCGTCTGCGCGCCCTCGCCGGCGATGTCGACGTGCAGACCGGAGTCGGCCACCCGGACCACGACGTCGTCGTAGAGCCCGAGGGCCAGGCCGAAGGCGTCGAAGCCCGGTCCGAGGTTGGCGCTGGTCGCGGGGACGCGCACTCGGACGGCGGCGGCGCGGAAGGCGGGTCCGGCCATCGTTCGATGACTCTCCTTGCTTCAAGTGCGTTCCGCCCCGCGGCACGAGGGCATCGTTGCCGTACGGGGGCGGGGACTTGGGGGACCGTACCAGGACCGTCCCCTGCTCGGGGACGATGCCATTGGCATGGGCCAGAACGGCGTGCAGTGGCGCCGGTGTGAAGCCAGCCTATCGAAGGAAGGTTCTGCTGCGACATAGGGCGCACGGACAGCGCGTGATGCGTGTCGCGAGCGGGACCGTGCGCCCCTGCTGCCGGAGCGGGTCAGAGCAGCCCGAGCCGGTCGGCGGCCGCGTCGGCGTCGACCGGGACGACGATCGGCTGCGGCGCGCCCTCCACCGCCCAGCCCGGGTCCTTCAGGCCGTTGCCGGTGACGGTGCAGACGATGCGCTGGCCCGGGTCGACCCTGCCCTCCTCGGCCGCCTTGAGCAGTCCCGCGACGCTCGCGGCGGAGGCCGGCTCCACGAAGACGCCCTCCTGCGCGGCCAACAGCCGGTAGGCGGACAGGATTTGACGGTCCGTCACCGAGTCGATGAGACCGCCGGATTCGTCCCGCGCCTCCTCGGCGTACCGCCAGGACGCCGGGTTGCCGATCCGGATCGCGGTGGCGATCGTCTGCGGCTTCAGGACCGGGTGGCCCAGCACGATCGGGGCCGCGCCCAGGGCCTGGAAGCCCCACATCCGCGGGTTGCGGGTGGAGATGCCGTCCCGGGAGTACTCGCGGTACCCCTTCCAATAGGCCGTGATGTTGCCCGCGTTGCCCACCGGCAGCACATGGATGTCGGGAGCGTCGCCGAGCGCGTCGACGATCTCGAACGCGGCTGTCTTCTGGCCCTCGATGCGCACCGGGTTCACCGAATTCACCAGCGCCACCGGGTACTTGTCGGACAGTCCGCGCGCGAGGTCGAGGCAGTCGTCGAAGTTGCCGTCCACCTGGAGGATGCGCGCGCCGTGCACCAGCGCCTGGCCCATCTTGCCCAGCGCGATCTTGCCCTGCGGCACCAGCACCGCGCACACCATCCCGGCGCGCACCGCGTAGGCCGCCGCCGACGCGGAGGTGTTGCCCGTGGAGGCGCAGATGACCGCCTGCGCGCCCTCCCCCTTGGCCTTGGAGATGGCCATCGTCATGCCGCGGTCCTTGAACGAACCGGTGGGGTTGGCGCCCTCGACCTTCAGGTACACCTCGCAGCCCGTGCGCTCGGACAGCACCTGGGCGGGCACCAGCGGTGTGCCGCCCTCCAGCAGGGTGACCACCGGGGTCCGCGCGGTGACCGGCAGACGCTCCCGGTACTCCTCGATGAGGCCGCGCCACTGGTGGGTGGCGGGGCCGCGGACGGCCGAGACTGCGTTCATCGCTGGATCACTCCCCTTCGACGCGCATGATGCTGGCGACGCCCCGTACGGTGTCGAGTTTGCGCAGGGCCTCGACGGTGGCCGCGAGCGCGGCGTCCGGTGCGCGATGGGTGACGACGACGAGGGACGCCTCACCGCCGTCGACGGCGACACGTCCGCCGTCGTCGGTGCCGGCCTGCTCCCTGCCCTGCTGGCGGACGGTGTCGATCGACACCTGGTGCTCGGCGAACACCGTGGCCACCTGGGCCAGGACACCCGGTTTGTCGGCCACGTCCAGGCTGATGTGGTAGCGCGTGACCACGTCGTCCATCGGGCGCACGGTCAGCCGCGCGTACGCCGACTCCCCCGGGCCCGTGGTGTTCGCCAGCTTGTTGCGGCAGGTGGCCACCAGGTCGCCCAGCACCGCGGACGCCGTCGGCGAACCGCCCGCGCCGGGACCGTAGAACATCAGCCGGCCGGCGGCCGCCGCCTCCACGAAGACCGCGTTGTAGGCACCGCGCACATTCGCCAGCGGGTGGGTCAGCGGGATCATCGCCGGATGCACGCGGGCGGTCACCGAACTGCCGTCGGCACTGCGCTCGCAGATCGCCAGCAGCTTGACCGTGCAGCCCATCTCCTTGGCCGAGGCGATGTCGCCCGCGGTGACCTCGGTGATGCCCTCGCGGTGCACGTCGCCGATCGTCACCCGGGTGTGGAAGGCGATGCCCGCCAGGATCGCGGCCTTGGCGGCCGCGTCGAAGCCCTCGACGTCGGCGGTCGGATCGGCCTCGGCGTACCCCAGCGCGGTGGCCTCGTCCAGCGCCTCGGAGTAGCCCGCGCCCGTGGAGTCCATCTTGTCGAGGATGAAGTTGGTCGTTCCGTTGACGATGCCGAGCACCCGGTCGACCCGGTCGCCGGCCAGCGACTCGCGCAGCGGGCGGATCAGCGGGATGGCACCGGCGACCGCGGCCTCGTAATAGAGGTCGACGCCCGCCTCGACGGCCGCGGCGTGCAGCGCCGTGCCGTCCGCGGCCAGCAGCGCCTTGTTGGCGGAGACCACGCTCGCGCCGTGCTCGAAGGCCGTGGTGATCAGCGAGCGGGCGGGCTCGATGCCACCGATGACCTCGATGACCACATCGATGTCCCCGCGTTTGACCAGGGCCGTCGCATCCGTGGTCAGCAGCCCGGGAGCCACCCCCGCGCGCACCCGGTTCGGACGGCGCACCGCGATGCCCGCGAGCTCCACCGGTGCGCCGATGCGCGCGGCGAGGTCGTCCGCGTGCGTCGTCATGATGCGCGCCACCTCGGAGCCGACCACTCCACAGCCCAGCAGCGCCACCTTCAGCGGACGCGTACGCATCATCCGACCTCGCTTCGCGTTTTCGGCTCTTTCGAGCTCTTTGGACGGTCCCAGTCTCACGCACCGGACGGGAGATTCCACGCCGTGTCCGGATCGCGAGACCAAGCCTTTTCTGTACGGGACTCCACGTCAGCCGACGTCGAGACGGAACAGGTCCTCCTCCGTCTCGCGCCGGACGATCACCCGGGCCGCGCCGTCCCCGACCGCCACCACCGGCGGCCGCAGCGCGTGGTTGTAGTTGCTCGCCATCGAGCGGCAGTACGCCCCGGTCGCGGGCACCGCCAGCAGGTCGCCGGGGGCCAGGTCGGCGGGGAGGAAGGCGTCCCGTACGACGATGTCGCCGGACTCGCAGTGCTTGCCCACGACCCGCGTCAGCATCGGCTCGGCGTCGCTGCTGCGCGACACCAGGGCGACGCTGTACTCGGCGTCGTACAGCGCCGTGCGGATGTTGTCCGACATGCCGCCGTCCACGCTGACGTACGTGCGCAACCCCTCCAGCGGCTTGATCGTGCCCACCTCGTAGAGGGTGAACGCGGTCGGGCCCACGATCGCCCGGCCCGGCTCCACCGACAGCCGCGGCGCGGCCAGCTCCGCCGCCCGGCACTCGCGGGCGACGATCTCGCCCAGCGACTTGGCGATCTCGTACGGCTCGCGCGGGTCGTCGTCCGCGGTGTACGCGATGCCGAGGCCGCCGCCGAGGTCGATCTCGGGCAGCTCCACACCGTGCTCGTCGCGGATCTGCTTCAGCAGCCCGATCACGCGGTGCGCGGCCACCTCGAAGCCCGAGGTGTCGAAGATCTGCGAGCCGATGTGGGAGTGGATGCCGACCAGTTCCAGCGACTCCAGGCGCAGCACGCGGCGCACCGCCTCGGCGGCGTCGCCACCGGTGAGGGAGAAGCCGAACTTCTGGTCCTCGTGGGCGGTGGCGATGAACTCGTGGGTGTGCGCCTCCACGCCGACCGTGACGCGGATCTGCACCGGCTGCCGCCGGCCCAGGCGCTGCGCGGCGTCCGCGACCCGGACGATCTCCTGGAACGAGTCCAGCACGATGCGCCCCACCCCGGCCTCGACGGCCTGGTGGATCTCCTCGCCGCTCTTGTTGTTGCCGTGCAGCGCGATGCGCTCGGCGGGCATGCCGGCCGACAGGGCCACCGCGAGTTCGCCGCCGGAGCAGACGTCGAGGTTCAGGCCCTCCTCGTGCAGCCAGCGCACCACCGCGCGGGACAGGAACGCCTTGCCGGCGTAGAAGACGTCGGCGCCGTCGCCGAAGGCCTCGCGCCAGGCGCGGCAGCGGGCCCGGAAGTCGGACTCGTCCAGGATGTAGGCGGGGGTGCCGAACTCCTCGGCCAGCTGCCGGACGTCCAGCCCGCCCACGGTGGTGACGCCGCCGGCGTCCCGGGTGACGGTACGGGCCCATACGCGCGGGTCGAGGGCGTTGAGGTCGGCGGGCGGCGCGGCGTAGTGGCCCTCGGGGAGGACGTCGGCGTAGCGGGGGCCTGCGGGGTGTGCGGAACGGCTCATCGTCGGGTGCTCTCTGCTGTCACAGGTGTCGGGGGGCGCTGATGCCGAGCAGGGTCAGGCCGTTGGCGAGCACGGTCCCGGCGGCGTCGGCGAGGGCCAGCCGGGTGCCGTGAACGGCCGAGGGTTTCTCGTCGCCCTTGGGCAGCGCCGGGCACGTGTCGTGGAAGCGGAGGAAGGCGTCCGCGGTGTGCTCGAGGTGCCGGGCCGGCCGGTCCGGCGCGCCGTGCCGGGCCGCGGCCTGCACGGTGCGGGGGAAGTCGGCGATCAGGCCGAGCAGTTCGGCCTCCGCGGGGTGGCGGAGGTCCTCGGTCGCACCGGGGCCGATGCCCAGATCGTGGGCGTTGCGCAGCAGGGCCCGGGCCCGGGCGTGAGCGTACCGGACCCGGAACAGGGGGTTGCTCTCGCGCTGCGCGAGGAGCTCGGCGGGGTCGGTGCGGGGGGCGTCCTCGGCGGGCGGGCGCAGCAGGGCCCAGGCGGTGGCGTCGGGGCCGAGGGTGCGCAGCAGGTCGTCCGCCGTTTCCCGCACGGGGTGCGGGCGGCGGGCGGGCGGGGCGATGCCGGTGGCAGCGTGGAGCCGGTGCAGGGCGGCGGCGAAGGCGTTGGCGCGGGCGTCGGCGTGCCCCTGGGGGGCGGGGGCGGGGTGGTGTCCGATGCCGTAGCGCGGGCCCTGCTCGCGGACGAGGCCGACGAGGGCGTCGTAGGAGTCCCCTTCGAGGGTGATGTTGAGGAACCCGGGGTGGGCGACGTCGACCCGCGCGATGCCGGGGAGGGCGGCCAGGTGGCCCCGGATGACGTCGGCGACGGCGAGGGGCGGAGCGCCGGTGAGGGGGGCCAGTTGCAGGGCGACGTTGGTGGCCCAGTCCCCGCATCCGGGGCGGGGCGGCCGGCGGACGACAACCCGGTCCGGGACGGGCCCCGCGAGGTGGAGCTCATCGGCCTCGACGGCACGGCGCACCGCGCTCAGCACGGTGCGGGAGAGCTCGGCGGGGGTCACGCTGGCAAGCCTAGGCGAGGAGGGGGGTGGCCACGCGAACCGGTTTCACCCGTCGGGCGCCTTCGGTCAGGCGCCGCCGGGGCTGGCGGCGGGGGCCTCTTCCTCTTCGCCGGTCCTGCCGGGGCCGGCGGCGAGGGCGCGGACGACACGGACCAGGTCGGCGGGCTCGAACGGCTTGCCCAGGAAGGCGTCCACGCCGGCGGCGACACCGCTCTCGACCTCGGCCTGGGTGCAGGCGCTGATCACGACGATGCGGACCTCGCGGGTGCGCGGATCGGCACGCAGGCGGGCCGCGGTCCGTATCCCGTCCAGGCGCGGCATGACCACGTCCAGGGTGACGACATCCGGGCGCACGCGGTGCACGACGTCCAGGCACTCGACACCATCGGCCGCGGTCACGACCTCGAAGCCCTCCAGCTCGAGATTGACCCTGATCAACTGCCGGATGACCTTGTTGTCGTCGACCACAAGCACCCGGCCGGACGCGCCCGGCACACAGTGAAGCCTAGGCGCGCGACATGGGATGCGTCCGCGTTTTCCCCACTTCTTCCCCGACCGGGGGACGGGAGGTGGCAGTGTCGACGCGGGCCTGACGCCGGATGGGCATGGGGCCGACGCGGGCCCGACGCCCCGGGAAACCCTGTACACGGTCACCCCCTGCGTACTGGTAAGGTTTCACCCGTCACCGCCGAGGCGGACGACACGCCCCCGTAGCTCAGGGGATAGAGCAACGGCCTCCGGAGCCGTGTGCGCAGGTTCGAATCCTGCCGGGGGCACCTCGCACGAGGTGCCAAAAGACCCCGCCACCAGCCAAGACGCTGAGTGCGGGGTCTTTGCGTATGCGCAGGCGTGTGCCGCCGAAAGTGGCTGTAGGGCGGGGTCTGTGGACAGTACGTGGACAGGATCTTGGGCCATCAGCCCAGGTCAGCGCCCGAAAACGGCGAAGGCCCCTGGACAGGTCCAGGGGCCAGGATCGCAGAAGTCCGCGGGACGTCACTCGTACTCGCGCAACAGGTCCTCAATCCGGCGGTTCGCCACCTCCTGCCGGCCGTCGATGCACTTGGCGTACCGACTCAGCAGCACCTCCACACTGTTGCCTGCCCGTTCGGCAACCTCGGTGGCGTCCACGCCGGCGTTCAGCCAGGTCGACAGCGCCGAGTGCCGCAGGTCGTAGGGACGCCGGGCGAGCGGTGAGGCGGCCACAGCCGGCGGCAGCGCCAGTAGCCGAGCCTCCTGCCACGCCCGGTAGTAGGAGGATGAGGAAACCACTCCCCCGCCCTCGCTGAAGAACAGGCGCCCGTCGCTGGCCGTCCCGAAGGTGTCGAGGTGTTCCCGGAAGATGACCACCAGCTGCGGGGGAAGCGGCACCCGGCGCACGTCCTCAGCGGGCCGGTTCTTCAGCCCGCGGTCGTCGTGGCTCTCCCCCGTATCCGTCCACTGCTTGCCGACGCTCGGGCGTGTGCGGTGGAGCAGGGCGGAGCCCCATCCGGTGGCGGGGAGGACAAGGTCGGTATCGGCGAGGCCGACCGCTTCGGCCGGGCGCAGGCCCCCGAAGTACATCGCTGCGAACAGGCCGACCAGGCGCCGGCCGCGGGCACGTCGGTAGCCGCCGATGTACGACACGGCGTACAGCAAGGCGCGGGCCTGGTGAGGATTGGCGACGACCCGGGGATCTACCTCGCTGGAAACCTTGGGCTTTTGCCACCGGACGCCGGCGAGCGGATTCTCCGGAAACGCGCCCAGGTCGACCGCGTAATGCATGGCATTGACGAGCGTCCGTCGCTTCCGGCGCACGGTCTCGGCCGCCGCGGCAGTGCCATCCAATTTGAGCTTGAGGGAATCGAGTACGGCACGGCCGATCACCGGGTCCCCGAGGTCGGCCAGCGGACGTGATGCCTTTGACACCCAGTGCAGCGCGTTGGCCATCTCCGCAGGCAGTTCCCGATCATTCGGCCCCGGCAGAACGAAAGCCCAGTTCCGTAGAGCCTTCCGAAGCAGTTCTTCCGGCGGCCGGCCGAGACGATCGTCCAGAAGCGTCACGGTCACCGCTGCCAGGGATTCATTGATCCCGACCCGCGTATTCGGCGCGGCGTGAGGCCACTTCATCGCCAGATACCTGAGCGCGAAGTCGTACCAGGTCAACGTGGACTTCTTCTCGGCCATGGACTCAGGTAGACCGCTGCCAGAGTCGAACTCTTCCCCATCATGGGCCGCCCGCAGGATCTTGGAGCGGAAGTTCTCGGCGAGCCCTTTGGTCCGGAAGGTATCCGAGAAGACCTGGCCCCCCACGGACCAGCGCACGTTGTAGGAAGGCGTCTTGGTGTTCCGCTTACGAACGGCCCACACCTTCACGTCGAGAGACTTCACGCGGCGGTCGCCTCCAGCCGGCGCAGCCACGCCATGAAGTCACTGCGCCAGACCCGCAGCTCCCCGTTGGGCAGCTTGAACGCGTCGGGACCCTGCCCCAGTTCGCGCCAGCGGTAGAAAGTACGGCGTGAGACACCTCCCAATTCGGCAAGGATCTGCGGGACGGTCATCAATTCGTCTTTCACGCTGCGGCTCCTTCCGTGGCGTGCAGGTCTTGCAGGGCTTCTCGGGCGGTTTCGCGGTTGAGCTGGATCTCGTGGTGGATGGTGGCGGCGAGCCAGGATTCGCCGGGGGTGTGGCCGTGGCCGGCGTAGGCCCAGTGGGCGAGGACGAGGGTGGTGGCCTCTGGGGAGTCGTCGGGGTCGGGTAGGCCGAGGGCTTCGCGTTGTTGGGCGGCGCGGTAGTCGGCTCGGACCTGGCGCAGCGCGCCGAGGGTGGTGGAGTAGCGGCGGGATTTGGTGGAGAAGTGGCCGCGGAAGCCGAGCATGTGGGCCCAGTCGAGGAGCTTGCGGTCGGGGTAGAGGCGGTGGAGGTCGAAGCAGGCTTCGATCAGCCGCCGCGGGTGCGGGGGGACGCCGAGGAGTTCGAGGGCTTCGCGGTTACCGACCCGGCGATCAACGGTCCCCGTCGTTTCGGCGGCTTTGGTGGCGTACTTGGCCACGTAGGAGGCCACCGCTTGTTCGGTCAGTTCCCCGTCCGTGCCAGCGTCGGCAGAGCGGATGGGCTGGATGTCGAGCTGTGTGCCCCAGGTCAGGGTGCGGGCGGGGTAGTTGCCGGCAGCGGGGACGGGGACGGCGCCGCGGCGTGCGGCGGCGTGGATGGCGTCGGTGAGGAGGTCGAGGGTCGCCCACGGTGGGGGTTCGGTGTCGGGTCCGTCTGGGCCGTCGAAGCGGACGACGGCGTGGAAGTGGACGGCGCCGCGGCGTTGGTATTCGGCGACCTTGCCGAAGGAGACCCGGGACTGTTCGCGGGCGGCAGTCTGGGTGAGGCCGGCGCGGGCGGCGATCTCGCGGCGGAGGTAGATGGTGAAGTACCGCCACAGGTCGGAGGCGTGGTTGTTCCACAGCACCGCGCCCGCGTAGTCGTACGACTCGGGGTCGAGGGGCGTGCCTAACGCAGTGTCGTCCTCACGGTGAGCCGTGCCGCATCGGCAGCGGCCTGAGGTTGGGCGGTTGTGGACGGGGCCGAAGGAGGGGGCGGTGAGGGTGGCGAACACCTTCGGGTGGACCCGCACGGTGGCGGGGGTGCCCTTGTTCGGGTCGCCGGTGAGGCCGGCGCGGATGAGGTGGTAGGTGTCGCCGGCGTAGGTCCAGGCGCACGACGGGCAGCGGGAGGCGCGGCGGTTGCCGCAGGCGACGCGGAGCCGTCCGCCGGGTTCGGTGTCGGTGGAGTAGGCGTGGAGGACGTGGCCGGTGGCCCGGTCGAGGGTTTTGGTGTAGCCGGTCAGGTGGATGGGATCGGAGCAGCCGCCGGTGCGGCGGATCTGTTCCTGCCAGCGGTGGAAGTCCGGAGCCCCGGCCACCCGCAGGAGGTCTGCGAGGGTGGCCGGGTCCAGGCCCGCCGCGGTGGCGGTGTCGGTCAAGTCGCTCACCTCCCGGTCCGGGCGAGGATGCGGGCGGAGTGGGCAAGGCCGGTGCCGTAGCAGCCGGGGCAGAGGATCCGGAGGGTGGCGCGGGTTCCATCGGTCAGGCGGGTGCCGGTGGTGATGGCGACGACGGGGAAGCCGTCGCAGTCGCGGCAGACAGGCCGGTTCGGGGCGTGCTGGGGCATGATGAGGGTCCCTTTCGGGTCTGTTGGATCAGGAAGGGGCAGTGGTCCCCGGGGCGGCGGATGTTTGGCGACGGAAGCCGTCCCGGGGGCCGGTCAGCGCTTGCGCGCGAGGTTGATCGAGACGGATGCGCCGCCCACGGTGGGGATGGCCGCGGCAGCGGCGGCGGCGATCGTCTGGAGGGCGAAGGCCAGGACGACGATGACCAGGGCGGTGCCGGCGCTGACGGTGAGGGTGAGCAGGATCTTCCCGGCGTAGGAGGGCGGGGCGGCCTGGATGACGACGACCTGTCCGGGGTGGACGCCGGGCGGGATCAGCTCGGACGGGCGGTGGTTGGCTCGCAGTTGTGCGTCGGGGTAGCGCACGGTGGGTCATCTCCTTTCAGGGCTGGCAGCGGTGGGTGCGGGCGGCGAGTTCGGCGCCGGATCGGTCGCGGTAGTCGGTGGAGAAGCCGCAGCCGGGAGCGGTGCAGGCGGCTGAGTGGCGGGTGCGTCCGCGGCCGTCGTAGTAGCTGCCGACCCGCACGGGGCCGATGCGGATCACGTCGTAGAAGCGGTTCGGGCGCGACATAGGGATCGGGTCTCCTTTCAGGCGAGTTGGGCGGCGATCACGTCGGCCAGGGCCGGCGGGACGCCGAGGCGGGTCCGCAGGGTCGCGGTGTCGATCGGGTTGCCGGTGGCGGCGTGGTGGCTGTCGGCGACCTTCCGGGCATGCGCCAGCAGCGCCGGCGGCACAGAAGGCGAGGACACCGGCGCCAGTACGGGAGCGGTCTCCGGCGGCGTAGCGGAGGGGAGTTCGGGCGTGTGATCAGGGGCGCGTTCGACCGTGACCTCTGGAGCAGGTTCCGCAGCCGGGACCGGGGTCGCTTGAGGCACCGGCACGGTGTCCGTGGCGGGGTCCGCTGTCGGGTCGGGTGCCGGTGTGTGGGTGTGGGCGAGGAGGGTGCCGCCGAGGAAGGCCAGGGCGGGCCAGCCGGCGACGAGGATGCGCAGCCAGGCCGGGACGGCGTTCATGTCGAGCAGCCCGGCGGTGGAGATGTTCGCCCCGAGGGACGCGGTCAGGGCGATGACGAACCAGGTCCAGGCGGCGCGAGCCGGACGATCGGCGGCGCGGAGGATGCGCATGCGGCGCCAGGCGGCGACCAGGAGCAGGTCGACGGAGACGGGGTAGGCCCAGGCTTTCCAGCCGTGTTGGCCGGCGGCTTCGGCGATGTCGTGCAGGTGGGCGAAGGACAGCGCACCGGCGATCACGGCCTGAATCAGCACGGGGTCAAAGCGGTTGGGGCGGGACACCGGGTCACCTCCTTTCGGGTTGGTCCCGGGGCCGGGCGGGGAACGGGTTCTCTGGCCGCCCGGCACCAGGGGGCGTTGGGGGTCAGGACGGGGCGGTGCCGGTGCCGAAGCAGGTCAGGCACAGAGCGGCCTGCCGGTCGCCGGTCTCGCGGCCCTTGCGGGAGCCGACGCGGACGGTTTCGGTGGTCTCGCCGTCCTGGCAGTCCGGGCACTTCGGGGGTTCGGTCGCGGCCGGGCGGCGGGCGGTCTTGCGAGCGGCCATGACGGATCACTCCTTCCGGGTTCTGGCATGGGTGGGGTAGGGACCTGGCGCGAAGCGGTCACGCCAACCGGGTTGCGGGGAGTGCGGGTTACTCGGTGACCGGGCGGGGCCGGGCCAGCGGCGGCGCGTCAGCCGGCGCAAGGATCGGCGGGACGTCCGGCCGGAAGGGATCCAGGGCGGGCAGGTCCGGGACCAGGTGAGCGTGGGCGCGGCAGACCGCGGCGGTGTCGGTGATCGAGGTCAGGGGGGTGCGGATGTGGGTCCAGCCCCCGGAGGCGTCACCCGCGACCGCGACCCCCGGCCGGTCGGCAGCAATCGCGGTTGCGGCGTGCATCGCTTCGGGTGAGATGTCGCCCAGGCCCATTTCGGCGGTCTGCTTGTCGTTGACGCGGTGGACCACGCGGCCGGTGAGCTGTGCGCGGAGCATGGTGGCGCCCTTGCCGAGTTCGGCGCCGAAGCGCTGGCCGCAGATCTCCAGGTAGATGCCGACCGCGCGGGACATCTGCGCGAGCCGGATCAACTGGGTGACCATGCGGTCCCGGCGTTCCTCATCCTTCTTGGTGGCGGTCAGGAACAGTTCCGCGACCTCATCGACCAGGACGACGACCGGCACGGGTCGCACCGCGGCGGGCAGGCCCCATATGTCGCTGGTGATCTCCCCGTTCGGCACCGTGAGGGCCGTGCCCTGGTAGTCCTTGAGGAGATCGAAGCGGGACTCCATCTCCCCCACCAAGGCGTCCAGCAGGCCGGCAGCCTGTTCCGGGTCGGTGGCCAGGGCCGACAGGCGCGGCGCGTACGGGGTCTGTTCCACCCCGCGCTTGCAGTCGATCCCGACCAGGGCGACGGGGAGTTTGGCGAGTTGCTTGATCAGGTTGCGCTGATACATCGACTTGCCCGATTGATTCGCCCCCAGCGTGAGGGCGTGGGGGATCTCGCGGTAGTTCCGGGCGAACGCGGTTCCGTCCTCCCGCAGCGCCACCGGGACGACCATCGGGCCGGACGGCAGGCGACGCGGCATGCGCACCGTGCGCAGGACGTCGTAGCCGGTCATGCGGAGCTCCACGACGCCGGGCTTGATCTCGGCCACGTGGACGGCGTGGACGCCCCAGGCGTGCCGGAGCCGGTTCGAGGCCGCGGCGACGTCATCGGGTTCCAGGCCGGCGGGGAGCCGGAGGCGAACCCGCATGCCGGTGGCGGAGCCGGCGACGCGGCGGATCTTCGGCGGGACCGGCTGCACCTCACGACGAGCCACGTTGCGGACCATGAACGCTCGCAGCCGGGACGGCGCCACCGTCAGCCCGCACACATCCATCGTGGAGGCGTAGGTGAAGTGGAACCGGCCCAACGCGACCGGCAGACCCACCAGCGACCAGTACACACCAGGCGCCTTCACCCTCGCGTAGCCCAGGCCGCCGGCAGCCCCCACCAGCGGGGTGCCGATCTCGATCAGCGTCGCCACATCCACCATGGCTCAGGCACCCGCCGTGATCGCCACCGCGCGGAACGAGATCCCGTGCCGGGTCTGACCGTTGAACGTGTTCTCCCAGTCCCGGGCCTTGAGGCCGATCACCGACACCACAGTGCCCGGCGTCAGCGTCGCCTCCACCCCGGTCGAGGGCACGGTCACCTGGTACAGGTTCCCCTCACCCTCGTCGGAGATCAGCAGGCCCACGGTCATGAGCTGCGCACCGGTCTCCCGGTCGATCGCCACCTCCCCGGTCTGCTTGCTCACCAGCTTCGGGGTAGGCGCAGTCGCCACGAACGTCACCGCGGTCGAAAGGTCGATCTTGAACGACGGCATCAGCCATCTCCTCTAGAAGAGACGAGCTCATGCACTCATGTACATGAGCTATGCCTAGAAGAGTGCCCGACTCCTGTACATGAGTCAACCCGCCGCGAGAAAGAATCTTGCGACGGGTTGCGGGAGGGTCCGGAGACTAGTCCCCAGCGGGGAAGCGGTAGTCCAAAACGAACTGGTCAGCGGCCATGACGGTGTCGCAGACCTCCACGACGCGGCCAACCTCGGAGAACGCGTTGCGAACGAGGTGGATCACCGGCGCCCCGGGGCTCAAGCCCAGCGCACCAGTCTCCGACTTCGTCGCCAGACGGGCACTGACCGTCTCGGTGAACTCCCTCAGCACGTGTCCATGCTCTTCCAGTCGAGCGTAGATGCCGCCCCCGCCAGGGTTCTCCGCGAACATCTCGGGGATGTCCTTGACCACGTCCCACGGCAGGTAGGAGGTCGCTTCCTCGGTTGGGATGCCGTCCCGGAAGTACCTGCGTTTGCGTGCCAGCACCTGGCCGCCAGCGGGAACGTCCAGCCGCTCTGCGATCTCGTCAGGCGCCTCCACCGGACCGACGAAGAGCACGTTCACAGAGGGAGTCCCCCCGGACTGCTCCGCTTCGGCCAGGTACGCAGCTTTGCCCGCCTTGCGGTGGGCCCGTCGGAACCGGTCAGACGACTTGCGCTGCACCGGCGGGCGGGACCTCACGAAGGACCCTCGGCCGTGATGCGTCTCGATCAACTGCGTTGCACGCAGCTCTGCGACGGCCTTGCGCACGGTGCCGGATGCCACCCCGTACCGCTCCATCAAGGTCGTTTCACTGGGAACGGGATCGCCAGGGGCCAGGACGCCCGAGCGGATCTGAGCCGCGAGGTCGTCCGCGATCTGGAGATACTTTGCCTTCGCCGAAGAGGCAGCTGCGCTACTCGCCATAGTCCTTCAGAGTCTCCTATCCTCCTGTACATGAGTAACAGTCGGCCGCAGAGCCCGTCAACGCCGCTGCACTCCGTGTCTGTGGCCGGAGTCGTCGTACGCGAAGACGGACGCATCCTGGCGATTCAGCGCGCCGACAATGGCAACTGGGAGCCGCCCGGCGGCGTACTCGAACGCGCGGAGGCCATCGAGGACGGCGTACGCCGCGAGATCTACGAGGAGACCGGCATCAAGGTCCACGTGGAGCGACTGACCGGCGTCTACAAGAACATGACCCTTGGTGTCGTGGCCCTGGTCTTCCGGTGCCGGCCCGAAGGGGGCCACGAACAGGTCTCCGACGAGTCCACGGCCGTTGCCTGGCTCACGCCGGCCGAAGTGACCGCCAGCATGGGCGAGGTCTACGCAGTCCGCATCGCAGATGCTCTGCGCAACGAGGCGCCTCACATCCGCGCACACGACGGCAGGAAGTTGACCAACGGCCGGTCAGCCGACTGAACCAGCAGAGCTGTTACAGGTTTCTCTACCTCATCAAGGCACCCGGCGTCGCTCACGCTCCGCCGGGCGCGCGGCCGACGTCCGGCCGCGCCCACGCTCCCGCCTTCGTCCCGCTCGGCGCGCCGCCCGCCGCCGCACGCCCACAAGGTAGGCCCGAGGGCACGAGGTCAGAACCACGGTGGCTGGGGCGGTCGGCTCCGCGGCTTTAGGCAGCCACCATGGGGCGAGCCTCGAAGATCGGGGCCCACATCGGGCTATTGCGGGCAGGCAAGGAGCCAGCCCGATCCGCGGCCAGCGTACGGGCCCCGATCTCTCGCCCCATGGCAGCTCCAGCCCAAAGCCGCTCCGCCGTCCTCTGCGAATTACCTGCGGAATCTATATCCGGAGTTACGGCGCTAGCCGTCCCAGCGCGGCAACTAGTCTTGGGTGTCGGCGATAGTTTCCAAGGCTAGGAACCGAGCAAGTAGCACGTCCGGAACCAGCGCGTAGGCTTCCCCGCTTCTGGGCAGCAACTGCGGCGTCTCGGCGTATTTGGGATCATCTTTGGCATGCACGATTCGATTTCGCAAGGCGTACACCCTCTTTGCGGCCTGAGTGGCAAGGGTCTCGTTAGTAGCCTTGAGATTTACGGAAGGGACGCCGACTATGGGTCCTTTTGAAGAGAAATGCTTCTCGGTCTTTTCGGACTCGAAGAACTCCTTCAGCTTGTCTTCACGTGCACAGTCGCGTACCAAAATTTTCAGCGCGTCTTCTTCGCTGAGCCCCTTTGACCTCTCCACCGCATTGAGAATCCTCAGCACGGAAGCATCGTTTGCTACATCAAATGCGAAGTCTCGCATTTCCCGACGTATCCTCCTAAGGGCCTCGCGTTTCGACGTTAGCGGCATGTAGTACTCGAGTACCTGATAGTAAGAAAGAAAAGCGAAGGGGGGATTGTCGGAAGCCTCTGCAGCGAAACCGAAAAGGGCGGCCACTTCTCTTGGAATCGAGGTTGCGGGGAATGAAACAGTGTTTTCTGTCGCGACGTCCAAGCGAGCCACTCCAGGGACTCGACCTCGTTCCCAGGGGATCAGTGACAGAGCTAGGCCATGCTTTGCGTCAAGTTCAAATAGAAGGCTGTCGGCAATCCGCTGTGCGGTGCCTGTCCCGGCTTCAACGCCGGGAGCGGCCGAAAGAAGGACTTTCAGTGTGTAGTCAACCATGTCGATCCGCGCAAATCGCCCCCCCTTGGATAGTTTGAACGCGGCGATAGTGCTTATGTTGGATATCTCTATGCATGCGTCACCAGTTGGTGATGTGACATGAAAACCGGGACGAACCTCCCTTTGCCTGGTTCGGATTATGTTTGGGGTGAATTCATGGCCGCAATCCACCCGTGCATGGTTCCATTTTAGGCGCTCAAAAAGTCGCCCAAAAGGAAGAAAGCTGCCAGGGTTAGTGAGAAGGTATTCAATATATGATCCGTCGGCTTTAACGATCCCCCTGTAGGTTTCGCTTTCCTGGTAGTTGCTTACTTCAGAAGCGACTTTGTCGAGACTCCCTCGTTCGACAAAGTAACTGCGCCGTGAAGTCCTGCGGTCAGGTCTCTCTCTATCCTCAAAACGAAGAAAATCTCGTTCATTCCTTGCCAATCTCAACCCGGTTGCTTCGATCTTCTTCACGCTGAGCTCTTCTTCTGGCTCCAGCGCTGGCTCTTTGCGACCTTCGGCCTCCTCCTCATTGATACTCAAGAGCGCTTCGAGCTCGAAGTCGTCCCCGCTTATTCCCATGAAACCTTGCCCCGCAATCGCATCCGAATTGATCAAAAGTACGGCAACATGAGTATCCGCGAGCTGCGGCTAAAAATCTAGACTGGCTGTGAGCGCACGACCAGCAGCTCGACCGGGTTGCTACCTACCACGTGGTTGGGGGTCAGGGGTAGACGCTTCCTATGCTGCTTGCTCACCAAGGCACCAAGCCCGGCCCCACGTACGGCCAGCCAGCGGAGGTGGAGGAGCTCGTGACCATCCGCGGTTGGAGAGTAACGGAACCTTCCGCCAACAGGTGCCAGGGCGTCGGTGCCGATGCGCCTGAGATGAGGCCGGCAGTCGACTCGCCAGGCCAGCGCGGGCGTTATCGATCTGGCATGCGAAGCCCGCTGGCTTGACTTAAGTCACTGAGACTCCACCGACCGTTTTCAGACTCGCGAGTAGGGGGCGACCATTGTTTATTGAGGGATCGGTAGCAAGATCTCATCAATCGGCCGAAAACTGACCGGCCCTTCGACCACTAGGCGTCTTCCGGTCCCATAATTTACCTCGCCCTCGACGATTACAGTGCGGCGCGCTCGATGCCATGTGACGGCCTCTTGGTATGTGGCAAAGGGAAGTCGTACACGGATCTCTGATCGTCGATTTCTTCGGAACGTTGAGATAGTGGCAAATCCGTACTCGTCATCGCCCACATGCCTAAGCTCTACGATATTACCTGAGAAGGTGCTTGTAGAATCGATGCGATGCCGAGGGGTCAACTGATTCGGCTGTGAGTAGACAACTTCAAGCGCTCTGGGCCGTCCCTGGGCCGTGCGAGGTTGGCCAGCGATGACAGGGGATGCCCGGGGGTGACGGTTCCCTCACCCATCTGACCTGGGCGGCCCCAGTTGATCTGCGACACTGGACGGACCATGCCTGCACCCGGAGTTCTCGCCTGGCAACCACAGCTTTTTGTCTATCAGTTGAGCTCAGGCGATGGGGCACGACCTCTCACCGGATTGGCATTGGCGGCTGGATTCTAGGCAAGCTCTGCGGCCCGGGCGGACGGAGATCCGGCCCAGCCCTCGTCTGTACGCCACACTGCGGCGATGCCGTGGTGTTCCAAGAGTCGGGTGTACACGTCGCCGATGGGTTCGGAAAACAAGGCCATCTTATGAGGCTGTGCGTCTTCCGGGTAGAGGCAGAAGGCGTACGTGGCCAGCTGCCCCAAGGCCTCACGAACAGCCCCCGTGGCGTTGCCACGCCGGATGAACTTAGCTTCAGCGAGCCAATGAGTTCCGTTGGCGATAACAACCAAGTCTCGGGGGTGGACGTTCGTACCCACCTCGATACCTTGACTGCGCAGGAACGTACCGTACTGATGTACGAGAGTCTCGTGGCTGCGGCTCTTGCGTAGCCACCGTGCTGTAACAACCTGGACGTACTCTTTGTCGCTCTTGGGAGCGAAGTGCAGCAAAATTTCGCTCGACTGGATAGGTGGCTGTTCGACTACGGTGACGATGGTGTCGCGCGTGGTTTGACGAACTTCCTCCCGCACTGCCAAGGCGTCTTGATAGAGAGTGATCATACGGCTGAGGTCGGCGCGCAACGTCTGCTCGTCAGGCAGGGCGGCTATGTCGTAAGTGATGGCCAGGAGGTTGCCGGCCTCGTAGGAGCGCGGCAATCCTGACCGGCCTCCGAGATCAATCGTTGCGTCCAAGCCCATCCGGGCTCCTACCGGGAGGGCTTCTCTGATGGCTTCAGCTTGTGCTGCGAGCTTTTTACGTGCTTGCCGGGCGCCTAGAGCCTTGGTGATCTCCGTGACGCCTTGGTTGAGGCTGAGTGCGAATGTCTTCCTGTCCTCGGCGAGGAGGTAGACGAGATACATGCCGCGGGTAGCGCTGGTTGTCTCGTCGGGATCAAAGAACGACACCCATGGACAGACTGCGGCATTGCCCCTGCCCGGGCTACCCTCAACGAGGTAGCCGGCCGGAACCAAGTGCCCAATCTCATCCGGCGCTCGCCGAAGTAGCTGGGCCGCGTCGGTGCTTGTGCTGGCGTCGGTGCCTACCCCGAAGGTGGTACCGACCGCGTAGAGGAAGTTGCGGATCTCCATAGCTCGGATGCTACGGGTGACCACTGACAACAGCCCATAATCTTTCCACTCGTCGGGCCTTGTCGCTTGTCCGTACGCACCAAAGCGGTTGCAGTGCAGCAGCGATGTACAGCGGCCGTTACGACCGGCATCAACCGTCGGTGATCCTCGCAGACCTCTCGGCCAGCCCAGCAGACCTCAGCGACCGCTGTGTTCGTAGTTCCCATCGAGGGGGCCGCGGGGCGTACCACTTCCGTGACGGGTGGGGACTCATCGGGAATCGAGGTTCGCCGGGTGCGTACGACCCAAGGTGCCCAGGGCAACGATGCCCCGGTCGGGCCCAACGTCCCCCAACCTCGCTCCCAAAGTGACGACCACTTGGTCTACCACGCCGCCGTTGGGCCCCACGCACAGCGCCTCGAGCGAGTCCGGAATAGCGACCTGATTCAGGTGGAAGTTGGGGCGACAGCTGTCCCGATGCACGAGACTGACGCCCCGTACTGCTAGACATGCATCCGTGCACTCAGCTCTCTCCCCCTCCCAACTCCAACTTCTGCGACACCTCATGCTCGCCGAGGTCCCACACCCCGATGCGGATCCGGTCTCCGTAGCGGTCCGAGACCTCGAAGAAGCGAGCCTCCCGGACGACGTGCAAATTCTCAGCTGGATGGGACTGTTGGAGGTTAGAGCGGAGCGCCTGGCCATCACGCCGCGCGGAAGAGCAGTGCACTTCGAGGCCGAGTGCGCCGTACTCTCAACGCGCCTGACCGAGGTGAGCGCCTTCGCTGACGACCTCCAGCGACGCGCACCCTCACTCAGTGCAGAACTGCACGCGCTCCGCCAGCTCGCCAACGGGGAATGGAGCAGGACGAAGGCGATGGCATACGTGGAGCGTTGGGCGCATTGACCAGGCCCTACGCTTCCTCGCCAGCCTCCTTGAGGAGCACAACGCAGCGATGGGGTTTGCGGGCCTTGTCAGGGACCGGCAGGATGCCGACTTTCTCAAGGTCAGCGGTAGTAATCGTGGGGGCGGCGAGGACGCGATCGAGCAGGTCCTGCTGGGCGGGCGCGAGGTCAACAAGTCGGCGCAGCACAGAAAGCAGTTCCATGAGCTCCCGCGACCAGTCGGCTGGCCAAGACTCGACATGCAGGTCGTCCAAGGGGCTGCTTTTGCGGCTGTTGGGGTTGGCCTTTCGGTAACCGAACCATTTTTTAATGATCTGCATGCCGCCGACGTCGTAGTTCCACACTTCGGCGGGGACAGGGCTGATGTGCCCGCCGCCCAAGTGCAGGGTACCGGTCATCTCGGCGTACCGGATCTCGGCGGGGACTTCCGCCCCTACGTACTGGTCGTAGCGCAGCCGGCGCGCATCGCCTAGCGGAAATAGGACGTCCCCGCCCGGTCGGTCATCTTCCGAATCGGCATAGCGCTCCCCGTATGTCGAGGCCCACAAGAGGTACTTGCCCAGTTGGACCGCTTCGTGCCACAGGGCGCTATCACGGGTGAGCGGCAGCCGCACGCCCGGGGTGAGGAGCTCCTCGGTGAATCGCTTGGTGAACCCGGCGTGCCCGGCAACAGCCGCCACATATGCAGCCAGATCGTGCACCGTGACGTCATCGATGCCAAGTTCGGCAGCGAGGTACGCCAGAAGGAACGGATGCACGTTGGGGGTGCCGTCCGGATGGAGGATCGGCATGATCTTGCCACCGCGGCCGTTGAAATGGTGAGTGTCGGGGAGCAAGGAGGTGGCGACGATCGCAGGCCCGGTCTCGATCTCGTGCGAGGACTGCTGGTTCAGGAAGAGCTGATCCGGCTGCATGGCTTCCCACAACGCTGGCCGGGCGAAGTCGATGACACGGCTATCGGAGATCAGCCACTGCCGGTCGAAGCTTCGCATAGCGATGCGTACCAGGTCAGGCGCCAGGTCTGTTTCGACCGCAAGTTCCCGGGTGTGTTCAGGCTGCCCAGGCAGAGGATCCCTACTGGCATCCAACGCACGGTCCCTAGTCTCCTTGAATAGCTCCGCCTTCTTGGCAAGATCGTTCTCGTGGATCAAGCGCGCCCAGCGCTTCTCAAGTACCTGCTTGCTGGGGCCGTTGACCCAGGAGCGGTTGGCCTTGATGCCCGGACTTCCCCAGCGGAAGAGGTCGTCGAGAGCGGGGTAGTCCTCCCACCCCGTCTCGGTGGTTGGGCGGAAGGGGCGAATAGCATCCGCGTGCGTGTCCTGCCAGCCGTCGTCGTCCAGCCGGATCTCCTTGAGCTGGCGGTACTTGGCGCCTCGCTTGCCGTGGACGGCGCGATAGTGGACACGGGCGGGTCGCTTAGGGTCGGTGTCTTTAGTGCGGACGAAGATGCAGATGGCCAGAGGCTGTGCGACACCCGGGAAGATCCGACTCGCCACATCCGGCCGGTGCCCCTCCGGAGACAGGTCGATAATCCAGCCTTCGTCACAGGTGCGCCGCAGATAGTCCCGCATGCCACGCCCGCCCGGTCCAGTCGTGAACCCCGAGGGTGTGATGAAGCAAACCACTCCCTGCTGATCCTGGGGATGGGCGTCGAAGACCTTCCACGTCGCCCAGCGCCAGAAGTAGACGTAAAGGTTCTTCAGCACGTGCTCGTAGCGGCCGTTGCCAGGCCACTTGAAGGCCTCGATCGGAGCCATGCCCTGGGCAGGTGTGCCCTTCTCGACCCAGCCGCCGCGCCCCTTGGCCTTATCGTCGTAAGGCGGGTTGCCGATGGCAACGGTAACCGGCGTGCTGGCCTTCACCTGGTTCGCCCGTTTACGAGACTCAGAGATCACTCCGTACGTCGAGGCAAGGGTTTCCTCGGCCAGATACGGATCGTCCAACGTATCGGTGACGAAAAGCTTCATCCCATCCGGCGGTGCGACCGCTTGATGCCGCTTAAGCAAATCCGAGGTCCGCAGTTCAGCGACAGCGAAGGGCCCCATCTGCAGCTCGAAGCCGATCAGGCGCTTCGCCAGATCACCTATCGCATCCGGCGTTGCTCCGGGGCCGATGTTTTCTGCCGCCCAGGCGGCGACATGTTCAATGACCGCGTGAAGGTACGTGCCTGTTCCCATGGCTGGATCGACGATGCGCACGCTCTCGTCCGCATATCCGTCCGAGCGTCCCAAGCGGGTACGGAGCACGTCCTCGGTGAGACGCACCATTTCCTCGACCACTTCGCGGGGGGTGTAATACGAGCCGCTCTTCTGTCGGAGCTTCTCGTCGTACACTTCCAGGAACGACTCGTATAGGTGTAGATATGCGTCCCGTCGGCCCTTACGAATCGTCGCCCATTCAACCGCGTCAATCACCTGAATGAGCAAATCGAGGCTGACCTCGAAGCTCACCGTGATGTTGTCGGTGAGGAGCTGAAGGGCCTTGCCCATCAAGGCATGCCCGGCATCCAGCCGCCGACCAACCTCATGCAGCCCCACCCCCTTCAAGGAGATGTCCTCGGTGCGCGCCAGCAGCAGCGCGAAAGTCACTGCCTGGGCGTAGCCGTCGGCGAAGGTGGCGTCATCGGCCGTCGGAAAGAGCAGTCTGCGCCAGTCATTCTTCAGCCCTGTGAACCGCAACTCCTCGGGACGCGCGCCCTCCGCCGCATACCTACTCTCGAACTCCAACTGCTCCAGGACCGCCGCGCGCAACAGGCGGCACAGCGGCGCAGTGCGCCGAACCAGAGCCGAAGCATGGCGAATTGGCTCGGGAACCCAGTGGAGGAAGGTCCTCAGGAGACTGTTGAATGCTGCGGGGTCACGAGCGGTTAGCGACCGTCCTGCACTGGCCAAGTCGCCCTCGAAAACGACCGGAGTGCCGATCTGCTCCCCGGTGCGAAAGAGCCGCCACTCCGTGCCGTTGGTGTAGAGCACGTTCGGCAGGTCACGCAGTCGCTCCCACTGCTTCTTGTTGCGCCCCGTGAACTTTTCCGGATCAACAGAATGACCAGGACGTTTGACTTCGATGTAGCCGACGATGTCGCCATGCACCTCGACTGCATAGTCGGGGCGTACACCCACGTCACGCAGAGGAGTTTCGGAGTGCCACAGAACGCCATCCAAGGCATCGTGACTGCCCACAGTCTCCAAGAGCTTCTGCATCGGCGGGCGGATGGACGCCTCGGGGTCGCCCGGGCCGTTCACCATGTCCTTGCACGACGCACCGAAGGTTGATATGGCCTCAGAGAGCCAGCCGAACTGCTCCTGCGTCACTACCGCACCCCCCACGAACTGCCGATCACGACTTGATGGTAGGTCAGGTCACCAGGAAGATCCAGACGAAGTCTCAGCGTGACATGCGGCGTTGAGGGCGCACGTGGAGTGTGGCGCGGGTCGACGCTGCACAGCAGGAGCAGCGAACCAGGCAAGGTCGCGCCAAAACGGACCGTTGCTCTTGGGGCCCAGCCGTCATCCCGACCGGGCGGAATCACGGAGGGATCCGCGAACGACCACACACGACCACGTTAAGGAGCCGTGGACCACTCGTGGACCGATATACGGTCCTCAGCCCCATCCAAGGCGCTGAACAGGAAGGATGCTGCAAGGTGCAACGGCCTCCGGAGCCGTGTGCGCAGGGCCGGATCCTGCCGGGGGTACCTCGCACGAGGCGCCAGAAGACTTCGCGACCGGCGAAGCTCACCTGGCGGCCCCCGGTCGGCCGCGAGGGGGCGGGATGCACGTCAGGGCCGTCGGAGTGATGCTGGAGGGGGGAGATCGTGTATGCCGCAGCAACGGGAGATCCCATGATGGACGGCGTGAAGGCTGAGCTGTACACCCTTGACCTGACTGATGCCGACTGGGTCACCAGCAGCTACACCAACAGGTGAACGAAGACGTGTGTGGAGGTCGCGGACCTTGGTGGAGGGGCCGTTGCTGTCCGGGATTCAGAGAATCGGGAACTGCCGGCGCTGCGGTTCACCGCGGAGGAGTGGGCGGCGTTCCGACTCGGTGTGCGTGACGGCGAATTCTGACCGTGCGGTAACTGACCGCTCCCCAGTTCTGCTGGTGTCTAAGATCATCAGCGTGGCCGACTGGTCCCGGCTCCACCACGCCCACGGCACCGCGGAAGATGTCCCGGCCCTGCTCGCTTCCGTGGGTCCGGAGGCACAACACCGCTGGTGGGACGATCTCTGGTCCCGGTTGTGGTGTCAGGGCACCGTCTCCTCGGCCAGCTACGCGACTCTGCCTGCTCTGGCCCCTGCTGGCGCGTCAGTAGTCGGCGACCGATCGACGGATGCCCCTCCCCTGACCCTAGCCGGGGCCATCGGGGATCAGCCGTACGGCTATGAGGATCTCCTGGTGACCCATGCCGCAGCGATCGTGGTACTGATCGAGGAAGCTCTGCGGGACCCCTGACTCGTCGATACCCCCACGGACTACTTCTACTTGCTGGCCGCCCGCCTCATTTTCGAGGGCGTCGACGTCTGGGGCCCCCGTACCGCTTGCGAAGCCGAGGACTTCATTGTGTTCGGCGAGCACGGCCGCCTGCACATGAACGAGACTGCGGCGAGCTGGCTGCTGCCGCAGCCCCTCGCCGTCTCGTCCTTGCGGACGGCCGGCCCGGCATCACGCACAAGCTGACCTATGTCTTCGGCTCCGCGCCGTGCGCCCGCTGTAATGCGGTCTTCGGGTGACGGCTCAGTACTGACGGTCACGTCGTGAGGCGTCTCACATAAGTGCCATATCGGCGATATCGGGTGAACCCGACAACGGCCCGGCAAGAAGCAGCCTGACACCTCAACGTCCCGTTCCCGCACGGATCGAGCCTGCGCCGTGCGCGCCTCCATGCGGCGCGGCCCGTGCGGGCATACACCATCGAATCGGACCAAGCAGTGACAAGTCCCACACGGGCATTCCCTTGCCCTGTGGGCCGCCTCGGAGTGAGATCGCGGGCAACGGCCGAACGTGGTCTAGTCCACTACGAGGAGCATCTATGCGCAGGATTCATGCGCGGCGGCGCACTGCGGTCGCCGCAGCTTGGATCACCAGCCTCACCAGTGTCGCGACAGCGGCAACGCTTCTGTCCGGGTCCGCCGCCGTCGCCGCGCCCGTGCGGCCGGCGCCGGGAGCCAAGCCCGCGCGCGCTGCCGGGCAGGAGTCGAAGAACGCGGCCCACAACCTGATGACCACCGCGGAGTGCCGGGAGAAGTGGCAGATCGCCTGCTACTCCGCGAGCCAGTTCCGCCAGGCGTACGACCTCGAACCGCTGTACCGGGCGGGCATCACCGGCAAGGGCCGCACGATTGTGATCGTCGACCCCTTCGGCTCGCCCACCGTCCAGCACGACCTGGACGTCTACAGTGCCCGCTTCGGCATCAAGAGCACCCACGTCGACGTCGTCAAGTGGGGCAAGGTCCCACGCTTCGACACCAGCGACGCCGACCAGATCGCCTGGGCCGGCGAGACCACCCTCGACGTCGAGATGGCGCACGCCGTAGCCCCCGACGCGCACATCGTCCTTGCGGAGACCGGCGTCGGCCGCATCGGGGACGGCACCACCGGCCTGCGCGAGGTCATGGACGCCGAGAAGGCCCTCATCGACCGCGGCGTGGGCGATGTGATCAGCCAGAGCTGGGGCGTGGCGGAGAACAGCTTCCCCGGTTTCAACCGGGGTGACTTCTCCAGCATCGAGAACCTGCGGTACGCGTTCAAGGACGCCCAGAAGCACGGGGTGACCCTCGTCGCCGCCTCCGGCGACAGCGGCGCCACCAACACCACGTCGGACGGCACATCCCACTACCCGTACCGGGTCAACGCCTGGCCGACCGCCGACCCGCTGGTGGTCTCCGTCGGCGGCACCCAGCTGCACCTGGACGCCAAGGGCGACCGGATCGCGCCGGACAGCGTCTACAACGACGCCGGTGCCGGCGGCGGCGGTCTGTCCCACGTCTTCTCCCGCCCCTCGTACCAGAACGGCGTGCAGCGGGTCGGCGACCACCGCGGCACCCCCGACCTGTCCATGTCCGCCTCCCTGAAGGGCGGCGCCTGGGTGTACTCCAGCTTCAACCCGAAGCGGGTCGGCTGGGACGTCTACGTCGGCACCAGCGAGGCCAGCCCGCTCTTCGCCGGCATCGTGGCACTGGCCGACCAGGCCGCCGGGCACCGGCTGGGCGACATCCACCAGGCCCTGTACTCGCTGTACGCACGCTCCTCGACGGACCCGTCCACCGGAATCGTGGACGTGAAGGACGGCACGAACAACAGCTACGCGGGCGTCACCGGCTACACCGCGGTGAAGGGCTACGACATGGCGACCGGCGTCGGAACGATCGACGCGGCCCGCTTCGTCCCGGCCCTCGCCAAGGAGGGCTGACCGCATCCCGTCCCGCGGCGCGGGGCCTGGCGCAGCACTGCCGGGCCCCGCGCCGGCAGGTGTGGGCCGCTGTCAGGGGCCCGGGTGGAGGGCGATGGTCCAGGTGTGAACGGTGTGCCGGGTGGGATCACCTGGGTCGGGCTCGGCGATGACCGCGGTGATGTGGTCGCCGTCACGGCGCAACGCCCCTGCGTGGCCTGAGAGCCGGGCGGGGTCGACCGGCAGCAGTTCGGCGAGCACGGTGTGCTCCAGTCGGCGGTCGACGGCGCGCAGCGCCCCGGCGTCGAGGACCAGGATGGTGCCGTCCTCCAGGACCAGTGGCCGCGGGACCTGCGGGTCGGTGAGCTGCGGGCCGCGTTCGATGCCACCGCCGGGCAGCAACCGGACCACCCGGCTGCGGGTCGGCAGGGCGCGGTCGGCCTCCACCACGCGGACGCCGGTGCCGACGACGTAGTGGCCGTAGCTGCGCCAGGAGTCCACGACGGTGCCGTCACGGTCGTGCTCCCAGGTGTCGAAGAACGAGTAGCCCTCCAGGCCGAGCAGGAAGCGGCCGCCGCGGAGGGCCGCGCCACGTTCCCCGCGCAGTTCGGCGATGAGGGCGCCGTTCGCCAGGTCGAGCAGCAGGGCCGGGCCGAGGAAACCCCAGGGCGTGTAGTCGAGGGAGTCCGTCGTGACCAGGACCCTGCCGCCGGAGAAGTGGGCGGCGTTGGGACGTCCGGCGATGGGCTGGGTCCAGCGGGTACGGCCCGAGGCGTCGACGCAGCTGATTTCCCCGACCGCACCGTGGATGCGTACGCCTTCCCGCCGTGCGAGCGGCTGTCCTTCGGTGTGGGTCCGCTCGTCGGGTGGTCGGCCGACCGTACGGTCATGGTCCACCACAGTGGCCCGCCAGGGGGCCGGGGCCGCCCTGTGACTGCGGCCGTTCTCCCCGGGGCTCGGCATGGCCGCGATACTAGTTCCCACCAGGCGACGGCGATACGGGCCGCGGGGTCGTCTGCGACTCGCGGTGAGCCCGGCGGCTCCTGGGCACGACTACCCGCGTGCGAGGGCGAGTTGTGCGACGACGGCCGCCGCCGGGCATCCCGGCGGCGGCCTTCGCGTACGTGTCGGGGGGCGGGGGTCCGTTCGGCCTGGTCGAAGAACTTCATGGCCATGAAGCCGTGCGCGTAGCCGCCGCCCGCGCGCAGCGCCGCGGCGATCATCACGGTCTCCGCCAGCTCCCGCCGGGTCGCGCCCGCGGCGTGCGCGGCCTTAATACGGGCCTCGATGCGGTACGCGCACTGGGTGGTCAACGCCACCGCCACCGGCATAAGTTCGGTGTACTTCGGCGGGACGGCCTTGTCGCTGCCGCGCAGGACCTGGGTGTCCCAGGCCATGAACGCCTTGAAGGCCTCCGGGGCGTATGTGCTTCGTGGTAGGACACGTCGGCTCCTTTCAGTACTGGTTGCGGCCGGCCCTGACGCCGCCGTCGACGTCCCATGTCGCGCCGGTCACCCAGTCCGCCTGGCCGGACAGCAGGAACGCCACCGTGGGAGCGACGTCCTCCGGGTTCCCCACGCGGCCGAGGGGGTGGAAGGGTTCAGCGCGTCGAGGGCGGCGGGGATGTCGTCCTTCGGGATGAACGCCTCGTAGATCGCCGTGCGGACCACCGCGGGCGCCACCGTGTTGACGCGGATGCCGTACGGCGCGAGCTCCATCGCTATGTGCTGGGTCAGGGAGTGCAGCCCGGCCTTCGCCACGGAGTACGCCGAGGACGGGGTGGCGGCCATGGCCTGGTGGGCCAGCATGCCGCCGATGTTGACGAAGGCCCCCTTGCTGCCGCGGGCGATCATGTTGCCGGCCACGGTCTGCGCGATGAAGTAGAAGGCCCGGGTGATGGCCTGGTAGCGGTCGTAGTCGTCCTGCGTGTGCTCCAGGAACGCCTTCGGCTCGAAGATCCCGGCGGAGTTCACGAGCAGCGTGGCGTCGGCGTGCTCCTCGGTCAGTGTGCCGCGCAGCCGGTCCACGGCGGCGCGGTCGATCAGGTCGGCGGCCAGGCCCGTGGCGTCGCCGTGGCGGGACAGTTCGGCCGCCGCCTTGGCGGCGCTCCTCTCGGAACGGCCCGTGACGACGGCGGTGCCGCCGCCCTCGACGACCAGGCGGGCGACGGCCAGCCCGATGCCGCTGGTGCCGCCGACGACGACGGCCTTCCGCCCGGTGAAGTCAAGGGTGCTGCTGGACATGACGTGCTCCTTGGTGCGTGTGGGGGGTGCACGGGGCCGCGGGGGCTCGCATCGCCCATGGGCGGGGACAGGGCGCCGCGCCCTTCCCGTGTGCTGGAGAGGTGTTCCGCCGGCGTCCGGGGACCGGAGTCGGTACGGCCGCGTACAGGGGGAACGCCTCAGACAGTAGGGCGGCCCGCGGGGCCCCGGTAGAGGATCTCGGCGAATGCAGGTATAGCGGTCGGTTATCGCCCATAAGGAATAATCGTCACCGTGAACATCGAGGCTTTGCGCTACGTCCAGGCCGTGTCACGGACCGGGTCCTTCAGCGCCGCCGCACGGGCCTACGGCGTCACGCAACCGGCCCTGTCCAACGGCGTCGCGCGGCTGGAGGAGGAGCTCGGCGTCGCGCTCTTCGACCGCTCGCCGCGCGGGGTCAGGCCCACGGCGCACGGCGCGCGGATCCTGCCCCTGATCGACGACGTCCTCGACTCCCTCGACGTCCTGGTCGCCGACAGCAGGCGGCTGGCCGGCCCGGTCGCCGAGACGATCCGCCTGGGCGTGTCCCCGCTGATCGGGGCCGATCTGGTGGCCCGGGTCTTCCAGGCCGCCCGCTCCCTGGAGCGTCCACGCGACCTCGTGCTGCGGGAAGCGGACCTCGAACCGCTGAGCGGCGACCTGCGGGCGGGCCGCCTGGACATCGTCCTTGTGCCCGCCGTGGCCGGGATGCCGGCGTTCCGGCACCGGGTCGTCGCGCGGGAACCCGTGGTGGTGGTCGACCCCGTCGCCTCCGCCGACGACGACCCGGTCGAGTTGAAGGCCGTGGCGGACGCCACCTACATCCTCGGCCCCGGCACCTGCGGGCTGACCACTTTCACCACGGAGCTCTTCCGCGGCGGCGACCTGGCGCTGCACGCCTACCCCGGGGAGGCCGCCAGTTTCCGGGCGGTCGACGAATGGGCGGCGATCGGCCTGGGGTCGGCGCTGCTGCCCCGGTCCAAGGTCGCGCACGAGCACGCCAGTTGCCGCCCCCTCCTCCGGGCCGGGGCGCCCGTCGAGATCGCCTACGAGGCCGTGTGGGACTGCGACACCCCGCTCGGCGCCGATCTGGACGACCTGGTCACCGCGCTCGTCCGGTCCGGGGAGGCCCCGGAGGAATCGGGGAAGTAAGGGCCGGCGCACATTCCGGAATTCGGGTTTCGAAACGGCCGCCAATATATTCCTGGAATTCCCGGAAGGAAATCGCGGACATGCGACCGGAAACAACCGGGTGTAAAATTGTGGGGTCGGATTCCCCGTGAGCGACAAAAGGCGAGCCGTTGTGCAGTGCTACGACTGCGTGCTGGAGAGTCGTGCGACGACCGTGGCGGTCACCCTCGATCCGGCCATCGCCGTGGCCGCCTGCGCCCGCTGCGGGGCCGGTATCTGCGGCGGGCACCTGCATGTCTCCGGCGCCCCGGTCACCGGCCCGCAGGGCGCCTCCGCCCCGGCCGTCGAGGCCCGGCGGCTGACCTGCGGAGTCTGCTACGCCGCGGAGCGTGCGGCCGGGAGCCGCGCGTGAGCGCCGTGCCGTCCTGACCTCCGTGCCCCGGGCGGGCACCCACCGGCGGCCTTCTTCCGGATTCCTCTTCCCCGAAGGTGAAAGAAATGGATCTGAAGCTCGAAGCCATCGTGCTGCCCGTCTCCGACGTCGACCGGGCCAAGAATTTCTACGAGGCAGCGGGATTCCGCCTGGACGTCGACACCACGTTCAGCGACGAATACCGGCTGGTCCACATGACGCCGCCCGGATCGCAGTGCTCCATCATCTTCGGCAAGGGAACGATCTCCACCGCCCCCGGCACCGTCCAGGGCCTGTACCTCATCGTCGCGGACGTCGAGAAGGCCCGCGAGGAACTCGTCGGCCGCGGCGTCGGGATGAGCGAGGTGTTCCACGACGCCGGGGGAGTTCTCCACCACGGGCACGAGGGCGGGGAGGCCGTCCACCGCGGTGCGGGCCAGGAACGGATCGAGGGTCCCGAACCCGGCCGCACCTCCTACGCCTCGTACGCCACCTTCAGCGACCCGGACGGGAACGGCTGGTTGCTCCAGGAGATCACGGAGCGCGTGCCCGGCCGGTGACGCCGCGGGCGGCGGCCGTCAGTCCTCCGCGACCCGGATGATCGTCCTGCCCTTGACGCGCCGGTCCGGGGCGAAGGCGGCGGCCGCCTCGGCCAGCGGGCGGACGGCGCCCACCCGCACCGACAGGCGCCCGTCCAGGACGCGCTGCGCCAGGTCCGCGAGGCGCGCGCGATCGGGTTCGACGACGAAGAACAGCGCCCGCCCGTCGTCAGGCCGGACGGTGGGCGGTTCCGCGATGGTGACGACCGTGCCGCCGGCGCGCACGAGCGCGGTCGAGCGGGCGAGGACGTCCCCGCCGATCACGTCGAAGACCACGTCCACCTCCCCGGCGTCCGCGAGTTCGCCGGCGTCGAGGTCCAGGAAGACGTGCGCGCCCAGCGCGAGCGCGGTGTCCCGGTCGGCGGCCCGGCCGGTGCCGATCACGCGCGCTCCCGCCTCGTGCGCGAACTGCACCGCGACCGAGCCGACGGCGCCCGCCGCGCCGTGGATCAGCACGGTCTGACCGGTCGTGAGCCGCGCGTGGTCGAACAGGCCCTGCCAGGCGGTGAGTCCGGAGATCGGCAGTGCGGCGGCCACGGTGTGGTCGACGTCGGCGGGGAGCGGGGCGAGGTTGCGGGCCTCCACGGCGACGTACTCGGCCAGCGAGCCGTCGCGGGCCCAGTCGGTGAGTCCGAAGACCCGCTGGCCGACCGTGAGGCCGGTGGTTCCGTAGCCGAGGGCCGCCACGACACCCGAGACCTCGTGCCCGGGCACGGTCGGGGTGCGGTCGCGGCCGGCGCGGTCGGACCACGTCGCCGGCCAGTCGAGCTCCCCGCGGGTGAAGCCGGCGGCGTGCACGCGGACGACGACGTCGTTCTCGGCGGCGTGGGGGTACGGCAGGTGGGCCAGGGCCAGTCCGCCGAGGCCTGCCTCGCGGTCCGACGTGGTGAGGGCTTGCATGGCTGCTCCTGTGTCCGGTGGTCAGTGGATGTTCGCTGTGGCGGAGTCGGCTGTCGCGGCTGTCCCGGCCGAGTCGGCGTCCCGTGCGTGGGCGAGGGCGACGGCGGACAGCACGCCGACGAACCCGATGAAGGCAAAGCTCGTGGTCCTCAGTCCCCAGGCGGGTGCCAGGAGTCCGGCCGCGAGCGCCGGAAGGCTCAGGGCCGCGTAACTGACGACGTAGACGGCCGAGAACACCTGCGAACGCGAGTCCGCGGTGGTGACCGCCCCGATCGCGCGCAGGTTCCCGTGGAACGTCATCCCCGATCCCAGGCCGGCGAGGACGGCACCGCACGCGAAGCCGGCCGCCGACGACGCGGCGACCGCCGCCGCCAGGCGCCCCAGGTCACGTGCAGGACGCCGGTCACCAGGGACGGGGTCAGCGCGAGGAACAGCCCCGTCACCGCCCATCCCGCGACGAGGGCGGGCACGGCGGCCAGGAACCGGGGCCGGGCCGCCGGGGGGACGCGCGGGCCGAGGCGCCGGGCGGCCGTCGGAGCGGCGCCCGGCGCGGCCGTCTCGGGGATCAGCAGGACCAGTCCCGCCAGGACGAGGAAGGCGGCGGTGAGGGTGGCGAAGACGTACGTGTCGGGGTGGGCGACGTGGCTCACCAGCAGCCCGACCGCCGCGGCGCCGGCGGCCAGCCCGGCGTTCGTGCCGACCGACGTCACCGTGGTCCCCGCGTGCGGGCGTCCCGCGGGCGAGAACTCGACCAGCCCCGCGGCCAGGCCGCTCGTGGCCGCTCCCGTGGCGACGCCCTGCACCACCCGGGCGGCGACCAGGGACGGGGCGCCGTTCGCCGTCCAGAAGAGGGCGGTGCCGACCGCCGCCAGCAGGAGCGCGGCGAGCAGGACCGGGCGGCGTCCGAGGCGGTCGCCCAGGGGTCCCACGGTCAGCAGGGCGGCGAGCAGTCCCGCGACGTACACGGCGAAGACGACCGTCACCATGGTGACCGAGAGTCCCCAGCGCTCCCGGTACAGCGGATAGAACGGCGAGGGCGCGCTCGCGGTCGCCATCATCACCACGGTGGCAACCGCCAACACGGTGAAGCCGGCCTGCCGTCCCGGACGGCGGCGGTCGCGGACCGAAGCCGGCGGTGTCATCGGATGTCCTCCGGTTTCCCCGACGTCAATTCGGCCAGGGCGCGTCGGCGATGCGCTCGACCATCGAGGTGCGGTGGAATCCCGGGACAAAGCGTTCGAGGATGTCCGCATTGATCGTCCCGTAAGTGGTGTCCGGGCGGTTCTTGAGCCCGTCGACGAATGCCTGGAGGAATCCCTTCTTGAATTCTCCGCGCGGATGGGCGGCGACGATCTCGTCCACCTGGCCGGCGTCCAGCCTGTCCAGTCCCCAGCCGAGCACGTCGGTCAGGACGCCGTAGTTCATGGCGGCCGTCACCGGGCCCATCCGGCTGGGGATCCCGGGCGTCGTGTGCAGCGCGATCGCCGTCCAGACGACCTCGACGGCACTGTGCGGGAACCCGCGGTCGAGCAGGAACTTGCGGGCGTGGTCGGCACCGTCGAGCTCGAAGCGCTGCTCCGCGTCGGAGAACGGCGTCGCGAGCCCCGTGTCGTGGAACATCGAGGAAATGAAGAGCAGCTCCGGATCGGGCCGGAGACCGAGATCGCGCGCATGGAGGGAGGCGAAGAGGAAAACGCGATGGGAATGGTGGACGATGAGGGGGCCGGCCGTTTCCTGGAGGAATGCGGTGGCCTCCGCGACTGCCGCGGTATCGGGTGTTTCGACGGCTGCGATGGTGTCGGTCATGGTGCACGCGCTTTCGGTGAGACAGTGGAGACGCTGAGAAGTGGGCAGTGCCTCTGTTCTCCACGATGCCGAGCGCCCGGCTCCGCCGCCGCCTCGGTCCGGCCAGGAACCACTCGAATACCGACATCACCACCACCGAGGAGCAGGACTGTGAGCTCCGGGACGCACCGGGTCGCGATCCTCGTCTACGACGGGGTCGCGCTGCTGGACGTGGCCGGGCCGGCGGAGGTGTTCGGCGAGGCGAACCGGCTGGGCGCGGACTACCGGATCGTGCTGCTGTCGACGACCGGGACCGACGTCGCCTCGTCGATCGGCATCCGGATCGCCGTCGACGGCGGCCCCGCCGCGGAGCCGGACCCGGACACGTTCATGATGCCGGGCGGGATCGTCTATCCCAGGACGCCCATTACGCCGGACCTGGTCGAGGCCGCGAAGGAGCTCGCGGGCCGGGCCGGGCGGGTCGCGTCGGTCTGCTCGGGGGCGTTCGTCCTGGGCGCCGGCGGGCTGCTGGACGGCAAGCGGGCGACGACCCACTGGAAGGTCGCGCGTGAACTCGCCGCCCGGCACCCGAGGGTCAGCGTCGATCCCGACGCCATCTACGTGCGCGACGGCAGCACGTACACCTCGGCGGGCGTCACCGCGGGGATCGACCTGGCGCTGGCCCTCGTCGAGGAGGACCACGGGCCGGAGCTGAGCCGGAAGGTGGCCCGCGCCCTGGTGGTCTACCTGCAACGGGCGGGCGGCCAGTCGCAGTTCTCGGCGCCCCTGGAGGGCCCGCCGCCCCGGTCCCCGGCCCTGCGGAGCATCGTCGACCTGGTGACGGCCGATCCCGCGGGGAACCACTCCCTCGGTGAACTCGCCGGGCACCTCAACCTCAGCCCCCGCCATCTCACCCGGCTGTTCCGGACGGAGCTGGCCACCACCCCGGCCCGCTACGTCGAGGCGATCCGGTTCGACATCGCGAAGAACCTGCTCGACCAGGGGCACTCCGCGACGCAGGCCGCGCTGCTGGCCGGGTTCCCGAGTTACGAGAGTCTCCGGCGGGTCTTCGCACGGGAGTTGTCCATCAGCCCCGCCGCGTACCAGCGCCGCTTCAGCAGCGCCCGGCGCGGCCGGTAGGACCGGCGGGCCGCCGCAGGGGCCGCGGCAGGCCGTAGGCTCACCCGCCGTGGCTTCACGGGACGAGCAATCGACTTATGCACGACGGGACTTCGGCCGCCTGTGGGCCGCCTATGCCGTGAGCGCGGCGGGCAGCGCGGTCGGTTCCGGCGCGCTGCCGCTGGTCGCGGTGGTGGCCCTGGACGCCCCGGCGTCCCAGGTCTCCCTGCTCGCCGCACTGTCCGCGGTCGTGGCGGCCGCGGTCACCCTGCCGCTGGGGGTACGGATCGAGCACCGGCGGAAACGCCCGGTCATGATCGCGGCGGATCTGCTGCGGTTCGCCGCGCTGCTCAGCGTTCCGGTCGCGGCGGCCCTCGGTGTCCTCACCTTCGCCCAGTTGTGCGCGGTCGGCGTCGTGCAGGCGACGGCAGCGATCGCCTTCGGCGCGGCGAGCACCGCGCACCTCAAAGGGCTCGTCGCGCCCGAGGACCGGCTCCGGGCGGCCGCGCGGCTGGAGACGACCGGCTGGCTCAGCCTGAGCGTGGGGCCGCCGGTCGGCGGGCTGCTGGTCGGCGTCTTCGGGGCGACGGTGTCGATGGGCGTCGACGCGGTCTCCTTCCTCCTGTCCGCGCTGGGGGTCGGCCGGATCCGGCGCCCGGAGCCGGAGCCCCCGGTGCCTGCGGCGGCTCCGGGGCGGACACGCGAACTCCTGGCCGGCTGGCGGTACATCGCCGCGCATCCGGGCCTGCGTCCGCTCTTCTGGAACGCACTGCTCTTCAGCGGGGCCGTCATGATGAGCAGTCCGCTGCTGGCCGTCCTGATGCTCGGGGAGCTGCATTTCACACCGTGGCAGTACGGGCTGTCGCTCGGACTGCCGTGCCTCGGCGGGATTCTGGGGTCCCGCCTGACCGCCCCGGTCTCGCGCCGGCTCGGCGCACACCGGCTCCTGCTGCTGTTCGGCGTGGTGCGGACGCCCTGGCTCGTGCTGCTCGCGTGGGTGCCGCCCGGGTCCGCGGGCCTGGCCGTGCTCGTCGCGGCCGACACCTGCCTGCTGACGGCCGCCGGCGTCTTCAACCCCTCGTTCGCCGCCTACCGCATGTCGGCGACGGACGACCACCTCATGGTGCGCGTGGTCACGGCGTGGTCGGTCGGCACCCGGACCGCCCAGCCGCTGGGGCTGGCGATCGGCGCAACCGCCGCCGCCCTGGCCGGAGTCCGCTTCGCCGTCCTCCTCGCCGGCGTGCTCTGCCTCGGCAGCGCCCTGCTCCTGCCCTGGCGCGCCTTCCGGTCCCCCGGCGCCGGCCCGGCCGCGGCCGGGCCGCGCGGGCAGGAGACGGCGAAGTCCGCCGGGGCCTGAACGGGACACGGTCGTGCCGCATCCTGGAACCGCACCCCGCGGCGACGGGGGTGGGTTCGGGGGCGGGGAGGGGCGGGGCGTGGACGAGCAGGTCGTGGCGGCGGCGGTGTCGGGGCTGGTGGCCTTGGTGGTGGGCGCCGGGACGGGGTTGCTGACGTGGGCGCAGATCAGGCGCGAGCGGCAGAAGTGGCGGACGGACCTCAAGACCGCGTGGGCGCTGGAGGTGCACAGGGCCCGTCTCGCGGCGTACCCGCGGGCGTTCGAGGTGCTGCGGGCGCTGTCGACGCTCGACGGCGCGGTGGCGCCCGAGGCGGCCGGCGAGGTCGCACGTGAACTCAACGACTGGCTGTACTCGGCGGGCGGGCTGTGTGCCGACCGGACGACACGCGGCGCGCTGCTCGGGCTGCGGGCGGGCTGCGACGCGTGGCGGCGGACCGGGGAGCGGCCCCATGACCTCTACCGGTGGCGGGATCTGACGATGGTGTACCTGCGCCGGGACCTCGACGTCCGGGGTCTGGAGTCGTACGACTTCACCCCGGGCGCGACCCTGCTGCGCACCTTGGAGGAGGAGTTGGCGCCCCCGCCCCGGCGGTGGTTCAGGAGGCGTCGTTCCGCATCCGGCCGTCCGTGGTGAGCGGGGGCGCGGGCAGGCGCGGGAGGTAGCAGCGCCGGAAGAGGTCGCCGGTGAACTCTCGGCGGCTGCGGACGCCGGCCTTGTCGAAGACTTTGCGCAGGTGGTCCTGGACGGTGTACTCGGCGATGCGGAGGGCGTCGGCGACGTCCGCCGTCGAACGGCCGAGCAGGACGTGCTGGGCGACCTCGCGTTCGCGCGGGGTCAGTCCGTAGGCGTCGAGCACGATGGCGGTGAGTTCGCCCGGGTGGCTGGGGGCGAGGCTGACGTAGGTGAGCACGGCGTCCGAGCCGGTGGACTCGGGCGTGTCGGGGGCCGGTTCGCGCCAGGCGCTGAGCGTGATCCAGTGGCCCGTGCGGGTCAGGGCGCGGGACTGGACGTGCGCGCCGGGGCCCGCCGCGCGGGCCTTGCTGAGCAGCGCGGTGAGGGTGAGCGGGTACGGGCGGGCGGCGGCGGGGTGGGACTCCTGGACGAGCGCGAGCCAGCGTTCCGCGGTGGCGGTGCGCAGCCGGAGCCCCTGGTCGTCGTCGAAGGCGAGCAGTCCCGCGGCGTCCGGTACGTCCCCCCGGTCGATGCCGGACAGCAGCAGTGAGCGGCGCAGCGCCTGCGTGGCTGGGGTGCTGAACGAGTCGGCCAGCGCGACGTCGGCGGCCGTGAAGGGCGCCGAACCGGGGGCCCGGCACAGGACGAACAGCCCCCAGGTGCGCGTGCCGTGGCGGAGCAGGACGCGCAGTTCGTCGGCGAGGCCGGTGGGGCGCAGGATGTCGCGGTAGTAGACGCTCTCGTCGAGCCGTCCGGCCATGGACCGGCTGAGCAGGCTCGCGCTGCCCGGACGGCGTGTCAGCGCGCGCAGGTGGTCGACGCCGGTCTGCTCCGTGTGCTCGATCTCGAAGAGCCGCGGCATCACCGCCTGGGGGAAGCCCTCTTCGTGGCGGCCGCCGGTGTCGAGGAGGGTCGCCGGGTCGAGCATGACGGCGCACCACACGTCCGCCCCGACCACGCCGAGCAGTGTGTCGGCGGCGGTGCGCAGAACGTCCAGGGCGCCGGGGTGTTCGGCTCCGCGCAGCCGGCGGGCGAGGTCGTCGGCGAGGGCGGCGCGTGCGGCGGGGCTGGGCCGGTCCGTACGGGGGCGGGGACGTGAACCCGGGCCGGGGCGGGGAGCGGTGGTCACGTCAGCAGGCTAGGCGCACCCCCAGACATCTGGGATGGGATTGGCACAAATGCCCGCGTAGCCTGATGTCCCGTTCACGGCCGCGCGAGGGGGGCGCTCCGGCGCCGCGCGGCGGACGGACGGGGTACGGGGGCACGGGGGAACACGGGGGTACGGGGGCACGGGCGCCGCAGCGGGCGCCCGTGCCCGTACGGAGTCACCAGGGAAGCGAGGCACGCAGGGGCTGCGCCTGCGGGCGATCCGGATGTAGGTTAGGTTAGGCAAACCTAAGCTGACCTTCGTGAGTGGAGATCCGGATGCGCAGCATGTTCCACACCGCCCTCGCCGCGCCCCTGGCACCGTCCAGCGCCGAGCGCATCCGGTCGGTCCTCGCCTCGGCGCACTCGATGACCGTGGTCACCGCCGACGGCCGCGCGGAGGTCTCCCGGCTCACCGCCGCCGACCTGGCCGGCCACCTCCATCTGCACCCCCTGGACACGGCCCTCCCCCGCCCCGAATCGGTGCCCGCCGCGCTGGAGTTCACCGATGTCGCCCCCACCCCGGTCCGCGAACGGGTGCGCGCCCGGGTCACGGTGACCGGCCGGCTGGCCGCGCCCTACCGCGCCGACGCGGCCGACAGCCAGTGCATGGAGTTCGCCCAGGCCGTCCTGGAGACCGGGGACGGGCGGAGCACGGTCGAGCTGGAGGAGCTGGTCGCGGTGGCCGCCGACCCGCTGGCCACGTGCGAGGCGGGCATGCTCACGCATCTGCTCGACGACCACACCGAGCTCGTGCCGCTGCTGATGCGCCTGGTGCGGCCGCTGCCCGCGCCCGGGGCGCAGCGTGTGCTCCCCCTGGCCGTCGACCGGTACGGGATCACCCTGCGCATCGAGTACCCCCGCGTCCACCGCGACGTCCGGCTGCCGTTCACGTCGCCGCTGGACAGCGCCGACCAGGCCGGGGGCCGTATCCAGGCGCTGCTCAGCGGGGCGCGCCGCTCCTCCCACCTCGGCCGCCTGATGCCGGGGTGGTGAGCCGCCCCGCGCTGTCACATCGGCCTGCTTGGCTTCGTCATGGCCCCGACGGGAGACGACGAGGGAAGGTCACCGATGGACGACGAGGAGTTCCTGGCCCGGCGCTTCGAGGAGAACCGGCCGCACCTGCGGGCGGTGGCCTACCGCATGCTGGGCTCGCTGAGCGAGGCGGACGACGCCGTGCAGGAGGGATGGCTGCGGCTCAGCCGCACCAGGGCGGACGGCATCGCCAACCTGGGCGGCTGGCTGACCACGGTCGTCGGCCGGGTGTGCCTGGACATGCTGCGCGCGCGGACCTCGCGGGGCGAGCAGCCGCTGGAGGTCCGGGTGCCCGATCCGGTGGTGGCCCCGCAGGACGGCCCGGGGGACCCCGAGCACGAGGCGCTGCTCGCGGACTCGGTGGGGCTGGCGCTGCTCGTGGTGCTGGAGACGCTGACGCCGGCCGAGCGGCTGGCGTTCGTGCTGCACGACATGTTCGCGGTGCCGTTCGAGGAGATCGCGCCGATGGTGGGGCGCACCCCGGCCGCCGCCCGCCAGCTGGCCAGCCGGGCGCGGCGCCGGGTGCGGGGCCGGGCCCCGGCGCCCGATGCGGACCTGGCACGGCAGCGCGAGGTGGTCGGCGCCTTCATGGCGGCGTCCCGGGCGGGGGACTTCGAGGCGCTGGTGGGGCTGCTCCATCCGGACGTGGTGCTGCGGGCGGACACCGGGGCGGGTGCGTCCGGGCTGTCGCCGACGGCACGCGGGGCGCGCACGGTGGCCGGGCGGGCGATGCTGTTCCGGCGTTTCGCGGCGCACACACGCCTTGCCCTGGTCAACGGCGCGTACGGCATCGTCACGGCGCCGGAGGGGCGGCTGACGGCGGTCATGAGCCTGACGGTCAGCGGGGGGCGGATCGTGGAGATCGACATCCTGGCCGACCCCGCGCGCCTGGCGGCACTGGAGCGGTCCGGCCTCGCCACGTTCGATTAATAGCCCACATGTTCGAATGGGGAGTTACGCTGGATCCATGACCGCACCGCTGCAGGGCTCGCTCTTCGACCAGACCGACGACATCCGTCTCGGCCCGCTGGACGGCGTGCGGCGGACGGTCCTGGGCGCCGGCGCCTGGATCGACCTGCTGCCCGGCTGGCTCCAGGGGGCCGACGCCCTCTTCGAGGACCTGGCCGGCTCCGTCCCGTGGAAGGCCGAGCGGCGGCAGATGTACGAGCGCGAGGTCGACGTCCCGCGCCTGCTCTGCCACTACGCGGAGGGCGCGCCGCTGCCGCACGCCGTCCTCGGCGAGGCCCGGGACGCCCTCGATACGCACTACGCCCGCGAACTCGGGGAGTCCTTCGTCACAGCCGGGCTCTGCTACTACCGCGACGGACGCGACAGCGTCGCCTGGCACGGCGACCGCACGGGACGGTCGGCGACCCACGACACGATGGTCGCGATCCTGTCCGTCGGCGACCCCCGCGATCTCGCGCTCCGTCCGCGCGGCGGCGGTGCGGCGGCGCTGCGGCTGCCGCTCGGGCACGGCGATCTGGTCGTCATGGGCGGTTCGTGCCAGCGCACTTGGGAGCACGCGGTACCCAAGAGCGTGCGCGCGGTGGGCCCGCGGATCAGCATCCAGTTCCGGCCGCGCGGCGTGCGCTAGTCCGCGCGCCGGACCTCTCCCCCGGCCCCGGCAGGCCCGTACGGGCTCGCGCCGGGGCCCTGTCGTGACGGCTCCGAAGAGGCCGCCGGAGTCCCCGCCCGCGGGGCCCGGCGTAGCCGATGTCACATCCCGCTCCGTACATCAGTGCGCCCACACTGGTCAGCCGAACCGGCCGTCGGCTACCAGGAAATGGGCGGGCACAAATGGGACATATACGAATATCCCGGCGCTTCTGGGCCGCTTCGGTCGTCGCCGGCCTGGCGGTTCCCGCGGTCGTGGCGGCCGGAGCCGGCAACGCCGTCGCCGCGACCCCCCAGCCGGTCTGCGTCTCGGGGAAGCCCGGGCTGGCGGCGAAGCTCCAGCGGGACATCGCGGCGTCCCTCAAGGGCAGGACCGCCCTCACCGCGCTGTCCCTGCACGACCGCACGACGAACACCGTGTGCACGCTCCGGGCGGACCAGGCGTTCGACTCCGCCAGCACCGTCAAGGTCACCGTCCTGGCGGCGCTGCTGCGGGACGCCACGCAGCACGGCCGCTACCTCACCGCGCGGGAGACCGGTCTCGCGTCGAAGATGATCACGCAGTCGGACAACGACGCGACGAGCACGCTGTGGAAGCAACTCGGCCCGGACAAGATCAAGGGCTTCCTGTCCGCGGCCGGGATGACCCGGACCGTGCCCGGCGCGGGCGGCTACTGGGGCCTGACCCAGATCACGGCCGGCGACGAGCAGAAGCTGCTGGACCTGGTCACGGCGCACAACCGCGTGCTCAACGACAACGCGCGCGCCTACACCCTCAAGCTGATGGGCAAGGTCATCGCCTCGCAGCGCTGGGGCACCCCGGCGGGAGCGCCCGCCACTGCCGTGGTCCACGTCAAGAACGGCTGGCTCCCCCGCGCCACGCACGGCTGGCGGGTGCACAGCCTCGGCGCCTTCACCGGCGGCGGCCACGACTACAGCCTCGCGGTGCTCACCCACGACAACGCGACCATGGCCTCCGGCGTCGCCACCGTCGAGGCGGTGGCCCGCGCGGTCCACAAGGACCTCAGCCCCGCGGGCTGACAGCCGTACGGACCGCGGGCCCCTGCCCGCACGACGGCGGACAGGGGCCCATTGGCCTTGCCTGCGGCCCTACTTGAGGCCGAAGGCGCGGACGACGGTCTGGCTGACGGTGTTGCCCGCGGCGTCCTTCGCGGTCGCCCGCACACTCGCGAACCGGGCCGTGCGCGGCGCGTTCAGCTGCGCCGTCCAGGCCGTGCCCCGGTGGCACAGCGTGGTCCGGTGCCAGGTGGCGCCGTCGTCGTAGGAGACGTCCAGCGTCACCGTGCGGATCGCGCCCGCGCCGGTCGCGCCCGCCAGGTGCGACGGGGTGACGGACAGCGCGGTCCGCCGCCCGGCCCGGCCGGACAGGTCGGTCGCCACCGCGTAGTCCAGCTGGATGAGCGGCAGCGGCGAGAGGACCGTGTAGTCCGTGGTGCCGGAGGTGAATCCCCAGTCGGTGCGGGTGCGGGTGGAGTACGGCCGGCCCGGCAGGTCGCGCTTGCCCTCCACCACCAGGCGGTAGGGCAGCGGTTCCGCAGGCAGGCCCTCGACGGCGAAGATCCCCTCGTTGACCGTCTCGCCCAGCAGTTGGTCGCCCTGGTACAGCGAGACCTTCGAGGTGTCCCCGTCGGCCCAGACGACACCGGCGTGGCCGCCGGAGTCACCCCAGGCGCTGATCGACGACGGGCTGATGATGTCGCCGACCCGGAAGGGGGACGTGCGGGTGGAGTCGTTGAGGAGCCGCGGGCGCGCGACGGGGGCGAACCAGGTCTCCCGGTACGTGCCGCGCGCCTTGTACGAGCGCGGCGTGCCGCCCAGACCGAGGTCCCTCACCGCCGCGCTGGAGACCCACGCGGCACCGGGACCCGCGGTGACCCATGAGGTGAGCGTCCCCTGAGCCGCGACCGCTGCCGGCCGGCTGCCCATCGGCCTGCCGGTGTCCACGGCCAGGTCGTCGCGGAGTGCGACCGCCTCGCCCTGCTTGGTGTCGCGGAACGACTCGTCGATCCGGGCGAGTTCGCCCGGCCCCGGCCGGTACGTCAGCGTCCGCGGGATCGCGCCGCCGTAGTGCCGGACCAGGTCGTACAGGTAGCGCGGGTGCGGGTGCGAGACGACCTTCAGCGTTCCCGTCCCGGCCCGGCCGAGCCGGCCGCGCAGGCGGACGCTGTCGTCGGTGCCGAGCGAGGCCACCGGCAGCGGGGCCGCGTCGGGCAGGTCGGCCCACGGGTCCAGCTTCCCGTAGCCGTCGTTGAGGATCAGCAGCAGCTTCGCGCCGGCCTTCGCCGCAGCTGCGGCCTGGTCGGGGGCGGACACCGCGTCGCTGCGGCGGACGACCGCCACCTGACCGCGGACCTTGGCCTTGGCGAACTCCGCGGCCGAGCCGTCCCCGGCCCACACCGCCCGGTACGTGCCGCTGCCCTCGGGCAGCACGGGCGACATGCTCTGCAGGGTCACGGCGTCGTAGCTCTGGGAGCCGGACGAGAACGTCAGCGGCGGCTGGATCTGCCGCCAGCGGGTGGCGAAGGTGTACGAGCCGTGCGTCACCTTGGACGTCGGGGCCGCCCAGAGGCTGTCGTACCGCCAGTACTCCGGCATGTAGCTGTCCATGAACGGGAACAGGTCGCCGTACGACCGGTACTGGTCGACCCGCAGGAAGCTGTTGGCGGTCGGCTGCGGGGTGATCGCCGCGGCCTTGCGGAGGTCCGCGGCGTCGAAGCGCAGCGAGCGGTCCGTGCTCAGGTCGACCTGCGGCGCGGAGAACAGCCCGAACCCGAGCGTGTGCGTGCCGTCGATGCCGGGGACGTCGGCGTACATCCAGGCCGCGTAGTCGCTGGGGACCAGGCTGAGGTCCAGGGTGCCGGAGGAGCCGACGGTGTAGACCTTGGGGATGGTGTTGCGGTCGACGTCCTTCAGCACGAGGGTGCCGGGCAGGCCGCGGCCCTTGCGGTCCTTCGCGGTGACCGACAGCTTGACGCGCCGGCCCTCCTTGTTCACACCGACCGGCGTCCGGGCGCGGACCGCGCCGTCGGGGCCGGTCGCGGTGAGCTGGCTGGTGTAGGCGGCGTTGTCGGCGGCCAGGTCGAGGTGGGTGATGACGCCGACGGTGGCGGTGCCGTGCGCGGGCACGGTCAGGCGGCTGTCGGTGAGGGTGAACAGCCCGGCGGGGATGTTGTCCGCGATCAGGCCCAGGTCCAAAGTGATCGGCTCGGCCGCGCTGTTGGTGTACGTGACGTCCTTGCGGACCGTCTGGCCGGGCGTGTACGGGTAGCGGACCTGGGCGAACGCGGCGCCGGAGGCGACCACGGTGGCCTTCACGGCCGCGGCGATGTCGAGCCGGCCGCTGCCGCCCTGGTAGGGGCTGAACCGCCGGGTGCTCGCGGTGGTGCTGACCAGCGCCTCCTTGAGCTGCTGACCGCTCCAGTCCGGGTGCTTCGCCGCCAGCAGGGCGGCGGCGCCCGCGACATGGGGCGTCGCCATGGAGGTGCCGCTCATCGTCTGGTACGCGCCCTCGCCCTCCGGGGCGTACTGCGAGCGGGCCGCGAGGATGTCGACACCGGGGGCGGTCAGGTCGGGCTTGACGGCGTTGTCGCCGACGCGCGGGCCGCGGCTGGAGAACTCCGCCAGCTGGTCCACGCCCTTGCCGGGGCCGTTGACCGCGCCGACGGTGAGCGCGGCGTCCGCCGCGCCCGGTGCGCCGATCGAGTACGGCTCCGGGCCGGAGTTGCCCGCGGCGATGACGAACAGCGCCCCGGTCTCCGCGCTGAGCTTGTTCACGGCCTGGCTGAGCGGGTCGGTGCCGTCGGTGGGGGCACCGCCCAGGCTCATGCTGACGATTTTCGCGTGCTGGTCGCGGGCCGCCCACTCCATGCCGGCCAGGATCCAGGAGTCCTGGCCGCTGCCGTCGTTGTCCAGGACCTTGCCGATGTGCAGCGAGGCGCCCGGGGCGACACCCTTCTCCTTGCCGTCGGACGCGGCGCCGGTGCCCGCGACCGTCGAGGCGACGTGCGTGCCGTGGCCGTGCCGGTCGGTGACGTCCTGGCCCGGCACGAAGCTCTGCGAGGCGGCGATCCGCCCCGCGAAGTCCGGGTGCGCGGCGTCGATGCCGGTGTCCAGGACGGCGACGTCCACACCCTGTCCGGTGTCGCCGCCCGCCCAGACCTCCGGCGCGCCGATCTGCGCGGTGGTGTCGGACAGCGTCGCCTTGGCCTTGCCGTCCAGCCACACCTTGGCGATCCCGCCCGCCAGCCGCCCGGAGGGCTGCCCGCCCGGCGCGGTCTTGGCGGCGGCACCGGTGAGGGAGGACCAGAAGTCCGTCGCCCGCGCGTGCTCGGCCGACATCGCGGCGCCCTGGATGCTGCTGAGCGTCAGTGTCTTCCGCGCGCCGTCCGGGGTCTGCGCGCTGCGGGCGCGGGCGGCGGCGTCGGTGTACGTGACGATCAGCGGCAGCCGGTCGCTGTGGCCGTCGTCGTAGCCGTCCCTGAGCAGTTCGCTGACGTTGAACAGCTGCTCGTCCAGCGCGCCCGACGCGATCCAGGGCAGCGCCGCGTCCGGGTAGACGTAGGTGTCGGGGCCGACCGACATGACGTGGGCGCCGCCCGGCCTGCCCTGCGCGTCGGACACGGTCGCGGTGGTGCCGCCGTCGGCGACGGTCACCGCGACCTTGTCACCGGTGATCAGCGTGACGGTGCCCGAGGTGCCGGGACGTGCGGAGGGCTGGGGGGCGGGGGCGGGAGGCGTGCGCGTCTCGGCCGACGCGGCAGGCCCGATGGCGGTCAGCGCCACGAGGGCGGCGACCGCGACAGTCAGCCCGCGTCTGGGGGACGGAGGTATACGCAAGGGGAACCTCAAGAGGCTAGGCGTGCGAAAGATGTGCGTAGTCAGCCACCCTTTTGCCTCGCTGTAAAGAAGAGGTCATGTCCCTTGAGTGCCAATGTCCGCACCTGGACAGACGGCCGTTCCCCCACGGCAATTCCCCGGCTTTGTTACAAACATATTGACGCGTATTGATGCTCCGTCAATTGAGCGCAGCAAAGGGCTTGTTGTGCGACGCACTGCGCTGAGCTGCGGTGACGCGGGCTGCGGCCGCCGTGCTCAGACCCAGTTGCGGCGTGCCGCCGCGACACCGGCACCGAATCGGTTGGTCGTCCCCAATTCCGCGTAAAGGTCCTGAATACGGCGGCGCAGGGTCCGCGACGAGATCCCGAACTGCCGGGCGATCGCCTCGTCCTTGACGCCGGCCGCGAACAGCGCGAGGAGATTGCGTTCCTCGTCCGTGGGCTTGCGGTCCTCCTGCGGGGCGCCGGCCGGGGCGGGCAGCGGGTCACCGGGGCCGGGGGTGCCCGCCAGCGGGGAGGCGGCCGCCCAGTAGCGCTCGAAGAGTTCGGAAAGGGCCTCCAGCAGCGGGGGCGCCTCGGTGTACAGGCACGCGTTGTCGTCGGCCGCCAGGCTCAGGGACACCATCGCGGCCGACCGGTCGGCCATGGCGAGCTTGATCGGCAGCGTCGGGATGATCCGGGCCTCCTCCCCCCGCGACACCAGGCTGCCGAGTTCCTGCCGCCCGCCGTCCGCGACGAAGCTGGCGGCCGCGTAGACGGCCCGTACCCGCACCCCGCGGCCCACCGCCGCCTCGTCGAGCGGCCCGTTCGGGACGAGCAGGAACGGAGGCCGGTCCAGACAGCAGATCTCGGCGCGCGCGGCCTGCTTCAGCCGGTAGTAGCGGTCGCCGATCTCCTCCGGCGCGCTGATCACGAGGGTCCCGTGGCTGCCGTTCCTGGCCCGCTTCGCGGTGTCGAAGATCGCGCCGAGCGAGCCCGCCGCGTCGCGCACGGAGGCCAGTTGGCGTTCCCGCGACTCCACCAGGGAGCCGAGCGCGTGCCGGGGGTCGACGGTGAGGAACTCGCCCGACAGACGGCGGCTGACCAGCCCGAAGCGGTGCAGCCGCTCCAGCAGCGCCAGCCCTTCGGGATAGCTCACACCGAAGGCGGCCGCCACGTCGCCGACGGTCCCGCCACCGCGTGCGAGCAGGTGGCGGTAGGCCTTCTCCGCCTCGGAGTCCACCCCGACAAGACCGAGCGGCGCAGCATCCTCCATCAGAACCCTCCCCATTCACCGACCGCGCCCCCGAAGCCGTCACGAACCTAACAAGCCATTGTTGCGGCCAGGGACCGAATTTCGCCCCTGTGCCCGGGTCCCGCCGGCGGCGTAGCGGGCGGAGGCGCGCGAGAAGTCGAGGAAGCCGCGGGCCCAGGCGTGGATGCCGTCGGTGTAGCGGCGGATCGCGGCACGGCGGACGGCCGTGGTGGGCTCGGCGCGCAGGGCGCGGCCCGCGGCGGTGAGTTCGGCGACACGGCGGGTGTGCAGGCGCTGCGCCTCGGCGACGGCCTCGCGCAGCGGCAGCCGCCGGTGGTGGCGGAGCACGAGCACGAGGTTGGCGGTCTCGCCGCTCGCCAGTTCCTTGTCGAGCGAGAAGAGGTCGTTGGTCCAGCCGATGACGTCGGCGGCCGCCTCGCGCAGCCTGCGGCAGGCCGGCGCCGACCACTCGGCCGGTGTGAGCTCCGCGTCCTCGGCGTACTCGATGAGGTCGAAGAACCAGCCCGTCGCACCGGAGACCCGCCGCCAGGCGGCGTACGCCTCCGGGGTGAGCACGGCGTGGTCGGCGCGGTGCCGGAGCATGTCCTGGTTGGTGCGGAGCCAGGCGGCCAGGTGCGCGCCGAACCGGTCGCGCCAGGCCGGTCCCATCGCCGCGCCGATCCGCGGCACGATGTCGGCCAGGGCGCGGACCGCCGGCGGGGCCGGGGCCGCGCCGGCCGGTGCCGCGAGGGCGACGGTGCGGATCATGGCGTCCAGTTCGGCGTGGACCGCCGCGGGGTCGCGCGCCAGGGCGTCACTGCGGTCGTCGACGGCGAACATCCACAGCGTCAGCCGGGCCAGTTCGGTGAGCCGGCGGCTCGGCGCCCAGGGCCACACATGGGCGGCCATGGCCGCGTGCCGTTCGCGGCGGGCCTGTTCCGCGGTCTGTTCCGACAGCAGTCCGGTGTGCAGCGCCCAGGCCGCGACCTGCGGTTCGACCTGCCAGAGGGCGGAGTTGAACGCCGAGGGCCCCGGGATGCGGACCGCCGCCGCGGCCGCGACCGGCAGGGTGCCCCCGGGAGCCTCCGTTGCCGGAGTGTGCGTGTGCGCGTACGCCGTCGCCTTGTCCACCACGTGCCCCCCTCCCGGCCCCGTACGGCGGGCCAGGAATGCTTTTCGGCCATCCCCACCGACCGCCTCATACCCCTGCCCCGTCCGCGGAACGCCGGAATCAGGCAGGAAAAGCCCGGGCTTTGGCCATGAATTCCGCAGAGCGGGCCGAGATCTCCCGGGACGCCCCGGGAGCGCTCCGGCGGCCCTGGACACCCCTCGCGGCGGCGGCCGTTGACGGGCTCCGGCCTGTGCCGACACCCGCGGCGCCGGGGCGCCCCGGGCAGGTCCGGGCGGACCGCGACGCTCCGGGAGAAGCGGACGGCCGGGTTCCGCCGGTCCGGGAGAGGTTCCTCCAAGGGACTCGGGATGTCCTGCGCGACGCCTGCGCAGACCCCGGTCCGGCCCTGCCGGTCGCCGGAACGCCCGGGAATACTCGGCGGCGTTTGGCGTGAGCATGCTTGCCGCGCGGCGCACGGGGCGCGGCGCCGGCGACCGGAAGAACTCCCGGGTGCGCGGCAGTCGAGCGGGCACGTCCGGACCGGCGTGTGCGCCGAGCCGGGCGCCGGCGGCAGCGCCCTCTTCTCCGCGGCACCGACCTCGGCCGGATCTCGGGCGACAGCGGTGACTGCAGCAGCAGCGGGCCGGCACTGGGGGCGGCGACGGCGGCGGGAGGTCCCGCGGGGGGACACCCGGCGCCGTCGTATGCGGTGAGCGACACGGAGACGCCCGAAATCCCCGCGACAGCCCCCGCGCGCCGGTGTTAGCTTCCGGCACCATGGACCCGCTCACCGAGAACGAGATCCGCGACGCGTTCGTCAACTGCTCCAAGGGCGAGGCGCGCCGGGCCAACCTGCCGCGCGACCTGCACGGGCTGCCCTGGGCGGACCTCGACTTCCTCGGGTGGCGCGACCCCGGGGCCCCGGACCGCGGCTACCTGGTGGCCGAGCGGCAGGGCTGCCTGGTGGGCCTGTCGATGCGGGCGCCCTCCTCGGCGAGCAGGAGCCTGCTCAGGACCAGCCTGTGCTCCATCTGCCTCACCTCGCACGCCGGCTCGGGCGTCGACCTGCTCGCCGCGCCGAAGGTCGGCCCCGCGGGGCGCCAGGGCAACACCGTCGGCACCTACATCTGCGCGGACCTCGCCTGCTCGCTGTACGTCCGCGGCAAGAAGACCTCGGCCCTGGTGCGGCGCATGGAGGAGACGCTGACACCGGAGGAGCGCGTGGCGCGCGCACGGGCCAATCTGGCGGCCTTCCTGGACAGGGTCTTCGACGGCGCGCAGGCACCGGCCTGACCGCCCACCCGTGCGGCCGACGTCAGCGGTGAGACGGGACCCGCCCCGGCAGGGCGGCGAAGGACATGGGCGCGCCCGCCGGGCCGCCTCCGGCAGTGGGCGCCGCGGAGAGGGTGCGGACGGCGCTCCGGTGGCCGGGGGCCCGGCGGGCGGCGCTTCGGGAACGGGGCGGTCGCCGCTCAGTTCGGCCTGGCGCGCGAAGGCATGTCCGGACGCTGGTGCCCGCCGGTGGCGAGCATGCGGACCTCGCCGCGGTCGCTGATCTCCGCCTGCACGATGCCGGTGTCGTCGCTGTAGACGGGATGCCCTCCGGCACCCTTGCGCTCGGTGCGCCGGACGACCACGGTGTCACCGGAAACGGGGAACGTGAGTTCGTACGTTTCGGAGTGGGACATGTGGGGAACCTCCTGTCTCCGCACCTTATGACCATTTATGCCCAGAGAATCACTCTCCCATGACATCCGCTGTGACGTAGCCGATGGCGGCCCCGCGGGACCGTGCGGGATCATGGACCGCCGTCGCCCGTACGTCCCAGGGGGGAACCCGATGTCGCACCTCACCCACATCGCCGCGCCGGACGGGATCGCCCCCGCCGGCGGCTACAGCCACGTCGTCATGGGCGAGGGCCGCTTCGTGGCGATCTCCGGCCAGATCGCGCTGGACGCCGACGGCGAGGTCGTCGGCCCCGGCGATCCGGCGGCGCAGGCCCGCCAGGTCTTCGCGAACCTCGGGCGCTGCCTGGCGGCGGCCGGGGCGGACTGGGGCGATGTCGCCAAGCTGACCTTCTTCGTCACGGACGTCGCCGTCCTGCCCGCCGTGCGCGCGGCGCGGGACGCCCACATCGACACCGCCCGCCCGCCCGCCAGCACCGCGGTGCAGGTGGCCGCCCTCTTCCGGCCGGAGCTGCTGCTGGAGGTCGAGGCCTACGCGATCGTGCGGGACGTACGGCCGTGACGCTCGTCCCGCAGCCGTTCGACCCGGGGGCCCCGCCCCCCGACCCGGCGCCGCCCGCACCCGGCGGGCCGCCCCGGCTCTGGCTGGTGGACACCGCCGCCACCGCGGTGGACGCCGCCCGGCTCGCGCCGGACGTGCTGGACGCCGACGAACGCCGGCGCGCGGCGGCGTTCCGCTTCGACCGCGACCGGGACGCCTATGTCTGCGCGCACGTGGCGCTGCGGATGCTGCTGGGCGCCTACCTCGGCACCGCCCCCGGCGCGGTGGCGTTCGTCCGCGAGACCTGCCCCACCTGCGGCGGCCCCCACGGCCGGCCCGCGGTGCCGCAGGGCCGGCCGCACTTCTCGCTCTCGCACACCCGGGGGCTGTCGCTGCTCGCCTTCGCCGCGGTCACGGTGGGGGCCGACGTGGAGGAGGTGCCCCGCGGGGCGGCCCCGGACGGGGTGTGGCAGTCGCTCCACCCGCGCGAGGTCGCGGAGCTGGAGGCCCTCGCGGAACCGGACCGCGCGCCCGCCTTCGCCCGCGCCTGGGTCCGCAAGGAGGCCTACCTCAAGGCACTGGGCACCGGCCTGTCCCGCGAGCCCTCCGCCGACTACCTCGGCACCGACGCCACTCCGCCGCCCGGCCCCGCCGGCTGGCGGGTCCACGACGTCGCCGCGGGCCCGGAGCACATGGCCGCGATCGCCGTGCGCGAGGACTGACGAACCGCGGGCCACCGCGGTGGGCGGGTGCGCACCGTCCCGCCCACCGCAGGCGGTCAGCCGCGGGACTTGCGGGCGAGGGCGAGGGCGACGCCGCCCATGATGAGCGCGGCGCCCGCGATGCCGCCGATGGCGGTCAGGACCGTCTCGCGCCAGCCGGTGGCGGCCAGGGCGGGGGCGCCGGTGGTCGCCGCGGCGGGCGCGGCGGCGGAGGCCGCGGCCTCGCGGATGAGCCGGGTCACCACGTCGGGATGGGAGATCATCGCGACGTGCGAGGAGGCGACCTCCACGGTGCGGGAGCCGGCGCGCTCGGCCTCGAAGCGCTCCAGGGCGGGGTTGATGGCGTGGTCCTCGGTGGCGACCAGGGCCCACGACGGCACGGTCCGCCAGGCCGCGCCGGTCGCCGCCTGGGTGAACGCCGCGGTGGCGATGGGCCGTTGTTCGGCGGCCATCAGCCGGGCCTGCGCCGCGGGGAGGTCGGCGGCGAAAACGCTGTGGAAGCGGGAGTCGCGGACGTACACGTCGACACCACTGCCCGTCGCGTCGCGGTACGGCACCGTGCGCCGGGCGCCGTCCAGGCCGGTGGTGGGGAACTTCGCGCCCAGTGCGGCGAGCGTCTCGCCCCGGTCCGGCATGAAGGCGGAGACGAACACCAGCGCCTTGACCTGGGGATTGCCGGCGGCCGCCTCGCTGATCACGGCGCCGCCGTAGGAGTGGCCGGCCAGCACGATCGGGCCCTTGACGCTCCTGAGCACGCTGGCGATGTACGTGGAGTCGTTGGTCAGGCCGCGCAGCGGGTTGGCGGGGGCGATCACGTCGTACCCCTCGCCCTCCAGGCGGCGGACGACCTCGTTCCAGCTGGACGCGTCGGCGAAAGCGCCGTGCACGAGCACCACGGTGGGTTTGCCGGAGCCCGTACGGCCGTCGCCGGGGGCTGCCGCGGCGCCGACGGGGGCGGCGGCCAGGGCCGCCGCGGCGAGCACCGCCGTCAGGGGCGCGGCCGTGCGTATGCGGCGCGGGCGGGGCGGGATGCGGGGGATCGGATCGGTGTCGATGTCCATGGGAGCGTCGTCCCTCTTTCACGGAAGGGATGGAGGTCGCCTTCCAGCGTTCGCCCGCCGCCCCCGCGCCGCCCGCCCCGTGCGGCGGTCGGGTGACGGCACGCCGTGTGCCCTTCCCTTGCGCTCCGCGGACCGGAAACACCGGCGTCATCGAACGGCAGTATGATCCGCCTCACACATGATCCCGAACGGCGGAAGCCCGTGCCGCAGCATGCCTGCATGCCCACGGGCCGGCCGTCCCGGCACTGAGGGGAGCGTCCGATAGCCCTCCGAATATGGCTCAGCAGCGCGGGGGTGGCCACCACACAGGTGATGGCCATGTTGCGCGCGAACCCCGATGCCGTGGATGTGCGCATCTACGGCACCAACGTCGATCCCACCGCGGCCGCGCTCGCGGCCTGCGACGTCGCCGAGGTCGAACCCCGGCACGTCGCCGACCCGGTGTACGCCCAATTCGCCCTCGATTTCTGCCGCCGCCACGCGATCGACGTGCTCATCCCGCCCCGGCGGCTGAGCGCACTGGCCGGACTGTCGGACGAGTTCGCCGCCGTGGGCACACGGCTGATGTGCTCCCCGGCCCGCTCCGTCAAAGTGCTGACCAACAAGAGCCGTACATATGAGGAGGCGCTCGCCGCCGGCATCCCGGTGCCGCCGTGGCGGGTGGTGAAGGACGCCGACGGGCTGCGGACAGCCGTGGAGGAGCTGTCGGCGACCGGTGAGACGCTCTGCTTCAAGCCCGCGGGCGAGTTCTCCGCCTTCGGGTTCCGCATCCTGGAGGACCGGCCGATGGTCCTGCGCGACCTGCTGGCCCCGGCCCGTCCCATGGCCTCGGTCGACGCGGTCGCCCAGGCGATGAAGCAGGCCGCCGACGAGGGCGAGCAGGTGCCCGCACTGATCGTCATGCCCTACCTGGAGGGGCCCGAGGTCAGCGTCGACTGCCTGTCCACCCGCGGCGGCGAACTGCTCGCCGCGATCCCGCGTGCCAAGGAGGGCCGCTACCGGCTGCTGCTGGACGACCCGGAGATGACCGGCATCGCCCGGCGGCTGATCGCCCATTTCGGCCTGGCGTACCTCTCCAATGTGCAGCTGCGCCACCGCTTCGGGGAGCCGGTCCTGCTGGAGGCCAACCCCCGGCCCTCCGCCGGGATCTTCCAGACGGCCTTCACCGGGGTGAACCTGCCCTGGGCGGCCGTACGCCTCCTGCTGGAGGGCGACGCGGGCCTCACCGCCGCGCCGCGTCTCGGCGGCCGGGTCGCGGTGACCGAGGCGGTCACCGAGGTCCCGGACAGCGTTCCCGCCGTGATGCCGACGACGCCCGCCACCGTCACACCGGAGTCCATCGGCAGCGTGGCCTGACCGGTGCGGTGCCCCGGGCGGACCGCCGCCCGGGGCACCGCACGGGCAACGTGGCGGGGGCGACGCCACGGGCGCAGGCTGGAGGAAGGAAGGCAGGTGGCAGTCCATGAGCAGACTCGAGGAACAGATCGACCTCGGCGTTCCGTCCGAGGTGGCGTGGAAGCACTTGCACAGTGTGGGCGAGTATCCGCAGTTCGTCGGCGGCGTCCTGGACGCCGCGGCCGAGGGGGAGAGCAGGGCGCGGCTGGAGGTGGCCCGCGGCGGCGGCGAGGACGCCTCCATCGAGGCGGAAATCTCCGACCGGCCGCAGGCGCGCGGTGCGACCCGTGAGATGGCCTGGCGCACCAGCGGCACGCCGGAGATGAGCGGGACGTGCTCGGTCCTGCCGATCGACGAGCAGCACAGCCGGGTGCAGGTCCGCATGGAGTACGACGCCGGCGAGGTACGCGAGGCCTTCGGCGGCCCCAAGGGCTTCGCCCAGGTCAGCGCGATCGAACGGACGGTCCGCGACGACCTGCGGCGCTTCAAGGACCTGGTGGAGCGCGAACGCTGACGTGCGGCGGCGTGCCGCGGGGCGGTCCGCACGGGCCGCCCCGCCGCACATCACATGCGCACTCCGTGCCGGCGCAGGTAGGCCACCGGGTCCACGTCCGTCCCGTAGCCCTCGCCGGTGCGGACCTCGAAGTGCAGGTGCGGCCCGGTCGTGTTGCCCGTGGACCCCGAGCGTCCCACCTGCCGTCCCGCGGACACCGTCTGCCCGGCCCGTACGGTCAGCGACGAGAGGTGGCCGTACTGCGTGTACATCCCGTCCTCGTGCCGGACGACCACCTGGTAGCCGTACGCCCCGCCCCAGCCCGCCTCGACCACGGTGCCGGCGGCCACGGCCTTCACCGAGGTCCCGGTGGGGACGGCGAAGTCCTGCCCGGTGTGGTAACCGCTGGCCCAGTGCGCGCCGGCCCGGTGGTAGGGGGTGCCCAGCGATCCGCTGACCGGCGCCACGAACGCGGTGGCGGCGGCGGGCTTGGCCTTGGCCTTTTCCTTGGCCTTTTCCTTGGGCCCGGCCGCGGGCTTGGCCTTCGCCGCGGGCTTCGCGGACGTGGCCGGCGGCTTGGTGTGCGGCGCCGCCTTGGCCGTGCCGCCCGGCAGCGCCAGTTCCTGGCCCGGGAAGATGAGGTCCGGGTCGGCGCCGACGACCGGGCGGTTCGCGTCGTAGAGCCGCGACCAGCCGCCGCGGACGTCCTGCTCCTCGGCGATGCCGGAGAGGGTGTCCCCGCTGACGACCCGGTAGGACGCCTCGTGGCCCTCCTGCCGGTGCTCCGGCTGCCGTTGAGGCTTCGTCACCTTCTCCTGCGCGGAGGGCTGTTCCGTCCGCGTCTTCTTCTGCGCGGGGAGCTTCGTGCGCGGCTCCGGTCCGCCCCGCGTCAGCCCGGCGCGCTGCGAGCACACCGGCCACGCCCCCGGCCCCTGCCCGTCCAGCACGCGTTCCGCGACGCGTATCTGCTGGTCCCTGGTGGCCAGGTCCGCGCGTGAGGCGTACTTCGTCCCCCCGTAGGCCTTCCACGTCGACGGGGTGAACTGGAGCCCGCCGTAGTAGCCGTTGCCCGTGTTGATGCTCCAGTTGCCGCTGCTCTCGCACTGCGCGACCTTGTCCCAGGTGCCGGCCGTCGCCGCCCCCGCGCCGGTCGCGGCGATCAGCGGCAGCGCCAGCCCCGCACCGGACGCGGCCGTCACGGCCACGGACATCTGCGAGAGGCGGCCGGGCGGCTGGGGTCTGCGGTGGCGACCTCGTACGGGCCGTACGGGCATGGGGGGACCACCTCTCCGGTTCCGGACATACGGCCGTACAAGTACGACAGAGGGATCCTGTCGCCGCAAGAGCGCGTTCGGGAATCGCCCGTGCGCCCCAATCACCACCGCACCGCGTCGACTTGAGCCGTCGGCGGGGCACGGGCGCCGGGTCAGGAGGTCCGGGGTGGCAGCGGGAGCGGGAGGGCCGGGAGGCCGTCGAGGCTGGTACCGACATGGGGCTTGGCGGCGCAGTAGTCGTTGAAGGACGCGTCGGTCTCGCGCGAGAAGCGCTGCGTGTGCAGGTCCCGCTCCTCGCGGAAGTCCATGTACGGCACGGCGAACCCGCAGCTGTCGCTGATCCGTTCGGCGGTGACGACGATGATCGCGCGCACGTCGGTGCGCTTGCGGACCTCGTCGGAGAAGTGCGGGACGAGCGCGTCCCAGCGGGGGTCGTCTCGGAGCACCGCCTCGCCGCGTCCGTGGACGCGCACGATGGACGGCGGCCCGGTGAAGGCGCACCACATCAGGGTGATGCGGCCGTTCTCCCTGAGGTGGGCGATGGTCTCCGCGCCGCTGCCGCCGAGGTCGGCGTAGACGAAGGTGTGGTCGTCGAGGAGGGCGGAGGACCCGTCGAGGGCCTTGGGCGAGAGGTTGACCCGGCCGTCGCCCGACAGGGGCGCGGTGGCGGTGAAGAAGATCTTCTGCTCTTCGATGAAGGCGCGCAGGCGCCCGTCGATGCGTGCATAGGTCTTTCCCATGTCCGCGATTCTCCGGCGGTGGCACGGATTCCGCGGCCCTGCGCCGGTCGTGTCGGGGTGACCGCGCCCCGGCCGGGTGCGCGGGCGCGCGGTCAGCGGCGGGTGGTGCCCCGGTCGTCGTCGCGGACCTCGATGCCGAGGGCGGCGGCCAGGGCCGGGGCGAGGTCGAGCAGCTGGGCGCTGCCGATGATCGCGCCGCGCAGGTACTCGTGGCCGTCGGCGAGGTTGAGGAGGGTGGTGCCGCGCAGGTCCGTGCTCTTGAGTTCGGCGTGGCCGATGCGCAGCCGTTCGAGCTGGGTGCCGGGGAAGGCGACCTCCTTCAGTCGCGCGCCGCCGAGGTCGACGTCGCGCAGGACGCAGTCCTCGAAGACGACCTCGTGGAGCGAGCCGCCGCGCAGGTTGACGGAGTCGAACTTGCAGCGGCGGAAGACCACGCGCCGCAGCACCGCCCCGAAGGCCTCGACCCCGGCGAACACGCACGAGTCCGCGGTGACGTCCGTCCAGTTGGTCTCGGCGAAGGAGGTGCCGACGAACCGGTCGCCCTGGAGCCACACCTCGTTGAGCCGCCCCCGGCGCAGGCTGCCGCCGTTGAGGACGGAGTCGGTGACGGCGCACTCGAGGAACTGGGCGCCGCCCGCGTCCTGGTCGTCGAGGGTGAGCCCGGCGAAGTGCAGCGTGTCGTACCGCTCCTCGACGAAGAGCCGGGACTCGGCGAAGGGCTCCAGCACATGGGCGTACGGGAGCTCGTCCAGAGAAGTCGGCGCCTTGTGGGTCATGCCGCCACGGTAGCCGCCCCCACCGACAGCGCCATGAGGACCCGGCAGCGGCCGAACACCATGGGCGAATGATGTCCTTTTGATACCTTTCGCCCATGAGTGCACCCTCCCCCAATGCTTCGCCCGAGTGGGAGTCCCCCCGGCGGAGCCTGGAGGAGCCCGGGCCCGGTGCGCCGCCGCACCGCCGCCGCGGTGTGGAGCTGGGGCTGCTGTGCGCGGCGGTCCTGATCTCGGTGTACGGCTACTGCAACGTCGGCCTGGCCAGGGACGGCACCCTGCCGCCCGGCGCCGCGGGCTACGGGGCCGCCCTCGGGGCGCTGTCCCTGCTGGCGCACCTGACGGTCCGGCTGCGCGCGCCGTACGCCGACCCGCTGCTGCTGCCGATCGCGGTGCTGCTCAACGGCCTGGGCCTGGTGCTGATCCACCGCCTGGACCTGTCCACCCCGGACTCCGCCGCGCCCGCGCAGCTGGTCTGGTCGGGGGCCGGGGTCGCGCTGTTCCTCCTGGTGGTCCTCGCGCTGCGGGACTACCGGGCGCTGTCGGTGTACGCGTACGTGTGCGTGGTGGCCGCGCTCGCGCTGATGATCGCGCCGATCCTCTTCCCGGCCGTGAACGGGGCGAAGCTCTGGATCCGCTTCGGGGGACTGTCCATCCAGCCCGGCGAGTTCGCCAAGGTGCTGCTCGCGGTGTTCTTCGCCGCGTACCTGGCGGACAACCGCAGCGCGCTCGCCCACACCGGCCGCCACATCTGGCGCTTCCGGCGGCTGCAGCTGCCGACCGGCCGGGTGCTCGGGCCGGTGCTGGCGGTCTGGGCGATCAGCGTGGGCGTGCTGGTGGTGGAGCGCGACCTCGGCACATCCCTGCTGTTCTTCGGGCTGTTCGTGATCCTGCTGTACGTCGCGACCGGGCGGACCGGATGGATCGCGATCGGGCTGCTGCTGTCGGGCGCGGGCGCGTTCCTGGTCGGCTCCCTCGAACCGCACGTGCACTCCCGGGTGCAGGACTGGCTGCACCCCTTCGCGAGCATCGATGCCGGGCAGGGACCGGGGCAGCTGGCCCAGTCGCTGTTCGCGTTCGCGGCCGGCGGCCTGCTGGGCACGGGCCTGGGCGAGGGGCACTCGGCCCTCATCGGCTTCGCCGCCAAGTCCGACTTCGTCCTGGCCACGGCGGGCGAGGAACTGGGGCTGACCGGGCTGACCGCGCTGTTCCTGCTCTACGGGCTGCTCGTGGCGCGGGGTTACCGCGCGGGGCTCGCCATCCGCGACCCGTTCGGGCGGCTGCTGGCGATCGGGCTGGCCTCGATCTGGGCGCTCCAGGTCTTCGTGATCGCGGGCGGGGTCACCGACCTGATCCCGCTCACCGGCATGGCGATGCCGTTCCTGGCGCAGGGCGGTTCCTCCGTCGTCACCAACTGGGTGATGGTGGCGCTGCTGGTGCTGCTCAGCGACACCGCCCGGCGGCCCGTCCCCGGCCCGGTCCCGGCGGTGCCGGGGTGATCCCGCACGCCCGCCGGGCCGCCGCCTTCTGCATGCTGCTCTTCGTCGCGCTCCTGGTGAACGCCACCCGCCTGCAGGTCTTCAGCGCCCCGGCCTACAACGAGAACCCGGCCAACCGCCGGGTGGCCATCGCGCGCTACGAGCGGCCCCGCGGCGACATCTTCGCCGGCAAGCACGCGGTGACCGGCTCCCGCGCCACCAGCGGCCCGCTCGGCTACGAGCGCACCTACACCGACGGCCCCCTGTACGCGCCCGTCACCGGGTTCGCCTCCCAGACGTACGGCACGACGCTGCTGGAGGCCGCCGAGGACCCCGTCCTGTCCGGCACCTCCCCGCAACTGGCCACCCTGCCGGTGTGGAACGCCATCACCCGGCAGCCGCAGCCCGCGGGCGACGTCCGGACCACCATCGACCGGTCCGCCCAGCGGGCCGCGTACGAGGCGCTGGGCGGCAAGAAGGGCGCGGTCGCCGCCCTCGACCCGGCCACGGGCCGGATCCTGGCGCTGGTGAGCACCCCCTCGTACGACCCCGGGCGGATCGCCGGGACGGGTCCGAAGGTCACCGCGGCGTGGGAGTCGCTGATCTCCGACCGCGACCAGCCGATGCTCAACCGGGCGCTGCGCCAGACGTACCCGCCGGGTTCGACGTTCAAGACGGTGACCGCGGTGGCGGCGCTGACCAGCGGCACGATCACCGACATCGAGGAACCGACCGACTCGCCCAACCCCTACCGGCTGCCGGGCTCGACCACCTCGCTGCGCAACGAGTCCGACGCCGAGGACTGCGAGGACGCGCCGCTGCTGTACGCGTACGCCATCTCCTGCAACACCGTCTTCGGCAAGCTCGGCGACGACGTCGGCCTGACCGCGATGCGGGAGACGGCGGAGGCCTTCGGCTTCAACGACGACTCGCTCGGCATCCCCTCGCACGCGGCGGTCAGCGTCTTCGACCGCCGCATGGACGACGCGCAACTGGCCCTGTCCTCCGTCGGCCAGTACGACACCCGCGCCACGCCCCTGCAGATGGCGATGGTCGCCGCGGCGGTCGCCAACGACGGCACGCTGATGTACCCGCACCTGGTGGACCGCACCACCGACAGCTCCGGGCTGCCGGTCGCGCTCACCGGCGACCGGGCCTACGGGCAGGTGATGGACGCGGTGGTGGCCCGGGACATGCAGACGATGATGACCGAGGTCGTCCGGTCGGGAACCGGACGCAACGCCGCCATCCCGGACACCGTGGTCGGCGGCAAGACCGGCACCGCGCAGAACGGCGAGAACAACCGCGGCACCCCCTTCGCCTGGTTCATCGCCTGGGCGAAGGACGCGGCGGGCGGCCCGGCGCGGGTCGCCGTCGCGGTCGTCGTCGAGGACGCCGCGGCCGACCGTGCGGACATCAGCGGCGGCGGCAACGCGGCGCCGGTCGCCCGCGCGGTGATGGAGGCGGTGCTGCGCCGCGGCTGACGCTCACGCCCCGCCGCCGTCTCCCTGCCGTCCGAGCGCGATGGCGCCGGCGACCTCGGCGACCCGCGCGTCCTCCTCCCTGGCGAAGCGCTCGGCGTCGAGCCTCTCGGCGATCTCCTCGTCCTGGGCCATCAGCAGGTCGAGATTCGAGTCGCCCATCTCCAGGACGCCCATGTCGACATAGGCGCGCTGGAGCCGCTCGCCCCACAGGCCGATGTCCTTCACGCACGGCACGATGCGGCTGAACAGCAGTTTCCGGAAGAGCGTCAGATACTCCGACCGCTCGCTCAGCTCCTCGGCCTCCTGGCGCGGGATGCCGAAGTCCTCCAGCACCTCGGCGCCGCGCAGCCGGTCGCGCATGAGGTAGCAGCCCTCGATGACGAACTCCTCGCGCTCGCGCAGTTCGGCGTCGGACAGCTGCCGGTAGTAGTCGCGCAGCGCCATCCGCCCGAAGGCCACGTGCCGGGCCTCGTCCTGCATGACGTAGGTGAGGATCTGCTTGGGCAGCGGCTTGTCGGTGGTGTCGCGGAGCATGCCGAAGGCGGCCAGCGCCAGGCCCTCGATGAGCACCTGCATGCCGAGGTAGGGCATGTCCCAGCGCGCGTCGCGCAGGGTGTCGCCGAGCAGCGCCTGGAGCGAGTCGTTGACCGGGTAGACCATGCCGACCTTCTCGCGCAGGAAGCGCGAGTAGATCTCGGCGTGCCGGGCCTCGTCCATGGTCTGGGTCGCCGAGTAGAACTTGGCGTCCAGGTCGGGGACCGACTCCACGATGCGGGCCGCGCAGACCATCGCGCCCTGCTCGCCGTGGAGGAACTGGCTGAACTGCCAGGAGGCGTAGGCGCGGCGCAGGTCGCGCTTGTTCTGCTCGGACATCCTGTCCCAGTGGGACGTGCCGTACACGGTCAGGTTCTGGTCCGGGACGCCGAGCGGGTCGTACGGGTCGACCTCGAGGTCCCAGTCGATGCGGGTCACCGCGTCCCACTGCTTGTCCTTGCCCTTCTGGTAGAGGGCGAGCAGCCGGTCGCGCCCGTCGTCGTACTCCCAGGAGAAGCGGGCCGCTCCGGAGGCCGGGATCTCCCACAGGTGTTCCTGCGACGTCATTGGCGCCTCCTCGACTCTTGACGAGCTTGCTGACACACAGTCTCATAAGAGCATGACCGCTGGCACCCCTCTTGCAACGCGAGAAAAAGTGGCGGAGCGGCTGCTCGACGCCTCCGCGAAGCACTCCTTCGACCCGGACACCGAGCTGGACTGGGACGCCCCCTTCGAGGAGGGCGGGTGGTTCTGGCCCCCCGAACTGGTCTCCCTGTACGACACCCCGCTGTGGAAGCACATGTCGCAGGAGCAGCGGATCGAGCTGAGCCGGCACGAGGCCGCCTCGCTGGCCTCGATCGGCATCTGGTTCGAGATCATCCTGATGCAGCTACTGCTGCGGCACTCCTACGACCTGGACCCCACCAGCGGGCACGTGCGCTACGCGCTGACCGAGATCGCGGACGAGTGCCGCCACTCGAAGATGTTCGCGCGGCTGGTGACCAAGCTCGGCACGCCCGTCTACCGGCCGACCCGGCTGGACCACAACCTCGGCCGGGTGCTGAAGACCGTCTCCACCACGCCCGGCGCGTTCACGGGCACCCTGCTGGCCGAGGAGATCCTCGACTGGATGCAGCGCCTGACCTTCCCGGACGAGCGCGTGCAGCCGCTGACCCGCGGCGTGACCCGCATCCACGTCGTCGAGGAGGCCCGGCACATCCGCTACGCCCGCGAGGAACTGCGCCGTCAGATGGCCACCGCGCCCCGCTGGGAACTGGCCTTCACCCGGGTCTCCTCCGCCGAGGCCGCCCGGGTCATCGCGCGGTCGCTGATCAGCCCGCAGGTGTACGCCTCGGTGGGGCTGGACCCGCGGTACGCCGCCGAGCTGGCCCGCACCAGCCCGCACCGGCGCGACGTGATGCGGCAGGCGGCGAAGAAGCTGATGGACTTCCTGGAGGAGGTCGGCATGTTCGAGGGCCGCGGGATACGCCGGATGTGGCGCACCTCGGGGCTTCTCGGGTAGGACGGCGGGCGGGCCGGATACGCTGGCGGTCATGAACGGCAGTTCGACGCCGGCGCCCGCCGCCCCCGCCTACCGCCGGCTGAGCGTCGAGCAGCGTCGCGCCCAACTGCTCGCCGCGGCCGTGGACCTCTTCGGGCACCACCGCCCCGAGGACGTGTCGGTCGACGACGTGGCCGCCGCCGCCGGCGTCTCCCGCCCCCTGGTCTACCGCTACTTCCCCGGCGGGAAGCAGCAGCTGTACGAGGCCGCCATGCGCAATGCCGCCGACGAGCTGCGGGAGTGCTTCGTGGAGCCCGCGGCCGGCGAGATGACCCAGCGCCTGTCGAACGCGCTGGACCGCTACCTGTCGTACGTGGACGAGCACGGCGCCGCGTACTCCGCGCTGCTGCGCGGCGGCAGCGTCGCCGAGACCAGCCGCACCGGCGCCATCGTGGACGAGGTGCGGCGCAGCGCCGCCGAGCAGATCCTCATGCACCTGGGCGCGCCGCGGCCCGGCCCGCGGCTGGCGATGATGGTGCGCTCGTGGATCGCGAGCGTGGAGGCGGTGTCGCTGACCTGGCTGGACGAGGGCAAGCAGCCGCCGGCCGAGGAGCTGAGGCGGTGGCTGGTGGACCACTTCACGGCGCTGCTGCTGGTCAGTTCCACCACCGACCAGGAGACGGCCGAGGTCGCGCTGGCCGCCCTGGGGAGGGAGAGCCCGGGCAGTCCCGCCGGCGACCTGGCCCGCCGGGTCGCACCGCTCGCACAGGCCGTCGCACATCTGCTCCCACCTGCCATTCCGTGAACACGGGCCCCATCGAAGGGCCTACGCTGACCCCGTGAGGCATGAGGACACGGAATTCGTCGGGGGGCCGCTGGACGGCCGCGTGCTGGGGGTGCTGACCGGCATCACCGGGCAGCCCCCGAAGGTGTACGAGGTGCCGGTGCCGCAACCGGACGGCGCGGCCCCGGTCGTGCACGTCTACCACCGCGAGCCCAGCCCGGGGACGCGTGAGCAGCGCCGCACGCGGTGGGTCTTCGTCTACGACCCCGAGGGGAACCGGCCGGAGAAGCCGCGCTGGCCCTGGTCGAAGCGGGGGGCCTGAGCGCCGCCGCCCGGCTCCGCGCGGGGGCGACCGCGCCGCGTTCCGGTCCGGACCATTGACAGGATTGGTCCAGACCTGTTTGCTGCGAGTTGTCATGCGCACATCTCCTCGCCCCCGAAGGAGCGGTCCCCATGAGATCCCTCGTCGCCGCGACGGCGACCCTCGCCCTCACCGCCGCCCTCGGCGGGCTGGTCGCCCTCGCGCCCTCCGCGCACGCGGGCGAGTTCCTGGTCAACGGCGGTTTCGAGAACGGCAGTCTGACCGGCTGGAGCTGCGACACGGGCACCACCCAGGCGGTCACCGGCCAGGCGAAGACCGGCAGTTGGGCACTGGCCGGCACCCCGGGCTCGTCCGGCACCGCACAGTGCAAGCAGACGGTCACCGTGGCGCCCAGCACCACGTACACCTACTCCACCCAGGTCAAGGGCAGTTACGTCTACATCGGCGTGGACGGCGGGGCCGGCACCTGGACCCCGGGCACCGGCGGGGCGTACCAGCAGCTCAGCGTGAGCTTCACGACCGGCGCGAGCCAGACGAGCGCGACCGTCTACGTCCACGGCTGGTACGCCCAGCCCACGTTCTGGGCCGACGACGCCTCGCTCACCGGCCCCGGCGGCCCGGTGACCACACCGCCGCCGACGGACACCCCGACCCCCACGCCCACTCCGACGGACACGCCCCCGGGCCCCTCCTCCCACGCCCTGGTCGGCTATCTGCACTCCAGCTTCGCCAACGGCTCCGGCTATGTGCGCATGGCCGACGTCCCGGCGAGCTGGGACTACATCGACCTCGCGTTCGGCGAACCGACCACGGTCACCTCGGGCGACATCCGCTTCACCCGCTGCTCCGCCGCCGAGTGCCCGAACGTGGAGTCCGACGCGGACTTCAAGGCCGCGATCAAGGCGAAGCAGGCGCAGGGCAAGAAGGTGCTGATCTCCATCGGCGGCCAGAACGGGCAGGTGCAGCTGACGACGACCGCCGCCCGCGACGCCTTCGTCGCCTCCGTCGGCCGGATCATCGACACCTGGGGGCTGGACGGCCTCGACATCGACTTCGAGGGCCACTCGCTCTCCCTCAACGCCGGTGACACGAACTTCAAGAGCCCGACCACACCGGTCGTGGTCAACCTGATCTCCGCGCTGAAGACCCTCAAGGCCCGGTACGGCAGCGGATTCGTGCTGACGATGGCGCCCGAGACCTTCTTCGTGCAGCTCGGCTACCAGTTCTACGGTCCGGGTCCCAACGGCGCGCAGGACCCGAGGGCGGGCGCCTACCTTCCCGTCATCCACGCGCTGCGCAACGACCTGACGCTGCTCCACGTCCAGGACTACAACTCCGGGCCGATCATGGGCCTGGACAACCAGTACCACCAGATGGGCGGCGCCGACTTCCATGTCGCGATGACCGACATGCTGCTCACCGGATTCCCGGTGGCGGGCAACACGGCCAATGTCTTCCCGGCGCTCGCGCCCTCCCAGGTCGCCGTAGGACTGCCCGCGACCTCCAACGCGGGCAATGGCTGGACAACTCCGGCGGATGTCGACAAAGCACTCGACTGCCTGACCAAGCGGACCGGCTGCGGCTCCTACACCCCGCACGGAACATGGCCGAATCTGCGCGGTCTGATGACGTGGTCGATCAACTGGGACAAGTTCGGCAACTGGGAATTCCAGAAGAACTTCGATTCGTACTTTGGCTGACACGGAGAAAACGGGTGGCTCCAATTGCCACGGAGCCACCCATTCCGGCCCGGTCACCCTGTCGCAGCCGACCCGATCATGTAAGGATCTACCGGCAAGCAGCCGGTAATACAGTCGGAGGTGAAGGGATGTCAGCAGCAAGCAGGCCCAAGGAGTGGGTGCGCAGGGCACTCATCTGCGGGACGCTGCTGGCCGCCGCGGCCCTCGGACTGCCCGCGCAGAACGCGCAGGCGATGCCCGACGACCCGTATCCCCACGGCCCGACCCTGGTCGTCCTGCTGGAACGGCTCCAGGACCTCTACCTCAGGGCGGAGCAGGCCACGGAGACCTACGACCAGGCCGAGTCCGACCTCACCGAGAACCGCGGCAAGGCCGACCGCCTGGACCGGCAGCTCGCCGAGGAGCGCACCGCGCTGGCCGACGCCCGCGCGCTGGCCGGGCAGCTCGCCCGCGAGCAGTACAAGGAGGGCGGGGTCTCCCCCTACCTGAGCCTGCTGCTGAGCGGGAACCCGCAGGACGCCTTCACCCAGGGCCACCTGCTCGACCGCGCCGTCGGAACCCAGGCCGAACTGGTCGCCCAGTTGGAGAACGGCGAGAAGCGGATCGCCGCGCTCAGCCGCGCGCAGCAGCACGCACTGGACGGCTCGCTGCAGCTCGCGGACCGGCAGCGCGAGGCCAAGGAGGAGATCGAGGACCAGCTCGGGCAGGTCGAGGCGATCCTCGCCGGCCTGACGGGCACTCAGCTCGCCGACCTCCAGCGGCTGGAACAGCAGGGCATCAACCGGGCCCAGGAGGAGTTCCTGCGCTCGGGGCAGCTCGGCAACCTCTCGCTCGCGCCCTCCAAGATCGGCAACAGCGCACTGAGCTTCGCCTACGCCCAGATCGGCAAGCCCTACGTCTGGGGCGCCGAGGGCCCGGAGGCGTACGACTGCTCCGGACTCACCTCGCAGGCATGGCTGCACGCGGGCACCCCGATCCCGCGCACCAGCCAGGAGCAGTGGAAGCAGCTGCCGCACATCCCGCTCAACCTGCTGCGCCCCGGCGACCTCGTGATCTTCTTCCCGGGCGCCACCCACGTCGCGATGTACATCGGCGACGGCCTGGTCATCCAGGCGCCCCGCCCGGGCAGCGTCGTCAAGATCTCCCCGATCGCCGCCAACCCGATCCTCGGCGCGGTCCGCCCGGACCCCGACGAGCCGTCGATGCAGCACTACGTCTCGCCGACCGCTCCGGACCCCGCGAAGGACCGGGCCTCGAACGGCGGCTCCGCCGGCTGACGACGGCTCGCGTGCGTGTACGGCGGGACCGGTGTGACCGGCGCCACGACGCATCGGACAGACCTGTCTGTTAGTTTTGCCGGGACGGGCCCGCCGGGTCCCCGGCAGAAGCAGGTGATCGGCATGCCCGCCACGGCCAGGCGCCTCCCGGCGCGCGAACGCATCCTCACCACGGCCGAGGAGCTGTTCTCGGCCCACGGGCTGCGCGGTGTGGGCGTCGACCGCATCATCGCGGAGTCGGGCGTGGCCAAGTCGACGCTGTACGTGCACTTCCCCTCCAAGGACGAGCTGGCCGCCGCCTATCTGCGCCGGGTCGACGACTCCTGGCGGGGCAGACTGCGTGCCGCGGCGCTGGCGGCCGGCGACGATCCGCGTGAGCAGTTGACCGGCCTGTTCGACGCGGTCGACGCGTCGTTCCGGCGGCACGGCTTCCACGGCTGCCCGTTCATCAACGCCGCCGCCGAGAGCGAGCCGGGGAGCCTGCCGCACGAGGTGACCGCCGAGCACAAGCGGACCGTCCGCGCGTGGGTGCGCGGCCTCGCCGAGGCGGCCGGGGCCGGCGACCCCGACGAGCTGGCCCTCCAGCTCACGCTGCTGATCGACGGCACGCTGGCCGCGGGCAAGCTGGAACAGAACCCCGCCATGCCGGCCGCCGCCAAGGCCGCCGCCCGTGCCATCGTCGAGCGGGCCTGCCCGCCGGCCGCCTGACCCCCCACCGGCCCTCGTCCCCGCTGCGGACGAGGGCCCTTCCCGAGCTCAACAAAACAGACCTGTCTGTTCGAATGGAGAGACCATGCCTGCGAAGCCCTCGATGCGCGCGGTGGTGCTGGAACGTTTCGGCGGTCCCCTGGCGCTGGGCGAACTCCCGGTCCCGGTGGCCGGCCCCGGCCAGGTGCTGGTCCGGGTCGAGGCCAGCGGGGTGAACCCGCTGGACACCAAGATCCGCGCCGGAAAGGCCGCCCATGCCCGCAGCCGGCTGCCCGCGGTGCTGGGCCTGGACCTTGCCGGAGTGGTCGAAGCGGTCGGCCCGGAGGTCACCGGGTTCGCCCCGGGCGACGAGGTCCTCGGGCTGACCGGCGGCGTCGGCGGCCTCCAGGGCTCGCTCGCGCAGTACGCGGCCGTCGACGCCCGGCTGCTGGCCCGCAAGCCCGCCTCGTTGGGCATGCGCGAGGCCGCCGCCCTGCCGCTGGTCTTCGTCACCGCCTGGGAGGGCCTGGTGGACCGGGCGGGGGTGCGCGAGGGCCACACCGTGCTCGTGCACGGGGGCGCCGGCGGCATCGGCCACATCGCCGTGCAGTTGGCGCAGGCCCGCGGCGCCCGCGTCTTCGCCACCGGCGCCCCCCACAGCCTGGGGACGATCGCGGAACTCGGCGCCACCCCGATCGACCGCACCACGACCCCGGTCGAGGACTACGTCGCCGAGCACACCGGCGGCGAGGGCTTCGACATCGTCTACGACACGGTGGGCGGCGCGACCCTCGACGCGTCCTTCGCCGCCGCGCGCACCTGGACCGGCCACGTGGTGAGCGCGCTGGGCTGGGGCACCCACAGCCTCGCGCCGCTGTCCTTCCGCGGCGCCACCTACTCCGGGGTCTTCACGCTGCTGCCGCTGCTCACCGGCCGGGGGCGCGAGCACCACGGCGCGATCCTGCGCGAGGCGGCGCCCCTGGCCGACGCCGGGTCCCTGCGGCCGCGGGTCGACCCCCGGCGGTTCACCCTCGCCACGGCCGCCGAGGCGCACGCCGCCGTCGAACAGGGCTCCGCCGCGGGCAGGATCGTGGTCGACGTCACCGGCTGAGCACCCGGATCCGGCCCGGGGCCCCGCCCCGGGCCGACGGCCGGACGCCCGAGGTAATTCGGTGGCCCGTGCGGCGCCGGCCCGCGAGTATGCACGCGATGCTCATACTCAAGGATCACCTCGGTCATCTTTCCTGCACCGTCACCGGCGAAGGCCCGCCCGTCGTCCTCGTGCACGCCGGCATCGCCGACCACCGCATGTGGGACGCGGTCGCCCCCGGCCTCGCCGAGCGGCACACCGTCATCCGGTACGACCTGCGCGGCTTCGGCGAATCCGCGCCGCCGACCGGCCCGTTCAGCGAGACCGACGACCTGCTCGGGCTCCTGGACCACCTCGGTCACGACCGGGTCCGGGTCGTCGGCGCGTCCTGGGGCGCCCGCGTGGCCGCGGACTTCACCCTCACCCACCCGGACCGGGTCCACTCGCTCGCGCTGCTCGCCCCGCCGTGGCGGGGGTACGACTGGTCGGCGGAGATGGTCGCGTACGACGAGGCCGAGACGGCCGCCCTGGCCGCGGGCGACCTCGACGGCGCCGTCCGCGTCAACCTGGACATGTGGCTTCGCGGCCCGAACCGCGGCTGGGAGGACGTCGCCCCGGGACTGGCCGAAGCGCTCCGGGAGCCGCTGCGGATCTCGCTGACGCATCAGGAGGCCGTCGGACGGCACTCCCAGGGCGGCACGGACCGTGACGTCGCCACGATCACGGTTCCCACGCTGGTCGGATTCGGGGGCCTCGACGTCGCCGACTTCCGCGACATCGCCCGCCGGTACGCCGCCGAGATCCCCGGTGCCTCCCTGGCCGAATTCCCCACGGCGGCCCATCTCGTCGCACTCGACGCGCCCGCCGAACTCCTCGCGGCGCTCGTCCCGTTCCTCGCCCGCTGACCGGTCCCGGCGGGTCCGGGGGACGCGGCCCGGCCCCGGGCTGAGCCGGCATGCGGCCGCATCGCGTCGCCGCAGACGCGGGAGAAGTCGTGGAACAGGTCCCACAAGGACCCGCCGAAGCGGAAGACGGCGACCTCCTCCCCCGCGTGGGTCCGCAGGACGAGTCCGTCGCGCCATGTGTCACGGCGCAGTCGCACCACCGAGGCGCGGGGCACGACAACGTGCCGCGACACACCGCAGCGCACGATCGCCCCGGGCTTCAGCACCACCCCGATGAGGGAGAACCGCCGGCACAGGGACGCCATCAGGAATGCCGGGGCAGCCGGCAGCGCCGTACGCGTCGCACAAGCCGGGTGCCCGGGCCGTACCAGTCGTCCAGGCCCCGTTCCCACAACCCGCCGTCCGCCATGCCCGTGAGCCTGGTGGGGGCACCCTGATCCGTCAACGGATTCCGGTCCGTCCGTGGGCCGTTCGCGAGCGGCCCACGGACGGACCGGCGGCTTCAGGCGGTGCTCAGGCTCCCGCGACCGAGGCGAGGTAGGCCGCCGTCTTCTCCGGGTCGTAGAAGTACGCCTCGTAGTCGGAGGGGTCGTCGAAGCCGTTCGCGAAGCGGTCGGCCACCGCGGGGAACTGGCCCGCGGCGCCGATCAGGCCGAGGACGTGCTCCGGCGGCGGGCCGAGGAGGGCATTGGTCCACTTGGTGACCGGTTCGGCGGTGGTCCAGAAGCGGGCGAAGGCGGACTCCATCCACTCCCGGTCGAAGGGCCGGTCCGCGCGCTCGACGATCGCCGCGAGATAGGCGGCGGCGCACTTGGAGGCGCTGTTGGAACCCTGGCCGGTGATGGGGTCGTTGGCGACCACGACGTCCGCGACACCGAGGACGAGGCCGCCCGAGGGCAGTTCGGCGACCGGGCGGCGGACGACCGGGGCGAAGCGGCCGGCCAGAGTGGCGCCGGCGTCGGTGAGTTCGACGTCGCGGGCCCGGTCGTACTCCCACGGGAGGTGACGCTTCATCAGGTCGAGTGTGATGCCCAGGTGTTCCGCGGGGTCCTTCACGCCGTCGAAGACGTCGAGCGGGCCGCCGGGCAGACCCTCCCAGAACAGGATGTCGCAGGGGCCCGAGGTGGTCAGCGCCGGGATGACGATCAGCTCGCCGGCGCCCGGGACCATGTTGAGCCGCACCGCGTGGACGTCCGGGTGCTCCGGCCGCGGGGCGAGGCCGTGCACATAGGCGACGGCCAGCGCGCGCTGGGGGCTGTCGTACGGGGAGCGGGCGGCGTCCCGGCCGAACAGCGAGACGAGTTCGCCCTTGCCGGCGGCGACCAGCACCAGGTCGTACGCGCGGGAGAAGTAGTCCAGGTCGCCGACGGTGACCCCGTGCACGACCAGCTTGCCGCCGCGCTCGCCGAAGGTCTCCAGCCAGCCGGCCATCTTCACGCGCTGGTCGACGGACTGGGCGTACGCGTCGAGCCGGCCGAGCCAGTCGATCGGACGGGATCCGTCGGGGGCGGCCACCGAGACGCCCAGGCCCTCGATCCGCGGGGTCTGGTCCTCCCAGAAGTTGAGGCCGAGGTCGCGCTCGTGGCCGAGGGCCGTGTCGAACATGCACTGGGTGGACATGACACGCCCCTCGCGTATCTCGTCCGACGTGCGGTTGGACATGACGGTGACCTCGTACCCGTGGGACTGCAGCCCCAGGGCGAGCTGGAGGCCGGACTGCCCGGCCCCCACGATCAATATTTTGCGCAAGACGGCACGCTCTCTCGTACGGTGCTGGGGAGATGGGTGAGGTGGGACGGGATTCCGGCGGCGCCGCGAGGCACCTCCGGAGGGCTGGGGCTGCTAGTCCGGGTGCGCGACCAGGGCCTGCTTGACCAGCGCCAGCAGCACCTGGATCACCGTGGAGCGGTCGCGCGCGTCGCAGATCAGCACGGGGATCTCGTCCGGCACGGCCAGCGCCTCACGGACGTCGATCTCGTCGTAGGCGGTCGTGCCCTCGAAGTGGTTCACCGCCACCGCGTACGGCAGGCCGCTGCTCTCGAAGTAGTCCAGCGCCGGGAAGGCGTCCGCCAGCCGCCGGGTGTCGGCCAGCACGACCGCGCCGATCGCGCCGCGCACCAGGTCGTCCCACATGAACCAGAACCGCTGCTGGCCGGGCGTGCCGAACAGGTACAGCACCAGTTCCCGGTCGAGGGTGATCCGGCCGAAGTCCATCGCCACCGTGGTCGTGGTCTTGTCCGGGGTCGAGCCGAGGTCGTCGATGTCCTCACTGGCCCGGGTCATCACCGCCTCGGTGGTGAGCGGGGTGATCTCGGAGACCGCGCCGACGAAGGTGGTCTTGCCGACGCCGAAGCCGCCCGCCACGACGATCTTGGTCGAGGTGGGCGCGCGGCTGACGTCGAGCTGCCACTCCTGAAGGCCCTCCTCCTCCGTCACCGACGCCATCTCAGAGCCTGCGAAGTCCACCGAGCACCCTCTCCAGCAGCGCGCGATCGGGGGTACCGGGCCCGTGCCCGGTCCCGTACACGCGGATCCTTCCCTGATCGGCCAAATCGCTGAGCAGCACGCGGACGACGCCCAGCGGCATGCGCAGCAGCGCGGAGATCTCGGCGACCGACCGCATCCGGCGGCACAGTTCGACGATGGCGCGCATCTCCGGCATCACGCGCTCCGCCCAGCTCCCGGAGGTCAGCTCCCGGCGCTCCTGCGCACCGTCGATCGTGGCCACGAAGGTCTCCACGAGCAGCACGTGCCCGAAGGACGTCCGGCCGCCGGTCAGCGCGTAGGGGCGCACCCGGGCCGAGCGGCGCCCGGCACCGCGCACCGGGAGCGTCGCGGCGTGCCGGGGCATCAGCGGGCTCCCTCGATCGCCTGCCGCAGCTCCGTGCGGAGTTGCGGGGTGAGCACATGGCCGGCCCGGCCGACGAAGAGGGCCATGTGGTACGCCACGACGCTCATGTCGCACTCGGTGTCCGCGTGGACGCCCAGCAGGGAACCGTCGCTGATCGACATCACGAACACGCTGCCGTTCTCCATCGCGACCGCCGTCTGCCGGACCCCGCCGCCCTCCATCAGGCGGGCGGCGCCGTCGGTGAGCGACGCGATGCCGGAGACCACCGTCGCCAGGTCCGCGAACGTGCCCGCGGGGCCCTTGGGCCGGGCGGCATCGTCACCGTCGGCGGCGGACCCCTCCGGCGCGTCCGGCGCGTCCGCGCCTTCCTCGGAATCGTCCGATTCCGAGTTCAGCAGCAGCAGCCCGTCCGACGAGACGACGGCCACGGAGCGGACGCCCGGCACGTCGTCCACGAAATTGCGCAGCAGCCACTGGAGGTTGCGTGCCTCGTGACTCAGGTCCCGCTCGCTCTGGGTGTCCGTTCTGGCCGACATCAACCGCGTGCCTCCTCGACGCCTTCGGCTTCGACTTGTTGTGGTCCCCCCGAGCTGACTTTCTCTTCCGCTGTGTCCGTCGTCCCCTGGGGCGCGACCGCGTCGCGCCGTGTCTCACGTGTCTCGGCGTCCGCGTCCGCGCGCCCCTCGCGCAGACCCTGGGCGAAGCCGCCGAGCTTGCGCCGCAGTTCCTCCGGGTCCACCGCCTTCCCCTGGCGGGCGTCACGGACCTGGGGCTCGCCCGACAGTCCGGTGGCTCTCGGGACCCGCTGCGGCAGTCCCTTGGCGGTCAACGAGTTGCCGCCCGGCGCGGTTTCGGCGGCCGGCGCGGGAACGGGCGCGGGCTCGGGCGCGGGCTCGGGCAGCGGCTGGTCGGCACGAGCGTGCTCGATCGGCTCGCTCCCGCCCGCCTCCGCCCCGGCGGCCGGCTCCTGCGCGTCCCCGCCGGCCGGCGTTGCGTCCCGCTCCTCCCGCGGGGCCGGCAGCGGGGCAGACCGGGGCCGGGGCCGGACGGCGCGGGGCTGCCACGGCTCGCCGGCGACCGCGGCCTCGACCGGGGTCTGCGGGCCCTCGGGGTCCTCCGCGGGCGCGGTGACCGACGCGGGGACGACCACGACCGCGGTCGTCCCGCCGCGCTTGGCGTCGCGCAGCTGGACGCGAATGCCGTGCCGGGCGGCGAGCCGGGCTATCACGTACACGCCCATGCCGGTGGTCTCGGAGGTCGGCGCGGCCGGGTCGGCCTGCGCCAGCAGGGCGTTGAGCTCCTCCAGCCGGTGGGCCGGGACGCCGATGCCCTCGTCCTCGACCGACAGCATCAGCTCGCCGCTCTCCAGCATCCAGCCGGACAGCTGCACCTCGGTGTCCGGCGGCGAGGACGTGGTGGCGTTCTCCAGCAGCTCGGCGACGAGGTGGCTCAGGTCGTCCGAGGCGAAGCCGGCGATCCGGCCGGCGGGCAGCTGCTGGATGCGGACCCGCTCGTACTTCTCGATCTCGGAGACCGCGGCGCGCGCGACGTCCACCAGCGGTACCGGCCGGGCGTTCGTGTGGCCGTGCTCGGTGCCCGCGAGCAGCAGCAGGTTCTCGCTGTTGCGGCGCATCCGGGTGGCGAGGTGGTCCAGGCGGAACAGCTGGGCGAGCTCGTCCGGGTCGTGGACCAGCTCCTCCAGCTTCTCGATGAGCGTGAGCTGCCGCTCGACCAGGCCGAGCGTGCGCAGGGTGAGGTTCACGGAGGTGGCGCTGACGCTGCCGCGCACGCTCGCGACCTCCGCGGCCAGTGCCTCCTGCCGGCTCCGCAGCAGGTCGCGTTCGGCGGCGAGGGCGTCGCAGACGCCCTGCACCCGTGTGTGCTCCGCGTCCTGCGCGGCGATCCGCTCCCGCAGGCCCGCGGTCTCCGCCCGCAGCGCGTTGACGGCGCGGGCCACCGCCGCGAACTCGTCCGAGCCGACGGCCCTGACCTGCTCGTCGGCCGGGACGTCGCCGCGCGCGAACCGGTTGAGGGCGGCGACGGGCCGCGTGATCGAGCGGGCGGTGGAGACGCAGGTGCCGAGCACCAGCAGGAAGCAGACGCCGGCCAGGGCGACGTGCAGTTCGAGGCCGGTGACGTCGTCGGAGCGCAGCGCGGCGAGCCGGTCGGCGGAGGCCGCGGCGAGCGAGGACTCGACCCCGCGCATCAGGTCGATCCGCGCGGAGAGCGCGCTCTGCACGGAGGCGGACTTCAGCTTCCGGTCGGAGGCCGAGAGCGAGCCCGCGTCCAGCAGCGACTTCAGCTGCCGGTCGGCGGTGGTGACGTCGGAACCGGTGACGGTCTGGTCGTACTGCTCGGCGGCGGCGGACGACGCGGCGGCGCGGAAGTCGGCGAGCGCGGTCCTCTCCCCCACCGCCGCGGTCTGCGCGGCGCCGACCAGTTCGGCCTGCGACCCGCCCGCGGCGAGGGCGCCGACCAGCAGGCCGCGCTCGAACGAGGCGTGGTCGACGGCGCGCGCGAGGAAGGGCAGCGCGGTGGTGTCGGCGGAGGCGCCGCGGGCGGGCAGCGACCGGGCGACGGCCGCGCCCAGGGCGTTCAGCGCGTCGATGGGCGGCTGGTACGCCAGGACGGCGGCGACGGCCCCGCCGGAACCGGAGAGCGCCTTCCGCCGGATCTCGGGCAGTTCGCCGAGCCGGTGGCGCGCCTCGGTGAGCGCGGCGGCGAACGCCGGGGCGTCGGCGGTGTCGGCGTCCGCGGCGGCCGCGAGGACCTCCTGGACCTGCCGGTCGACGCGCTCCCGCTCGGTCCCGGGGACGCCCGTGGCGCCTTCGGCGGACCGGCCGGTGGCGACGAGCACCGCGGTGTCGTCGCGCTCGTCGGCCAGTGCGTGGCCGAGGGAGACCGCCTGCCCCTGGAGCCGGGCCATGCCGAGCAGCCGCTGGGACTCCGCGAGGTCCCGTACGGCCGTCGCCACCCCCGGCGCGGAGGCGGCCAGAACGGTGACGGCGCAGATCAGCAGAGCACCGAGCAGTCTCTGCCGCACGCGCTTGGTCCGCGGGTTACGTCGTGTTCGCACCGGTGCTCGCTATCCCGTCTGCCTGGTCCAGTTGTCCCGAGATGACGACACATCGGCCGAGCGCCGAGCACGGCAACGTCTGGCCTCTTCCCGGCATCGTCCCGACCATCTCAGGCCGACCCGGAATGCAGATGTGCGTCCCTCACCTCGACACTCGAACGAGTGAATCGCACCGACAAGTTGACGTTCAACTCCCGCGCGGGACCGCCGCTCGCGGGTCCGCCGGCGGTCACGGCACGGAACTGGCGTCCTCCGCGCGGTCCTGGCAGGATGCGCGCCTTCACGGCCCGGACCCCGCGGCGGGCCCCCGCGGGGGTTCGAACAGGCCGCGCGAGCGGGTGCCGCACACTGGACGCATGCGCGTCGAGACGGCCACCGAGCCCGGCACCCCCGATCGCCCGAACGAGGACTTCGTGGCGATCGCCATGCCCGCATCAGGCGGCGGCGGTTCACTGGTCCTGCTGGACGGCGTCACCCCGCCCGACGGTCCCACCGGCTGCCGCCACACCGTGCCCTGGTACGTCTCCGAGCTGGGCGGTTCCATGATCGAACTGTCCGTTTCGCCCTCGGCGCCGCCCCTGGCGGAGTGTCTCGCGCAGGCCATCGCGCGGACCGCCGACACGCACCGCGCGACCTGTGACCTTTATCACCGGCGCACCCCTCAGGCGACCGTTGTGGCGGTCCGGTGGAATGCGGACAGCGTGGAGCATCTGGTGCTATCCGACTCGGAGTTGCTCATCGAGGACGCGTCCGGCGCGGTGGACGCCGTGCTCGACGACCGGCTGGACCGCCTGCCCGAACCCGTGCCCGCGCTGCGCGCCGCCGTCCGCGCGCTGCCGCGCGGCAGCGAGGAGCGCGCGCGGGCCGCGGCGGTGTACGCCGAGGCCGTCGAGGCGCTCCGCAACGCCGAGGGCGGCTTCTTCACGGCCGCCGCGGACCCGGAGGTGGCGGCCCGAGCCGTCACCGGTGTGCGGCCGCGGTCGTCGGTGCGGGCCGTCGCCGCCCTCACCGACGGCGCGACGCGCCTGGCCGACGTCTTCGGCGAGACCGACCGGGCCGGCCTGGTCGACCTGCTGCGCAAGGCCGGACCCGACGAACTCGTCCGCCGGGTCCGCGCGGCGGAGTCCGCCGACCCGGACCGCACGCGCTTCCCGCGTGGCAAGAAGAGCGACGACGCCACCGCGGTGTTCGTGGAGCTCCAGCGGTACTGAAGTACGGCGCCGTCCACGCGGCTGATCCGGTCCGCCCGCGCCCGCGACCTGCCCGAGCGCCGAGCCGCGCCGCGCCGCCTGTCGGAGACCACCGCCGTACGGCTCGAGCCAGGACGAGCGCGACACCCCGGCCCCGGCCGCCCGCCGTGAACGGTCCGCCGGGCACGACGGCCGGACGTGAAGACCCCCGGTGCGGTGCGGTCCCGGACGGCCCCACCGCACAGGGGGCCTTCGCCGTCATCGAAGCGGTCGGACGCCGACGCCGCTGCCGGCGTGCGCTCAGGCGCCTTCCTGCGAGTCGTTCAGCTGGCTCAGCAGCCTGGCCAGTTCCGACAGTTCGGTCCGGTCCCAGCCGCGCAGCCGGCTGACGTAGCGGGCCCGGCGGGCGAGCCGGACCCGGGTGAAGCGGGCCTCGCCCTCCTCCGTCAGATGGACGAGGAAGGCCCGGCCGTCCGCCGGGTCCGGCTCGCGGTGGATCAGCCCGAGCTCCTCCAGGGCACGCAGCTGGCGGCTCATCGTCGCCTTGCCGACGCCGAAGTACCCGGCCAGCACGGTCGCCCGCTGCGGGCCGGTCTCGGACAGCCGGGCCAGCAGCCCGTACGCCGCGGGTTCGAGCTCGGGATGGACCTCGCGGGCCATTTCGCCCTGCGAGGCCCGGGCCCGCCGGAACAGGACGGTCAGTTCGCGTTCGAGCGCCTCCATCACTGGGTCGGCACCTCCGTGGGACCCGGCCGTGTCGGCCACGCGGTCACCCGCTTTCAGGACGGAAACTTCGCTTCAGGCGCCGCGGTGTGCGCGGCGCCCCCAGTATTTCGCAGACGTGGATCAACGGCGTGACCAGGGGCACATCCGTCGCCGGTGTCACTTCCCCACCGGGCGCGGCGGCCTCCGGGCGCGAGAGCGGCCCCTCCCCGGGCGCAGGGGAGGGGCCGCTCTCTTCCGCTCTCTTCTCTCCTCCGGACGCGGCCCGGCTCACGCCGCGATCGAGGCCTCCAGGCCGGAGTCCGCGTCGGTGACGGCGGGCTCCAGGGCCAGCTTCAGCACGTGCCGGACGTCCGAGACCGCGTGGACCTCCAGCTTCTCCAGGACCTCGGCGGGGACGTCGTCCAGATCCGCCTCGTTCCGCTTGGGGATCACGACGGTGGTGATCCCGGCGCGGTGCGCCGCCAGCAGCTTCTGCTTGACGCCGCCGATGGGCAGTACGCGCCCGGTCAGCGACACCTCGCCGGTCATCGCCACGTCGGTGCGGACCCGGCGTCCCGACAGGAGCGAGGCCAGCGCGGTGGTCATGGTGACACCCGCGCTCGGGCCGTCCTTGGGGACCGCGCCCGCGGGGACGTGGATGTGGACGCCGCGCTCCTTCAGGTCGCCGACCGGCAGTTCCAGTTCGGCGCCGTGCGAGCGCAGGAAGGAGAGCGCGATCTGCGCGGACTCCTTCATCACGTCGCCCAGCTGTCCGGTCAGCTGCAGCCCGCTGCCGCCGGTCTCCGGGTCGGCCAGCGACGCCTCGATGTAGAGGACGTCGCCGCCGGCGCCGGTGACCGCCAGGCCCGTGGACACGCCCGGCACCGCCGTGCGCCGCTCCTGCGGGTCCTGCGCCGACTCCGGCACGTGGTGCGGCCGCCCGATGAGGTCCCGCAGCTCCTCCGGGGTGACGGTGAAGGGCAGCTCGCGCTCGCCGAGTCCGTGCTTGGCCGCGACCTTCCGCAGGATGCGGGCGATCGACCGCTCCAGGGTGCGCACGCCCGCCTCGCGGGTGTACTCCCCGGCCAGCTTGCGCAGGGCCGCGTCGTCGACGGTGACCTCGTCCTCGCCGAGCCCGGCCAGCTCGCGCTGGCGCGGCAGCAGGTGGTCGCGGGCGATGACGACCTTCTCGTCCTCGGTGTAGCCGTCCAGCCGCACCAGTTCCATGCGGTCCAGCAGCGGCTCCGGGATGGCCTCCAGGACGTTGGCGGTGGCGAGGAACACCACGTCGCTCAGGTCCAGTTCGACCTCCAGGTAGTGGTCCCGGAAGGTGTGGTTCTGGGCCGGGTCCAGGACCTCCAGCAGGGCCGCGGACGGGTCGCCGCGGTAGTCGGAGCCCACCTTGTCGATCTCGTCCAGCAGGACCACCGGGTTCATCGACCCGGCCTCCTTGATGGCGCGCACGAGCCGGCCGGGCAGCGCGCCGACGTAGGTGCGCCGGTGGCCGCGGATCTCCGCCTCGTCCCGGACGCCGCCGAGCGCGACGCGCACGAACTTGCGTCCCATCGCGCGGGCCACGGACTCGCCGAGCGAGGTCTTGCCGACGCCGGGCGGGCCCACCAGGGCCAGCACCGCGCCACCCCGCCGGCCGCCGACGACCCCGAGACCGCGGTCGCTGCGGCGCTTGCGCACGGCCAGGTACTCGGTGATGCGTTCCTTCACGTCCTCCAGGCCCGCGTGGTCGGCGTCCAGCACCGCCCGCGCGCCGGGGATGTCGTAGGCGTCCTCGGTCGTGGTGTTCCACGGCAGTTCCAGAACGGTGTCGAGCCAGGTGCGGATCCAGCCGCCCTCGGGGGACGCGTCGCTGGACCGCTCCAGCTTCTCGACCTCCTTCATGGCGGCCTCGCGCACCTTCTCGGGCAGGTCGGCGGCCTCGACGCGGGAACGGTAGTCGTCCGCCTCGTCCTCGGGGTCGCCGTTCAGCTCGGCCAGTTCCTTGCGGACGGCCTGGAGCTGCTGCCGCAGCAGGAACTCGCGCTGCTGCTTCTCCATGCCCTCCTGGACGTCCTTGCGGATGGTCTCCGCGACGTCCTGCTCGGCCAGGTGGTCGCGCAGCCACTGCGTGGCGAGCTTCAGCCGGGCGACCGGGTCGGTGGTCTCCAGCAGCTCGATGCGCTGCTTGGTGGTGAGGAAGCCGGAGTAGCCGGCGTTGTCGGCGAGCTGCGAGACGTCGTCGATCTGCTGGACGCGGTCCACGATCTGCCAGGCCCCGCGCTTGCGCAGCCAACTGGTGGCCAGCGCCTTGTACTCCTTGACGAGCTCCGCGACGGTGCCGGGCGCCTCGGCGGGCACCGGCTCGGCGAGCTCGGTCCCCTCCACCCACAGGGCGGCGCCGGGTCCGGTCGTGCCGGCGCCGATGCGCACGCGGCTGACGCCGCGGATCACGGCCCCGGGATCGCCGTCCGACAGCCGTCCCACCTGCTCGACGGTGCCCAGCGTGCCCACTCCCGCGTAGTCGCCGTCCACACGGGGAACGAGCAGCACCCGCGGCTTGTTGCCGACACCGGGCAGTCCGGACCGCTGCGCGGCCTGGGCCGCCTCGACCGCGGCGCGCGCCTCGGCGTCGGTGAGGTCCACGGGCACCACCATGCCCGGCAGGACCACCGCGTCGTCGAGCGGCAGCACGGGCAGGGTGAGCGGCGCGAACGCCGACGAAGACGATTGAGCCATTATCTCTCCCTAAGCAATCAAGTTGAGCTATGCAGACTCAATGCTTCTGATGCCCCTGGTGTTCCCCGGTCCGTGTTCGCTCTGAGCGATCGACTGCCGACCGGCCGCTGACCTGCTCCTCATTACGCTGAGCCCATGCGCGCGAACGAAGAGGAACGGCCCGTCACGCTCGACCGCCGCGAGGGGCCGTACGGCGAGGTGGTCCTGCGCCGGCACGCGGCACGGTTCGAGATCATCGCCAACGGCACCTTCCTCATGGACACCTCCGACGGCCGCTCCGAGCGGCTGCTGGTCGACGCCGCCCTGGCCGCCCTGCCGGCGGACGCCGCGGACCTGTCGGTGCTGATCGGGGGCCTGGGCGTGGGCTTCTCCCTGGCCCGCGCGGCGTGCGAGCCGCGCTGGGGACGGATCGCGGTGGCCGAGCGCGAGCGCGCCGTCGTCGACTGGCACCGCACCGGGCCGCTGGCGCCCTTCTCGGAGCACGCGCTGGACGATCCGCGGGTGACGGTGCTGGAGGGCGACCTGGTCGCGTACCTGCGGGACGCGGACGCGACGTACGACGCCCTGTGCCTGGACATCGACAACGGCCCCGACTGGACGGTGACCGAGGACAACCGCGGGCTGTACGGTCCCGCGGGCCTGGCGGCCTGCCGGGCGCGGCTCACACCCGGCGGCGTACTGGCGGTATGGTCGGCCCAGCCGTCCGCCGCGTTCGAGGACGCACTGCGGACCGCGGGGTTCACGCAGGTCCGCACGATGGAGACCCCCGTGGACCGGGGCGTTCCGGATGTCGTGCACCTGGCAACCACACCCGCATAGCCGCGATACCGTCGTGCCCCGTACGCTGCTGCGCAACGCAAACGACCATGGGGGACCGCACATGGACACCACTCAGCCGACTCCGGGCGACGCCGCAGCGGTCGCGGCCACCCCCGGCGCACAGCGCCGGGTACTGGTGGTCGAGGACGACGCGACGATCGCCGACGCCATCGCCGTACGCCTGCGGGCCGAGGGCTTCCAGGTCCGCACCGCCGGCGACGGCCCGGCCGCGGTGGAGACCGCCGCCGCCTGGCAGCCCGACCTGCTCGTGCTCGACGTCATGCTGCCCGGCTACGACGGCCTGGAGGTCTGCCGCCGCGTGCAGGCCGCACGGCCCGTGCCGGTGCTGATGCTCACCGCGCGCGACGACGAGACCGACATGCTGGTCGGCCTCGGTGTGGGCGCCGACGACTACATGACCAAGCCGTTCTCGCTGCGCGAGCTCGTCGCCCGCGTGCACGTCCTGCTGCGCCGCGTCGAGCGGGCCACCATCGCCGCCCGCGACCCGCGCGGCGCCAACATGCAGCTCGGCGACCTGGAGATCGACAACGCCCAGCGGCGGGTCCGGGTCCGCGGCGCGGACGTGCACCTGACGCCCACCGAGTTCGACCTGCTGGTGTGCCTGGCGCAGCAGCCGCGCGCCGTGCTCTCCCGCGAGCAGCTGCTCGCGGAGGTCTGGGACTGGGCGGACGCCTCGGGCACCCGCACCGTCGACAGCCACGTCAAGGCACTGCGGCGGAAGATCGGCGCGGAGCGCATCCGCACCGTCCACGGCGTCGGCTACGCCCTCGAGACGCCCACACCGTGAGCCCCTACAGCACGCCGCCCCCGCCGAGCCTGCGGGACCGTGCGTGGGCGGCGCTGCGGCCGTGGGACCCGTTCCGGTCCATCAAGGCGGCGCTGCAGTTCCTGGTGATCGCCTCGGTGGCGATCACCACCTTCCTCATCTATGTCGCGATGCACTCCGCGACCGAGATCAGGATCATCACGATCTTCTCGATCATCGCCTCGCTGCTCATCTCCCAGCTGGTCGCCCACGGGCTGACCGCGCCGCTGCGGGAGATGACCTCGGTGGCCATCGGCATGGCCCGCGGCGACTACGGCCGCCGCGTCAACGCCCGCCGCCGCGACGAGGTCGGCGAGCTGGCCGACGCCTTCAACCGCATGGCCGCCGACCTGGAGGCCGTCGACCGGCACCGCAAGGAGCTGGTGGCGAATGTCTCACACGAGCTGCGCACACCGATCGCGGCACTGCGCGCGGTCCTGGAGAACGTCGTCGACGGCGTCTCCGAGGCCGATCCGGAGACCATGCGCACCGCGCTCCAGCAGGCCGAACGGCTGAGCCTGCTCGTCGCCCACCTGCTGGACCTGTCCCGCCTCGACAGCGGCATCGTGCCGCTGGACGCCAAGCGCTTCGAGGTGTGGCCCTACCTGTCGGCGGTGATCAAGGCCGCCAGCCTGGGGCTCCAGGACGGCGGGCCGGGCGCCCGGCCGCGCAAGGACGTCCATCTGCACCTGGACGTCTCGCCGCCGGAGCTCACCGCGTACGCGGACGCCGAACGGCTGCACCAGGTGGTCGCCAACCTGGTCGACAACGCCGTCAAGCACAGCCCGCCCAGCGGCCGGGTCACCGTCCGCGCCCGGCGCGGCGCCGGCCCCGGCAGCCTGGACCTGGAGGTGCTGGACGAGGGCCCCGGCATCCCCGAGGCGGAGCGCACCCGTGTCTTCGAGCGCTTCAACCGCGGCACCGCGGGTCCCGGCGACGGCGGTACGGGACTGGGGCTGGCGATCGCCCGCTGGGCGGTGGACCTGCACGGCGGCGACATCAAGGTCGCCGAGTCCCCGCGCGGCTGCCGCATACGCGTCACCCTTCCGGGTTCCGCGCCGGCACCGGCCTGACGTGCGCCGTTCGGCCGGGTGGGGTGATCCACCCGGAGCGAGACTGTCGATTCGGGACCTCTTTCCCGCCAATCTCCGCGCCGAAACCGCCCTTTCGATGTGACTTAGGCGACGACTGGCCCCCGGGCCTGCAGGAACCGGTCCGATAGGCGTAGCCTTTATTCCCGCTGTCCATCACCTTGTGAAGCGGAAGAGGGCGGTTACCGCCGTGTCGCCACAGTCCCCCAATAGCTCGAGTTCCCCCAGCCTCCGGCCGGGCGGTACCCCCAGGACCGAAACCGACGGGCAGGCCCAGGACCCTGCCGCGGGCTTCGGGCCGAACGAGTGGCTTGTCGATGAGATCTACCAGCAGTACCTCCAGGACCCGAACTCGGTCGACCGAGCCTGGTGGGACTTCTTCGCCGACTACAAGCCGGGAGCGGATACGGGTTCCGCGGTCGCCACGGGCCGTCCTCAGACGCCCCCCGCAGCAGCTCCGGCCGCCCCGCCGGCGCCCGCCCCGGCAGCTCCGGCTCCGGCGGCGCCCGCCCCGGTGGCCCCGGCCCCCGCGCCGGTGACCCCGGCCGCGGCCGCGCCTGCCCCCGTGGCGCCGGCTGCCCCGGCCCCCGCGCCGGTCGCCGAGGCTCCCGCCCCGCCGAAGCCGGCCGTGGTGAAGCCCACCCCTGCGCAGCAGCCGACCCCAGCCCCCAAGGCAGCGGCCGCCGCGAACGCGGCGGGCCCGGAGTTCGTGACGCTGCGCGGTCCGTCCGCGGCCGTGGCGAAGAACATGCACGCCTCGCTGGAGCTGCCCACGGCCACGTCCGTGCGCGCCGTCCCGGTGAAGCTGCTGTTCGACAACCGCATCGTCATCAACAACCACCTCAAGCGCGCCCGCGGCGGCAAGGTCTCCTTCACGCACATCATCGGCTACGCCATGGTGCAGGCGCTGAAGATCATGCCCGCGATGAACTGGTCCTTCGCGGAGAAGGACGGCAAGCCGACGCTGGTCAAGCCCGAGCACGTCAACCTGGGCCTGGCCATCGACCTGGTCAAGCCCAACGGCGACCGGCAGCTCGTCGTCGCGGCGATCAAGCAGGCCGAGACCCTGAACTTCTTCGAGTTCTGGCAGGCCTACGAGGACATCGTCCGCCGCGCCCGCGTGGGCAAGCTGACCATGGACGACTTCACGGGTGTCACGGTCTCCCTGACCAACCCCGGCGGCATCGGCACCGTCCACTCGGTGCCGCGCCTGATGCCCGGGCAGTCGGTGATCCTCGGCGTCGGCTCGATGGACTACCCGGCCGAGTTCCAGGGCACGTCGCAGGACACCCTGAACAAGCTGGGCATCGCCAAGGTCATGACGCTGACCAGCACCTACGACCACCGGGTCATCCAGGGTGCCGCGTCCGGCGAGTTCCTGCGGATCATGAACCAGCTGCTGCTGGGCGAGAACAACTTCTTCGACGACATCTTCGAGGCGCTGCGCATCCCCTACGAGCCGGTCCGCTGGCTCAAGGACATCGACGCCAGCCACGACGACGACGTCACCAAGGCCGCCCGCGTCTTCGAGCTGATCCACTCCTACCGGGTCCGCGGCCACGTCATGGCCGACACCGACCCGCTGGAGTACAAGCAGCGCAAGCACCCCGACCTCGACATCACCGAGCACGGGCTCACCCTGTGGGACCTGGAGCGCGAGTTCGCGGTCGGCGGCTTCGCCGGCAAGTCCCTGATGAAGCTGCGCGACATCCTCGGCGTGCTGCGCGACTCGTACTGCCGCACCGTCGGCATCGAGTTCATGCACATCCAGGACCCGCTGCAGCGCCGGTGGATCCAGGACCGCGTCGAGCGCGCGCACACCAAGCCCGAGCGCGACGAGCAGCTGCGGATCCTGCGCCGGCTCAACGCTGCCGAGGCCTTCGAGACGTTCCTGCAGACCAAGTACGTCGGCCAGAAGCGCTTCTCGCTGGAGGGCGGCGAGTCCGTCATCCCGCTGCTCGACGCCGTCATCGACGCGGCCGCCGAGTCGCGCCTGGACGAGGTCGTCATCGGCATGGCCCACCGCGGCCGGCTGAACGTGCTGGCCAACATCGTCGGCAAGTCGTACGCGCAGATCTTCCGCGAGTTCGAGGGCAACCTCGACCCGAAGTCGATGCACGGCTCCGGCGACGTGAAGTACCACCTGGGCGCCCAGGGCACCTTCACCGGTCTGGACGGCGAGCAGATCACCGTCTCGCTGGCCGCCAACCCCTCGCACCTGGAGGCGGTCGACCCGATCGTCGAGGGCATCGCCCGCGCCAAGCAGGACGTCATCGGCAAGGGCGGCACCGACTTCACGGTCATGCCGGTCGTGCTCCACGGCGACGCGGCCTTCGCCGGCCAGGGCGTCGTGGCGGAGACCCTCAACATGTCGCAGCTGCGCGGCTACCGCACCGGCGGCACCGTGCACGTGGTGATCAACAACCAGGTCGGCTTCACCGCCGCCCCGGAGTCCTCGCGCTCGTCGATGTACAGCACCGACGTCGCGCGCATGATCGAGGCACCGATCTTCCACGTCAACGGCGACGACCCGGAGGCCGTGGTCCGCGTCGCGCGGCTGGCCTTCGAGTTCCGCCAGGCGTTCAACAAGGACGTCGTCATCGACCTCATCTGCTACCGCCGCCGCGGTCACAACGAGGCCGACAACCCGTCCTTCACCCAGCCGCTGATGTACGACCTGATCGACAAGAAGCGCTCGGTGCGCAAGCTCTACACCGAGTCCCTGATCGGCCGCGGCGACATCACCCTGGAAGAGGCCGAGCAGGCCCTGCAGGACTACCAGGGCCAGCTGGAGAAGGTCTTCACCGAGGTCCGCGAGGCCACCGCGCCCGCCACCTCGCAGGCGGAGCAGGACACGCCGGCCGGGCCGGAGTTCCCGGTCCCGGTCGCCACCGCGATCAGCCAGGAGTCCGTCAAGCGGATCGCGGCCTCGCAGGTCAACATCCCGGAGCGGATCACCGTCCACCCGCGTCTGCTGCCGCAGCTGCAGCGCCGCGCGGCCATGGTCGAGGACGGCACCATCGACTGGGCCATGGGCGAGACCCTCGCCATCGGCTCCCTGCTGATGGAGGGCACCCCGGTCCGGCTCGCCGGCCAGGACTCCCGCCGCGGCACCTTCGGCCAGCGGCACGCCGTCCTGGTCGACCGGGAGACCGGCGAGGACTACACCCCGCTGCTCTACCTCTCCGAGGACCAGGCGCGCTACAACATCTACGACTCGCTGCTCAGCGAGTACGCGGCCATGGGCTTCGAGTACGGCTACTCGCTCGCCCGCCCGGACGCGCTCGTCGCCTGGGAGGCCCAGTTCGGCGACTTCGTCAACGGCGCGCAGACCGTCGTCGACGAGTTCATCTCCTCCGCCGAGCAGAAGTGGGGCCAGACCTCCGGCGTCACCCTGCTCCTCCCGCACGGCTACGAGGGCCAGGGCCCGGACCACTCGTCCGCCCGCATCGAGCGCTTCCTCCAGCTGTGCGCGCAGAACAACATGACGGTGGCGGTTCCGACCACCCCGGCGAACTACTTCCACCTCCTGCGGTGGCAGGTCCACAACCCGCACCACAAGCCGCTCATCGTCTTCACCCCGAAGTCGATGCTGCGTCTGAAGGCGGCGACGTCGACGACCGAGGAGTTCACCTCCGGTCAGTTCCAGCCGGTCATCGGCGACTCCGCCGTCAGGCCGGAAGAGGTCCGCAAGGTCGTCTTCTGCTCCGGCAAGGTCTACTACGACCTCGTCGCCGAGCGGGAGAAGCGCGGTGCCTTCGACACCGCCCTCATCCGGATCGAGCGCCTCTACCCGCTCCCGGGCCTGGAGATCCAGGCCGCCCTGGCCCCGTTCACCAAGGCCCAGAAGTACATCTGGGCCCAGGACGAGCCGGCCAACCAGGGTGCCTGGCCCTTCATCGCCCTCAACCTCATCGACCACCTCGACCTGGTCCTGGGCGCCGCCCCCGACAACGCCGACCGGCTGCGTCGCGTCTCGCGCCCGGCCTCCTCGTCGCCGGCGGTCGGCTCCGCCAAGCGCCACCAGGCGGAGCAGGAGCAGCTGGTGCACGAGGTCTTCGAGCTCTGAGGCACCACTGAGCGACACCACGCGAGGGGCCCCGCACTCACCGAGTGCGGGGCCCCTCGCGTACCGGGCTCAGATGGGCTGGGGTTCGAAGTCCCAGTACTGCCGCTCCCGGCGGCCTACGGACACGGTGTGCGGATGCCCGGCGCCGAGGGTGCCGGAAAGCTGCTCGATGCTGTGGCGTTCCCAGCGCCGGGCCTCGTCGCGATGCCCCGCGTCATGGCCCGGCAGTAACGCCCCGTCCTGCGCGAGAGGTTGGCGTGCTGATGCGCAAGGCAGAGAAGCGACGGATCCGTCGGGGGCAGCAGTGCCCGCCACGGGTCGGCGGCCTTCTCGCACAATTCGAGACCGGCACGGGACTCGCCTCACAGTGTGCGGTATTCGATGCAGTTCAGCACGAGCACCCGTGCCCTGGGGCCGGGCCTCTCCGTCATCCCAGTACGCGGAGGAGGCGCCGCGCTGCCGCGTCGTCCGGCGGAACGTCCACAGTGCTCCCCGTCCCTAAGCGAAGAGGCCGTCCAGGCCTTCGGTCCCCTCCGCTGTCCATTCGACCGGGCCGCCGTGTGCCGCATCAGGCCGGCGGTGACGCAAGGCGAGCGGCGCGACGGCGCGCACGTGGTCGGGCCGCACGTGGGGCGCCCCCTCCAGCGCGGCCATGGCGCGTGCCGCGAACGCGGTGACGAGCTCTCCCCGGTGCCCCACCGCCCGGACGAGCGAGGCGACGTCCGCACACAACTCGATCATCGAGGTCGAGAGCTCCACGCGCTCGTACGCCTCCTTGGCCGCATGCAGCGCACGGCTGCGCTCGGCGTCCTGCTCGCGCCCTTCGTCGAGCCACGGCGACGACGCGGCGTCGCGGGCCTCGTCGAAGCGTAGGACGGTGGAAATCACCTCACGGCGCTGCTCGGGTGCGAGTTCGGATGCGGTGGCCATGAGGCCGAACCGGTCGAGCAACTGCGGACGCAGACCGCCTTCCTCCGGGTTCATCGTGCCCACGATGCCGAATCGGATGTACTGGCGCTGGTTCAGCGCTTCCCGCTGAACGGTCAGCCACCCGGTGGACGCCGCGTCGAGGATGATGTCGACCACGTGGTCGTCGAGCAGATTCACCTCGTCCACGTAGAGCAGGCCCTTGTCGCCCGCCTCGTCCAGCAGCCCTCGCTGGACGACGGCCTCTCCCCGCATCAAGGCATCGAGGTCCCATCCGCCGAGCACCCGGTCGTCGGTGGCGTTGATGGGCAGGGTCACCGGCAACTCGCCGTGGACCATGGCGGAGAAGGCACGCACGACCGTGGACTTGGCCGTGCCGCGCTGCCCGCTGATGAGCACTCCGCCGATGCCGGGCGCAATGTGATTGAGTTCCAGGGCGAGCTTCAGTTCGTGCTGGCCCACGATGTAGCTGTACGGGAGAATCGCGCTCCCTGGACCGACGGTCACGATCCGCTTCCCGGCTTCCACCGGAAGGTGACCTGCAGTTGGGCCTCGGCGCCGGACTTCGCGAGGACCGCGCCCAGCGTCGCGTCGAACTTGATGGCGAGTTGCAACTCAACTTCGTCCGGGGTCAGCCCGTGGCCGAGCTCCCCCAGTCGGGTGGCTGCCTGCTGGGCGCACCGCCTGGCGGGCTCCAGGCCGTCGCTGAAGACATTGCGAGCTATGTCCGTGACAAAAGGTGCGGGCCCGGTGAGCGGCAATTCACCGCCGTGCGGAATAAGGACGTCCGTACGCCGCACACCAGCGACGTCAATGCCTATGTTCGGGCACATGCGTGACATATGTTCAGATCTCAGACGACGCCGGGGCTGTCGTCGTAGTACGCCACCTGTTCCTTGTCGACGCACCTGCTCAAAAGTGAGGAGGTCACGCTGGCGAGCACCAGGTGGCCGCCTTCTGCCGCGCTTGGAGTCAGAACAGGCGGATGAGGTCGGGCAGTGGTTCGTCCGACCGCTGGACCTACCGCAACGCGGTGCCACCATGGGTAATCGGCACCGTCCTCAGCTTCACGCACACCGCACGGATGACTGCTTGGGCCGTCCCAGCCGCAGTGAGCCTCATGCTACGCCTGCGGGCCGTATTCATTGGACGTAACCGCATGCAAGCGGCTCGCCACGTGCCGGATGAGCTTCTCCAGATCGGCGCAGTAGACGGAAGGGTTGCGGAAACCCTGCCCTGCCAGATAGCGGTGCGCGTAGTTGCCCGCCCCGCAGACAGCCACGACGGGACACGTGCCGCAGGTGGGGGCGAGGGCGTCCCTGCCGAGCTGGCGGGCGACGACACCGGGGTGGTCCAGGGCGTCGTCGAACGCATGGCGGAAGACATCGAGGCCGGTGGCGGGGGCGCCCTCGTACGCGGTCTTGAGGGAATCGACCTGCTCGATGGCGCCGTCGGTGTCGATGACCACCGCCGCTACCGGTGAGGTGCCGACGGCCTCGGCGCCGCTGGGCAGACCCAGGAGAAGCCCGGCGATCTCGGCGAAGAGCCGGACCGGCGGCGCGCCGGCCGTCTCCTCGAACCAGCGGTCGAAGGCGCGGATCAGCCAGTCGGCGTACGGGGTCGGGCCGCCCCGGGCCGGCGCGCGGCCGGCCGGCTTGCCGGGCGGCGGGGCCGACCAGTTGGCGTGCGGCAGGAGCAGGTCCATCGAGGGGGGTTCCAGTGCCGCCAGCGACTCGTAGACCTCGACGGGGTCGGAGGCGAGGTCGATGGTGCACAGCACCCCCGCGTAGGCCTCCGGGCGCCGGGCCAGGTGCCGCAGCCCGCGGGTCGCGGCGGGCCAGGACGGACGCCCGTTGTGGCCCACGCGACGGTGGTTGAGCGCGGCCGTCCCCCCGTCCAGGCTCACCCCGATGCGGATCCCGGCGTCCGCCAGCGTCGCGACGGCCGTCTCCGTCAGCAGCGTGGCGTTGGTCTGCACGGAGGCGTGCACCTGGCACTCCGGCACCCGGGCCCGCACCTCCCGGCGCACCGTCTCGGTGTACCCGACGAGCGGGGCGGGGCCGGCGAGCAACGGCTCACCGCCGTGCAGATTGACGTGGACCGCGGACAGGTTGTGCGTCCGCGCGTGCTCCGCGATCCGCTCCGCCGTCCGTGCCACCACGTCCTCCGGCACCCGCGCCGGACGGTCCCGCCAGCTCTCGTCCGCACCCCGGTAGACATAGCAATACGTGCACGCCAGATTGCACCGGCTGTGCACCTTCAGCACGAACTGCCGGAACGGCACAGGGGCAATGCCCGCACGCCGCACCTCGGCGACGTCCAGGGTCTGCAGGGGCCACATAAGGGCTGCGCGAACGAACGACTGATCAGGCGATGAAAATGCCGTCTTCGTAGAAGGCCACCATCGTCCCGCCGGCCTCGGCCCGCGGCAGCAGCACCGACGCCAGCGAGCTGAGCGCGGGGCGTCCCGCATGGCCGGCCAGCGAACTCAACGCCAGACCCGACAGGTCCGGCAGCGCCTCGTCCGAGGGGACCGGCTCATGGGTGTCGTGCATCGTCGTCGCGCCTTTCAGATGGGTTGGGGTTCGAAGTCCCAGTACGGCCGCTCGCGGCGGCGCACGGACATGGTGTGCGGGTGCTGGGGGCCAAGGGTGTCGGTCAGCTGCTGCAGGGCTTCCCGCTCCAGCTTGTTCGCCTCCTCGGCACGCCGCAGGGTCCTCAGGTCGTCGGCGACGGCCGCCTTGCAGGAAAGCGTCAGGGGGTGGGTGTCGCCCATGATGCGCACGGCCTGCTGGAGGTTGTGGCGGCTCAACTCGAGGGCGTCCTCCTCGTGGCCCGCCAAGTGCCGGGCGCCCGAGGTGTTGAGGGCGCAGCCCAGAGCCCAGGGGTGGTCGTCGCCCACGGACCGGCGCATGGCGACCAGTGCGCGTTCGGCGATGTCGAGGGCGGCTTCGCGCTCTCCGTACTCCCACAGCACCAGACCGGTGTTGCCGTAGGTGCCGATGGCGTACGGATGATCCTCGCCCACCAGTTCGCGGTAGCGCTCCGCGACCCGCTCGGACAGCTCGCGGCTCTGGTCGAGATTGCCGTGCTCACGAGTGAAGGTGGCGAAGTCCGCCTGCACCATCAGCGTCTCCGGGTGACGGGGCCCCTGCACCTGGGCACAGCGTGCCACCACGCTGCTCATCAGGGCCTCGGCGCCCGCCAGATCACCCTGACGACGCATGCACAGGGCCAGGTTGTGCTCGGCCCTCAGTGTTTCGGGGTTGTTCGCGCCGAGGCGCTGCCGGTGCAGGCGAACATTGAGCTCCTGCTTGGACATGGCCTCGGTGTACCGACCCAGCAGCCGCTGCATCCAGGCGGAGGACAGGCCGGAGCGGAGCGTGTCGGGGTTGTCGGCCCGGTAGAGCCTGGTGCGCACGACCACGTTGTCGTCGTGCGCCTCCAGCGCCTCCTCGTAGCGGCCGAGGAGTCCGAGGGCGAGTCCCAGGTTCTCCCGCGCCTGGAGCGTGCGCGGGCTCTCGGGTCCGACGGTGTGCTGGTACTGCCGGTGCATGTCGTCGTAGAGCTCGCGTGCCTCACGGAACCGGCCCAGGGCCAGCAGGGCACCGCCCAGTGCGTTGCGGGCGGTCAGCAGGTCGGGGTCGTCCGGGGTTCGGTCCGCGAAGGCGTGCACCACCGAACGGCCCACCGCCTCGGCCTCGCGGTAACGGCCGGACCTGCGCAGCAGGTTGGTGTGCAGCGTCATCGCGATCAGCATGATGCGGCGGGTCGGCGGGATGCGGCCGCGCCACCGTGCCAGCGCCTGCTCGCACAGGGCGAGCCCGGTGCGGTACTCGCCTCGCGTCCTGAGGTAGTTGATGCAGTTGAGGACGAGGTCCTGCACGTCCTCGTCGCCACTCTCCAGCGCCCCGGAGTGCTTGAGGTGCGGGAACAGCTCGGCGTAGCGGTGCCACTCCCCGGGTTCCGTGGGGCGGCGCGGGTCCGCGCGGACCAGGATCCGGCAGGCGGCCAGGGCCAGGGTGTCGCGCTCGTCCTCGCCAAGGTCGTTGCGGAGGAAGCCGTGGTAGAGCTTGTGCATCTGCACGGTGTCCACCACGGTCTCCTGGCCGGGGCTCGTCTCGTAGTCCAGCCGCACAGCGGTGGCCTCCGACAGGCGACGCAGCGCGGTGTGCCAGCCGATCGGGTCGGCGACGAGCGTGGCGAGATGCTCGGGCAGGTCGCGGGCGCGGGCCGACTGGATCAGCCGGACCGGGATGGCGTCCGGCGAGAAGAACACCAGGAGCTTGAGGAGTTCGGCGGCCCCGGGAGTGCGCTCGCGAAGCGTGTTGAGAGCTATCGACCAGCTGGTCTGGAAGCTCATCGGGTAGTTGTCACCGATGCCGATCCCCAGCTGGTTGGGTTCGCCGCGCTTGATCAGCGCGATGTACTCCTTGGCGGGCATCGGGTTGGTGTCGAGCCAGGCCGTGGTCTGCGCGAGGAGCAGGGGCAGGTCTTCCACGGCCTCGGCCAGGTCGTCGGCCTCCTCGGCGCTGAGGCGGGGGGCCCGGCGCAACGCGTAGGCGACGCTCTCACCGCGGAAGAAGGGACGGACCTCGATCTCCTGAGTGCGTCCGGCAGCGGACCAGTCGCGGGTGAGGGTGGTCAGCAGCACATGGCCGCGGCCCTCGGGGATCAGGTCCTCGACCTGGTCCATGTAGTCGGCGCCGTCGAAGATCAGCAGCCAGCGCCCGTACGGGCGGCCGGTGCGCAAGGCCTCGTGGACCGCGCGAATGCGGTCGCCGATCTCCTGGCCGACCTGGAGGTTCAGCTGCGGGGCGAGCTCGGCGAGCTGCTCGCGCGCGGTGCCGCGGTAGTTGGCACTGACCCAGTACACGATGTCGTAGGCGTTGCCGAAGCGGTGCGCGTACTCCTGGGCGATCTGGCTCTTGCCCACTCCGGAGATGCCGTAGAGGGCGCACTGGGACCCCTCGTCACCGCCCGACGTCAGCAGGTCGTGGAGCTTCTCCAGAAGGGGGTCGCGCCCGGTGAAGCGGTCGTTGCGCCGGGGGGTCCTGCGGATCTCCGGCGGGTCGAGGGGGAAGCGCGGCGCCTTTTCGGCGCCGTTCGCCGGGATCCTCGCGGGGTCGATGTCCAGCCGGCGAAGGATGCGGCGGCGTGCCTCGGACGCGGCGAGTTCGTGAAGGTCGACGGGGCGCAGGGCGGCGACCGTGGCCGGCAGCGGCTCGGTCGCGACGCTCACCGCCGCGAACCGGTCGCTGTTCGGCGGGACGACCTCGCGCAGCGCCGCGGTCCACTCCTCCCGGGTCCGCGGACCGAGCCGGAAGTACCAGTTGTCGAGGAGGAGCAGGACCCGTCCGGGGGCCCGCAGCAGATCCTGCAGGGCGTCGCTCAGCAGACCCTCGGCACCCGGGTCCCAGCGCAGCATCGCGGTCCGGTGTCCCAGTTGCTCCAGCTGGTGGGAGATCCAGGCGGCCCAGGGCCGGTTGAAGCCCGCATAACTGATGGTGAAGTGCTCGCCAGGGCCGGGTGTCCGGGCTTGCTCGGCCATGCCGTCTCCCTCTGCGAGCAGGCGTCGTCGTAGGGCTCAAAACCCTAGTGGATGTGGTGCACCGTCAGACAGATTTGCAGGCAGTCGTGTTGAGACCGGAATGGCCCGTACGGTCCGCCGGGAGGGCCGCCGCAAGCCGGTCGGCGATGTGGCGGATCAGAAATTCAAGATCGGAACAGTACACGGACGGGTGAAGGAAACCGCTGCCCTCCGAGAAGCGATGCGCGTAGTTGCCGCCGCCGCAGACCTTGACCAGGGAACATCGCCGACAGGCCGCCGAGAGGCCGTCGGCCCCCAGTTGCCGGGCCGCCATCCCCGGGTGGTCCAGGGCGGCGTCGAACGGGTCGGTGAAGACACTCAGCCCGGTGTGCATGGCGCCGTGGTACGCGGCCATGAGCGAGTCGACCTGTCCTATCGAGCCGTCCGTGTCGACGACGACGGCCACCACGGGGGAGAGCCCCACGGACTCGCTCGTTCCGGGGCGGCCCAGCAGCAGCCCGACGATCTCCCGGAAGAGCCGCACCGGCGGCCCCGGAACCGCGGCCTGCCACCACAGGTCGAAGACCCGGCACAGCCATCGGCCGTACGGCACGGACCCTCCGTCGCCGCCGGGGGGCGGCCTGCTCCAGTTGGCGTGCGGGAGGAGCAGGTCGAGGAACGGAGGCCCCAGGGAGACCAGCGAGGTGTACGTCTCCTCCGGTTCGCCGGCGAGGTCGATGGTGGCGAGGAGCCCGGAGTAAGCCTCCGGGTGCTCCCTCAGGAGGCGGGCGGCCCGCGCGACCGCCGCCCAGGAAGAGCGGCCCGCATGGTCGACGCGCCGCCGGTTCAGCGCCGGGGTGCCGCCGTCCAGGCTCAGTCCCACATGGATGCCGGCGCCGGTGAGGCGTGCGAGCACCTGCTCGGTGAGCAATGTGCCGTTGGTCTGCACGGCGAGGTCGACGGCGCAGGAGGACGGCAGGGCGGAACGCAGCAGATCCGCGATCGCCAGCAGCGGCTCAGGCCCCCTCAGCAGCGGCTCCCCGCCGTGCAGGTCCACCTGGACCCGGCGCAGTCCGTGCGTGGCGACGTGCTCGGCGATGCGTGCGACGGTCCGGCGCATGGTGCCGGACGCCGCACTCGTGGGGCGGGCCCGCCAACTGGTGTCGGCGCCCTGGTAGATGTAGCAGTACGTGCAGGCGAGGTTGCAGCGGCTGTGCACCTTCAGCACGAACTGCCGGAAGGGGACGGCCGGTGTACCCGCCCTGCGCAGGGCCGGGACGTCGAGCAGCCGCAGCGGCCAGGGCGCGTGCCGCGCCGCCTCGTCCTCGGTCGGGGGCGTACCGGCTGCGCCGACCACGTTGCCCCCTGTCGGTCTCCCTGAGGTCCCGGTTCCTACCCGGCCCGGCGACGATTCATGCACAGGGCAAGCGTCGGCGCGGCGGACGCGGCACGGCAAGGTGCAATCCAGCCGCGCAGGACAGCAGTTGACGACCTATCAGGTATGCCGGTGCCTTACCTGCCCGCCGGGGCTGTCGTCGTAGTACGCCACCGCGTCCCCCTCCTCCGGCCAGTGGTCGAGCAGATCGGCCACGACCGCGGAAAGCACCGGGTGCCCGGTGGCGTCCCGCAGCGACGGGACGTCGACTCCGGAGAAGTCCGGGAGCGGCTCCGTGCGCTCCTGCCGCTCCTCCGGCGGTCCGCTCGTCGGAGGACTGTGCACTCTGTTCTCCTCTGGGGATGGCCTGCTGGACGGGGATGCCCGAACTGACGTCCCGGGAAACACATGTGGCGTCAATGCGGTGGGCGCAGGGCCCTGATCCGGTCGTCGGTGCGCTGGGCCTCGTCGGTGTCGGCGGCACCGGCGGCTTCCCAGGCGTCGGCGGCCTTGAGGTAGGCCGACAGGGCCACGGCGGCGCCCGCGGTGCGTTCCAGGACGTCGGCGCGGCGGTGGTGGGCCCGGGCCGCGAGGAGCGGCCCGGGCGCCTGCCGGGCCGCCTCGGCGTAGGCCTCGGCGGCGCGGGTGAGAGGGGCGACGGAGAGCGTGCGGCGGGCGAGGAGGCCCTGGACGTCGCCGAGCTCCAGCCAGGCGCGGGCGGCGGTCCCGTCGTCCTCGGCCCGGGTGGCGAGTTCGAGTATCCAGGCGGCCTCGTGCAGGTCGGCGAGGCCGCCCTGCCGTTCGTGCCGCAGCCGCAGGGCCTGGCCGAAGAGCAGCCGCCGGGCTGCGGCGTGCGGGGCGTGGGAGGCGGTCTCGGCGACGGCCTCGCGCAGGACGTGCACGGCCTCGGTGACGACGCGGGTGTTCCGCGGGTCCAGTTCGGCTCGTTTCAGCGCGACTTCGCCCCGCGCGACGAGCAGTTCCCCGTGGACGGGCGCGTCGTGCGGGACGAGGCGCTGGGCGCGGGTGAGGGCGGCGTCGGCGGCGCGCAGGTGAGCGGCGTCGCCGGTGCGGTCCCAGCGGGCCCGGCAGGTCTCGGCGACGCGCCGCAGGCATTCGGCCTCGGCGGGTCCGTCGCCGAGTTCGCGGGCGATGGCCGCGGCCTCGGTGAGCAGGTCGTGCGCCTCGTCGGCGCCCCGGTCGCCGGGCGTCAGGGTCAGCGCCTCGGCGAGGTCGAGCAGCGGCCGGCGCAGTTCCCCCGCCGGGACCTGGTCGGCGCGCATGAGGCCGACGGCCGTGCGCAGGTCTGCCGCGGCCCGCACGGCGAAGGCCTGCTCGCCGGTGGCGCGGGCGCGGTCGAGCAGCACGCGCCCGCGGCCCAGCAGCAGGGAGCTGGGGAGTTCCGCGGAACGCCACCTGCGCAGCTGGGCGTTGCACACCTCCTCGGCCTCCTGGAGCAGCGCGTCGCGGGCCGGCCCCGGGGCTTCGAGGGTGTGCAGCGTCCGCAGGCACTCCGCGAGTTGCAGGGCGCAGGTCAGCAGCAGCGACGGGCCCGCGCCGGCTTCGCCGTCCAGGGCGGCCCGGCAGTGGCCGGCGGCCTCGCGCAGGACGGGCAGCGCCGCGTCGGGACGTCCGGTGGCGATGTCCGCCGCGGCACGCTCGACGAGCACGCGGGCCAGGGCAAGACGGGCGTACGGGCCGCCGCCGGCCGTGAGTCCGCCCCTGGCGGCCCGTTCGGCCTCGTCGAGGACGTCGGAGTCGCCCCATTCGCGCCAGGCGTGGCGGAGCGCGTCGGCGAGCCTGCTGCCGGCGGTCCCGGGGGCGGACGCGGGGGCCGCGGCGCGCAGCAGGCGCACGGCCTCCAGCAGGTCGCGGACGGAGCCCCCGCGTTCGTACCGGTCGAGCCGGGCGGCGCCGAGCGCGGCGGGACCGGCGGGGGTGTCCGGTTCCGGGTCCTGCCGGGTGGGCGCCGCGGAGAAGTCGAGGGAGGGCTCGAAGCGGCGCAGCACGCGCTCGGAGACCCGCGCGAAGGGTTCGGGCACCGCGTCGGGCCCGGTCTCGGGTTCGCGGCCGGCACCCGAGAGATAGGCCACGGCCACGGCGGGGAAGTTGCGGGCGCTGCGGCCGAAGGCCTTCTCGATGTACAGGGAGCAGTGCTTGAGCACGAGCGCCGCCTCGCCCGCGGTCAGCCGGCGCAGCAGCAGGTCGCGCACACCGGGCAGGAAGTCGTACCAGGGGCTCTCGCCCGCGTCCCCCGCGCCCGCCGGCGTGCCGGCCGGGCCGACCGGCACGACCAGGCCGCTGAGCAGGACCTCGGCGAGCTCTGTCGGCCCGGTCTGGGGGAGCATGGCGCGCTGCACGAGCTGCATCACGGGCAGCGCGAGGGGCGCCGCGGACAGCTGCACGGCGAGCTGGCGGGCCTGCGGCGAGGCGGAGGTCTCGAAGGCGTGCAGCAGTTCCCCGGGGTCCCGGTCGCGCTGCTCGGGCACGACGGGCATGCCGGGTCCGCCGTCGGCGGCGACCCATGCCGCGGCGCCGCGCAGGGTGACCCCGGCGGTGCCCGACACCAGCCGGGCCCAGGAGCCCAGGGCGGCCGGGACCGCGGACAGCACGGGTACGGGCAGTGCCCCGGGCGGCACCGGTACGGCGGACCGCCGCCGCTGCGGGCGGAACTCCGGCGCGCGGTAGGTGCCCGGCCGGCGGCGCAGGACGCCGGGCACGGCGGGCAGGAAGGTCCGCGACCACAGCCGCTGCGGCAGCGGCTGGAGGACGGCGACGGGCGCGTGCTCCGCCCAGCGCCGCAGCAGGCGGTGCATGTGGCCGTCCTGCCACAGCGGGCCCGCGCAGTCGCTCACGACGAGGCTGAGCCGGCGGCCGGTGGGGTCGTACAACTGGTCGGCGGGGCTGAGGCGTTCGTCGGGGCCGGGCGCGGCGGCCGCGCCGACGCCGGTGGCGTGCGGCCGCAGGTAGCGGACCGTCACATTGCGGAAGGCGCCGACGCGTTCGCCGACCTCGCGCAGTTCCTGCAGCATCTGCTCCCACACGGCCATCGACGACGAGCCGTCCATGAGGAGCTGCAGGTCCGCCTCGTGGCGCCGTACGCCGCGCAGCACGGGCCAGACCAGGCCGGATCCCGCGGTGCGTTCGGCGGTCGCGTCCTCGTCGAGTTCGGTGCGCGCGGGCGCGACCGGCGGGCGGTACTGCTGCATGGGGCGCAGCGCTCGCTGGAGCGGGAGCAGCGCGGGGAAGGCGGACGCGGCGGGCACCGCGATCTCGCTGAGCGGACCGCGGCTGTCGGTGGGGCCGCCGGTGCGCACGGGCAGCAGGTCGACGGTGCGGCGGCCGGGGTCCGTGCCGGGCGTTCCGGCGGGCGCGGTCCGGCCGGTGTCCGTGCCGGTGCCGGGCTCCGGCCCGGTGCCGGGCTCCGGCCCGGTGCCGGTGGCGTCGCGGTCCGGCCGCAGATTGGCTTGATCTGGTGGCTCGGATCCGCCGCGGCCGTTTCCCGCGGCCCCCGCCCCGGCGGCGGCGCGGCCCGGGTCGACCCACTGGGCGAGCCACAGGGCGTCGGCGATCCCCTCGGCGTCGAGGTCGACCCCCGCCGCCCGCAACCGCCCGACGAGGTCCGTGAGGGGCCGGCGGCCGGCCTCACCGGTCCCGGTGGGCACGGCCGGTCACCTCGTCCGGTCGAGCGGGCGCAGGAGTTCCGCGGTGAGCCGCTGCCGGGTCTCCTCCTCGTCGGTCCAGCCGGCCTGCTGGATGAGGTGGATGGCGTTGAGCAGCTGGTCGACGGCCCGCACGTCGCCCGGGGAGCGGGCCAGGAAGCTCTCGATGACCGTGTCGTAGCGTTCGGCCGCGGCCTCCCCGAAGTGCGCCCGGACCATGCCGGCCAGCCGGTCCTTGTCGGGGGTGGCCAGTTGCAGGTGGATGCAGCGGCGCAGCAGCGGTGCGGGGAAGTCCCGTTCGCCGTTGCTGGTGAGGACGATGAAGGGGAACGCGTTGCAGCGCACCTTGCCGTCGCGGATCGTGACCACCGTGCCGTCGTCGCAGCGCACGGGCACCTCGCGCGCGCGGTCGGTGATGCGCTCCAGCTCCGGGATGGTGTACTCGCCCTCCTCCAGCACGTTGAGCAGGTCGTTGGGCAGGTCGATGTCGCTCTTGTCGAGTTCGTCGATGAGCAGCACCCGAGGCCGCCGGGAGGGCAGCAGCGCGGTGCCGAGCGGGCCGAGCCGGATGTAGCGGCCGATGCCGCCGCCCGGTTCGTCGCCGCGGCTGTCCTCGGCGAAGGCGGAGCCACCGGCGTTGCGTTCGATCTGCAGGTCCTGCAGGCGGCCGATGGCGTCGTACTGGTAGAGGCCGTCGCGCAGCGTGCTGCGGCTGACGATGGGCCAGTTGAGCACCCTGCCCAGGCCCAGTTCGTACGCCACGGAGTGCGCGAGCGTGCTCTTGCCGCTGCCGGGCTCGCCGGTCACCAGCAGCGGGCGGCGCAGGTAGAGCGCGGCGTTGACCAGTTCGCGCTCCTGGTTGCCGGGCCGGTGGAGGACCGCCTGGCGGCGCTGCACCCCGAGCCTGCGCTCGGAGGCGGGGTCCAGCGGGGCGGGGGCCGGCACGAGGGGCTCTCCGTCGAAATCCCGCCAGGGCGGGGGCGGTGGCAGCTCGGTGATCCCGTCGTGCGGAGCGCCCGCGCCACGGTAGATCAGCCACTCGCTCACGTCGCACTCCTCATCGCTGGCGCGCCAGCAGGTCGTCGTAGAGGGTCGGGCGGTGGGTGCGGTCGGACGGCGTCCACGCTCTCAACAGGGACGTTAAGACAGTACCCACGTATACGGAAGGTCACGACGGATTCCGGTCGGGTCACCGGCCTCACAAAGCAGGGAAGTGTACTGGCGGGCCGAGGAGTTGGGGCAGTGGATTGCCCGGATCGTCATAGAGCAGGATCACCTGGGCCACCCATCCGGCACCGGTCGTCCCGTCCTTGGCCGCTTCCCTCAACTGCCCGAGCTTCCCAGGGAGTTCGCGCAGTGCCCCGTTGCCGGCCGCGCCGTTGGTCCCGCCGTCGAGGAGGGCGGTGATCCGGGAGTGGAAGAGGTCGCAGTCCTCGGCACAGCGCTCGGGCGGGTGCCCGTCGGCGCGCCACACCGCGACCGCGTAGCCGCTCTCCAGGGTGACCCCGGCGGCGTCCGAGCCCGGTCCGTCGCCGACGGCGAGGCAGAGCACGGGCACCGCCCCGTCGGCCCCGGCGTCGATCTCGTGCCGGCCGAGCACGCTGCCCGCGCGCGCCAGGCGCAGCGGCTGAAGGCGGTCCGCGCCGGTGAGCCGCCGCCAGCGGGCCTCCCAGCGGGGGTCGGGGACACCGCGGCGCCCCACGTCCCGCACCACGACGGCGCGGCCGAGGCCCACCGCGCGTTTCTGGGCGACCAGCCATCGGTGGGCCGCGGTGCCGAGCCGCTCGTCCGGCAGCGCCACCTCCAGCCGGGCGGGGGTGCCGCCGGGGCCGTCCGCGCCGTCCAGCACCTCGCGCAGCCCTCGCTCGACCATCCGGACGGCGTAGTCGAAGGGGAACCCCCGGGGGTCGTCGTTGCCGACGCTGGCGATGGTCCACTCGCCCGCGCCCCAGCCGAGGCGGATGGCCCAGTCGAAGACGGGGGTGCCCTCGTCGTAGGCACGCGGCTCGAACTCCACGAGCACCGACGAGGGCAGCCGGCGCTCCTCGCGCCCGAGCGCGTCGCGCTCATCGACGTCCAGGTCGCGGGCGCGCTCCTCGGCCCACTCCCGCAGCCGTTCGGCGTGGCCCAGTCCCGCCGCGTCCTCCGCGTCGCGGGCGGTGCGCTCCGCCTCCGCCGCGGCGAACAGCAGATAGCGCAGCGTCATCCGCGACTCGCGGCCCGGATCGGGGTCGTAGAGCACCCCGTGGCCGTCGCGCCAGGTGGGCAGCGGCTGGGGCCAGATGCGGCCGGCGGCGCCCATCGCCTCCGCCGCGATCCGCTCCACCTGGCCCGCGTGGCGCGGGGAGGGCAGGCTCGCGAGGAGTTCCAGCGCGCGCAGCCGGTCCAGCGCGCTCCGGCCGTGCGCGACGGCCGGAAGGTGCTTCTGGACGTCCGCCCAGGTGCGGGCCGTACCGCCGCCGGGCCGCTGCCGGTCGGCGTGCCACCGGTCGTGCAGCCGCATCAGGGTGTCGTAGGGCGCCGGTCCGAGGTCGGGGGCGCCCGGCACGTGGTGGGCGGCGCTGAGCGCGCGCAGCGCGGACATCGGGACGGCCAGCACGGTGGTGGTGCCCTCGCGGCCCCGGGCCTTGACGACCCCGGCCACCTCTCCGCGTTCCATGTCGACCAGCGGCCCGCCGGAGACGCCGGGACGCGGCCGTGCGGCCGCGTTGAGCAGGAACTGCCCGCGGTCCTGGCCGGCGAGGCGGCAGTCGATCTCCCAGGGCCCGGCGGCCGGGTCGTCGTCGCTGTCGTCCTGGCGCCCGAAGATGTGGGCGTCGCCGATCGGCACCCAGGTCCGGTCGGTGAGCCAGACGCACGACTGGTCCGGCACGTCCTCCAGGAGGCGGATCAGGGCGAGGTCGGGATGGATGCCCATCGCCGCGCGCGGGTACGGCTCGGAGTCGGTGCCGTCGTCCCAGCGGGCCGGCACGGCCGCGGACTCCCCGGCCAGGTGGTAGGCGAGGCGGCCGCGGACGACCCGGCTGCCGACCACGACGCCGATGTCCTCGTCGCGGCCGGTGCCGCGGCGCCTCCCGTCGGAGTGCACGAGGACGTGCGCGCAGGTGAGCACCCAGCCGGGTGCGACCAGGAAGCCGCTCCCCCACCCCTTGCCCCGTCCCGCGCCACCGGGGCCCGGCAGGGCGCGGATGCCGACGGTGGCCTCCCCGACCAGGCGCAGCAGTTCGCCGAGGTGACCCTGGCCGAAACGGTCACCCGGGCCCTGGGGGCCCGTCACTGCCCCGCGTCCCGCCAGGTGAGCGTGATCGACAGATTCGCCTTGGCCTCGCCGTCGGCGAGGAGCGCGATCGCCTTGCCCGGCTTGGCGGCCACCTCCACCCCGAAGGTGACGCTCCACTCCTGCGGCTTGGCCGCGGCGGCGGCCTCCCGCACGGAGGCGGCGACCCCGCCGACCATCTCCCGCAGCCCCTCGACCTTGGTGCTCACGGTGTCCCAGAGGCCGACGTCCTCCCACTCGTCCTCGTACGCACCGTCGGCCTCGTCGTCCAGCCTGGACACCCGGGCCCATATCTGTGTGCCGTCCGGCAGCCGGATCGGCCGCGCCCGCTCCCCCATCGAACCCTCCGCCCCACGAGATGACGAATGATCAGGCTATCGCCGTGAGGGCCATTGCACGGGAGAATCCCGATTCCGCCTATCCTGACCGGGCGAAACGTCCGTCAGCGGCCGGCCGGCCCACCTGGGGCCGGCCGGGCCCGACCGAGTCCTCCGGAGCACCCCCATGTACTTCACCGACCGCGGCATCGAGGAGCTGGACAACCGCCGGGGCGAGGAGGAGGTGACTCTCGCGTGGCTCGCCGAGCGGCTGCGCGAGTTCGTCGACCTCAACCCCGAGTTCGAGATCCCCGTGGAGCGGCTGGCCACCTGGCTAGCCCGGCTGGACGACGACGAGGACGAGTGACCGGCGGCCGCCCGGCCGCGGCGGCCCCGTACGGCCCCGCGCTTCCCGCGCCCGCCGCGCGGGCATGATCCACCTCACCGGTAGCCCTGGGCAACCGGTCACCAAGTACCCCGGTCCGGCCGGGACTCGGCGCCGCGCGATGCGCGAGGACGCTTGACTTCCCCGTTACGCGATATATCGTGTCTATCGAGAGACGCGATATGTTGCGTTGTCGGTGTCGGCGCGGCCCCCGCGCCCGGCGACCCCGAGGAGGGGCGGAATGAGCGGAACACCCGGCACACGGGAGTGGAAGGTCACGGAGCCGCACAAGCTGGTCTTCGACGGAGCCGTCGACACCCTGCACGTGCGCATCGTCAACGGAGCCGTCAACGTCGTCGGCGTCGACGAGGGCCCGGCGCGGCTGGAGGTCGGCGAACTGGAGGGGCCGCCGCTGATCGTGACCCACGACGGCGGCACCCTCACCGTCTCCTACGAGGACCTGCCGTGGAAGGGCCTGCTCAAGTGGCTCGACCGCAAGGGCTGGCAGCGGCACGCCGTCGTCTCGCTCGCGGTGCCGCAGCGCACCCAGGTCTCGGTCGGGGTCGTCGGCGCCAGCGCGGTCGTCTCGGGGATCTCCGACCGTACGGCGGTCCGCGGCGTCAACGGCGACATCACGCTCGTCGGGCAGGCCGGGCCGGTGACGGCCGAGACGGTGGCCGGGAACGTCGAGGCCCAGGCGGTCTCGGGCGACCTGCGGGTGAACACCGTCTCGGGGGACCTCACCGTGGTCGAGGGCAGCGGCAGCCAGGTCAAGGCCGACTCGGTGAGCGGCAACATGGTGCTCGACCTGGACCCGCGCAGCGGCTCCGAGGTCCGCCTCACCTCGGTCTCCGGCGAGATCGCCATCCGCATCCCCGACCCGGCCGACGCCGAGGTGGACGCCAACACCACCAGCGGCCACGTCTCCTGCGCCTTCGACGAGCTGCGGGTCAGCGGCCAGTGGGGCGCCAAGCGGATCTCCGGCCGGATGGGGGCGGGCGGCACGCGCCTGAAGGCGACCACCGTCTCGGGCGCGATCGCCCTGCTGCGCCGGCCACCCTCCCCGGACAGCGGGTACGGCACGGACGCGGCGGATCCGTTCCGGAAGGGTGTCTGACATGGCCCCCGTCTTCGCCCACGGCCGGCTCCGCCTCTACCTGCTGAAGCTGCTGGACGAGGCCCCGCGCCACGGCTACGAGGTCATCCGCCTCCTGGAGGAGCGCTTCCAGGGCCTGTACGCCCCCTCCGCCGGCACCGTGTACCCGCGCCTGGCGAAGCTGGAGCAGGAGGGCCTGGTCACCCACTCCACCGAGGGCGGCCGCAAGGTGTACTCCATCACCGACGCCGGGCGCGCCGAACTCGCCTCCCGCGGCGACGAACTGGCCGACCTGGAGAACGAGATCCGCGACTCGGTGTCCTCCCTGGCCGCGGAGATCCGCGAGGACGTCCGCGGCGCGGCCGGGGACCTGCGCCGGGAGATCCGGGCCGCCACCCAGCAGGCGACGCGCACGCAGCCGAGGAACTCCCAGTCCGACTGGAAGGAGCAGGTGCGCCGGTCGAAGGAGGAGATCCGGCAGGCCCGAGAGGAGGCCCGCAACGCCAAGCGCGCCGCCAAGGAGGCGCAGGACGCCGCCCGCGACGAGGTGCAGCGCATCGCGCGGCGCGTGCAGGAGGAGGTCCAGGACCACGTCCGGCGCGGCGACTGGCAGGCCGGCGTCCGCGAGGGCCTCGCCGAACTCACCCGCGAGCTGGGCTCGTTCGGCCGCACGTCCACCTGGCCCCCGTACGTCAAGCCCGAGCCCGCCGAGGCCCCCGAATGGGGGGCGGAGGACGCCGCGGCGACCGGCGACCCGGCCCGCGACCTGGAGCGCCTGCTGGACCGCTTCCGCGACGACGTCCGGGACGCGGCCCGCGACAACGGCGTCGACGCCGAGCAGCTCCGCGAGGTGCGCCGCCACCTGTCCACCGCGGCCGCGCACATCGGCGTCGTCGTGCGCGGCGGGCGCAAGGACCAGAAGGACTGACCGGCCGTCCCGCACGGGCGCCACGGGGGCGTCCGTGCGGGATACCCGGCGGGGCAGCGGGCGCCTTCAGACCGTCAGGACGACCTTGCCGAACAGGTCGCCGCCGGCCATCTTCTCGAAGCCCTCGCGGGCCCGGTCCAGCGGCAGCACGGTGTCGACGACCGGACGGACCCCGGTGACCGCGCAGAAGCTCAGCAGGTCCTCCAGCTCGTCCTTGGTGCCCATGGTGGAACCGACGACCTTGAGCTCCAGGAAGAAGATCCGGTTGAGCTCCGCGGCCTGGGGGTTGGGGCCGGAGGTCGCGCCGGAGATGACCAGGGTGCCGCCCGGCCGCAGCGACTTGACCGAGTGCGACCAGGTGGCGGCGCCCACGGTCTCGATGACGGCGTCCACCCGCCGGGGCAGTCGCGCGCCCGGCTCGAAGGCGGCGTCCGCGCCCAGGTCCTCGGCGCGCTTGCGCTTGGCCTCGTCGCGGCTGGTGGCGTAGACCCGCAGGCCCGCGGCCTTGGCGAGCACGATCGCCGCGGTCGCGACGCCGCCGCCGGCGCCCTGGACGAGCACCGAATCGCCGGGCCGGACACCGGCGTTGGTGAAGAGCATCCGATAGGCCGTCAGCCATGCCGTGGGCAGGCAGGCGGCCTCCTCGAAGGAGAGTTCCTTCGGCTTGGGCAGCAGGTTCCAGGTGGGGACGGAGACCTTCTCGGCGAAGGTGCCCTGGTACCGCTCGGTGAGGATGGAGCGGGGCTCGTCGGGGCCGACGCCGTGGCCGCTGAGGCCGACGACCGGGTAGACGACCACCTCGTTGCCGTGCTCGTCGATCCCGGCGGCGTCGCAGCCGAGGATCATCGGCAGGCTCTCCTCGCCGAGGCCCACCCCGCGCAGCGACCACAGGTCGTGGTGGTTGAGGGAGGCGGCCTTGACGGTGACGGTGCTCCAGCCGGGGCGGGCCTCCGGCTCGGGGCGGTCCCCGAGTTCGAGGCCGTTCAGGGGCTGGTCGCGGTCGATGCGGGCGGCGTAGGCAGCGAACATGGCCATGACGCTAGCGGCGCGCGGCACCCCGGCGGAACCGTACCGGGATGTGACACGCGCCGCTGCGCGACGGCGCGACGGCTGGTTGCGGCAGCCGGCTCAGCGCCGGGCGACGCCCTCCGCCCGGGCGGCCGCGGCGACGGCCGCGGCGACCGCGGGGGCGACCCGCTCGTCGAAGGGCGAGGGGATCACCCGGTCGGCCGACAGGTCGCCGTCGACGACGGCGGCCAGCGCCTCGGCGGCGGCGATCTTCATGCCCTCGGTGATGCGGGAGGCCCGCACCTGGAAGGCGCCGGAGAAGATGCCGGGGAAGGCGAGCACGTTGTTGATCTGGTTGGGGTAGTCGCTGCGGCCGGTGGCCACGACGGCGGCGTACCGGTGCGCCACGTCGGGGTGGATCTCGGGCGTCGGGTTGGCCATGGCGAAGATGAAGCAGCCCTTGGCCATGCCCGCGACGGCCTCCTCGCGGACGGTGCCGCCGGAGACGCCGATGAAGACGTCCGCGCCCTCCAGGGCCTCCTCCAGCGAGCCGGTGAGGCCGGTCCTGTTGGTATACGCGGCCAGTTCGCGCTTGGCGGAGTTGAGGTCCTCGCGCCCGGCGTGCACCACGCCCTTGCGGTCGGTGACGGCGACGTCGCCGATGCCCGCCTCGACGAGGATCTTGGCGATGGCGACACCCGCGGCGCCGGCGCCGGAGATCACCGCGCGCAGTTCGCCGAGCGTACGGCCGGTCAGCCGGACGGCGTTGCGCAGCGCGGCCAGGGTGACGACGGCCGTGCCGTGCTGGTCGTCGTGGAACACCGGGATGTCCAGGCGCTCCTGGAGCTTGCGCTCGATCTCGAAGCAGCGGGGCGCGGAGATGTCCTCCAGGTTCACCCCACCGAAGGACGGCGCGAGGCGCACGACGGTCTCGACGATCTCGTCCACGTCGGTCGTGGCGAGGGCGATCGGCACCGCGTCGACGCCGCCGAACTGCTTGAAGAGGATCGCCTTGCCCTCCATGACGGGGAGCGAGGCCTCGGGGCCGATGTCGCCCAGGCCCAGCACGGCCGTGCCGTCCGTGACGACGGCGACCACCTGGGACTTCCACGTGTAGTCGTACACCAGCTCGGGCTTCTCGGCGATGGCCGTGCACACGCGCGCGACGCCCGGGGTGTACGCGAGCGACAGGTCGTCGGCGTTCCGCACGGGGACGGTCGCGGACACCTCCATCTTGCCGCCGCGGTGCAGTGCGAAGGCCGGGTCCACCGGGCTCTCGGGGCCCTCGCTGCCTGCGCTGTCGCCGGATTCACTGCCGTCGGTGCGAGGATTCAGAATCTCCGCTGCCACTGTTGACCCCTTTGTCGGAATTGTCTATGAGGGTACTACCCCCCGCGACAGGGGATAGGTGGGCTCGGCTTCCGCGCCCGGGCGCGCAGTGGTCCCGGGCAGCCCGGACGCCGGACGCGCCGCACGCGCGCCGAGGGCCCCAGGTGAGGGGTGACGATCCGTTGTACCGGAAGAGGGTTTCCGCCGACGAGTCAACTCCGTCGTTCCGCGGTGTCGCACACCGGGGGGTTCCGCAGGGAACGCGACAAGTTGTCCGCATAGCGGGACAGGAAACGTGACGCACGCAACGTCGCGACGCGACCCCAGCGCGGTCCGGCCTTGGTGTACCTGCCCGATGAGATCCAGGGGATCGCCCGTTATGCGATTTTGACACAACCGGACACCTCCGAAGACATGCCCGGATGGCAAGATGCGGGGATCACACGCTGTAGCGACAACCGCATACATGTACCCGGATGATCGCCTGATCCAGGACTCCCGCAGGAGGAACCAGCAATGACCGCACCCACCCCCCGTCGCTCGACCGTGACGAGCCGCTTCGCCGCCGTCGGAGCGATCGCGGTCGCCGGTGCCCTCGTGCTCACCGGCTGCGGCGACCAGACGGACAAGGGATCCTCCGCGTCGCCCTCCACCAGCGCCTCCAAGGCACCGCTGTTCGACAAGCTGCCGGCGTCGGTGCAGTCCGCCGGTGTGATCAAGGTCGGCTCCGACATCGCCTACGCGCCCGTGGAGTTCGTCGACGGCGGCAAGACCGTCGGCATGGACCCGGACCTGGCCGACGCGCTCGGCGAGCAGCTCGGCGTGAAGTTCGAGTTCAACAACGGCACGTTCGACACCCTGCTCACGGGTCTGCGCGGCAAGCGCTACGACGTGGTGATGTCCGCGATGAGCGACACCAAGAACCGCCAGGACGGCGTCGACTCCGCCACCGGCAAGAAGGTCGGCGAGGGTGTCGACTTCGTCGACTACTTCACCGCGGGCTCCTCGATCATCGTGAGGAAGGGCAACCCGGAGGGCATCAAGTCGCTCGCCGACCTGTGCGGCAAGAACGTCGCCGTGCAGCGCGGCACCACCTCGCAGGACCTGCTCAAGGCGCAGAAGTGCGACAAGCCGATGGCGATCCAGCCCTTCGACACCGACGCGGACGCGCAGACCCGCCTCAAGGCGGGCGGCGTTGTCGCGGACGTCTCCGACTTCCCGGTGGCGGCCTACGCGGTGAAGACCTCCGGCGGCGGCCAGAACTTCGAGCTCGCGGGCGAGCAGGTCGAGGCCGGCCCGTACGGCATCGCCGTGTCGAAGTCCAACACCCAGCTGCGTGACGCCCTCCAGGCCGCGCTGGACGCCATCATCAAGGACGGCTCCTACAGCAAGGTGATGGAGAAGTGGGGCGTCTCCGACGGCGCCGTCACCGAGGCCAAGGTCAACGGCGGCTCCTGAGCCACGACGGCAAGAGGGCACTCCCCATGTCAGACACATCGGAACCCAAGGACGAGAGCACGCCGGCCGGGCCCCCGGCCGGCGTGGCCTCCCACCCCGAGGCCATCAAGGCGATCCCCGTGCGGCACTACGGCCGCTGGGTCGCCGCCCTGGTGGTGCTCGCGGTGCTCGGCCTGCTCGTCAACGCCTTCGCCAACGCGAACATCAACTACCAGGCGATCCCGGACTTCCTGTTCGACTCCGCCGTCCTCAAGGGCCTGCGCAACACCGTGATCATCACGGTGGTGTCCATGCTCGTCGGACTGGTGCTGGGCATCGTGCTCGCGGTGATGCGGCTGTCGAAGAACCCGGTCACCTCCTCGGTGGCCTGGGGCTACATCTGGTTCTTCCGCGGCACCCCGGTCTACGTCCAGCTGCTGATCTGGTTCAACCTGGCGCTGATCTTCCCGGTCATCAATCTCGGCTTCTACAAGGACGAGATGAACCAGTTCATGACCCCGTTCATGGCCGCGCTGCTGGGCCTGGGGCTGAACGAGGCCGCGTACATGTCGGAGATCGTGCGCGCGGGCATCCAGTCCGTCGACGAGGGTCAGACCGAGGCCTCGCACGCGCTCGGCATGACCCAGGGGCAGAACCTGCGCCGTGTGGTGCTGCCGCAGGCGATGCGGGTCATCGTGCCGCCGTCCGGCAACGAGTTCATCAACATGCTGAAGACCTCGTCGCTGGCGGCGCAGGCCGCGCAGTACGCGGAACTGCTGCGCTCCACCACGGACATCGGCAACACCACCGGCGCCACGGTCGAGATGCTCTTCCTCGCCGCGGTCTGGTACCTGGTGCTCACCTCGGTGTTCTCCGTGGGCCAGTACTACTTGGAGCGCCGCTACGCCCGGGGCACGACGCGCAACCTGCCGCCCACCCCGTGGCAGAGGATCAAGCAGAACCTGGCCCCGGTCCGCCGCGGCCCGGTGGCGGGAGGTGCCTGATGACCGACTTCAGCAAGGGCACCGGCGGCCGTCCGATGGTCAAGGCCGAAGCGGTGCACAAGTACTTCGGCCCGGCCCACATCCTCAAGGGCATCGACCTGGAGGTCGCGCCCCGTGAGGTGTTCTGCCTGATCGGCCCGTCCGGCTCGGGCAAGTCCACGTTCCTGCGCTGCATCAACCACCTGGAGCAGATCAGCGCGGGCCGGCTGTCGGTCGACGGCGAACTCGTCGGCTACCGGCAGAAGGGCGACAAGCTCTACGAGCTCAAGGACCGCGAGGTCGCCGCCAAGCGCCGCGACATCGGCATGGTCTTCCAGCGCTTCAACCTCTTCCCGCACATGACCGCGATGGAGAACATCATCGAGGCACCGGTGCGCGTGAAGAAGGAGTCCAAGGCCGTCGCGCGCGAGCGGGCCACCCGCCTGCTCGACCGGGTCGGCCTCGCCGACAAGGCGGGCCACTACCCCTCGCAGCTCTCCGGCGGCCAGCAGCAGCGCGTGGCCATCGCCCGCGCGCTGGCGATGGAGCCGAAGCTGATGCTCTTCGACGAGCCGACCTCCGCGCTCGACCCCGAGCTCGTCGGCGACGTGCTGGACGTGATGCGCGGGCTCGCCGAGGACGGCATGACCATGATCGTCGTGACGCACGAGATGGGCTTCGCCCGCGAGGTCGGCGACGCGCTGGTCTTCATGGACGACGGTGTGGTGGTCGAGTCCGGCCACCCCCGCGACGTGCTGGCCAACCCGCAGCACGACCGCACCAAGGCGTTCCTGTCCAAGGTGCTCTGACCGGAGCCCCGGGGCGGGACACGACACGGCGAGGGACGGCGCCCGGCGGCGCCGTCCCTCGCCGTTCCGCGTGCCGGGGCGTACGGGGGGCCGGCTCAGCGCAGGCCGAGGACGATCGCGTCGGTCGCCGAACGCCAGATCTCCCGTGCCTCGCCGAAACCCGCCTGGCGCAGGGCCGCGACGTGCCAGGAGGGCGGCAGTTCGTCACCGTCCGCGTGGGAGCCGTAGATCGCCCAACGCTCCTCGACGGGGCCGGCGAGCAGCGGGTCGGCCTTGGCGGTGGCCCACCACTGCTCCCAGTCCAGCGCGCCCGCGGCCTTCTCGCGGTCGCGGCGGGCGTGGTCGAGGGCGCGGACGGCGGCGTTGAGCCGCGGGGTGGACGCGTCGGGCATGTGGTCGGCGTTCATCAGGACGCCGCCGTCGCGCAGCAGCCCGGCGAGGGTGCCGTACAGGTCGCCGAGCGGCCCGGGCTTGAGCCAGTGCAGCGCGGTGGCGGTGAGGACGGCGTCGTAGCGGCCGTGCGGCAGCCGGGCCGGCCACTGCGGGTCGCGCAGGTCGGCGGTGACGAACTCGACGCGCCGTTCACCGGCGAAGTGCCCCCGGGCGATCGTGAGCAGCGCCGGGTCGAGGTCGACCCCGGTGGACGTCGCCCCGGGGAAGCGGCGCAGCAGGCGGTCGGAGATACTGCCGGTGCCGCACGCGAGGTCCAGCACCCGGGGTTCCGGGCCGACCAGGGCCTCGACCATGTCGAGCATGATCCGGAAACGCTCCTCGCGGTCCGGGAGGTACCACTCCTGCTGCCGGTCCCAGCTGTCCTGCCAGGCCTGCCAGCCGGCGGCCCCGGTGGTGGTCGTGGTGGTTCCGGACATCCGCATCCCCTCCAGATGTAATACCCTGAAAGCCAGATCAGCCATTACCAACCCTAGAGCGCGGGCGTAAGGACTACAAGTGGAACTGGCCCATTACTCAGACCTCGCCTCGCGCCTGGTGAACAGCGAGGAGCCCGAGCGCGGCACCGACACCCTGACCTCGGTGGAGGCCGTACGGGAGCTGTTCGGGCCGGCCAGTCAGGCCGCGAGCCGCATCACCGAGGCCGACGTGCAGCGGCTGCGCGGCGTGCGCACCCGCCTGCGGGGCGTCTTCGAGTCCGCCTCCGAGGGCGACGAGGTCCGCGCCGTCGACCTGCTGAACTCACTGCTGCTGGAGTTCCCGGTCAGCCCGCAGATCTCCGGGCACCAGCACCTGAACAAGAGCGGCCGGCCGGACTGGCACATGCACCTGGCCGAGCACGCGGCGACGGCGACCGCGTCCTACGCCGCCACCGCCTGCATGGGCCTGGCGTTCCAGCTCACCGTCCTCGGGGTGGACCGGCTCGGCATCTGCCAGGCCACCACCTGCCGCAACGCCTACATCGACACGTCGACCAACCACTCGCGCCGCTACTGCTCCGACCGCTGCGCCACCCGGGCCAACGTGGCCGCCTACCGCGCCCGCAAGCGCCTGGAGAACGACCGGTCGGCCCTCAGCGGCCGCACCGACGACGCCACCCAGCCCGCCACCCCGGCCACCGACCGCTGAACCTCGATCGGCGGCCGGAACCGGCCGAGCCCCCGGGCGAGCACCAGCTCGTCCGGGACGGTGCCGAACTCCCGGCTGTCGTTCTCCACAAAGGTGTTGTCGCCCAGCACCCACCAGCCGCCCTCGCGCCGCTCCACGGCGCGTTTGACGATGAGCAGGTCCTGCTGCAGCGGATGCCGCATCACCACGACCTCGCCCTCACGGACCTCGTCGGCGCCCGCGACATGACGCACGAGCAGCCAGTCGCCGTGGACCAGTGTCGGCGCCATCGACGGACCCGTGACCTCGACCAGCTGGAACGGCACTCTCCTCCTCTGCCCAGCCCCCGGTTCCCGCATGCTCAGCCTCCTCGTCCCGTCCTCCACCAGCCCAGGGTGTCACCAGACTTTTGTCCTAAGCACCAAGGGGCCCCGAGAAAACCACCCGGACAGGGAGTAATCTCGCTCGTGGAAAGACGATCACGAGGAAGGACAGTCATGCTCGCTCGCCTGTTCGCGCCCAAGGTGAAGGTCAGCGCCCACTGCGACCTGCCCTGCGGCGTTTACGACCCGGCCCAGGCCCGCATCGAGGCGCAGTCCGTCAAGGCGGTCCAGGAGAAGTACCAGGCCAACGAGGACCCGCACTTCCGCGCGCGCGCCATCGTCATCAAGGAGCAGCGTGCGGAGCTCGTCAAGCACCACCTCTCGGTGCTGTGGAGCGACTACTTCAAGGCCCCGCACTTCGAGAAGTACCCCCAGCTGCACCAGCTCTTCAACGACGCGCTGAAGGCCGGCAGCGCCGCCAAGGCGTCGACCGACCCGGCGACGGGCCAGAAGCTGCTGGACCTGATCGACCAGATCGACGCCATCTTCCAGGAGACGAAGAAGGCCTGACCTGGCGTCGGCAGGTGGGCGCCCGGCCGCTTCGGCGGCCGGGCGCTGCCGTTCCCGGGACACGCGCCGTCAGGCGGCGCGCGGTCCCGGGCGTGTTCAGCCGCGGTCGAGCACGGCCGGCGGCGGCACCGGGGAAGGGGTGCCGCGCACGCGGCGCAGGAATTCCAGCTCGTCCATGACGCACAGGACCGTCATGGGCAGCAGCGGCTCGACGGCCGGCGGACGGCGGCGCGGCCCGGCGAGGCGGCGGACCAGACCGGCGGCGCGCGGCAGGACACCGCGGCCCCGCCGGAGCGGACGCGGACGCCGGCGCACACGGAAGCGGGCGCGCATCTAGGACACCGCCGGTCCGGAACGCAGCCAGCCGATCACGGCGTTGACCGTCGGATAGTCCAGTTCGGCGATCCGGGCGACGGCCCAGGCGTCGTCGCCGCGCATACGGACACCGGCGGCGTCGAGCGCGCAGTGCAGCATGACCTGGTGGGCCTGGGTGGCGGGCAGGATCTGCCCCGGCCGGATCTGCTGCCGCAGCGACGAGGAGATCGGCAGCGGCGGCGTCGGTCGTTCCACGGTCATGCGCGGATCCCCTCGAAGTAGTCGGACAGGGCGCCGGTGAGTTCGGGCCTGCTGTTCCATTCCCGGTGGCCGATGAGTTCGGTGTACACACGGGACCAGAAGGCCGCGACCACCGCGTGGTCGGCGCGGTCGGCGACCAGGCCGGTGGGCGGGGCCAGGCCGCCCGCGTGCGCCCGGTCGGTGAAGACGAGCGTGACGAGGGGGGCACGCTCGCTCTCCGGGCCGGCCTCGGCGGGCGCCGCGTCGCGCAGTACGGCCCTGCTCAGGGCGTCCGCCGCGACACCGGCCGCGGGCCCGGGCCCGGTGCTCCAGCCCATCAGCCGCCTGCTGTGGGCCTCCAGGACGACCACGCACAGCACGTCGCCCTGCCGGGTGGGCAGTGACACGGCGTCGGTCACCCACAGCCGGCCGGGAACGCCCGACCGTCCCTGGAGACCGGCGCGGCGCATGAGCAGTTCCACCGTGCCGTGGCTGACCGAGACGCCGTGCCGCAGCAGCAGTTCCTCGTGGACGCGCCGGTATCCGAACGTGCCGCGCGAGGCGGTGTGGATCGAGGTGATGAGGTCGGTGAGCCATGCGTGGCGCAGGGAGCGCGCCGACGGGGTGCGGTTGCGCCAGGTGAAGTAGCCCGACTCGGAGGTGCCGAGCACGCGGGTGGCGGTGCGTACGGGCAGCCCCTCCCCCGCCATCATGTGCACGGCCTCGAAACGCCTTTTGGGGACACCACATCGCGCAGCAGCTCCGTCGCGCGCCGGTGCACGGCCAGTTCGGTCTCCAGCTCGCTGATGCGCCTGCGCGCCGCGCTGAGCTCGGCGCCGGTCGTCGGCAGCCGGCGCTTCCTGCCCAGGTGCGGCAGGTGGGTGCGCCGCCACTGGTAGACCGTCTGGTCGCTGAGCTCGAGCGCGTCGGCGACCTTCCGTACGGGCTCGCCGGCGGTCAGCAGATCGAGGGCCTTGCTGCGCAGCTCGGGCGGGTAACGACGAGTGGGCACTTCTTTTTCCTCCGGGGGGAGCCGGTTCGGGGTGTGCCCCGGACCGGGGCCCGCCTTGGGGTCAGGGGGTGTGTGCGGGCGGGCCCCGGTCCGGGAGTCGGTGGGTCGGTGCGTTCAGGAAACGTTTCAGCTGACGTGGCGCCGCATGCTGACGGTGGGCTGGAAGGCGCTCAGCGGGCTCACGCCGCGCGCCGCCGGCACGGCGTCCGCCGCCCGGCCGAGGATCGCCTTGACCTCGGCGGCCAGCGCGTCGGCCCGGCTCTCCACCACGCCGGCCGGGTCGTCGCAGTGCTCCAGTGCGGACAGCCGGCGGCGTACGTCGGCGAGCCGGGCGCGGTCGGCCCGGCCCAGGACGAGCGGGCGCGGGGTCGCCACGATGAACTGGTACGCGCCGGCGAAGGTCTGGCAGCCGGCGCAGTGCTCGTTCACGGCGCGGCTGATGTTCGTGGCGGTGATCCGCCGGATGTCGACACCGGACGTGGTGACGATCTGGAAGGACAGCGCCACCGACCGGCACGGCCGGTCGAGGGAGCAGCCGGCGGAGGCGGCGACCGCCCGGTTGTGCGCGACGGCGGCGACGAGCGGGCCGTACTCGTGGATCGCGAACGAGTCGTCGTACTGGACCCGGTGGGCGCGATTGGCCAGGGTGTGGGCCTCGTCGACGGCGGCGGCGACATCGCGGGGGATGCCCGACCGCGGTGCCGCGACCGCTCCGGCCGGGGCCGCGGTGGCGAGGGCGGCCAGTCCTGCGGCGGCCAGCATGACCGGCCCGGCGGCCTTGCGGCCGAACGTGCCCGTGCGGGGCTTTCGGTGCGTCACGTGCTTCTCCTGTACGGGTGTGCGGAAGGGGGTGCGCGACGGGAGGGGACCGGCCGCGCGTCACGAGGGGAAGGGCGGGGGGCTGATGAAGGTGAACGGCGGGGTGGAGGGCGGCACCGACGGCGTCACCGAGTCCGAGGGCGAGGCGCTGGGCGAGCCCTCGGACGGACTGGGCCCGGCCGTCGCGCTGGTACTGCTGCCGCTGGGGGTCGGGCCGCTGCGGGTGGGCTGCGGCGAGGCGGAGGTCCTGACGGCCGAGGGGGAGGCGCTGGGCGTCGCCGGAGCGGAGGAGGAGGCGCTCGGCGACGGTGACGCGGACGGCTCGGCCGCCAGGGGCGCGGTGCTCGCCGCCGGGGGCAGCGAGGGCGGGGTCGTGCTGGGCAGCGGCGAGGGGGCCACCGTGCGGAGCGGCCGGACCTCCGGCACCCCGGGCTGCAGGATCGGGGCGATCGGCGGCTGCGGCGGCAGCGGCTTGGGGGTCACGCCGCCCAGCCACGCGCCGCAGAGCGCCGCGCCTCCCGCCAGCACGACCCCGCAGAGGGCCAGCCGCAGCCGCAGGTTGCCCTCGGTGGCCCGGACCACGGCACGTACCGCCCGCCCGCCCAGGCGGACCGACAGGTAGGCCGCGCCGGCCAGCGGGCAGATCAGCATGAGGCTGCCGAGGATGCCGACGAGGCCCGCGGCGATCTCGCCGTCGGCGAAGGCGAACCAGGTCCCGGCCAGTTGCTCGGCCAGCGAGCGCAGACTCGTGGCCAGCAGCCGCGGCAGGTTCCACAGCACGTAGCCGAGTTCGGCCAGCAGCAGCGGCACCATGGTGACGACCCACGCGGTGACGATGACCCGCGCGGAGCGCTTGAGGTCGGCGACGTCCGGGTGCACCGGGCGGCCCGGCCGCATGCTGAGCAGGATGGGCTTGATCTTGCCGAAGAGGTCGGGAACCCCGGCCAGGTCACCGAGGATGTAGTAGCCGTCGAGCCGCACCGCCGGCATCAGCTGCTCGACGATCTCGAAGTGCGCCAGATAGATCGCGCCGAGGAAGAAGGACTGCCCCGTGGCGAAGTACCCGGCGGCCAGGGCGAGTATGAAGACGACGTTGAAGTAGACGCCGCCCAGGTCGGTGCGCATGCGCCCGGCCCGGCCGATCCGGTACACGTCCGTGACGTCGGTGTACATGGACGGCCAGATCAGGAAGAGCCCGCAGCCGATGGCGCCCGGCCGGGCGCCGCTGTAGCGGCAGGCGGAGGCGTGCCCGAACTCGTGGAAGACCAGCGAGGCCACCGTCAGCGCGAACACCACCAGCATCAGCACCGGCTGTTCCAGTACCTCGAGCACCGGTGTCATCGCCCCGTGCACCAGGAACAGCCACAGCTCCATGACGACGGCGGCGCCGAGCACCAGGGCGACCACCGGTGGGCGGTGCAGCCAGGCCAGGGCGCTCGCGATCCGGGCTACCTGCCGCTCGCGCAGCACCACGCGGTGGCCCTTCAGGACCAGCAGCAGGTCCGCGGTCGGGCCGCTGACCTTGTCGTCCTCCTGGCCGAACGGCACGGTGACGCCGAGCGGCTGAAGTTTGTGCTCGATCAGGTAGTGGATGTTGTCCGCGCTGACCTCGCGGCCGAACCGGCCGCTCACCCGGTGCGAGACGGCCTCGGTGTCCCGGCGTCCGTCGATGGCGCCGGCGACCAGGTAGAGCAGCCTGCTCAGCTGCACGACCTGCCCGTCTCCCCGGCGGACCAGGTAGCGGGGCTCGGTGAAGCCCGATCCCTGGTACTCGCCCAGGAGTTGGAGTCCCGCGCCGAGACGCGGAACCGGAAAGCCGGTGTCGTACGCGGGCGGGCTCGCATCCGCCTCGTACACCGCCGTTCCCGTGGGGCCGGGGCTGCCCGCCCTGTGACTGTGGGGCACCGTCTGCTCTTCCTCCCGAGGCGGACCGCACCGCGCCGGGCGCGGTCCGCACGGACACGGGGTGTGGTTACTGGCGGATGCTGATCGCCTGGGTGGCCTCGGACTGGGCGACCGCGAACGGCGAGTCGACGTTCGCGGCGAGCGAGTCGTTGTGGGCCTCGACGTGCGCCACGTGCTTGGTGACGTGGGTGGTCTTGACGAAGCTGAACTTCAGCTTGCCCAGGGCCTCGCGGCCGGGCAGCAGCTCCGCGGACTCGGCGTCGAGCTGGTCGTTGTTCATGAACGGGTACCTCTCTCGGATGATGGGGGGCGAGCGGCCGCGGGCTACTGGCAGATGCTGATGGCCTGCGTGGCCTGCGACTGCGCGACGGCGTACGGGGAGTCGACGTTGACGCCGAGCGACTGGTTGTGGGCGTCGACGTGCGCGACGTGCTTGGTCACGTGCGTCGTCTTGACGAAGCTGAACTTGAGCTTGCCCAGGGCCTCGCGGCCGGGCAGCAGCTCCGCGGACTCGGTGTCCAGCTCTCGCATGTCGAGCATGAAGGTTCCTTCGGACGAGGGGCGTGGGCAGGCAACGGATCCCAGAATCCGTCCATCCACACCGGACGAACTGTCTGACGGCGTTGGACAGTAGCTGCGCACCCCACCCCGGGCAAGCGTCCTCGCCTGTGCCGACGCAGCGTCAACTGTGCAGCCTGGTACGGGAAACAACTGGTGGGAGGCCGTCGTGCGGCCAGCCGGCCGCACCACCGGGCCACCCCGTTATCACCCGAACGGGTCAATCCGCTCGCTTCCCGAACTGAGGAAGTCCCCATGGAAGCGGCGAAGTCCGGCGAATCGGTGGCTATCCTCTCGATCTCCGAGGTGCAAGAGCCGACCGAGCCTCCGGCGAGAGGGGTGCACGTGCTTTTCGTTCAAGGGGCGTCCGCGACCGCAGTCGTCCGCCACCGGACAGGAGAGTCCGTTGTTCTGCTTTCCGGCGAACTCCCCTCCGTTCTGACCCCGTCGAGTCTGAACGAACTGCTGAATCTGGCTGCCGCGGTACTGACCCCGGAGGAGATGGAGCTGTTCCGGAGCTGTCTGACCGCGCTGCGCTGCGGGGAGAAACTCCAGGAGCGCCGCATCGAGGTGAGCGGCGCGGTCCTCACCGTCCACAGCAGCTGAAACACACGACAGGGAATTTTACGGACTCAATTTCCGGGGCATTTCCAAAAACGCCTCCGGCGCCCGACATGCCGAATACCGGTCACCCTGGAGGGTGTTTCCCGGGACCGTTCACCGAAAGCCCTCAACAGAGTCGACGGCAAAGCTCACGGGCGGTTTTGCATCTCGTTGACAACTTCCTTCCCAGGTCGCCCGATCGGCCTCGCCGGCACCCGTCGCCGAATGAATTCCGTCCAGTCGCCGAGTAACGTTCGGCGGGCCATCCGGCAATTCATCCACTGTGAGGAGAAAACCGATGAGAAAAATCGCTCGGGCCGCTGCGACGACCGCCCTGGCAGCCGTCGCGGTGATCGTGCCGCTCACCGGCACGGCCGTGGCCGCGCCCTCGCACGCCGTTTCCGGCGGCTGGGACCGGGGTGACGGCTGGGGCCGCGGCGACGGAGGCTGGGGCCGGGGCCACAACGGCAACTGGTGCGGGGGCCACCACCGGGGCGGGGTCCGGCTGTGGACCTACTACCGCTGGAGCAACGGCTGGGGCCACGGCCGGGGCTGGGACAACCGCGGAGGTGACCGGTTCGGCTTCGGAGGCGAACGCTTCGTGTTCGGACGCGACGGGAGGGACTGCGGCTGCGGCGACGGTTTCCGTGGCGGGCGTTTCTGATCCCGCGGGCTCATGAGGCGGGCCCCCGGGGGGCGCATTCCCCCGGGGGCCCCGCCCCTGCCCGCCATGATGGCGGATCAGCTGCTGTAGACGGTGAGGACCGCGCCGCTCACCTCGATGCGGCGCTCCTGGAGTTTCTCCCCGCAGCGCAGCGCGGTCAGACAGCTCCGGAACAGCTCCATCTCCTCCGGGGTCAGTACCGCGGCAGCCAGATTCAGCAGTTCGTTCAGACTCGACGGGGTCAGAACGGAGGGGAGTTCGCCGGAAAGCAGAACAACGGACTCTCCTGTCCGGTGGCGGACGACTGCGGTCGCGGACGCCCCTTGAACGAAAAGCACGTGCACCCCTCTCACCGGAGGCTCCGGGGGCCCACCCACTCGTCCCGGGACTGGAGAGAATATCCCCGTTCCCTCCGCTCTTTGTCCGTTCTTGGGTTACTTCACCACCACCCGGCACGGCAGAACCGGCATGCCCATGCCGTTCTGGAGGGGATGCCCCGGTCAGCGGACCCCGGCAAGGGCCAAATCAGCACACTGCTGCATCAGACCGCCCGGGCCATCGGCAGTACCTGTCCATCCACCAACGGCTCCCCCATCTTCCCGCCGCGCCGGCGGTCATGACGGGCGATCAGCCGGACGACTCCGGGGCGGCCGCGGGACCTGCGCCGGACCCGGGTCCGGCGTCCGGTTCAGGGGCGCTGCGCAGCAAGGACTCGACGAGTGCGGCGACATGGCGGCGATCCGCCTCGGACAGCCGCTGGACGCTGGCGATCAGGGTGGCGACCTCCGGGTCGGGGGCGGCACCGCCCTCACCGCCGGCGGCCGCGCCGTCCGCGAAGTACAGGTGGATCCCGCAGGCCTCGGCGGCGGCTCTGCGCACGGCGTCCAGCGGCAGTTCCAGGCCCCGGGCCAGCCCGTCCAGAGTGGACTGCTGCGGCATCCTGGCAACCCGCGCGCTGGTGGCCAGGTGGTGCACGGTCGACCGCGGCACGCCTCCCCGGCGCGCCACCTCGCCGTACGACCAGCCCCGCTGCTCCAGCCGGCGCCTGATCAGTTCCTGCAGTGCGTTGCCCACGGGGTGGATTCTTCCTGCTAGCACGTCGGTTGACCCGTCCGGGTGAGATCGAGTCTATAGCGGCCACCGCGGCACGCCCCGGCTGCGGCTGCCCTCACCTGCACCTTCACCCTTCCACGCGGCACCGTCCGGACTCAAATGCCGCGAAATGCTTGCCGCGAGCCGCCCCAGCCACTAGCGTCCGACGTGACCAGACGTGCCGTCCAATACTTCTGGACAGCGCAACGCGGACCATCCGTCCGCCCGGGCCGGCCCTCCTTCCGGCGACGTTCCGACCCCGGAAATCCTGACAGCGATTCCACGCGCCCCGGGGCGATTTTCCCGAGCATCACCAAAACTGCACCCCGGGCGCATCGTCCCCACCTTCAACGCTTCCGCGACACGGCACGTCACGCCCGGCACCCGCCGCATCCGGACGGAATCTAGAGGTGATCAACCCCGGCGCAACCCGGATGCCCAAAACTGGCCGCTTTTGCCCCATCCGATCAAGTGATTCAACGTCATGGGCATGGGGCGCAGCAGATGCCGACAGCTGACGTTCGCTGTTGTGCCCGCGGCGGATCCGGGAAGGACCGGTGCGACGGATCCCGCGGGCCGTGCCCGGGCCGCCCCTCGCCCGGGGCCCGCGCTCACGACCTGACGGCTCGCAGCGTGCGCACGATGCGCCGCACGGCCGGATGGCGGCGCAGCGCCTCGGCGCGGACCGGGGCCCCGCCGGGGAGCCGCAGGCTCGTCAGGCGGCGGCGCTTGAAGTACCGCGCCGGGCCCGCCTGATGACGGGTGAGCCAGGCCTCCGCCTCCGGACGCAGCCCGGGATGGGCCCGCGCCTGCATGCAGTAGCCCACGGTCCGGATCAGCGGCGCGAGGCGTTCCGCGACCAACTCCCCGGTGAGCGCAAGGGGCTTGCCGACCACCTCAGTGTCGCGTTCCAGGTCCGGCAGCGCGGCGTCGATCAGCGTCAGCGGTACGCGGTTGCTGTTCTCGTACGGGCTGATCCGCTCCAGCAGCAGTTCGGTGCCGACCCGGGCGACCGGGATGCCGTAGAAGGACGCGGCGGTGACCAGCGCCGTCGAGAAGCAGCCCACGACGAGCTCGGGACGGTCCCGTTCGAAGAGGGTCTCGGCGAGCACCGGCGCGTCGAGGACGGCCAGTTCGGCCCCGAGCTCCGCGGCCGCCCGCTCCATGGAGCGCGACAGGTGCGCGGGTGCGCTGGGATGCGGTTTGAAGAGCACCGAGGTGTGGCCCGCGGCCACCGCGCCGCGCAGTATCCGCGCGTGCAGCTCCTCCTCCTCCTGTTCGGAGATGAGGTCCAGCGCGGACAGGTACTGGCCGAGGAGCACCGCGGTGTACCGGCCGGACACGGCCGGCGCGGCGGCGCCGATGCCGGAGAGCGTGCGCAGGAAGGACTCGACCGGGATGGGCACCGCCTCCACCTCGTACTCCGAGAGCAGCAGGGGGCGCAGTCCCGGCAGCAGGTCGAGGTGGAGCAGGCGCGCGATGCGGCAGGCGATGCCGCCGGGGAGCCGGTCGCGGGTGGGGCCGTAGCTCATCAGGCCGTCCGCGTACACATGGATCGTGCTCTCGGCGAAGATCTCGGCCGCCGCGCGGGAGGGGTTGGCCTGCAGGGACTCGCAGGCGATCTCCACCGGCTCGTCCCCGAGGTCCCAGGCCAGGCGCAGCGACCGCTCCCACAGGGTGAGGTCCTGCTCGCGGGGGGACCAGCCGACCGGGTGGTGCGGGGCGACGGTCTCGTTCCAGAAGTGCACCGCGTCGAACTCCGGGCGCAGTTCCTCGAATCCGGCCATCCGGTCCAATGGTGTGGTCAGTTCGGGGATGGCCGAGGTGTTGCTCACCACGAGGAGGCGCCGGTGCCCCTCGCGCGGGCCGAACAGCCCCGCCCGGACGGCCGCCGTGACGGTCGCCGCCGCGTACTGCGTCGCCGCGAAGAAAATCTGGATCATCTGGGACAAATTCCTTCATGCCGGGCACACGCCCGCCGCGCACCCGGCGCGGCGTCTGGTCCGGGGCGCAGCCGCTCTCTCCTCAGCATCACGGCCGGGATCCCCCGGGACCAAGCCCGGCCGCCGGATATCACCGGACCGGGTGACCCCTGTACGGGCGGGCTTACGTGCACGTCACCCGATTGCGCCGCCCTCGCGGCGAGGGCCCCGCGGGCCCTCGCCGACCCCGCCGGGACCGGCCCGGAAAAAATCTTCGGCCGACGTGTCGATCCGCGTGCCGCCCGTTCGACGCGTATGCAGAAGCGGGGCAGCGGCCCCGCCTGCACCAAGACAGAGGAGTACGGCAATGCGTTTCATGTCCCTGATCCTGATCGACCAGGACAAGGTCCCGGCAGGCGGCCCGAGCGAGCAGCTGATGCAGGACATGGGCAAGCTCATCGAGGAGATGTCCGCGGCCGGCGTGCTGCTGGACACCGCCGGGCTGCGCCCGCCCGCCGAGGGCTTCCGGATGCACTGGGACCACGGGAAGCTGACCGTCGTCGACGGGCCCTTCACCGAGTCGAAGGAGTTCATCGGCGGCTACGCGATCATCCAGGCGAAGTCGAAGGAGGAGGCGCTGGAGTGGACCAAGCGCTTCCTCCAGGTGCACGGCGACGAATGGGAGCTCACCTGCGAGGTCCGCGAGATGGAGGAGGCCCCCGAGCTGGCCTGAGGGCGCGGCCGCGCCGCTCCGCCGAACGGGTTGCGGCTCCCGGGGGCGGCTGCTCTGATGGGTGGCTGTGACCGGTACGGCTTCTGGCTCCGATGACGCCCGCCGAGCGATCGACGCGGTGTGGCGGATCGAGTCGGCCCGGGTAATCGCCGCTGTCGCGCGCGTCGTGCGCGACATCGGCGTCGCCGAGGAACTCGCCCAGGACGCCCTGGTGGCCGCCCTGGAGCAGTGGCCCCGGGACGGTGTCCCCGCCAACCCCGGCGCCTGGCTCACGGCCGCGGCCAAGCACCGCGCGATCGACCTCGTCCGCCGCAAGGAGGTCTTCGCGCGCAAGCTGGAGGAGCTGGGGCACGCCCTGGAGGCGCGCCCGCCCGAGTCCGAGGCCGGTTTCGCGGCGGCCGAGGCGGCGGCCGACGACGACATCGAGGACGACCTGCTCCGGCTGGTCTTCACCGCCTGCCACCCGGTGGTGTCCACCGAGGCGCGGGTGGCGCTCACCCTGCGCCTGCTGGGCGGCCTGACGACCCCCGAGATCGCACGGGCCTTCCTGGTGCCCGAGGCGACCGTCGCGCAGCGCATCGTCCGGGCGAAGCGCAACCTGGCCAAGGCGGAGGTGCCCTTCGAGCAGCCGCAGGGACCGGAACGGGTCGAGCGCCTGTCCTCGGTGCTGGAGGTCATCTACCTGGTCTTCAACGAGGGGTACTCGGCCACCGCCGGGGACGACTGGATGCGCCCGGCGCTCTGCGAGGACGCGCTGCGGCTGGGGCGGCTGCTGGCCGGCCTGATGCCGAAGGAGCCCGAGGTCCACGGCCTGGTCGCGCTGATGGAGATCCAGGCGTCCCGGGCGGCGGCGAGGACCGGCCCCGACGGTGAGCCGGTGCTGCTGATCGACCAGGACCGGCGGCGCTGGGACCGGCTGCTGATCCGCCGCGGCTTCGCCGCCCTGGCCCGCTCCGACGCGGCCGGCGGCCCGCCGGGGCCGTACGCGCTCCAGGCCGCCATCGCCGCCTGCCACGCCCAGGCGGCCCGCGCGCAGGACACCGACTGGCGGCGCATCGCGGACCTGTACGGGGTGCTGGCGGTGCGGGCGCCCTCGCCGGTGGTGGAGCTCAACCGGGCGGTCGCGGTCACCATGGCGTACGGGCCGCAGGAGGGGCTGGCCGTCGTGGACCGGCTGACCGGCGAGCCCGCGCTGCGCGAGTACCACCTGCTGCCGAGTGTCCGCGGCGACCTGCTGGAGCGCCTGGGCCGCCACGACGAGGCACGCGCGGAATTCCTGCGCGCCGCGGAACTCACCCGCAACGAGCGCGAGCGCGCCCTGCTGCTGGGACGGGCCTCGGCGGCCGGTCAGACCCGCGGCGGCGAATCCGGCGGCCGGGGCTGAAAGCCGCCGCGACGCGGGCCGCGGAGCGCGTGCAGCATGATCATCATGAGCAGCGGGCACATCAGCGCCACCGCGAGGATGAACACCGCGGCGAAGGGGACGCCGACGCTCAGGGCGACCACCACGGCAAGGGCGGCGAGGACCGCGGCGACGGCCCAGTGGCGGCCGCTGCGCGGCAGGGCGGGTGTTCCGGGCGTTCGCATCGCGGCCTCCCGCGTCGGCTCGCCGAGAATTCACCTTCCATCGTACGCCGCGGGCGGTTTCCCGCCCCCGGCGCGCAGTCGTCCTGTCCGGCCGGACAGGACGCCAACCACCGTGCGGCCGGGGCGAATTGACGGCAGTGCTGTCGGCCCGCCGGACGGCGCGTGACATCATCCTGCGGGGTGACGCCCCGCGGCACGGCGGAACCGGGCCCGCACGGGCGGCGTCTCCACGCCCAGCATCCCGACACCCGAGAGGGGCCCGGCATGACCGGCACGGCGAGCCGCTATCTCTATCTGACCCGCCACGCGGAGGCGCTGCCCGACGAGAGCGGCCTGACGGAGAACGGCTTCCGGCAGGCGGAACTCCTCGGCGAGCGTCTCAAGGGGACCCCGATCGCCGCCGTCCACCACGGCCCGCTCCCCCGTGCCGCGCAGACCGCCGCGCTCATCGGCGAACGGCTGGGCGGCGCGGTGCCGGTGGGGGCGAACGACCTGGCCGGCGACTACCCGCCCTACATCCCGCAGGAGTCCGAGCTGCCGTCGGACAGCGCGTACTACCTCTCCCGGTTCCTGGACCGCTTCGGCCCGGAGGAGCGGGCGTGGGGGCCGGAGCTGGGGCGGGAGGCGCTGGCGCGCTTCGCGGGGCCGCCGGCCGCGGGCAAGGCCGCCCACGAGCTCGTGGTCACCCACAACTTCCTGATCGGCACGCTGGTCTCGGCGGCCCTGGACGCGCCGCCGTGGCGCTGGCTCGGCCTCGACCACGCCAACGCCGCCCTGACCGTCATCCGCTACACGCCGGGCCGTCCGCACTCCGTCCTGCTCTACAACGACATGCGGCACCTCCCGGAAGAACTGCGCTGGACGGGTTTCCCCGCCGAACTGCATTTCTGAGGCGGTCCCCCGCACGCTCCCGCACGCCTCCGGGCGCCACCGGGCCCGCCGACGGCCCTTTCGGCCTCTGGCAGCGCCTCATCCGCAGTGCTACAAAGGCGACATGGCCGACCTTTTCGGCTGATTCGGTGCGTACCGGTGCGATCACTGAGCGAGAAGAGTCCCCGCAGCGTCGCCGGGCAGGTCTTCGTCCTCCAGGTGGCGGTCGTCGTGCTGCTCGTGGCCTGCGGAGTGCTCGCCCTGGTGCTCCAGTCGCGGCACGACAGCGAGCGCGAGGCCGTCAACCGCTCGGTGGCCGCGGCCCGCACCTTCGCCCGTTCCCCCGGGCTGCCGCAGGCACTGAGAAGCCCCGACCCCTCCAAGGTGCTGCAACCGGTCACCGAACTGGCTCGCAAGGAGGCGGGCGTCGACTTCATCGTCGTCATGGACACCCACGGCACCCGCTACACGCACCCCATGCCGGCGCGGATCGGCCGGCGGTTCGTCGGCACCATAGAGCCGTCGCTGCACGGCAAGGTCTACACCGAGAGCGTCCGGGGGCCGCTGGGTCACGAGGTGCAGGCCGTCGTCCCGGTCCACGACCCCGTGGAGGACCCGCACGGCAGGATCGTCGGCCTGGTCGCGGCCGGCATGAAGGTCACCAATGTGACGGTCGTGGTGAACCGGCAGCTGCCGATCATCCTCGGCGCGGGCGCCGCCGCGCTCGCCCTGGCCATGGCGGGGACGGCACTCATCTCCAGGCGGCTGCGGCGGCAGACCCACCGCCTGGACCCCGCCGAGATCAGCCGCATGTACGAGCACCACGACACAGTGCTGCACTCCGTGCGGGAGGGTGTGCTCATCGTCGCCGCCGACGGCCGCCTGCTGCTGGTCAACGACGAGGCCGCGCGCCTGCTCCACCTGCCGGCCGACACCGAGGGGCGGTACGTCACCGAGCTGGCGGACCTCGAACCCGCCATGGTCGAGCTGCTGGTCTCCCGCCGCGAGGCGACCGACGAGTTCCTCCCGGCCGGCGACCGGCTGCTGGCGGTGAACCAGCGGCTCAACCACGCCGACGGCGTCCTGTCGGGCTCAGTGGTGACGCTGCGCGACTCGACCGAGCTCCAGGCGCTCGCCGGCCGCGCCGAGGTCGCCCGCGAACGCCTCAAACTGCTCTACGACGCCGGGCTGGGCATCGGCACCACCCTCGACGTGGTCCGCACCGCGGAGGAGCTGGCGGAGGTCGCGGTCCCCCGCTTCGCCGACTACGTGACCGTCGACCTCGCCGACCCCGTCCTGCACGGCGAGGAGCCCACCGGCGTGAACGCGGTCGACATGCGCCGCACCGCCGTCAACGGCATCCGCGACGACGCCCCGCTGTACCCGCTGGGCACGCTGATCGACTTCCTGCCGTCGACCCCGCAGGCGCGCGGCTTCGGCACCGGGCGCTCGGAGGTGGTGGGCAGACTCGGCGAGGACCCCGGCTGGCTCGCCCAGGACCCCGAGCGGACGCACAGCATCGTCCGCTACGGCATCCACTCGCTCATCGCGACCCCGCTCAAGGCCCGCGGCGTCGTCCTGGGCGTGGTCAACTTCTGGCGCTCGCAGAAGCCGGAGCCGTTCGACGAGGAGGACCTCTCGCTGGCCGAGGAACTGGTCGCGCGTGCCGCCATCAACATCGACAACGCCCGCCGCTACACCCGCGAGCACGCCCTGGCCGTCACCTTGCAGCGCAGCCTGCTGCCGCGCGCCCTGCCGGAGCAGAGCGCCCTGGACGTCGCCCACCGCTACCTGCCGGCCCAGTCGGGCGTGAGCGGCGACTGGTTCGACGTGATCCCGCTGCCGGGCAACCGGGTGGCGCTCGTCGTCGGCGACGTCGTCGGCCACGGACTGCACGCCGCCGCCACCATGGGCCGGCTGCGCACCGCGGTGCACAACTTCTCCACCCTCGACCTGCCGCCCGACGAGCTGCTGGGCCACCTCGACGACCTCGTCGGCCGGATCGACCAGGACGAGTCCGACACCGAGATCGGCGCCGGCGTCATGGGCGCCAGCTGTCTCTACGCGATCTACGACCCCGTCACCGGGCGCTGCGCCATGGCGCGGGCCGGGCACCACCCGCCCGCACTGGTGCGCCCGGACGGCGCCGTGGAGTTCCCCGACCTGCCCGCCGGCCCGCCGCTGGGGCTGGGCGGCATGCCGTTCAGGACCGCCGAACTGGAGCTCGCCGAGGGCACGCAGCTCGTGCTGTACACCGACGGGCTCATCGAGGACCGCGCGCGCGACCTGGACGTCGGCATGGAGATGCTGCGCCGGGCGCTGGCCGCGCACCCCGAGCGGCCGCCGGAGGAGAGCTGCCGGGCCGTGCTGGAGGCGCTGCTGCCCGGCCGGCCCAAGGACGACGTGGCCCTGCTGATCGCCCGGACCCGCCGCACCCCGGCCTGCCACGTCGCCGAGTGGGACGTACCGCTCGACCCGGCCGCCGTCGCGGGCATGCGGGCCGCGGTGACCGAGCGGCTGGAGGAATGGGGCCTGTGCGAGCTGAGCTTCGGCGCGGAACTGATCCTCAGCGAACTGCTCACCAACGCCATCCGCTACGGCTCCCCGCCGATCTCCGTACGGCTGCTCCGCGACCGCGCCCTGACCTGCGAGGTCTCCGACGGCTGCAGCACCTCGCCGCACCTGCGGTACGCGGCCACGACCGACGAGGGCGGCCGGGGCCTGTTCCTCGTCGCCCAGATCGCCGAACGCTGGGGCACCCGCTACACCCCCGAGGGAAAGGTCCTGTGGGCCGAGCAGCCGCTGCAGGAGTGGAACGCCGGGGAGGCGGCCGCGGGGCTGGCGAACGCCCTCGACACGGCCGCCCGCTGAGCCGGAGCGGCCCCGCCGGGGGCTGCTCCCGACTCCCGGCCGGTTCCCGGTGACGTCACACTGGGGCGGTGATCGTGGACGTCCGGCTGCCCTCCCCTCTTGTCGAGCTGACCGGCGACGAGCGGCTGACGGGGCGCGGGCTGCGCATGCTCGTCAAGCGGGACGACCTGATCCACCCGGAGGTGCCCGGCAACAAGTGGCGCAAGCTCCACCTGAACCTGCGCGCCGCGGCGGACCAGGGACACCAGGTGCTGCTGACGTTCGGCGGGGCCTACTCCAACCACCTGCGCGCGACCGCCGCCGCGGGCCGCCTGCTGGGACTGGCCACCGTCGGGGTCGTGCGCGGCGAGGAGCTCGTCCGGCGCCCGCTGAACCCCTCGCTCGCCCGTGCCGCCGCCGACGGCATGCGCCTGCACTTCCTGGACCGCGCGACCTACCGCCGCAAGGACGAGCCGGAGGTCCTGGCGGGGCTCCTGGAGCGGTTCGGCCCCGCCTATGTGGTGCCCGAGGGCGGCAGCAACGCCTTGGCGGCACAAGGGTGCGTGGCACTCGGCGAGGAACTGCGCGGCGCGGCGGACGTCGTGGGCGTCGCCTGCGGCACGGGCGGCACCCTGGCGGGGCTTGCCGCGGGACTGGGTCCGGAGCAGCGCGCGATCGGCTTTCCCGTCCTCAAGGGCGGCGGATTCCTGCGGGAGGACATAGGCCGCCTCCAGGAGGCGGCCTTCGGCGGGCGGCGCGGTGACTGGCACCTGGAGGAGCGCTTCCACCACGGCGGCTACGCCCGCCGCACGCCCGCCCTCGACGCCTTCGCGGAGGACTTCGGCGCGCGCCACGGCTTCGTGCCGGACCCCGTGTACGTCGCCAAGATGCTGCACGGCCTGTTCTCTCTGGCCGCCGAAGGGGCCTTCGCCGAGGGGACGGTCCTCGCCGCCGTCGTGACGGGCCGGCCGAGCGGTTAGCCTTGGCCGCATGATCCGATCCGCGGCGCCCGGCGACATCCCGGAGATCCACTCGATGATCCGCGAACTCGCGGAGTACGAGCGGGAGCCGGACAGCGCGCGGGCGACCCCCGCGCAGCTGCACGAGGCGCTCTTCGGACCCGGGGCCGCGGTCTTCGCGTTCATCGCCGAGGACGACGACACCGGCGCCGTGGTCGGCTTCGCCGTGTGGTTCCTGAATTTCTCCACCTGGACCGGCACCCACGGCGTGTACCTTGAGGACTTGTTCGTGCGCCCCTCCGCGCGCGGGGGCGGCCACGGCAAGGCGCTTCTCGCCGAGCTGGCCGCCGTCTGCGTCGAGCGGGGCTACGAGCGCTTCGAGTGGTCCGTGCTGGACTGGAACGAGCCGTCGATCGCGTTCTACCGTGCGATGGGCGCCCGTCCCCAGGACGGATGGACGGTGCAGCGGCTGACCGGCGAACCGCTGCGCACCCTCGCGGAGCAGGCCCGTGTCAACAAAGCGACTTCTCTTTCGAATTGAGACCCCTCGCCCCCTACCCACGGTGCGTGCGCATGCGCCTACTATGGGTGACAGCCATGGGGTGCCGGGCCGGGGCTCATTCATGGCGGCGGCCGTGCTCCGTCCGGGCGACACCGGGGTACGGATCGCGATAGCGTCGCTGGCGAACCGAACCAGATCAGTGCAGTGCCGATGAGGGCAGTGCGAGTGCCACCTTGGAGGTGAGGGTGTCCGAGATCGCAGGCGAGCCCGGGTCGAAGGACTTCGTCGAGGTCCGGCTGCCCGCGGCGGGGGCCTATCTTTCGGTGCTGCGTACGGCGACCGCCGGCCTCGCGGCCCGCTTGGACTTCACCCTCGACGAGATCGAAGACCTGCGCATCGCCGTTGACGAGGCGTGCGCGATTCTGCTCCAGCAGGCCGTCCCGGGGTCCGTGCTGAGCTGCGTCTTCCGCCTGGTCGGGGACGCACTGTGGGTGACCGTGTCGGCTCCCACGACCGACGGCCGCGCCCCGGAGCGCGACACCTTCGCCTGGACGGTGCTCTCCGCCCTGGCCGGCGAGGTGGACTCCAGCGTGGCCGAGGACAAGACCGTGAGCATCGCTCTGCACAAGAAGCGCGGTGCAGGACCGGGACAGCTGTAACGGGGGAATCGCCGTGAACGATCTGGAAGGCAGTACGCCCGGGGTGAGGGGCCGCCCCGTACCCGCCCCTGCGGCGCGACAGGACGAGGCACGGCCCCATCCCGGCGGTGGACCGGCGGACCGTCCCGACGACAAGGACGCGCCCGAGCAGACGGATCTGGCGGATCAGGCGGGTCGCATGGAGCAGGAGCAACAGGAGCAGCACGGGCACCACGACCCGCACGACCGGGCCGGGGCGCGTGCGCTCTTCGTGGAGCTGGGCAAGCTTCCGCTGGGTTCCCCGGAGCGGGCCGAGCTGCGCAACCAGCTGGTGCGGATGCACCTGCCGCTGGTGGAGCACCTGGCCCGGCGCTTCCGCAACCGCGGCGAGCCGCTGGACGACCTCACCCAGGTCGCCACGATCGGCCTGATCAAGTCCGTCGACCGGTTCGACGTCGACCGCGGGGTGGAGTTCTCCACGTACGCCACCCCCACCGTGGTCGGCGAGATCAAGCGCCACTTCCGGGACAAGGGCTGGGCCGTGCGCGTCCCGCGGCGGCTCCAGGAGCTCCGCCTGGCGCTCACGACGGCGACCGGCGAGCTCTCCCAGCGGCACGGCCGGGCCCCGACCGTGCACGAGCTGGCGGAGCATCTGAAGATCACGGAGGAGGAGGTCCTCGAAGGCCTCGAATCCGCCAACGCCTACAGCACGCTCTCGCTCGACGTGCCCGACACCGACGACGAGTCGCCGGCCGTGGCCGACACCCTGGGCGCCGAGGACGACGCCCTGGAGGGCGTGGAGTACCGGGAGTCCCTCAAGCCGCTGCTGGAGCAGCTGCCGCCGCGCGAGAAGAAGATCCTGCTGCTGCGCTTCTTCGGCAACATGACGCAGTCGCAGATCGCGCAGGAGGTCGGCATCTCCCAGATGCACGTCTCCCGGCTGCTCGCCCGCACCCTGGCGCAGCTGCGCGACAAGCTCCTCGTCGAGGAGTGACGGCAGCGTCGGTCGCCCTCCGGGCGGCCGACGCCGGGGGCACCTCCCAGCGGTAGCTGGGGGATTTCGAAACGGTCCCTAGCCCTCGGTGGCGGCGATGCCGAGGGCCTCGGTGGCCGCGGGGTGCACGAGGAGCACCAGTTCGGCGATCGCCGCGGCGCCCAGTGCGGCGCCCGCGGCGATCATCACGCCGCCGTTCTGGGCCATGGTCCAGGCGACCGGCAGGGCGACGAGCTGGATGATGAGGGCGGGTCCGCGGCTCCAGCGGCGGGCGTGCCACAGCCCGTAGGCCGCCGCCAGCGGCATGGCCGCCAGGGCCAGTACCGTCAGGCCGCCGGCCTCGGCCTGGCGCGGGCTGTCGGGGTTGCCGACCAGCCCGAGGACGAGCATCGCGATGCCCCACGCGGCCAGCGCGGCGCCTTCCAGTGCCGCGACCGCGGCGGCGGCCGCGAGGCGGCGCGTACGGCCCGGGCGCACGGTGTTCTCTGTGCCACTCACCCCAGCAGGGTATCGGCCTGCGCTCCGACCGGGATTACGGGCCGGTACCGCCCGGTAGGTACCCTGGCGGTCATGCGCGCTCTCCTCGTGGTCAATCCCGCCGCCACCACCACCAGCGCCCGAACCCGTGACGTCCTCGCGCACGCGCTCGCCAGCGACCTGAAACTGGAGGTGGCCGCCACCGAGTACCGGGGCCACGCGCGCGACCTCGCGCGGCAGGCCGCGGAGGGCGGCGAGATCGAGCTCGTCGTGGCCCTGGGCGGCGACGGCACCGTCAACGAGGTCGTCAACGGGCTGCTGCACAACGGCCCCGACCCGGAGGGGCTGCCGAAGCTCGCGGTGGTGCCGGGCGGCTCCACCAATGTCTTCGCGCGCGCCCTCGGGCTCCCCAATGACCCCGTCGAGGCGACGGGGGCGCTGCTGGACGCCCTCCGGGAGGGGAACTCGCGGACGGTGGGCCTCGGCCGCGTGAGCGGCACGCCGGGCACCGCGGACGAGGGTGTGCCGGCGCGCTGGTTCACCTTCTGCGCCGGCCTCGGTTTCGACGCCGGTGTCGTCGGCCGGGTCGAACAGCAGCGGGAGCTCGGCAAGCGGTCGACGCACGCGCTCTACATACGGCAGATGGTCCGGCAGTTCCTCGCCGAGTCCTCGCGCGGCGGCGGGACGATCACGCTGGAGCAGCCGGGCGAGGACCCCGTCACCGATCTCGCGATCGCCATAGTCTGCAACACCACTCCGTGGACCTACCTGGGCAGTCGCCCGGTCTACGCGTCGCCGCGGGCGTCCTTCGACACGGCGCTGGACGTGCTCGGGCTGTCCCGTCTGTCGACCCCCGCGGTGACCCGCATCGCCACGCAACTGCTGCGTTCGACCCCCGAGCGGGGCCCGCGCGGGAAGCACGTGACCTCGCTGCACGATCTGACGGACTTCACCTTGCATTCGCAGGCGCCACTGCCGTTCCAGGTGGACGGAGACCACCTGGGACTGCGAATCAGCGCAACCTTCTCAGGCGTACGCCGTGCACTGCGTGTGATTGTGTAAGCAGAAGGACATAAAGTCCTTCCACTCGAACGTTTAGACTGCCCTGCACCCCATGGAAGTACGGCTGTGACCGAGCCGACACCGAGGAATCAAAAAAAAGTTTCCGGAAGGGGTTGTATCCGCAGCCCAGGTTTGCGAGTCTCTTCTTGGCGATCGGGACAGCCGCTCTACGGGCGTCCTCAGTAGCCGCAATCCTCACCACACCCCCGCGGGACCGCACCCAGGAGACTGGGCGATGTCCCGTGCCGTGTCTGGGGATTCGTGAAAGCGTTCACATTCACAAGCAACGTGCAAGCAATACAAGGAGATGGAGCAGCCATGGACTGGCGTCACAACGCCGTTTGCCGCGAAGAAGACCCTGAGCTCTTCTTCCCTATCGGCAACACCGGTCCTGCGCTGCTGCAGATCGAGGAAGCCAAGGCCGTCTGCCGCCGCTGCCCCGTCATGGAGCAGTGCCTGCAGTGGGCGCTCGAGACCGGCCAGGACGCCGGCGTGTGGGGTGGCCTCAGCGAGGACGAGCGTCGCGCAATGAAGCGCCGCGCCGCCCGCAACCGCGCCCGCAACGCCAGCGCCTGACACACGCGCTTACCCCCGAGCCGCAGCGCGCAGCACCTCCGAACCGCGCAGCATCACGACGCAGGAAGCCCCGGCAGCTCGCCCGAGCAGCCGGGGCTTCTCCGTTCCACCAGCCGGTCGCCCAGCGGGCGTTCAGCCCTCCAGCGCCAGTTCCAGCAGCACCTTCGTCCCGCGCCCCTCGGCCGGGACCATGTCGAAGGTGCCGCCCAACTCCCCCACCACCAGGGTCCGTACGATCTGCAGACCGAGGTTGCCCGCCTGCTGCGGATCGAAGCCCGGGGGCAGCCCGCGGCCGTCGTCGCGCACGGCGATCGCCAGCCTGCCGTGGCGCCGCTCCGCCGAGACCTCGACCGACCCCTGTTCCGCGGGGCCGAAACCGTGCTCCAGGGCGTTCTGCAGCAGCTCGGTGAGGACCATCGCCAGCGGCGTGGCGACATCCGCGCTGAGGACCCCGAAGCATCCGGCGCGCCGGGTGGTGACCCGACCGGGTGAGATCTCGGCGACCATGGCCAGGACGCGGTCGGCGATCTCGTCGAACTCGACGCGCTCGTCGAGGTTCTGCGACAGGGTCTCGTGCACGATCGCGATCGAGCCGACCCGCCGCACCGCCTCCTCCAGCGCCTCACGGCCCTGGTCGGAATCCATCCGGCGGGCCTGGAGCCGCAGCAGGGCGGCGACCGTCTGGAGGTTGTTCTTCACCCGGTGGTGGATCTCCCGGATGGTGGCGTCCTTGGTGATCAGCTCCCGTTCACGGCGGCGCAGCTCGGTCACATCGCGCAGCAGCACCAGCGATCCGCTGCGGACGCCCTTGGGGCTCAGCGGGATGGCCCGCAGCTGGATGACGCCGCCGTTGCCCTCGATCTCGGTCTCGCGCGGCGCCTTGCCGCTGGCGACGGTCACCAGCGCCTCGTGGCTCTTGCCGCGCGAGGGGGCCAGCTCGGCGGTGGCGGTGCCCAGATGGTGGCCGACGAGGTCCGCGGCCTGGCCGAGGCGGTGGTAGGCGGAGAGGGCGTTGGGGCTGGCGTACTGGACGATGCCGTCGGCGTCGAGGCGGATCAGCCCGTCGCCGACGCGCGGCGAGGCGTCCATGTCGACCTGCTCGGACGGGAAGGGGAACGTGCCGGCCGCGATCATCTGCGCCAGGTCGGACGCGCTCTGCAGATAGGTGAGCTCCAGCCGGCTCGGCGTGCGCACGGTGAGCAGATTGGTGTTGCGCGCGATCACCCCGAGGACCCGTCCGGCGCGGCGCACGGGGATCGACTCGACCCGCACCGGCACCTCCTCGCGCCATTCGGGGTCGCCCTCGCGCACGATCCGGCCCTCGTCGAGCGCGGCGTCCAGCATCGGGCGGCGGCCGCGCGGCACGAGATGGCCGACCATGTCGTCCTGGTAGGAGGTGGGGCCGGTGTTGGGGCGCATCTGCGCGACGGAGACGTACCGCGTGCCGTCGCTCGTCGGCACCCACAGGACGAGGTCGGCGAAGGAGAGATCCGAGAGCAATTGCCACTCCGACACCAGCAGATGAAGCCACTCGAGATCGGAATCATCGAGGTCGGTGTGCTGGCGTACGAGATCGTTCATGGAGGGCACGCAAATGAGCGTACCCGCGCTCATGGCAAGCGCTGACATCCAGTCCCCACAAAGGCCTTCCAACCCCTATGATCTGACTGCGTCAGGTTATGGACAACGGATAATGGTCTAGTCCAGAATTGATGTGAACAACTGAACTTCCACCCTTCCCGCACAGAAGGGTGGAGCGAGGCCGGGGCGCTCTCTGCCCTGACTGCGCCAGGCCTCACGAGTCGGCCCCAGTGAGCCGCGGGAACCGCACACCCCGCGTGCCAGGTGCCGACAGCAGCTCCGGGCTGCGGTGCTGGACGGGTTGAGGGTCCCGTTCCGGCGCCGCGGCCCGAAGTGGTTTCCGGGGGCATCCGTGCCGTGTCCCCCACGCCTTTCCCACGCCGCCTTCACGGCTTTGACGTTTCACCGCGCGAAAAGGCCCGCGGACGCGGTGGACGGGAGATCTGCCTCCCGTCCACCGCGTCCGCGGGCCGCAGCGCGGAACGGCGTCAGTGCGTCTCGGTCACCTTCGCCAGGGCGCGCGGCGCGTCCGGGTCCTGGCCGCGGGCGATCGTGATCTCGTAGGCCAGCATCTGCAGCGGCAGGATCTCCAGGATCGGCTGGACCTCCTCGGCGACGCCCGCGGTCGGCAGCACGAAGCCCGCGGAGGCGGCCTCGACGGACGCCTGGTTGCCGATCACGACGAGGTCGGCTCCGCGGCCGCGGAGCCGGTCCAGGACCGGCTGCAGGGCCTGGCCGCCCTTGCCCTCGGTGACGATGGCGATGACCGGCGAGACGTTGTCGACCATCGCCAGCGGACCGTGCAGCAGGTCGGCGCCGGAGAAGGACAGGGCCGGGATGTAGCTGGTCTCCATCAGCTTCAGGGCGGCCTCCTTCGCGGTCGGGTAGCCGTAGCCCCGCGAGGTGAGCACCAGGCGCTCCGCGAAGCGGTACCGGCCGGCCAGCGCCTTGACCTCGTCCCCCCGGGCCAGGATCTGCTCGGCCAGCTCGGGGAGGATCTTGGCCGCGTTGCCGTCGCCGCCGCGCAGGCCCTCGACGAAGAGGTAGAGGGCGAGCAGCTCGGCCGTGTACGTCTTGGTCGCCGGGAGCGCCTTCTCCGGCCCGGCGAGCACGTCGATGTGGAACTCGGAGACCTCGGCCAGCGGCGAGTCGGCGTTGTTGGTGACCGCCAGGGTGATCGCGCCGGCCTCGCGGGCGGCCCGGGTGGAGGCCACCAGGTCGGGCGAGCCGCCGGACTGGCTGACGGTGACGACCAGGCAGTCGGTGAGGTCCGGGCGGGCGCCGTAGGCGGTCGTGGTGGACATGGAGGTCAGGCCCGCCGGCTTGCCGAGCAGCACCTCGATCAAGTACTTCGCGTACAGCGCCGCGTTGTCGGAGGTGCCGCGCGCGGTGAGCAGCACGAAGCGCGGGTTGCGCGCGGCGATCCGCTCGGCGATCTCACGGATGCGCGGCGCGCCCTCCTCGAGGATGCGGCGCAGCACGGTGGGCTGCTCGGCCATCTCGCCGGACATGATCCGGCCCGGCATCGGGGGCTGCTGGGTCGGAGTCGGGGCGGACATTCTGGGAGCCTCCAGGTCGGTCTCTGGAACGGGTGGCGCCGCCGGGGCGGTCAGGCGTCGGCGTCCTTGCCGACGACGACCTCCGCGGCCGCTCGCCCGCACACGCGGGCCGCGCCGTGGGTCGCGATGTGCAGCGCGCCGGAGGGCGGAGCCTGGGGGACGCCCATCTCCACCACCGCCGTGTCCGGCCGGGCGGCGAGCAGGGCACCCAGCGCTTCGGCCATCCACGGGTGACGGTGCACGTCACGGACCACTGCGACGATCCTACGGTTCGCCGCGGAGCGGAGCACATTTGCGGTCAAAGCATCGCCCTGGCGGAAGGTGCCGGTCACCGTCCCGGGCAGCAGCCGGTCGAGTTCCGCGGCGACCCCCCACGGTGTCTCGGCGCCGACGGCGATGTTGGCGACCGGCGTGAAGGCGGCGACGTAGGGCGCCTCGGTGATCGGCTCGTACTCCCCGGTGCGGGTCACGCGCAGCGCGCGCCGCGCCGCCGTGAGGCCGATGTCGGAGTCCGGCGCGGCGCCGGCGGCGGCACGGGCCGCGCCGGTGGTCCAGGCGGCCAGCGCCCGTACCCGGGCGGCGGCGTCGGCGAGCCGTCCGCGCGGCAGTTCACCGGCGCGCACGGCGTCGACGACGGCGTCGCGCAGGGCGACCACGGTCTCCTCGTCGGCGAGGCCGCCGCCGACGCAGATGGCGTCGGCACCGGCCGCGATGGCCAGCACCGTGCCGCGCTCGACGCCGTAGGTGTCGGCGATGGCGCGCATCTCGATGCCGTCGGTGACGATGAGGCCGTCGTAGCCGAGTTCGTCGCGCAGCAGCCCGGTCAGGACGGCGGGGCTGAGCGTGCCCGGGCGGTCGGGGTCGAGGGCCGGGACGAGGATGTGCGCGCTCATGACGGCCTTGGTGCCGGCGGTCAGGGCGGCGCGGAACGGGGCGAGTTCGCGGGAGTGCAGGGTGTCCAGGTCGACGTCCACGCGGGGCAGGGCGTGGTGGGAGTCGACGGAGGTGTCGCCGTGCCCGGGGAAGTGCTTGGTGCAGGCGGCCACGCCCGCGGACTGCAGCCCCTCGACATAGGCGGCGGTGTGCCGGGCGACGAGCAGCGGCTCCGAACCGAAGGACCGCACCCCGATGACCGGGTTGCCGGGGTCGGAGTTGACGTCGGCGGACGGCGCCCAGTTGAGGTTGACCCCGCAGGCGGCGAGCCGGCGGCCCAGCTCGGCGGCGACGTCACGGGTCAGGGCGGTGTCGTCGACCGCGCCGAGCGCGAGGTTGCCGGGGAAGGAGGAGCCGGTGCGGGCCTCCAGCCGGGTCACGTCGCCGCCCTCCTCGTCGGCGGCGATGAGCACCTCGGGCCGTACCGCGCGCAGTTGCGCGGTGAGCGCGGCGAGCTGCTCGGGCGACTCGATGTTGCGGGCGAACAGCGCCACGGAACCGAGGCCCTCGGCGAGCCGGCGCAGCAGCCACTCGGGGGCGGTGGTGCCGTGGAATCCGGGCTGCAGGACGGCCAGGGCGTCCCGCGCGAGGTCGTCGGCGTCCGCGGTTCCGCCGGGGATCTGACTCAAGGTCTCGGTCATCCCTTCACCGCCCCGGCGGTCAGGCCGGCGGCGACCTTGCGCTGCACGATCAGGAAGAAGACCACCACGGGAACGCCCATCATGGTCGAACCCGCCATCATCGGCGCGTAGTCCGTGCCGCGCGAGGTGACGAAGTTCCCCAGCCAGACGGTGGCGGTCTGGTGCTCCTGGCTCATGATGAGCATCGCGTAGAGGTACTCGTTCCAGGCCTGGATGAGCGCGTAGATCGAGGTGGCCACGAGGCCGGGGGCGAGCAGCGGCAGCACGATGCGGAAGAACGCGCCCATGCGCGTGCACCCGTCGACCATCGCCGACTCCTCCAGTTCCTTGGGGATGTTGACGATGAAGCCGCGCAGGGTCCAGACCGTGAACGGCAGCACGAAGGTCAGGTAGGTGATGACCAGGCCGGAGAGCTTGTCGATCTGGTCGATCTGGTTGAGCAGCAGGAAGACCGGGATGATCATCGCGACCAGCGGCACCATCTGGACGGCGAGGATCGCGACGATGACCGCCTTGCGGCCGCGGAAGACGAAGCGCGAGATGGCCAGCGCCGCCAGCAGGCCGATGACCAGGCCGAGGCCGACGGTCGAGCCGGAGACGATGAGGCTGCGGCCGACCGAGCCCCAGAAGTCGCCGATGCCGAGGGCGTCGGAGAAGTTCTGGAAGGACAGGCTGGTCGGGAAGAACTTGGGGTCGGGGTCGATGGCGTCCTTGGCGGGCTTGAACGCCGTGTTCAGCATCCAGTAGACCGGGAAGCCGGTGACGACCACGACCAGCAGGCCGAGCAGGTTGTAGACGGTACGTCCCTTGCGGCGCGGGCGCCGGGCGGCGCGGCGGGCCGGGGAGGCGGGCGGAGCCGCCGGGGCGGGGGCGGTGTCGAGCACGGTCGTCACTCCACCTCTCCGATCTTCAGCATCTGGCGCATGTAGACGGCCATCACGCCGAGGAGCAGCAGCACGGTGATGACGGCGATGGCCGCGCCCGCGTCGTAGTCGTTGGCGACGAAGGCCTGGTCGTAGGAGTAGGTGGTGAGCACCTGGTAGTCGGGCTCGGGGTGGCCGTCGCGCATGAGGAAGACCTGCGGGAAGACGCCCATGTCCCAGATGACCGACAGGGTGGTCAACATGACGATGAGCGGCTTGAGCACCGGGAGGGTGACGTGCCGGAAGACCTTGACCGGACCGGCGCCGTCCATCCGGGCGGCCTCCTCCAGTTCCCTGGGCACCTGGGTGAGTCCGGCGTGCAGGGTGATGGCGACGAAGGGGATGGCGCCCCAGACCACCATCAGGGTGATGACGAGGAAGCCCTGCCGGGTGTCGGTGAACCAGTTGTGGCCGCTGAAGTCGACCCCGGGCAGCCGGCTGAGCAGCCAGTTGAGGACGCCGTAGTCGCTGTCGAACATCCACTTGAAGACGGTGATGGCGACGACGACGGGCATCGCCCAGCTCGCCACCAGCGCGATGTTGATCAGCGTCTTCATCCAGGGCGAGACCCGCTGGAGCAGCAGCGCCACCGCCATGCCGAGCACCAGGGTGAGCAGCACCGCGGCCACGGTGAACAGCAGGGTGCGCAGGACGACGGCCCAGAACTCCGAATCGCCGAGCACATGCGTGTAGTTGGCGAAGCCCTGCCAGTCGCCGGGCAGCCCCTGCCACAGCTCGGCCTGCCCGTACTGCTTGAAGGACAGGGTGATCAGCCGGACCAGCGGATACCCGAGGACCAGCACCAGGACGCCGATGGTCGGTGCGAGCAGGGCCCAGGGAAGCGCGGCCCCGCCCAGGCGGCGTGGCCTGCGGCCCGGTCCCGCCGGTTGCCGCGAGAGCGGCACTTTGTCGAGCGGTGTGTCAACGGCACTCATCATGTGCTCCTCGGCTACTCCAGTCCCTGGTGGTCGCGCACCGGAGCCGGCCGCCCGAGGGCGGCCGGCCGGCGTCGATCACTGTGGTTTCCCCGACCCCCGGTCAGCCGGCGTTGATCACCGCGTTGATCTGCTCGTCGGCGGACTTCGTGGCGTCCTCGATGGTCGCCTTGCCGACGGCGATGTCGTTGAGCATGTTCTGCAGGATCTGCTTCTTCTCCACCTGGAGCCAGCCCGGCGCGGTCGGCACGAACCAGGTGTTCTCGTTGGCGCGGGCCGAGGCGGCCGTGGCCGGGTCGTCCTTCAGCGGGGCGAGCAGGGACTTGGCGTTGGGCAGGTTGCCCTTGGAGATCAGGACCTTCTGCGCGGCCGTGTTGGTGAAGTCGTTGATCCAGTCGGCGGCGAGGTCCTGCGCGGCGGACTTGACCGGGATGACCAGGTCGGAGCCGCCGATGAAGTTCGGCAGGAGGTCGCCGTTCGGGCCGGGGAGCGCGAAGGTCTCCAGGTTGTCCTTGAGCTTGCCGGTCTTGTCGGTCTTCGGGTCGGCGGCGGCGCCGCCCTCCCAGCTGGCGCCGTAGATGAGCGCGGACTTGCCCTGGCCGTAGACGATGTAGCGGTCGGACTCGTCCTTGTTCTTGTCGCCGTGGAAGTACTTGTCGAGGACGCCCTTCCAGGTCTTCAGGCCCTCGATGGACTTGGGGTCGGACAGGGAGGCGGTCCACTTGCCGCCGTCCTCCTTGGCGACGTCGCCACCGGCGTCCTTGACGAAGGCCAGCGCGGTGTACCAGTCGCGGCTGGGCTGGTACCAGGCGGAGAACTTGTCGCCGTTCTTCTTCTGGATCTTGTCGAGGGCGTCGGTCAGCTCGGCCCAGGTGGCGGGGGTCTTGGTGACGCCGGCCGCCTTGGCGACGTCCTTGCGCCAGGTGCCGACACGGGCGCCGGCGTAGTAAGGCACGCCGTAGGTCTTGCCGTTGTACGTGACGGAGCCCTCCAGGGCGTCCAGCCAGTCACCGGAGTTCTCGAACTTGCTCTTGTCGATCGGGGCGAACGCGCCCTTGACCAGGTACCCGAGCGTCTCGGTGTTGCCCATCTCGACCACGTCCGGCACCTTCTTGGTGGCGAGGACGGCGTCGAGCTTCTGGTTCTTGGCGGTCCACTCGTAGTACTCGTGGTGGATCTTCACGTCCTTGTGCGCGGCCGTGAAGGCGTCGTCCGCCTGCTTCACCAGCTCGGGCCAGTTCTTCTGTGCGTCGACCGTCAGCCAGACGGTGATCTCCTTGGGCGCGGCGGCCTTGTCGGAACCCTTGTCGTCCGAACCGCAGGCCGCAACGCCGGCGACCATGACTGCGACACCGATCGCCGCGATCAGCTTGCGCTTCACAACACCCTCCCCAGGGCAGTGAGTACCAAGTGGTGTAGACCAGTGCCCGAAGCTTGGCCTAGACCTTTAGGGGTGTCAAGGGTGTATAAGAGCACCGGTCGCGTCCGTTACCGGACCGACATCTGGGCCCGTAACGCGATTTGGGCCCTGACCGTGCCACGATGTGAGCCGCGAATGACGGAGGAGCCGGTGACGGCAGCACGACAGCACACGGGAGCACAGGCGATGGACAGCGACGGCGAGACCGGAGCGGCGGTGACGGAGTCCGCGGAGACCGCGGCGACCGCGGCCGGACGAACCGCCCGGGTGCCCAAGTACTACGGGCTCAAGCGCCATCTGCTGGAGCTGACGCAGACGATGCCGCCCGGCTCGCCGGTGCCCCCGGAGCGCACCCTGGCGGCGGAGTTCGACACCTCCCGCACCACCGTGCGCCAGGCCCTCCAGGAGCTGGTCGTCGAAGGACGCCTGGAGCGCATCCAGGGCAAGGGCACCTTCGTCGCCAAGCCGAAGGTCTCCCAGGCGCTGCAACTCACCTCGTACACCGAGGACATGCGGGCCCAGGGCCTGGAGCCCACCTCGCAGCTGCTGGACATCGGCTACATCACCGCCGACGACCGGCTGGCCGAGCTGCTGGACATGAAGGCCGGCGGCCGCGTGCTGCGCATCGAGCGGCTGCGGCTGGCCAACGGCGAGCCGATGGCGATCGAGACCACCCATCTGTCGGCCAAGCGCTTCCCCGCGCTGCGCCGCAGCCTGGCCAAGTACACCTCGCTCTACACCGCGCTCGCCGAGGTCTACGACGTGCGGCCGGCCGAGGCCGAGGAGACCATCGAGACCTCGCTGGCCACCCCGCGCGAGGCCGGACTGCTCGGAACCGACGTGGGGCTGCCGATGCTGCTGCTGTCCCGGCACTCCATCGACACCGGCGGGCAGCCGGTGGAGTGGGTGCGCTCGGTCTACCGCGGCGACCGCTACAAGTTCGTGGCACGGCTGCGCCGGCCGTAGTCCGGTGAGGATGCCGGGAAGTTCCCGGAAGGTTCCCGTCCCTGGAGATCGTTTCCATACCGCAATGCGGACGGGTAGTGACGTGCGCCGGTGCCTGACCTAGATTTCCTGCGCATTACACAGGAGTGAGATCAGGACGGAGCCGCAGCAATGTCCGAGCAACCAACCGGAACTCCGGCCCGGCCACCGGTGGTCACCCCCACCCGTGTGATCGCCGGTGTCTGCCTCGTCATCCCGTTCGTCGCGATGCTCTGGGTCGGCTCGTACGCGACGCTGACCCCCGAGTTCATCGGCATCCCGTTCTTCTACTGGTACCAGATGCTGTGGGTGTTCCTCTCCTCGGGCCTGACGTACACCGCGTACGTCCTGGTCCGCCGTGAGGAGCGGGCACGGAAGGAGGCGTCGAAGTGAAGGACGGGGTCAACGGCGTAGCACTCGCCGTCTTCATCTTCTTCTTCGTGGCGGTCACGGTGCTCGGCTTCCTGGCCGCGCGCTGGCGCAAGGCCGAGAACTCCCTGCACCTGGACGAGTGGGGGCTCGGCGGCCGCAGCTTCGGCGGCTGGATCACCTGGTTCCTGCTGGGCGGCGACCTGTACACCGCCTACACCTTCGTCGCCGTCCCGGCGGCGGTCTACGCGGCGGGCGCGGCCGGCTTCTTCGCCGTGCCGTACACGATCCTGGTCTACCCGCTGGTCTTCACCTTCCTGCCGCGGCTGTGGTCGGTGTCCCACAAGCACGGCTACGTCACCACCTCGGACTTCGTCCGCGGCCGCTTCGGCTCCAAGGGCCTGTCCCTGGCGGTGGCCGTCACCGGCATCCTCGCCACCATGCCCTACATCGCGCTCCAGCTCGTCGGCATCCAGGCGGTGCTGGACGTGATGGGCGTCGGCGGCGGCGCCTCGTCCAACTGGTTCGTCAAGGACCTGCCGCTGCTCATCGCCTTCGGCGTGCTGGCCGCGTACACGTACTCCTCGGGCCTGCGCGCGCCCGCGCTGATCGCGTTCGTCAAGGACACCCTGATCTACATCGTCATCGCCGTGGCGATCATCTACATACCGATCAGACTCGGCGGCTTCGACCACATCTTCGCCAAGGCGGGCGAGGCCTACTCGCAGGTGAGCCCGGCCACCGGCAAGCCCCGCGGGGCGCTGGCGCCCGGCGACACGGCGCAGTGGGCGTACGGGACGCTGGCGCTGGGCTCGGCCCTCGCGCTGTTCATGTACCCGCACTCGGTCACCGCGGTGCTCTCCAGCCGCAGCCGCGACGTCATCCGCCGCAACACCACCGTGCTGCCGCTGTACTCGCTGATGCTCGGCCTGCTGGCGATGCTCGGCTTCATGGCGCTGGCCAGCGGGGTCGGGGCCGGGATCACGGGCTACAACGGGCAGCTGGCGATCCCCCAGCTGTTCGAGAACATGTTCCCGTCCTGGTTCGCGGGCGTGGCCTTCGCCGCGATCGGCATCGGCGCCCTGGTGCCCGCCGCGATCATGTCGATCGCCGCGGCGAACCTGTTCACCCGCAACATCTACAAGGACTTCATCAAGCCCGACGCCACCCCGGCGCAGGAGACCCAGGTCTCCAAGATCGTCTCACTGCTGGTCAAGGTCGGCGCGCTGGTCTTCGTCCTCACCATGGACAAGACGGTCGCCATCAACTTCCAGCTGCTGGGCGGCATCTGGATCCTGCAGACCTTCCCGGCCCTGGTCGGCGGGCTGTTCACCCGCTGGTTCCACCGCTGGGCGCTGCTGGCCGGCTGGGCGGTCGGCATGGTCTACGGCACCTGGGTCGCCTACGGCGTCGCGAGCCCCGCCCAGAAGCACTTCGGCGGCTCCTCCGACACCATCCCGGTCATCGGGCAGATCGGCTACATCGGCCTGACCGCCTTCGTGCTCAACGTGGTGGTCAGCGTCGTCCTCACCCTCGTCCTCCGGGCCGTCAAGGCACCTGAGGGCGTGGACGAGACGGCGCAGCAGGACTACTCCGCCGACGCCGGCGACCCCGACGTCCAGCGGGAACTGCCGGTGGTCGCCGGCCACTGACGGCCGCCTCCGGCCACGGTCGCGGGCCGCCGCCCTGGGACGGGGCGGCGGCCCGTCGTCACGCGGTACGCGCCCGCTCGGGCCGCCGGAAGGCACGGCGGCAGGCCTGCGAGGAGCGCGACCGCGCCTCGGTGGCCGCCCGCCGGTGGGGCGTCGTCCTCACCCTGGTCCTATGGACCCTCAAGGCGCCCGAGGACGTGGACGAGACGGCCCGGCGGGACCACACCGCCGACGCCGGCGACCCCGGCGGTGGCCGCCCGCCCAGGGACAGGGCGACGGCCCCGTCGTCACGCGGTACGCGCCCGCTCGGGCCGCCGGAAGGCACGGCGGTAGGCCTGCGGGGTGGTCCCCACCCAGCGCGCGAAGTGGTGGCGCAGCGTCGCCGCGTTGCCGAAGCCGGCGCGGAGCGCGACCGCGTCCACCGTCGCGTCGGTGGCCTCCAGCAACTCCCGGGCCAGCAGCACCCGCTGACCCAGCAGCCAGCGGTAGGGCGTCGTCCCGGTCTCCTGCTGGAAGCGGCGGGCGAAGGTGCGCGGCGACATGTGGGCGCGGGCCGCGAGCTCGTCCACGCTCACCTCGCGGTCCAGGTGGCGTTCCATCCAGCCGAGTACCTCGCCCACGGTGTCGCATTGGGTGCGCGGCAACGGCCGCTCGATGTACTGCGCCTGGCCGCCCTCGCGGTGCGGCGGCACCACCATGCGCCGCGCTATCGCGTTGGCCACGTCGCTGCCCTGCTCCTTGCGGACCAGGTGCAGGCAGGCGTCGATCCCGGCGGCGGTGCCGGCCGAGGTGATCACCGGGTCCTCGTCCACGTAGAGCACGTCGGGCTCCACGCGGGCCCGCGGGTAACGGGCCGCCAGTTCCTCCGCGTGCCGCCAGTGCGCCGCGCAGCGGCGGCCGTCCAGCAGGCCCGCGGCCGCCAGCACGAAGACGCCCGAGCACACACTGAGCACGCGCGCACCGCGCTCCACCGTGCGGTTCAGCGCCCGCAGCAGCTCCGGCGGGTACTCCCGGCGCACATAGGAGTCGCCGGCCGGCACGGCCACGAGGTCGGCCTCCTCCAGCCGTTCCAGCCCGTGCGAGGTGCCGATGGTGAACCCGCCCGGGGAGGTCAGCGTGGGGCCCTCCGCGGAGGCCACGGCGAAGTCGTACGCCGGCAGCCCGTCGGCCGATCTGTCGAGCCCGAACACCTCGCAGACCACGCCCAGTTCGAAGGGATGGACGCCGTCGAGCAGCACCACGGCCACGTTCTGCAGCATGCGCCCAGCATGGCAGAGGCACGGCAGAGGCGTGGCAGGATTTCGAGGGAGTACGTCAGTCCTGCCACTCCCGGCGGGGGCCGGCGAGGAGCACAGTCGAGGGCATGGAAACGCTTCTCGCCACCGCCACCGCACTGGTCTTCTTCCTCCTCCTGGCGCTCGCCGCCCTGACCGGACACGTCCACGACTCCCGGGACGGCCACGACTGGCACGCGTGAACCGGGCAATCCGTGACCGCTCCGACACAACATCTGGTGGCGCCATGGGCAGGCGCCACTAGATGTATGCTCGACTCCGCTGTCGCCGCAGGGGAAGCCGGTGGGAATCCGGGACTGCCCCGCAACGGTGTGCGGGCGCCTCGGAGGCATGCCCGCGAGTCCGAGTACCTGCCGACGGCACCGTCCGGCGCGCCGTCCGGACGGTGAAGTGTCCGGGCCTCGCGGGTTGGGCCGGCGGACGCGCCGCGGGCATGCCCTGCCCTGCGTGCGCCCCGTCCCTCCCTCCCGCGTCGTCGCCGTTCGAGGGAGAGAGCACACGTGACCATCGCGCCCGCAGCACCCGCCACCGCATCGGACCCCGCCTCACCGGGAACCGAGTTGCTGAGCTCCTTGACGGAGCTGACCGCAGACCTCCCCGACACCGACCCCGGCCGGGTCGCCGCCGCCGCGCTGCGCGGCCGCAGCGCCGCGGCGGACGAGGCGGAACTGCGGGCGCTGGCCACCGAGGCCGCCGCCGGACTGATCTCGGAGGACCCCCAGTACTCCCGCCTCGCCGCCCGGCTGCTGACGGTCGCCGTCGCCGAGGAGGCGGCCGGCCAGGGAGCCGTGTCCTTCTCCGCGTCCATCGCCGTCGGCCACCGCGAGGGCCTGATCGCCGACGGCACCGCCGAGTTCGTGGCCACCCACGCCGCCCGACTGGACGGCCTGGTCGACGCCGCCCTCGCCGGCCGCGCCGACGACCGCTTCGGCTACTTCGGCCTGCGCACCCTGCACAGCCGCTACCTGCTGCGCCACCCGATCACCCGTCAGGTCATCGAGACCCCGCAGCACTTCATGCTCCGCGTGGCCTGCGGACTCGCCGAGGACCACACCACCCGCGCCCTCGACGAGGTCGCCGCGCTCTACGGCCTGATGAGCCGGCTGGACTACCTGCCCAGCTCCCCCACGCTCTTCAACTCCGGCACCCGGCACCCGCAGATGTCCTCCTGCTACCTGCTGGACTCCCCGCTGGACGAGCTGGACTCCCTCTACGACCGCTACCACCAGGTCGCCCGGCTGTCGAAGCACGCCGGCGGCATCGGCCTGTCGTACTCCCGTATCCGCTCCCGCGGTTCGCTGATCCGCGGCACCAACGGCCACTCCAACGGCATCGTCCCGTTCCTGCGCACCCTCGACGCCTCCGTCGCCGCCGTCAACCAGGGCGGCCGCCGCAAGGGCGCGGCCTGCGTCTACCTGGAGACCTGGCACGCGGACATCGAGGAGTTCCTGGAACTGCGCGACAACACCGGTGAGGAGGCGCGCCGCACCCACAACCTCAACCTGGCGCACTGGATCCCGGACGAGTTCATGCGCCGCGTCGACGCCGACGGCGACTGGTCGCTGTTCTCCCCCTCCGACACGCCCGAACTGGTCGACCTGTGGGGCGAGGAGTTCGACACCGCCTACCGCAAGGCCGAGGCGGCCGGCCTGGCCCGCAAGACCCTCCCGGCCCGCGAGCTGTACGGCCGCATGATGCGCACCCTCGCGCAGACCGGCAACGGCTGGATGACCTTCAAGGACGCCTCCAACCGCACCGCCAACCAGACCGCCGAGCCCGGCCGGGTCATCCACTCCTCCAACCTCTGCACGGAGATCCTGGAGGTCACGAACGACGGCGAGACCGCGGTCTGCAACCTCGGTTCGGTCAACCTCGGCGCGTTCGTCGGTGAGGACGGCTCGCTCGACTGGGAACGGCTGGACGCCACCGTCCGCACCGCCGTGACCTTCCTCGACCGCGTCGTGGACATCAACTTCTACCCGACCCGCGAGGCGGCCGCCTCCAACGAGCGCTGGCGCCCGGTGGGCCTGGGCGTGATGGGCCTGCAGGACGTCTTCTTCAAGCTGCGGCTGGCCTTCGACTCCGCCGAGGCCAAGGCGCTGTCCACCCGGATCGCCGAGCGCATCATGCTCGCCGCGTACGAGGCCTCCTGCGACCTCGCCGAGCGCCACGGCCCGCACCCGGCCTGGTCGCAGACCCGCGCCGCGCGCGGTGTGCTGCACCCCGACCACTACGCGACCGAGGAGAACTGGCCCGAGCGCTGGGACGCGCTGCGCGCCCGCGTCGCCGCCACCGGCATGCGCAACTCGCTGCTGCTCGCCATCGCCCCGACCGCGACCATCGCCTCCATCGCGGGCGTCTACGAGTGCATCGAGCCGCAGGTCTCCAACCTCTTCAAGCGCGAGACGCTGAGCGGTGAGTTCCTCCAGGTCAACTCCTACCTGGTGGCCGACCTGAAGAAGCTCGGCGTCTGGGACGCGCAGACCCGCGACGCCCTGCGCGAGTCCAACGGCTCCGTCGAGGGCTTCCACTGGATCCCCGCCGACGTGCGCGAGCTGTACCGCACCGCCTGGGAGCTGCCGCAGCGCGCCCTGATCGACATGGCGGCGGCCCGCACCCCGTACCTCGACCAGAGCCAGTCGCTCAACCTCTTCATGGCCTCGCCCACCATCGGCAAGCTCAGCTCGATGTACGCCTACGCCTGGAAGCAGGGCCTGAAGACGACGTACTACCTGCGCTCCCGCCCGGCCACGCGCATCGCCCAGTCCGCCCGCGCGGCAGCTCCCGCCGCCATCCCCGTCCAGCAGACGACACCCGACGCCGACGCGATCGCCTGCTCCCTTGAGAACCCCGAGTCCTGCGAGGCCTGCCAGTAATGAGCACCACCAAGAACCTGCTCGACCCGGGCTTCGAGCTGACCCTGCGTCCGATGCGCTACCCGGACTTCTACGAGCGCTACCGCGACGCCATCAAGAACACCTGGACCGTGGAGGAGGTCGACCTCCACTCCGACGTCGCCGACCTCGCCAAGCTGTCCGCCGGCGAGCAGCACATGATCGGCCGACTGGTCGCCTTCTTCGCCACCGGCGACTCGATCGTGGCCAACAACCTCGTGCTGACGCTCTACAAGCACATCAACTCCCCCGAGGCGCGGCTGTACCTGTCGCGGCAGCTCTTCGAGGAGGCCGTGCACGTCCAGTTCTACCTGACGCTGCTCGACACCTACCTGCCCGATCCCGAGGAGCGCACGGGCGCGTTCGCGGCGGTGGAGAACATCCCCTCCATCCGTGAGAAGGCGCAGTTCTGCTTCCGCTGGATGGACTCCGTCGAGTCCATCGACCGCCTGGAGAGCAAGGCGGACCGCCGCCGCTTCCTGCTCAACCTGATCTGCTTCGCGGCCTGCATCGAGGGCCTGTTCTTCTACGGCGCCTTCGCGTACGTCTACTGGTTCCGCTCCCGCGGCCTGCTGCACGGGCTCGCCACCGGCACCAACTGGGTGTTCCGCGACGAGTCCATGCACATGGACTTCGCCTTCCACGTGGTCGACACCGTCCGCCGGGAGGAGCCCGACCTCTTCGACGAGGAGATGGGCAAGGAGGTCACCGCGATGCTGGAGGAGGCCGTCGAGGCCGAGCTCCAGTTCGCCCGCGACCTGTGCGGCGACGGCCTGCCCGGCATGAACACCGACTCCATGCGCGAGTACCTCCAGTGCGTCGCCGACCAGCGCCTGGTGCGGCTCGGCCTGCCGGCCCGCTACGGCTCGGAGAACCCGTTCTCCTTCATGGAGTTGCAGAACGTCCAGGAGCTGACCAACTTCTTCGAGCGCCGCGCCTCCGCCTACCAGGTGGCGGTCGAGGGCTCGGTCTCCTTCGACGACGACTTCTGATCCGCACCGCGGGGGGTGGGGCCCGGCCGCATCGGCCGGGCCCCACCCGCGGTCACTTCAGGACGACCGCGTCGGCGGCCGAGGTCGCCTGCCCCGTCGTGGACGTACCGGAGAAAACCCAGCGCCAGCTGCCCGCCGCGGTGGCGGTCATCTTGACGCTCACGCCGCCGCTGCTGTTCGTGGTGGCGGTCTTGACGGTGCTCCACTGCGTGGAGCCGGCCTTCTTGAACTGGAGCCTCACGGGCTGCCCCGCGAAGGTGTGGTACTTCAGGTCCTGCCAGTCCGCCCGCTTGAGCTGGCCCTTGACGGTGAGCGTGCCGCGCTTGGCGACCGGCTCCGGACCGGCGTCGGTGGTGAGCACCGCCCCGCGCCTCACCTTGAACCGGGCGATGTCGTCGCTGATCCAGTAGTCGCCGTCGTTCGCCCGCACCGTGGCGTTGACCTGCCAGAGGCCCGCGACCTGGTTGGCGTTCCAGCCCTCGAAGCCGCCCTCGCCGTACGGCCGGATCCCCTCCGGGTGGATGGCCATGGTGGCCGTGCACACCGACGTGGTGGCGCTCTTCTTCGTGCAGCGGGTACCCGTCCAGCTGACGGGTCCGAACAGGTTCGACCTGTTGAAGGCACTCACGTGCGAGACGCTCTTGACCCCGGAGTTGTCCCTGATCGTCATGACGATCGGGAACACGACGGTGCCCTTCGTCCCCACGCTCACATCGGTGCCGCCGTGCACCACGGTCTTGATGACCCGGATGTCGCCCCGGCCCTCGGCGTGTGCCGCCGGGGCGCCGAGTACCACGAGGGCTGCCGCGCCCGCCGCGACAGCCGTCAGCGCTCTGTTGCGCAATGTCCCTCCCCTGTGTGTCCCCGGCAAGATCGCGCCGGGGAGGACAGGCTCACCGCCCGGGGGAAAGGTCAGTCGTTCGGGACGGTCTCGTACTTCGGCGTCAGCTCCGCCATCTGACGCAGCGCGTCCTTGCGGTCGCGCTTGGAGAGCCGGTCGATGTAGAGGTAGCCGTTGAGGTGGTCCGTCTCGTGCTGGAGGCAGCGGGCGAAGAAGCCGGTGCCCTGGACGACGACGGGGTTGCCGTGCAGGTCCTGGCCGCGGCAGATCGCGAAGTCGGGGCGCGGCAGCTCGGCGTAGGCGCCGGGGACCGACAGGCAGCCCTCGTTGCCGTCGTCGAGGACGCGGCGCTCGGCGGGCAGGTCGTCGATGACCGGGTTGACGATGTGGCCGACGTGGCGGACGCCGTCGTCGTCCGGGCAGTCGTAGACGAACACGCGCAGGTTCACGCCGATCTGGTTCGCGGCGAGGCCGACGCCCTCGGCGGCACGCTGGCTGGCGAACATGTCGTCGACGAGGGCGGCCAGCTCGTCGTCGAAGGACGTGACCGGGGTGCACGGGTGGTGCAGGACCGGGTTGCCGACGACCGTGATGGGGCGGGCCGTGCCGCGCTCGCGGTGGGCGGCCTCACGCTCCTCCGCGCCGGTCACGTCGTCGGTGAATGCGGTCTGCTCGGTGTCCTGCTGCGACATGGTCCGTCGTACGCCTTCCTGGGGCCTGCTTCAACGCTCGATAGCCCATCAAGGGTACGTGCACCCGACCGGATCAGCAGACCTCTTCGAGATCACGCCAGTCCCGGGTGTCCGGGCTGTCCGCCACCCAGCTGTCCAGCAGCCCGCGCACCAGCCCCACGGGGGCGGCGATGCCGCACTCCCGCTCCGGGGCCCACAGGGCGCCGGGGCTGCGGTGGCTGAGGTGCCCGGGGTGGCCGGGCTCACCCTGGTCGTGGGGGTCGCGGGAGGCGTCGGAGCCGTCGTCGGTGGGCATCCGGCTCTCCGAGCAGGTCCGGCACAGCAGCCGAACGGAGGACGACCAGTCCTCGGCGGCGTACCCCGCGTCGGCGGCCAGCTGCTCCAGCGCGTCGCGATCGGCCTCGGTGGCCGCCTCCAGCAGCACCAGCCACGTCGGCACGGGCGAGGGCGCCCACAACTCGATCTCGTCGAAGACCGGGTACGTGGCGCCGTCGGCGGTCCTGCGCTCGCCGTGCGGCACGCCGTCGTGCAGGACGACCTCGCCCCAGCGCCGCCCGGAGGAGGGCAGCGGGATGCTCAGCACCTCGATGCGGGCCGGGTCGAGCCGGCGGCCCCACACCACTTCGGCCTCGCCCTCCGGGGAGAGCCGCACGGTGGAGCTGCCCAGCTCCATCTCGATCGGGCCGGTGCCGGCGGTGTCGGGGCGCAGTCCGTAGGCCTGCCAGGCGCGCCGGGCCAGCGGCCAGTCCTGCAGCGCGGTGGCGGCGATGCCGACGTTCCACCAGTCGGGGGCTCCGGGGGCCCGGTCGAGGAGGGCGACGGCCCGCAGGCCGGCGGTGCGGGCCTGCTCCCAGTCGTGCCGGAACTTGTGCAGCAGGGCGAGGTTGTACCAGGACTCCGAGCGCCAGGGCTCCAGATCCGCGGCGCGGATGAGGAGCGCGCCGGCGTCCTCGTACCGCCCGTCGCTGATCAGGGTGAACGCGCGATCGGTCGCCTGCCGCCAGGTGGCGGAGGGCCGATGGCGTGCCCTGCCGAAGATCCTCAAGGTGTCCCGCCTGCCGTTCGCTTTCGCCGGTGTCCCACGGTGCCCCGTCCGTCCCCCCACATCCCGTGCTCAGCGGTGCTCATCAGTCCTCCTTGCCATCGGCGGGGCCCGTCACACACGGCCGGGCCCGCCGGTTTGCCGGCATGGGCGACATGCGTGCCTCTCGGGCGCTCTGCGCCCCTGCGGGCATCCAACCATGCCCCTTGGTACGCCCGCTCATTACCGGTCGGTTCACTGCCCTTCCCTGGCAATGACCCTGGTCAGCGCCTCGACCACACGGGGGTCGTATTCCTGCGCGGTGTCCAGGCGCAATCGTTCCAGCGCCTGCAGTCCCCGGCCCACGGGCGCCCCGCCCCCGGCCAGGTCCTCGTAGGCGTTGGCCGTACGCACGATCCGCCCGGCGAGCGGCTGTTCGCGGTACGGATCGGCCTGGACCTCCACGATCCGGGCCACCTCCTCGGATGCCCCCGTCCGGCGTACGACGGCCGCTCCGAGCAGGGCGATGCGGCGCCGTTCCGCGGGGTCCAGGGGCGCGGTCGCGCCGCCGGGTACCGGGTCCACGAGGGAGAGTTGGCCGATGTCGTGCAGCAGCGCGGCGTGCTCCAGCGCGGCCAGGGCCCGTCCGCCCAGGCCGAGTTCCCTGCCCAGTGCGTGACTGAGCGCCCCGACCCGGCGGGCGTGGCCGGCCGGGGTGTAGCCGGCGAGGTCGGTGGCCCGGGCGAGCGAGGCGACCGTCGCACGCCGCGTCGCCCGGATCGCGGCGTGCCGCCGGAAGGCGGTCTGCGTCAGCAGCAGCGGCACCGCGCACACCGGCACGGCCCACAGCCCCGCGGCCTCCACCGCCTGCGCCAGCACCGCTCCGCCCGCGCACACCGCCGAACCGACGCCGGGCAGCGCGGCCACCTCGTCCCGCAGCACCGGCGCGAAGGGTTCCCGCGTACGGGCGGCGGTCAGCCAGGCGGCGAGCACGGCGTCGCACAGGATGGTGCTGGCGAGCAGCAGCACGGCGTACACCGGGTGTCCGCCGCTGCCGCCGTACAGCGGCTGCGCGCAGACCGCGGCGAAGCCGGTGGTCAGGACCCGCCGGGCGGCCGCGTCCCACGTCCCGCCGCGCGCCCGCCCGGCGAGGACGGCGCAGCCGACGACCGTGACCACGACGGGCACCGTCCCGGCGCCCACCAGTGCGTACCCCAGCGCCCCGGCGAAGGCCGCGGGCGCCGCCTCCCGGCCGTCCGCCTCGGCGACCCGGAGCACCTCGCCGACCACCACGAGCGCCCCGAACACGACGGCGGACGCCGGATCGGCCACCCCGTGCACGGCCGTCCAGCCGAGCCCGGCGACCGCGGCACCGACGGCGAGGGCGTGCACGGCGTACGCCACCGGCGGGGTCCGCCCGCGGTGGCGGCGGCGCAGCAGCCCGGCCACGGCGTCCGCCGCGGCCGCCGCTGGTGTGGCGCGCCGGTGCCCTCGGCCGGCCGGTTCGGTCACGCCCGCCGCCCCTTGCCGCCGCGGCGGCCGGGCGTCCGGTCCGGGGCGCCGGGGCCGCGGGCGTGCCGGCGCGGTGCGACGACCCGTCCGGCGGCCGGGGTCACACCGGCGGAACCGCCCGCCGCGAAGGGTTCCGGCTCGTCCGTGGTGAGCGCGGGGTTCCAGCCGTCGCGGTCCACGATGCGCACCAGCGCCTCGACCATCTCGGGGTCGAAGTGGCGGCCGGAGCACCGGCGCAGCTCCCCCAGCGCCTCGCCGACCTCCCGGGCGCGCTGGTAGCTGCGTGCGGAGGTCATGGCGTCGAAGGCGTCGGCGACGGCCACGACGCGGGCCGAGGAGGGGATCGCGTCGCCGGCCAGGCCGTGCGGGTAGCCGGAGCCGTCCATGCGCTCGTGGTGGTGGAGGATCGCCGACCGTGCGTCGTCCAGGAAGTCGATGCCGCGCACAATGTCGTGGCCGTAGCCCGGGTGCAGTTCGATGATGCGGCGTTCCTCGGGGGTGAGCGGGCCGTCCTTGCGCAGCACGCGCGTCGGGACGCCGATCTTGCCGATGTCGTGCAGGATCCCCGCGAGCCGCAGGGCCTCCACGCGCTCGGCGGGCAGGCCGATCTCGCGGGCGATCAGCGCCGAGGCCCGGCCGACGCGCTCGCTGTGGCCGCGGGTGTAGCGGTCCTTGATCTCGACGGCCTGCACCAGGGCGCGCACCGTGGCCTGGTGGGTGGCGCGTTCGCGCTGCGCCTGCCCGGCGACCCAGCGCGCGATGTGGGTGGGCAGCAGCGCCAGGACCGCGGCGAGGCCGCCGTACGGGCCCTGCCAGAGCACCGCGGCCAGCAGTCCCACCAGCGCGTACGTGAGGTTCGGCGCGAGGGTGCCGAGCAGGGCGTCGCGCCACGCGGGGACGGGGGGCACGCGTTCCGCGGCGATCAGCACCCCGCCGCTCAGCGCGGCGGACACCAGCCAGAACACCAGCGCCACCCCCGCCGCCGGGAGCAGCAGCCCGGGCAGCCGGTCGGACCGCCCGTCGTCGAGCAGGCCCCGCGCGCCGGCGGCCGCGTACACGGCGAGCGAGAGCTGCGCGGCGTGCCACACCCTGCGCACTCCGCGGGGCTCGCCCCGCACCGGAGCGGCCAGCGCGCCCGGCACCGCCACGAGGGCGGCCGCGCCGGGCGGCAGCAGCAGCGCGGCGGCGAACAGCACCGGCCGCAGCGGGGCCCTCGCGAGCTCCCCGGCGAGGTACAGGGCCGCCAGCGCAGCCGCGGTCAGCCAGGGAACGGCGTCGTACGGCGCGGCGACGAGCGCGCCGCAGGCCGACAGCACGACGGCGGGCAGGTAGACCCGCGCCGCCGGCGGAAGTTCCCGCACCACCCGCATCTCACGCACGTGACGAGGCTAGGGGCGCGGTCCCCGGCATTCGCGGGAGCGGCCGGGATTCCCGCCTTCGGGTGATCCCGCGTGACCTCGCGTGCTACGGACGGGACCGTACGCCGATCCGGCGGTGCCAGGAGGCACCGCCGGATCGCCGGTATGTCTAGGAGGCCGCGGTGGTGGCGTCCCCGCCCTCGAGCGGGCCGGGTACCGGCGCGACCTCGCCCTCGCGGATCAGCTCGATCCGGGTGAGCACCTTGGACCGCAGGTCCGAGGGGACGTCGTCCTGGCCGCAGCACCGCTTGACCAGCTTCTTGACGGCCTGCTCCAAGCCGTACTTCTCCAAGCACGGGTGGCACTCGTCGAAGTGCTGCTTGAACTTGGCGCAGGCGTCGTCGGACATCTCGTTGTCCAGGTACTCGTAAAGATGGTCGAGTACCTCGGAACAGTCCGTCTCATGCGCGTTGCCGCAGCTCATGTGCCCGAGCCCTTCTCGTCGCCCGCGCCCGCCGGGACGAGCCCGCGCTCCCGCGCGTAGTCCTCCAGCAGCGAGCGCAGCTGCCGCCGCCCCCGATGCAGACGCGACATCACCGTACCGATGGGGGTACCCATGATGTCGGCGATCTCCTTGTAGGCAAAGCCTTCGACGTCCGCGAGATAGACCGCGATCCGGAACTCCTCGGGGATCGCCTGCAGCGCCTGCTTCACGTCGGAGTCGGGCAGGTGGTCCAGCGCCTGGGACTCCGCGGAGCGCAGGCCGGTGGACATGTGCGACTCCGCACGCGCCAGCTGCCAGTCCTCGATCTCCTCCGTGCCGCTGCGCTGGGGCTCGCGCTGCTTCTTGCGGTAGGAGTTGATGAAGCTGTTCGTGAGGATGCGGTACAGCCACGCCTTGAGGTTGGTCCCCTCGCGGAACTGGTGGAAGGACGCGTACGCCTTGGCGTACGTCTCCTGCACCAGGTCCTCGGCGTCCGCCGGGTTGCGGGTCATGCGCAGCGCCGCCGAGTACATCTGGTCGAGGTACTCCAGGGCGTCCCGCTCGAAGCGCGCGCTGCGCTCGAGGTCCGACTCCTGGGATACCTGGACCTGCTCGTGTACCTCGGACGTACTGTCGTCGGTGCCGCTGACCGGACCCACCTCCTCCACGACGGTCACGGGGCCATACACCGACCCCACGCCATCGGAGGATATCCCGGGCGGGATCGGTGCGCTGGTCGTGCCCGCCGCACCACCCATCGCCGGCCACTCGGGCCAAGCCAGGTAAGGCGCCTCGGCACGGGCGCGGCATGCGGCTGTCGCCATGCGGCTTCCTCACTGTACGTACGAACTTCTGTCTGGACGCCTCGCACAACACGGCCCGGTCGCGGCTCATTCCCGAAGTCGCGGAAGCTCCCCCAGCCAGCCCAGCACGGCGTCCGTGAGGATCGTCACAGCCTCGTCCTGGCCGAGGTCCGCGGACTTCGGGACGGCGAATCCGTGGTCGGCGTACGGCACCTCGACCGGCTCGTGGCCGGGCGGGAACTCCTCGGGCCTGCCGAAGGGGTCCCGGCCGCCCTGGACGACCAGGGCCGGGACGCCCGCGCCGGTCAGCTCGTCGGCACGGGACCTCTCCGGCCTGCCCGGCGGATGCAGGGGGAAGGACAGCGCGAGCACCGCGGCCGCGCCCAGTGCGTCGGCGGTGCGGCAGGCCACCCGCGCCCCCGTGCTGCGGCCCCCGGCGACCACCGGCAGGCCCGGCGCGGCCAGCGCGGGCCACAGGGCGGTCCAGGCCGCGTCGAGGGTCTTCGGGGCGGGCGCCAGCTTCTTGCCGGCCACCCGCCAGGGCTGCTCGACCAGCGCGACGGTCCAGCCGTGCGGCGGCAGCGCGGCCGCCAGCGCGCGCAGGTCGCGGGCCTCGATGCCGCCGCCCGCTCCGTGACCCAGCGCGACGACGGCGCGGGCCCGGCGCGCCCGGTGCCAGGTGATGCGGGCGTCCCCCACGGGGGTGGGCACGGTCTGGACCGTGTCGGAGATCACGTTCACCGTCGCAGTCTGCCACCGCGGACGGTCGGAACAGCTCAGCACAGCTCAGAACAGGGTCGCCTCCTCCGGCGCCTCGATCGGTTCCACCAGTTCGGGCCCGTTGTTGCGGACGTTGCTGACCTCGGTGCGCACCGGATGGGCGCGCAGCAGCCCGTGGCCCGGCGGGACCAGCAGGGCGCGCAGCGCGCCGGGATCGGTGCGGGCGGGGTCCAACCAGGCGTCCCACCGGTCGGGGGTGAGCCACAGCGGCATGCGGGGGTGGATGTCGGACAGGGCGCGCGGGCCGCCGGGGCGCGCGTCGGCGTCGGCGAAGGGCTCGGTGTCGGCCTCGGTGGTGATGACGGCGCAGGTGACCCACCAGGCGCGGGGGTGCTCGTCGGGCAGGGTGCGGTCGCGCCAGAACTCGTAGAGCCCGGCCATCGCGAAGACCGATCCGTCGGCGGGGGTGACGAAGTACGGCTGCTTGCGGGGCCGCTTCTTCCTGCCCTGCTCCTCCAGCTGCCGCTCGTCCTTGCCGGTGACCCACTCGAAGTAGCCGTCGGCGGGCAGCAGGCAGCGGCGGGAGGCGAACGGCCGCTGGTAGGAGGGCTTCTCGTGCACCGTCTCGGCCCGCGCGTTGATCATCTTCGCGGCGGACTCGGGGGACTTGGCCCAGCTCGGCACCAGGCCCCAGCGCAGTGCGCGCAGTTGCCGGACGATCTCGCCGGTCTCCTTGTCGGGGCGTTCCAGCACCGCGTAGGTGCTGTCGGTGGGAGCGACGTTCCAATTGGGGTCCAGCGCCTCGGTGGGGTCCCATTTGCGCACGTCGAAGAGGTCGACGAGGTCCTCGGGCCGCCGGCTCGCTGCATATCGACCGCACATGAGTGCCAGATTGCCACGGCGCGGGCACAGCCCGCCGTCGTAGGGTGCGGAACCGTGCAGCTCATCGACTCGCTCTTCGGCACCCAGCCCGCGCCCTCCGTCTGGGTGGTCGGCGCGACCGCCGCCCTCGCCCTGGCCGCGGTCCTCCCGCACGCCATATGGCGGCTGTCGCGCAACGCCGTCACCATTGCGCACGAAGGCGGCCACGGCCTGGTCGCGCTGCTGTCCGGACGCCGCCTGCAAGGCATCCGACTGCACTCGGACACCTCGGGGCTGACCGTCTCCCGCGGCAAACCGCACGGCCTCGGCATGGTCCTGACCGCGGCGGCCGGCTACACCGCGCCGTCGCTCCTCGGGGCGGGCGGCGCGCTGCTGCTGGCGGCCGGGCACATCACGCTGCTGCTCTGGAGCGCGACCGCGCTGCTCCTGCTGATGCTGGTCATGATCCGCAACGCCTACGGGGTGCTGACGGTCTTCGTCACCGGCGGCCTCTTCCTCCTGGTGTCGTGGCAGACCGGGCCGCAGGTGCAGGCGGTCTTCGCGTACCTGGTGGTGTGGTTCCTGCTCCTGGGCGGCGTGCGCCCGCTGCTGGAGCTCCAGCAGAAGAGGCGCGGCGGAGCGGCGCCGAGCTCGGACGCGGACCAGCTGGCGCGCCTCACCCACACGCCGGCCGCCCTGTGGATGCTGCTCTTCTACGCGGTCGCGCTGTTCTCCCTGTTCGGGGGCGGCCGCTGGCTGCTGGGGCCGTAGTCCGCGTGTAGCCCTTGCGGGCGGACCCCTGTTTCCGTCAGGTTTCGTCCGCTTTGTGCGCGATTCAGCCTCACGTTCAACCACTAGGCTTGGTTTCCATGACCGGTACTCCCGCGCACACCGCCCTGTGGCCCGCACCGCACGCGTCCGCCCCCGTCGACGCCACGGTCACCGTGCCCGGATCCAAGTCGGTCACCAACCGCGCCCTGGTGCTGGCGGCCCTGGCCTCCGAGCCCGGCTGGCTGCGCCGGCCGCTGCGCAGCCGGGACACCGTGCTGATGGCCGACGCGCTGCGGGCCATGGGCGTCCAGATCGACGAGGTGGTCAACCCCTACGGCGGCGAGGCGTGGCGGGTCATCCCCGCCGGGCTGCACGGCCCCGCGACCGTCGACGTCGGCAACGCCGGCACCGTGATGCGCTTCCTGCCGCCGGTCGCCGCCCTCGCCGACGGCCCGGTGCGCTTCGACGGCGACCCGCGTTCGTACGAGCGGCCCCTGCACGGCGTGATCGACGCCCTGCGCGCGCTCGGCGCCCGTATCGACGACGAGGGGCGCGGCGCGCTGCCGCTGACCGTGCAGGGCGGCGGGGCGCTGGACGGCGGCCCGGTCTCGATCGACGCGTCCTCCTCCTCGCAGTTCGTCAGCGCCCTGCTGCTGTCCGGCCCGCGCTACAACCAGGGCGTGGAGGTCCGCCACACCGGCCCCACCCTGCCGTCGATGCCGCACATCCGGATGACGGTGGAGATGCTGCGGCACGCCGGCGCCAAGGTCGACACCCCGGAGAACGGGGGCGAGCCCAATGTGTGGCGGGTCGACCCGAGCGCGCTGCTGGGTGTGGACGTCACCGTCGAGCCGGACCTGTCCAACGCCCAGCCGTTCCTGGCGGCGGCCCTGGTCACCGGCGGACGGGTCGTCATTCCCGACTGGCCTTCGCGTACCACGCAGCCGGGCGACGCGCTGCGCGAACTGTTCACCCGGATGGGTGGTTCCTGCGAGCTGACCGACGCCGGCCTGGTCATGACCGGCTCCGGCCGGGTGCACGGCATCGACGCCGACCTGTCGGAGGTCGGCGAGCTCACCCCGGGCATCGCCGCGGTCGCCGCGCTCGCGGACTCCGAGTCGGTGCTGCGCGGGGTCGGCCACCTCCGGCTGCACGAGACCGACCGGCTGGCCGCGCTGACCAAGGAGATCAACGGCCTCGGCGGCGACGTCACCGAGACCGAGGACGGCCTGCGCATCCGCCCGCGCCCGCTGCACGGCGGCGTGTTCCACACCTACGACGACCACCGCCTGGCCACCGCGGGCGCGGTTCTCGGCCTGGCCGTGGACGGCGTGCAGGTGGAGAACGTCGCCACCACCGGCAAGACACTCCCGGACTTCCCCGACATGTGGACGGCCATGCTGGGCACCGCACCCGCCGCCCCCGCGTCCCCGGTGCGGGTCTGAGGACATGCGCCGCTACGGCAAGCACACCGACGAGGACGACGTCCGGTCCCGCCCGAACCCCAAGGGCAACCGGCCCCGCTCCACTCTCCGCCCCAAGCACGAGGACGCCGAGGAGGGCTTCGTCCTCACCGTCGACCGCGGCCGGATCACCTGCCTCGTCGACGACCGCACCGTCACCGCGATGAAGGCCCGTGAACTCGGCCGCAAGGGCATCGTGGTGGGCGACCGGGTGGGCATCGTCGGTGACCTGTCGGGCGACAAGGACACCCTGGCGCGGATCGTGCGGGTCGAGGAGCGCTCATCCGTGCTGCGCCGCACGGCGGACGACACCGACCCGTTCGAGCGCGTGGTCGTCGCCAACGCCGACCGGCTCGCGATCGTCACCGCCCTCGCCGACCCCGAACCGCGGCCGCGGCTGATCGACCGCTGCCTTGTGGCGGCCTACGACGCGGGGCTGGAACCGCTGTTGGTGCTCACCAAGTCCGATCTGGCCCCCGCGGAAACGCTGCTGGAGACGTACGCGCCGCTCGGCGTGCCCTATGTGGTCACCAGCCGCGAGAACTTCGACGAGGACGCGACCGCGGCCGTGCGCGAGCACCTGGAGGGCCGGGTCACCGCCTTCGTCGGCCACAGCGGGGTCGGGAAGACCACCTTGGTCAACGCCCTGGTGGAGCGTCAGCGCGCCACCGGCCATGTCAACGCCGTCACCGGGCGCGGCCGCCACACCACCACCTCGGCGCTGGCGCTGCCGCTGCAGGGCGAGGACGGCTGGGTCATCGACACCCCGGGGGTCCGCTCCTTCGGCCTGGCGCACATCGACCCCTCGCGGGTCATCCACGCCTTCCCGGACCTCGAGCCGGGCACGGAGGGCTGCCCGCGGGCCTGCAGCCACGACGAACCGGACTGCGCGCTGGACGCCTGGGTGGCCGACGGACACGCCGAACCCGCCCGGCTCTTCTCGCTCCGCCGGCTGCTCGCGACGCGGGAGCGCAAGGAAGGGGACTGACGGCCGATTTCCGGGCATGCTGTGTGATGATCGCTCATCGACAGACGGAAACGGGAGGGCGTTCGATGGCCTGGCTCCTCGTGGTGGTCGCAGGTCTCCTCGAAACCGGCTTCGCGGTCTGCCTCAAGCTCTCCCACGGGTTCACCCGGCTGTGGCCGACCATCGCCTTCTGCGTCTTCGCGCTCGGCAGCTTCGGGCTGCTGACGCTGTCGCTGAAGAAGCTGGACGTCGGTGCCGCGTACGCGGTGTGGACGGGCATCGGGGCGGCGGGGACGGCGATCTACGGCATGGCCTTCCTCGGTGACGTCGTCTCGACGCTGAAGCTGGTCTCCGTCGCGCTCGTCGTCCTCGGCGCCATCGGGCTCCAGTTGTCCGGCTCCGCGCACTGACCCGCCCTCCCCGGGTTCAGGCGGCCCCGGTCCATCCGCGGCCGAGCATCCCGCGCACCAGCCGGGCCACGCGCAGGCACGCGTCCTCGTCGGTGGCCAGCGGCGCCATGACGTAGGACACGCCCACGCGCACCGCCGCCTCGCACGCCCAGGCGAGATCGGCGGAGTCCAGTTTCGGGAAGCTCCGCTCCATGACCGCGGCGGCGCCGGCGCGCAGTGCCGCCAGCACCTCGGTGGGGGTCAGCGGCAGGTCGCTCTTGCGCGCCCGCGCCCCGGGCGACCGGGGCACCGGGACGCGGGTGATGGCGGCGGCCGGGACGCGGCCCCCGCGGCATCCCGTCAGGACGGCGCGCACCAGGGGGTTGCGGCGGGCCTGCTGCAGGAGCAGGCCGGTCGCCGCGGCGAAGCAGTCGCCGGGGTCGCCGCCCTGCTGGGCGGCGGCGGTCAGGGCGCGCTGGACACCTGCGACGAGTTCGTCGGCCTCGCGCCGCGCGAGGGCCCGCGCGAGGCCCTCCTTGGTGCCGAATTCGTTGTAGAGGGTCTGCCGCGACACTCCGGCGGTCGCCGCGATGTCCACCATCCGGATCGTCGCCCACGACTGGGCAGACAGCGCGGCCAGTGCCGCGTCCAGCAGGGATGCACGCGCTGTCGGCATGATCCGCCTCCACGCCGTCGTCATGCGGCCGTGGGCAAAGAATTGACGCGCTGTCGGTTCGTGTCAACCCTTCGCGCGCACCCTGCGTGACCTCGACAGGCCCCGATCGATACTGTTCGCTCCATGCCGGACTTCAACGACGACCTGCGCCTCGCGCACATCCTCGCCGACGCCGCCGACGCCGCGACCATGGAGCGCTTCAAGGCCTTGGACCTGAAGGTCGAGACCAAGCCCGACATGACGCCGGTCAGCGAGGCCGACAAGCGCGCCGAGGAGCTGATCCGCAGCCAGCTCGGCCGCGCGCGGCCGCGCGACGCCGTCCTCGGCGAGGAGTACGGCTTCGAGGGCACGGGCCCGCGCCGCTGGATCGTCGACCCGATCGACGGCACGAAGAACTACGTCCGGGGCGTGCCGGTGTGGGCGACGCTCATCGCCCTCATGGTGCGCGGCGAGAACGGCGACGAGGGCGTGGTCGGCGTGGTCTCCGCGCCGGCGCTGGGCCGCCGCTGGTGGGCGGTGAAGGGCGGCGGCGCGTACACCGGGCGCAGCCTGTCCTCCGCCACGCGGCTGCGGGTGTCCCGGGTGAGCCGGCTGGAGGACGCCTCGTTCGCGTACTCCTCGCTCGGCGGCTGGGAGGAGCAGGGACGGCTGGACGGCTTCCTGGACCTGACCCGCTCCTGCTGGCGCACGCGTGCGTACGGTGACTTCTGGCCGTACATGATGGTCGCCGAGGGTTCGGTGGACTTCTGCGCGGAGCCCGAGCTCAGCCTGTGGGACATGGCCGCCAACGAGGTCATCGTCCGGGAGGCGGGCGGTCGTTTCACCAGCCTGGACGGCACGGACGGCCCCTACGGGGGCAATGCGGCGGCCTCGAACGGACTGCTGCACGAGCAGATGCTCGGTTTCCTCAACCGCGCCTGAACCGCACGGCCCGGGCCGCCCCCGGTGTACCACCCATCACCCTCCGCACGCCCCTTGCTGCGCGCCGTTCCGCATGTGAACATGAGAATGCGTGAGCTTGTGAATTTGTGAAACAGTTCTCAAGACGGCCCACGACGCAGCCAAGGGGTATCCCATGCTCGTACGCGAAGCCATGAGCACGGTCGTTCTCACGATCGGCCCGGCTCACACCCTCCGCCAGGCCGCCCGGCTGATGTCCGCCCGCAGGGTGGGTGCGGCGGTCGTCCTCGATCCCGACACCTGCGGGCTCGGCATCCTCACCGAGCGCGACATCCTCAACGCCGTCGGTGCCGGACTCAGCCCCGACAACGAACTCGCCGCCGCCCACACCACCACCGACGTCGTCTTCGCCGCACCCCAGTGGACCCTCGAGGAGGCCGCCGCCGCCATGGTGCGCGGCGGTTTCCGTCACCTGGTGGTGATGGAGGACCGCAACGCGGTCGGCATGGTCTCCGTACGCGACATCGTGCGCTGCTGGCATCCCGCGCACTCGGCGGCCGCCTTGGCGGGCTGAGGGCGCGGGGACATGGATCGGAGGGGTTCGGGCGTCTGGACGTACCCGAACCCCTCCTGGTCTGTTAGGGCAAGCGCCCGTCAGCCGCGCAGGGCCTGGACCGCGGCCTCCAGCCGCTTGCCGTAGTCCTCGTCCGCCCGGCGGAAGTTGTCGATCGCCCGCTCGGCGATGTCGTCGCGCGACACCTTGGCGATGAAGCCGGCGAGGTTGGCGATCAGACGCTCCTTCTCACCCTCCGACATCAGCCGGTAGAGGTCTCCCGCCTGGACGAAGTCGTTGTCCTCGGCGTGCGAGGGCGCCTCGTGGTTGCCGGTCCAGCCGGTGACCGCGGTGGCCGACCAGAGCGGGGCGCCCGTCTGGGCCGGTCCGCCGAAGCTGTTGGGCTCGTAGTTCTTGGCGCCGCCGTGCCGGCCGTCGTAGGCGTAGCCGTCGCGGCTGTTGGTGCGCGCCTCGGTGGCGTGCGGACGGTTCACCGGCAGGTGGTCGGCGTTGATGCCGACCCGGTAGCGGTGGGCGTCGCCGTAGGCGAACAGGCGCCCCTGCAGCATCTTGTCCGGGGAGGGGCCGATGCCGGGCACGAAGTGCGCCGGGGAGAAGATCGACTGCTCGACCTCGGCGAAGATGTTCTGCGGGTTGCGGTTGAGCTCCAGTTTGCCGATCTCGATCGGCGGGTAGTCCGCGTGCGGCCACACCTTGGTGAGGTCGAACGGGTTGAAGCGGTAGGCCGCCGCCTCTGCCGCGGGCATGATCTGCACCTGCACGGTCCAGGTCGGGAACTCGCCGCGTTCGATCGACTCGCGCAGGTCGCGCTGGTGCGAGTCGGGGTCGAGCCCGGCGACCCCGGCCGCCTCCTCGGCGGTCAGGTTCTTGATGCCCTGGTCGGTCTTGAAGTGGTACTTGACCCAGAAGACCTCGCCCGCCTCATTGGTCCACTGGTAGGTGTGCGAGCCGTAGCCGTTCATGTGGCGGTAGCTCGCCGGGATACCGCGGTCGCCGAACAGCCAGGTCACCTGGTGCGTCGACTCGGGCGACAGGCCCCAGAAGTCCCAGACGTTGTCCGCCTCCTGGGAGCCGGTGTACGGGTCGCGCTTCTGGGTGTGGATGAAGTCGGGGAACTTGATGGCGTCCTTGATGAAGAACACCGGGGTGTTGTTGCCGACGAGGTCGTAATTGCCCTCCTCGGTGTAGAACTTCAGCGCCCAGCCGCGCGGGTCGCGCACCGCGTCCGCCGCGCCGAGGTTGCCGGCGACGGTGGAGAACCGCAGGAAGGTCTCCGTCTGCTTGCCCACCTCGGACAGGAACGCCGCACGGGTGTACCGCGTCACGTCGGCGGTCACCGTGAAGGTGCCGTAGGCGCCGGCGCCGCGCGCGTGCACCACGCGCTCCGGGATGCGCTCGCGGTTGAAGTGGGCGAGCTTCTCCAGCAGCAGTTGGTCCTGGATCAGGACAGGTCCGCCGACCCCCGCGGTCTCGCTGTTCTGGTTGTCCGCGACCGGGGCGCCTGCCTCGGTCGTCAGCGGGCCGGTCTTGTGAACCGTCACGTCCTTCTCCCTGCGTTCGTCTGTGCGACGGCTGTCGCCGGAACCGATCCTACGATGGACAAGGTCTAAGTCAAGAAGAGGGTCAGAGTCATACGGATTCAGAAACCGGACCGCCGCTGTTAAGCTGGCTGCATGAGTGACCTGCTGGAACGACTGCGCGGACGCGGCTGGCGGATGACCGCGCAGCGGCGTGTCGTGGCCGAGGTCCTCGACGGCGAGCACGTCCACCTGACCGCCGACGAGGTGCACGCACTGGCCGCGACCCGGCTGCCCGAGATCTCCCGGGCGACGGTCTACAACACCCTGGGCGAACTGGTGTCGCTGGGCGAGGTCATGGAAGTCGCCACCGACGGCCGCGCCAAGCGCTACGACCCGAACGCGCACCACGCCCACCAGCACCTGGTCTGCTCCCGCTGCGGCACCATCCGGGACGTCCACCCCGCCGGCAACCCGCTGACCGACCTGCCCGACAGCGAGCGCTTCGGGTTCACCGTCTCCGACGTCGAGGTGACCTACCGGGGCCTGTGCCCCGACTGCGCCTGACGCTGCGCCGAGCGGCGGAGCCGTTCCGCCGCCTTCCGCACGGCGGGCTCCGGCCGCGTCCGGCCGAACCACACCGTCTCCGGCGGCACCTCCCCGGCGACCCTGGCCAGCGCCTCGAAGGCCTCCCTGGCCACGCCCGGGTCCGCGTCCGTCGCCAGCGGCCCCAGCAGGCCCAGCAGCCCCTCACGCGGCGCCAGACGGCCCACCGCACGCACCGCGGCCCGCCGCACCACCGGCGGCCACGGCGTCCGCGCCTCCCGGACCAGCCGCAGCAGCAGCGGCACGTCCGTCCCGTCCCCGCACTCCCCCAGCCCCAGGGCCAGTCCGGCGACCAGCCGCGGCGGACTCTGCGGCCCGCAGCGCACCAGCTGCCTGCGGTACGTCAGCGCGGGCGGCTCGCCCCTGCTGTACAGCCGCCACCTGGCCTGCGCCCGCACGATCCGCGCCGGGTCCGCCAGCGGCGCCGTCAGGCGCGCCGCCGGCACGTCCTCCGGCAGCGCCGCCACCGCCAGCTCCCGCACCGCCGCGGACCGGGCCCACAGCAGGCGGCCCGCCTGGTCCGGGTCGAGCTCCAGCAGCCGCTGCGCACACAGCCGCCGGCACACCTGGTCCGGATCGCGCAGCGCGGTGCGGACCAGATCGCCGCGGACGAACTCCCCCAGCTCCAAGGCCAGTTCCACCCCGAACCGCCGGGTCGCCGGTTCCGCGTCGGCCGCCAGCGCCCGCACGGCCCGCCGCGCCTCCGGAGCCGCGAGCACCTCCCGGTACGCCTCCAGTGCCCCCGCCGCCCGGCGCCTGCCCCGCAGCCGGAGCAGTATCCGCACCGCCGCGGCGGCCTCGTCCGGCGCGGCCCGCAGCGCCAGCGCCGCCACGGCCCGCTCCCGCACCCGGTCCACCCAGTCCGCGGTCCGCAGCGCCAAGGCGGTGGCCACCAGCGGACCGCCCGTGTGCGCCAGGCCCTCCACGGCGGCCTGCCGCGTACGGCCGTCCCGGTCCATCGCGGCCAGCAGCAGCCGCAGCGGATCGGCCTCCCCCGCCGCCGGCGACCACTGCCCCTCCGCAGCCCGCACAGCACGGTCCAGCGACAGCCAGAGCCCCGGTTCCGCCTCCTCCAGCGCCTTCAGCGCCGCCCCCCGGTCGTACGCGCCATCCTCACCGGCCCCCGCCGCCGCGCGCAGCTCCGCCAGCAACTCGGCCACCGCACCGGCCGCGCACAGCCGCCCCCACCGCGTCACGTCCCTGAGTTCCGTCGGCCGCCGCTTACGCCGCCTGCGCAGCAACCCCGCCTCCTCGCGCCGCCGCCCTCGCCACGCCTCCAGCATCCTCCGGCGCCCGGGACCCGCGACGAAAGGTTCGCACGCTTTTGCCCGATCCATGCCTGGGCTGTACCCACGGCATACAAGAAGGCCCGGAAGCCATTGGCTTCCGGGCCTTCTCATCAGTAGCGGGGACAGGATTTGAACCTGCGACCTCTGGGTTATGAGCCCAGCGAGCTACCGAGCTGCTCCACCCCGCGTCGTTGTGTCCTTAGAGTAACCCCCCGCCCCTGAGCAGCGCAAATCCATTCCGGCCGGGTCCTACACCTCGGGCCGTATGTCGGCGCTGCGCCTACGGCTGCCCGAGCACGGTGCCGTCTCATCCACCCACCGGGGATCAGGCGCGAGAGCTCACGGAGGGGGCGGGGCTGTAGGGGTGGCGTTCTGGACTGTGGAGCATATTTGGGTGCGTGACCCGGAGTGCGCAGCAGAAAGCGCCTGAGGCACCTAAATGTGCTGTCCAGAACGGCAGCCCCGGAGGGCCCACACCCGGCCCCCAACGACTCGCGTCGGGGTGCGTGACTTCACAGGGCACACGGGCGGGAGGGCGGGGGAAAAACCCGGTACAGCGAAGCGCAGCGCCCCTCACGCCGACATCTCGTGCTCCAACGCATCCGTGAGCCGCGCCGCCCGCTCCGCCACCTCCACAGGCCCGCACTCCACCGCCCGCGCACACCACGCCCGCGCGTCCGCGAGCTGCCCGTGCCGGGCGGCCAGCAGCGCCAGCCGCAGCGCCGCACGCCCGTGCCCCGCGTCGGCGGCCCGGGTCCACCACATCGCCGCCTCCGGCTCCGCGCCCTCGCGCGCGAGGAGGAGCCCGAGGTTGAACGCCCCATTGCGGCTGCCCCCTTCTGCCGCCTCGCGGTACCAGTGGGCGGCGTCCACGACGTCCCCCCGCCTGGCGGCGCACATGCCGAGCCGGACCTGGGCACGCCGGTGCCCCTGGCCGGCGGCGCGGGCGTACCACTCCTCCGCCTCTGCGGCCGCGTCCTCCGTGCCCTGCGCGTCGAGCAACGCGCCCAGCCGGAAGGCGCCTTCGGGGCTGCCGCCGCCCGCGGCGCACCGCAGGTGCCGCTCGGCGCCGTGCGGGTCCCCGTCCTTCTGGAGGGCGATCGCGACCTGGAGCGCGGCCTCGCTGTGGCCGCTGGCGGCCGCCCGCTCGTACCAGCGCCGCGCGGTGCCGTCGTCGCCCCGGCCGGCGTACAGGATGCCGAGGTTGAACGCGGCGTCGACGCTGCCGGCCTCCGCGGCCTTGGAGAACCACGGCTCGGCGCCCGCCGCGTCCCCGCGCTGCAGCAGCAGCACGGCGAGCGCGTTGGCCGCCTCGCGGTGGCCGGTGTAGGCCGCCTTGCGGTACCACTGCTCGGCCTGGGCGGTGCGTCCCTGGCCGGCGCAGAGCAGGCCGAGGTTGAAGGCGCCGTTGACGTCGCCGGACTCCAGCGCGGCCCGGTACCACCGCTCGGCGGTCTGGGTCTCGCCCTCCTGCGCGTGGAGGGCGCCGAGCGCGTTCGCGGCGTTGCCGTCACCGGCGTTGGCGGCCCGCCGCCACCAGGTGGCGGCGCCGTCGACGTCGCCGGCGTCGCGCAGCAGGAAGCCGAGCGCGCAGGCGGCCCGGGGCTCGCCATCACGCGCGGCGGTCAGGTACCAGCGCTTGGCCTCCTCGTACTCGCCGCGCTCCTCCAGCAGCGTGCCGAGGCGCAGCGCGGCCCGCCGGTGCCGGCGGGCCGCGGCCTGCCGGTACCACTGCTCGGCCTCGCGCTCCTCGCCGCGCTCGGCGCAGATGCGGGCCAGCCGGTACGCCGCCTCGCGGTGCCCGTGCTCGGCGGCGGCGTGGAACCAGCGCTCGGCGCCGACGTCGCGCCGGTGGTCGAGCAGGTCGGCCAGCGCGTAGGCGCCCAGGGTGTGCCCGGACTCGGCGGCCTGCCGAAGCCAGTACTCGGCGCCGGGCTCGTCGCCGCGCTCGCGGAAGTGCCGGCCGAGCGCGTGCGCGGCCGCGGCGGAGCCCGCGACGGCGGCGATGCGCCACCAGCCCGCCGCCTCCTCGGCATGGCCGCGCTGGTGCAGCAGCAGCCCGAGGTTGTTGGCGGCCGGCCGCTCTCCCCCGGCGGCGGCCGCGCGCAGGTACGGCTCGGCCCCCTCCAGGTCGCCACGGCGCAGCAGCAGGGTGCCGAGAACGCTCGCTGCGGCGATGTCGCCGTGCTCGGCGGCCCGCCGGTGGCGCGCCTCGAGTTCGGCCTCCTCGCGGGCCTCCAGGCTCTCCTCGTCCGGCAGTTCGGACTCGATGAGCCGCTCCTCCTCGTCGGCGCCCATGCGCGGGCCCGGCAGCAGTTCCGCGACGGTCGGCGCGAAGGCGCCTGTCTGCGCGGGAACGAACGCGGGCAGGGTCGTCCCGCCCGCGGACCCACTGTCAGGAATCCGACGAGTTTTCAGCAGCCTTGCACCATCCCCCATGAGGTCCATCGTCGCACCACCCGTACCCGCAGTACACCTGGTATGCAACAACCCTGCGGGGTTGAGACCGTCCCAGGAGGTCACTTCAGCGTTTTGTCGACTTCCCGACATCAGCCTCGACGAAACCTCTGCGCGCGCAGTTCCCCCGTACAAGTGAAAGGGCCCGGAGCCTAGTTGACTCCGGACCCTCTCGAACAGTAGCGGGGACAGGATTTGAACCTGCGACCTCTGGGTTATGAGCCCAGCGAGCTACCGAGCTGCTCCACCCCGCGTCGTTGTGTCCCAACCGTACCACGACGCGGGGAGTGCCTGCTCAGCCCCTTTTCTCCGGCTGTTCACCGGCCGGCTTCCCGGCTTGCTTCTCGGCCTCCTGCGCCCGTTGCAGCGCTGCCGCCAGATCCTTCTGGGCCTGGCCGTACGCAGACCAGTCGCCGGCCTTCAGCGCCTTCTGGCTCGCGTCGTACGCCGCCTGGGCGTCCGCCAGTGCCTGGGCGACCGTCGCGTCGGCCGGTGGCGGCGTGGTGCCGGTGCCGCCGCCGGTCCCCGGTGGCGGCGTGGTCCCGCCGTCCGCTGTGTTGAACACCGCGTTCAGCGCCTGTCCGAGGGTGTCCTCGAACTCCACCCGTCCGCTGTACCAGACCAGCACCTTCTTCAGCAGCGGGTAGTCGAAGTCGGCACCGCGCAGGTAGACCGGCTCCACATAGAGCAGGCCGCCGTCGAGCGGGATGGTGAGCAGATTGCCGTACTCGACGGTGGAACCCCCGCCGCCGCTCAGCAGCTTGATCTTCTGCGCGACGTCGGGATCGGAGTTGAACTGGCTCTGCACCTGACGTGGACCGTACACCTGGGTGTTCGACGGCAGCTTGAGCAGTCGGATCGTGCCGTAGTCCTCGCTCGTGGCGTCCGCGTCGACCGCCATGAAGGCGCCCAGGTTCTCCCGCCGGTTGAGCGTGTAGGTCGTCGTCAGCGAGAACTTCTGGGCGTCCTGGCCCGGCATGCGCAGGCTCAGGTAGTACGGCGGCACCGCCTTGCCCGTCTTCGTCGCCGGGTCGTTGGGGACCTGCCACACCTCGCTGCCGCTGTAGAAGGTCGACGCCTTGGTGACGTGGTAGCGCGTCAGCAGTTGGCGCTGCACCTTGAACAGGTCCTGCGGGTAGCGCAGATGGGCCATCAGAGCGGCGCTGATGCTGCTCTTCGGCTGCACCGTGTGCGGGAAGGCCTTCATCCAGGTCTTCAGCACCGGGTCCTTGTCGTCCCACTGGTAGAGCGTGACGTCACCGGTGAAGGCGTCCACGGTCGCCTTCACCGAGTTGCGGATGTAGTTGACCTGGTTCTGCTGCGCCAGCACCGCGCGCTGCCCGTCGGTCAGCGAGTCCGCCGTGGTGTCGCCGAGCGTCGTCCGCGACGAGTACGGGTAGCCGTTGCTCGTCGTGTAGGCGTCCACGATCCACACCACGTGGCCGTCGACGACCGCGGGGTAGGAGTCGCCGTCGATCGTCAGCCAGGGCGCGACCGCCTCGACACGCTCCTTGGGTGTGCGGTTGTACAGGATGCGCGAGTCGTCGCCGACGGCGCCGGAGTAGAAGATCTGCGGGTCCCCGAAGGCCACCGCGTACGCGGCCCGGGTCACCGGGTTCTTCAGCCCGACACCGCTCTTGCCGGTGTAGGTGTACGACTTCTCGCCGTCGTCGTCGGTGTTGTAGTCGATCTCGGGCGTGGTCTTGTCACCGACGATGGACCACTGCTTGGTCTCCTCGCCGTAGTAGATCCGCTGCTCGTACTCTCCGAGATCGCCGGTGGTCGGCAGGTCGGACTCGGTGAAGACCGGCTCACCGCCCGTTGTCTCGCCGCCCTCGGTCGCGGTCGTGCCCTTCGCGGCAACCAGGCCGTAGCCGTGGGTGTACTTGAAGTGGTCGTTGATCCAGCTGTGCTGCGGGATGCCCGCGAGGTTCAGCTCGCGCAGGCCGACCACGGTGTCCTGCTCCTTGCCGTCCACCTTGTAGCGGTCGACGTCGAGCGTGGAGGGGAAGGCGTAGTAGCCGCGCACCTTCTGCAGTTGCTGGAAGGTCGGCGAGACCACGTTGGGGTCGAGGAGCCGGATGGACGCGGTGGTGTCGGCGTCCGCGCGCAACTTCGCCCTGTCCGCGTCGCTGGCGGTCTCGGTGTCGGCCGGGTTGGTGCCCGCGTAGTCGGACACCTTGGTGCCCGCGATGTCGTACGCCTGCCGCGTGGCGTCGATGTTCTTCTGGATGTACGGCTGCTCCTTGGCGGCCTCGTTCGGCTGCACCTGGAACTTCTGCACGATCGCCGGGTACAGCCCGCCGATCAGGATCGCCGACAGCACCATGAGGCCGAAGCCGATCAGCGGCAGCGACCACGTACGCCGCCACAAGGTGGCGAAGAACAGCAGGGCGCAGATGATGGCGATCGCGAAGAGGATCGTCTTGGCCGGCAGGTAGGCGTTGGCGTCGACATAGCGCAGCCCTGTCCAGTCCCCGGATTTGAGGTTGCCGGACTTGACCGCCAGCGAGTACCGGTCGAGCCAGTAGGCGACCGCCTTGAGGGTCACGAACAGGCCCAGCAGCACCGACAGGTGGCCGGTCGCCGCGGCGGTGGCGCGGCCGCCCGGGGAGGTGATGCGCAGCCCCCCGTACAGGTAGTGCACCAGGGCGGACGCCAGCAGCGAGAGCACGACCGCCGCGAAGCCGAAGCTCAGCAGGAAGCGGTACCAGGGCAGGTCGAAGGCGTAGAAGGAGACGTCGACATGGAACTGCGGGTCCGTGGTGCCGAACGGGGTGGCGTTCGTCCACAGCAGCCATGTGCGCCACTGACTGGAGGCGGACGCCCCCGCGATCAGGCCCACCAGGGCGCAGACCGCCAGCAGCACCCACCTCTTGTAGGGCGCGATGCCCATCCGGTAGCGGTCCAGGCTCTGCTGCTCCAGCGACATCGCGCTGAGCGGCGGCCGCAACCGGTGCGCCAGGTAGACGTTGATGCCGACGGCCACCGCCATCAGCAGGCCGAAGACGAAGAACAGCCCGATCTTGGTCCACAGTGTCGTGGTGAACACCGAGGAGTAATGGACGGAGCGGTACCAGAGCCAGTCGGTCCAGAAGCCCGCGAACATGACGAAGGCCATGGCCAGAACGGCCAGGACCCCCAGCGTCATGAGCAGTGTCCGGGCTCGCCGCGAGGGGCGCCCCGCTCTGATCCGCGGCCCGTGCGGACCCCCGCCACGGTCCGGCATCTGGAATACCAAGGTGCGCACCTCAAGAGTCGGTCTCCGGCGGACGCCCGGCCGGCGCCCACTGATGCAACTTACTCACGGTTTACACAGTTCCCCAAGGTGCTCGATTGGGGATGCGGGTCACAGAACAGGCAGGATGTTGAGCATGTCCAATATTGAGTCCGGCGGCGCCCCGCTCGCCGCGAACCCGCTGACCCAGGCCGTGCTGGAGATCGACGACTACGCGTCCGGTCTGGGCTGGGACCAGCCCGCCCGGCTCTTCGCGCTGGTCGACACGGACCGGCTCCGTGTACAGGAGCCGGGGCTCGCCGACGAACTCGGCCTCGCCGAGCAGACGGCGGGGGCGCTGACCCCGATCGAGCAGGACGAGCTGCCGGCCGGCACGCCGCTCGACGAGTTCCTGGCCACGATCGCCTGGCCCGAGGTGGTCAGCGGCTGCGCCCTGACCGTGGAGCGGCTGATGCTGCCGCCGTCCGCCGAGCAGGCCATCCCGGAGGACCTGGACGAGGCCGCGCTGGGCGAGTGGGTCGCCGCGCACCCCGAGCGCCAGGAGGTGCGGATGACGGTGGCCGTGCTGCGCGACGGCACCAGGGAGTCGGCCGTGCGGCTGCGCTCCAAGGACTCGGCGACCGAGGTGTTGACCGGCGCCGCCCTGGTGCCGGGACTGGCGGAGGCCCTGTCGGCGACCTTCGAGGAGTGACGGCGCGGGGGGAGGCCCGCGCCGCCCCCCGCCCGGACGGGCTCAATTCGCCGAGCAGCTCGGCAGGTCGGCGGTCTTCCCCTCGCGGATGTCCTTGAGGGCGTCCATGGCGTCGCCGATGGTCTTGACCTTCACCAGGGTGAGGCCGCTCGGGGTGTCCTGGGCGGCCTCCGCGCAGTTGTCGGCGGGGGTCAGGAAGTACTCGGCGCCCTTAGAGCGCGCGCCGATGGTCTTCATGTCTATGCCGCCGATGGGGCCGACCTTGCCGTCGTCGTCGATCGTGCCGGTGCCCGCGACGAACTTGCCACCGGTGAGGTCCCCGGGGGTGAGCTTGTCCACGATGCCGAGCGCGAACATCAGGCCGGCACTCGGGCCGCCGACGTCCGCGAGCTTGATGTCGATCGTGAACGGGAGCGTGTGCCCGACGCCGGCCTGGATGCCGACGATCGCCCGCCGCTTGCCGTCGTCGTCCGAGGTGCCCGTGGTGATGGTGACGTCCTTGGTGGCGTCGCCCTTGGCCCCCTTGGGGATGACGGTGAAGACCACCTTCTGGCCCGGCTGGTGCTTGGTGACGAGCGTCGCGACGTCGCCCGCCGCCTTGACCGGGGTGCCGTCCACCGCCTTGATCACCTCACCGGCGTGCAGCTTGCCCTCCGAAGGGGCGTCCTTCACGACGGTGGAGACGATCACCTGGGAGCCGACCGGGATCCCCAGCTCCTTCAGGGCGGCGACCTTGGCGCTGTCCTGGGACTGGGTGAACTCCTCGGCGTTCTCCTGGTCGGCCTGCTCGGCCGTCTGGCCCTGCGGGTAGAGCGTGTCGTGCTCGACGACCTTCTGGTCGTGCGCCAGCCACCCGGCCACGGCCTCGACCAGGTTCATGGAGTAGTCCGCACTCGTCACCCGCACGGTGGTCATGTTCAGGTGACCGCCGGCGGGATACGTCCGGTGCCCCGAGATCTGCAGCACCGGGGCGCCGTCGTGCTCACCGAGCGTGTTGACGGTCGGCCCCGGCGACATCTCCGCGTACGGAACGCGCATCAGCAGCCCGACACAGAGCAGTGCTATGAGCGTCAGGGTCGACGCGAGCAGCGTCGCGGTGCGGCGTGGCATGGAACGACAGTACGGTACGAGACCGGCAGGCGCTCCGCGGACCCTCAGACGCTGCCCGACTCGGAACGCTGCATGGCCTCGCGGAAGCGCTCATAGCCGGCGAGGGACGCGCCGTCCCCTGTGGAGCGCGTACGCGCCGCCCAGCTTCCCCAGACAGTGGCGGCGACTGCGGCAACCACCGGAATGAGCAACCATGCGAGCGCCGCCACTGAGGCCTCCCGTATTGCGCGAGAGGATCGCGCAGTCGATCAAGAAACTATGAGCAGACTAATCGTTTGCTGCTATAACGTTCCGGGCGGGTCCGGGGTTACGCAACCGCAGGCAGATCGTCCGACAGTCGATGAACACCAGTTCGACTGGGGGGCCGCACCGCCTCCTCGACGATGCCGCCCGACCCCCGTTCCCGCGCTCAGTGCGCGCAGGAACCCACCCATTCCTCGGTGCCGTCGGCGAACTCCTGGTGCTTCCAGATCGGCACCTCGCGCTTGAGGTCGTCGATCAGCCGCCGGCACGCCGCGAAGGCCTCCGCCCGGTGCGGGCAGGCGACGGCGACCACGACCGCCAGGTCCCCGACACGGAGGTCGCCGACCCGGTGGACGGCGGCCAGCGCACGGACGGGGAAGTCGGCGGCCACCTTCTCCGCGACCCGTCGCAGCTCCGCCTCGGCCCCGGGGTGGGCGGAGTAGCCCAGGGCCGTAACCTCGGCGCCCGAGGGGCCGTCGTGGTCGCGCACGGTGCCGACGAACAGGGCGGTGCCCCCGGCGGAGGCGTGCCCCACCGCACGGAAGACCTCGTCCAAGGACAGCTCGGTGTCGCGGACGGCGATGAGCCTGATGGGTTCCTCGTGCGTCTGTGCCATGGGACTCATGCTCCCTCATCTACCACTATGCGGAAACTGTTTTCCACCACACCGTTCCCGCCGCACCCTCCCCGCCCAGTGCGGCCCTCACACCCCCCGGCGCTTGCGCGCCCGCCGCACCATGGCCGCGGTACCGACCAGCGCGACCGTGGCGCCGGCCGCGCCCAGGGTGGCGGCGTCCTTGCGCCCCAGCCGCCGTCCGACGACGGAGTTGCGGCCCGCCACCTCCTCCAGGAGAACGGCGAGCACCTCCTCGTTCGTCCACTGCGGCCGCCAGCCCGACTCGTGCAGCCTGCTGCCGCTGACGACCCAAGGGTGCATCGTGTACGCCAGGTCCCCGGCCGGCGACGGAGTGAGGCCGAGTCGGTGCAGCCGGGAAGCCGCGCCCAGCGCTATGGCCGGCGGCAGCTCCATGCGCCGGATTCCGGAGAGCTCCTCGACCTCCTCCTGCTCCAGCCAGCCGTCGCAGCCCACCGTCATCTCGCCGTCGACCTTCTCCAGCGCCGCGTGCTCCAGCGCCGTCACCAGGTCGTCGACATGGCAGAACTGCCAGCACGGCCGGCTGCCCGCCACCACCAGCAGCCGCGGCGACTCGAAGTAGCGGGTGAGCGCGGTGTCCGTGCCGCCCACGAGGACCGCCGGGCGCACCACCGTCACATGGAGCCCGGGGTGGGCACGCGGCGCCCGCCTGCCCAGCCGCTCGATCTCCAGCAGGTCGCCCACGAAGGACGCCTCCGCGGTGGCGCGCAGCGGCGCGTCCTCCGCGAGCGGCACGTCGTTGTCCGGCTGGGCGCCGTAGACCATCGCCGAGGTGCACAGCACCACCCGCCGCACTCCCGCCGCGGCCGCGGCCGTGAGCACGGTCTGCGTGCCGCGCACATTGAAGGCGCTGCGCGCCTTGGGGTCGGACTCCAGGTCGAGGTCGAGCGCGAGATGGACGACGACGTCCACGCCGCGCAGCCGCTCGGCGATCGCCGGGTCGCGCACGTCCAGCACGCGCCATTGCGCGCCGGGCACGTCGCCGCGCCGTTCGTCGATCGCCACCACCTTCTTGACCTCGTCGGACTCGGCCAGCCGCAGCGCCAGCCGCAGCCCGACGCCGGAAGCGGCGCCGGTCACGGCGACCACCGGGCCGGCGGCGGCCCTGCCGCCGCTCCGCTCTGGGCGAACGGTCGGTTCTGGGGAACTCACCAGGTGTCTCCCACGGTTGTTTCCGGTACGAGGTGCGCGGTCCGCAACCACGGTCCGTACGCAGCCATCCTGCCTGACGGGTGTCTAGGCTGGAGGTACAGCCCACAACACACAGAGCCGAGGAAACCGTGAGCGACATCCCATTCGGATTCGGAGTCCCTCCCGAGGAGCCCGAGGACGGGGGCGCGGACGACCGCAAGAAGCCGAGCGGTTCCGGCGGGGGCTCCCAAGGTCCGGCCAATCCGTTCGGGTTCGGCGGCGGCAACCCGTTCGGTGCGGGCGGAGAGAACCCCTTCGCCGCGATGTTCGGCTCGCTCAACCCCAATGACCTGGGCGCGGCGTTCCAGCAGCTGGGGCAGATGCTCTCGTACGAGGGCGGCCCGGTGAACTGGGAGATGGCCAAGGACATCGCCCGGCAGACCGTCGCCCAGGCCGCTTCCGGCGGCGTGAAGGACCCCAGTGTGGGCCCGGCCGACCGCGCGAAGGTCGAGGAGGCGCTGCGCCTGGCCGACCTGTGGCTGGACGGCGTGACGTCCATGCCGTCCGGGGCCGGTTCGGCGGTGGCGTGGAGCCGCGCGGAATGGGTCGAGACGACGCTGCCGGTGTGGAAGGAGCTCGTCGACCCGGTCGCCGAGCGTGTCGGCAACGCCATGGGCGACGTGCTCCCCGAGGAGATGCAGGCCATGGCCGGCCCGCTGATCGGCATGATGCGCTCCATGGGCGGCGCCATGTTCGGCACGCAGATCGGGCAGGCCCTGGGCACGCTGGCGGGTGAGGTCGTGGGCTCGACCGACATCGGCCTGCCGCTCGGCCCGGCGGGCAAGGCCGCGCTGCTCCCGACCAACATCGCCACGTTCGGCGAGGGACTGGGCGTGCCCCTGGACGAGGTCCGGCTCTACCTGGCGCTGCGCGAGGCCGCCCACCAGCGGCTGTTCGCGCACGTTCCCTGGCTGCGAGCGCACCTGTTCGGCGCCGTCGAGGGCTACGCCCGGGGCATCAAGGTCGACACCGCCAAGCTGGAGGACGCGGTCGGCCAGCTCGACCCGTCCCACCCCGAGGCGCTCCAGGACGCGCTCCAGCAGGGCATGTTCCAGCCCGAGGACACCCCGCAGCAGAAGGCCGCGCTCGCCCGTCTGGAGACGGCGCTCGCGCTCGTCGAGGGCTGGGTCGACGCGGTGGTGCACGCCGCCGCTGCCCCGCACCTGCCCTCGGCCGCGGCCCTGCGGGAGACCCTGCGGCGGCGCCGGGCCTCCGGCGGCCCCGCCGAGCAGACCTTCGCCACCCTGATCGGGCTGGAGCTGCGGCCGCGCCGGCTGCGGGACGCCGCCCGCCTCTGGGCGTCGCTGACCGACGCGCGCGGTGTCGACGGCCGCGACGGCCTGTGGGCGCACCCCGACATGCTGCCGACGGCCGCCGACCTGGACGACCCCGACGGCTTCGTCCACCACGAGCAGCTGGACTTCGCCGAGCTCGACAAGATGCTCGGGGAGGCCGCCCGCGGCAAGGACGCCGAGAACCCCGGCGGCGCCGAGGACACCGAAGGCACCGAAGGCACCGACAGCAAGGACGACGACCAGAAGTGAGCCTGTTCGACGACGCCGTGCGCGTCCTCAAGGAGTGGGACGCGCCCGACACCGCCCAGGAAGGCCTGCGGCTGGAGTACCTGTCGCACCTCGACGCGCATCCCGACGGCCTGTGGAAGTCGTGCTCCGCCGGGCACATCACCGGCAGCACCCTTGTGCTGGACCCGGAGGGCGGCCGTGTCCTGCTCACCCTGCACAAGAAGCTCAAGATGTGGCTGCAGATGGGCGGTCACTGCGAACCGCAGGACACCACACTGGCGGGGGCCGCGCTGCGCGAGGGCGTCGAGGAGTCCGGCATCGCCGGGCTGACGCTGCTGCGACCAGGGCCGGTCAACCTCGACCGCCATCTGACGCCCTGCGCCTGGCATCTCGACGTGCAGTACGCCGCGGTGGCGCCGCCCGGCGCCGTGGAGGCGATCAGCGAGGAGTCGCTGGACCTCAAGTGGTTCGCCTACGACGAGATCGCCGAGGTCGCCGACGGATCGGTACGGACGCTGCTGGCCCGCACCCGCGCGCTGATGTGAGCCGGCGCGCGGGCCCGGGCCGGGGCGGCGTCAGCGGTTGGTGAAGATGTTGCCCTGGTTCTGGCCGTGCGCACCGTGCTGGCCGAAACCGTACTGGGCGGCCATGCCCTGACCGACCTGGGCGTTCTGCGGCGGCATCAGCTCGCTGGGCTGCACCAGGACGTAGCCCTGGCCCAGGAAGTTGAGCTCCCAGCCCTCACCGGTGTTGCCGCGCCGCCGCCACACGCCGGAGGAGCTGGTCTGCGCCTGCATCTGCACACGCAGCGAGGACGACCAGGCGACCACCGCGTCGGAGTCGGCGGAGACGTACTTGTCCGGGGTGACGGGCATCAGCAGCGGCCGGCCGGAGGTCATGAGCGCGACCTTGCCGTGGCCGGAGATGTTGAGGTTGTACGCGCCGCTGCCCGAGATGCCGAACTGGCTGTCCACCGAGATGACTTCCCAGTGCAGTCCCGAGTCGAGCGCCAGCACATAGGCGCCGTCCACGGTCAGCCCGTCGTGGTCCACGTCCACGACGTGGATCTGCTGGGCGAGGTTGGCGAGGTAGACCGTGCCCTGCCCGGAGCAGCGCATCAGGTCCAGGCCCTCGCCGGTGCGGTAGCGGGCACCGCGCTGGGCGTGGCTCTGGTACTCGCCGTCGAACTCGATCAGGCCCTGATAGGCGACCATGGCGCCCTTGCGGGCCAGGCAGTCGTTCCTGCCGTCGAGCTTCACCCGCAGCAGGTACGGGTTCTGCAGGGCGTACTGGTCCTCGGTCTGGACCTCGGTGTAGCCGAAAAGCGGGCTCTGCATGATGGATCGCTCCCCCTCAGCCCCGGACTCGGAGGCGGTCGGTGCTGTCTTCGCTGGGCTGTACGACGACGAAGCCCTGGCCGGAGAAGCCGATCTGGAAGGCCTCGCCGCTGCCCCGCCCGATCAGGGAGGAGGCTTTGAAGCTGCGCTTGGACTTGGTCTTCAGCCCGCTCGACCAGGCCACCAGGGCGTCCGGGTCGACATAGGTCTCGTCCTCGCCGCGCCCGCAGTCGACGACGACCGGCGTGCCGCGCGAGGTGATCGCCACCCAGCCGGTGCCGGAGACGCCCACGTTGAACAGGCCCTGCCCGGCGAACTTGGCCAGCCCCTTCACCCGCTCCACGCCCCACTGCAGATGCGCGTCGAAGGCGAGCAGATTGGTGCCGTTGACCGACAGGGACTCGTTGTTGAGGTACAGGCAGACGACGTCGGCGCCGTAGTCGGCGAGGTACAGCAGCCCGTCGCCGGTGCACTTCATCAGCGGGGCGCCCTCCCCGGTCAGCCACTGCGACGCCATCTGGCGCACGGCGGGCGGGTTGGGCTCGTACTGGACGAAGCCCTCGTAGGCGACCATCGATCCGGTGCGCGCGAAGAGGTCCTGGCCGGTCTGCATGGCGACCTTCAGCATGCTGCTGCCGTGGTTCTCCATACGGGCGGTCACCGGTGCCGGGGAGTACCCGGAAATCAGAGTCTGGTCCATGGCGGGCTCCCTCAGACCTCGTACGGCTGGACGACGATGAAGTTGCCGGGGGCGCCGCGGAACTGGAGGTTCACGGTCTCCCCGCTGTGTCCCGGATAGGCGTTCCGGCGCAGCCGCACTTGGCTGGAGAGCACCACCTGCGACGCGGCGGACCAGGCGACGATCGCGTTGCTGTCGGCGTACGTGGTGGGTGTGACCGGCAGCACCACCGGCGTGCCGTGGGTCTTGACGACGACAGTGCCGGTGCCCTGGAACTGCATCGTGAACAGGGCACCGCCGGGGATGCCGTGGCCCTCGATGCGGCGCACCTCGTGCTGCAGGGACTCGTCGAAGGCGAGCACGTTCTCCGCGGAGACGCAGATCGCGTCGCCCTGGAGCTCGATCGGGTGCAGATAGGAGGCGTCCTCGGCGAAGAACACCTGGCCGCGGCCGGTGCAGCGCATCAACTGCATCTCCTGGCCGGTCATGTTGCCGACGATGCGGCCGGCGAACCCGGCACCCTTGTAGCCGAATTCGACCTTGCCCTGGTACAGCACCATGCTGCCCTGGCGGGCGAGCACCGGCTGGCCGCCGGCCTGGGAGAGGTCGACGCGGACGAGCTTGGCGTTCTGCTGCGTCCAGCGCTGGCCGGTCGGCACCTCGCGGTACTTCTGCATGGCGGCGGCGAGGCCGGCGCCGGGAGTCTGCGGGACCTGCGGCGCGCCCGGGGCCTGGCCGTACGGCGCGGGAGCGGCCGGCGGCTGGCCGAACGGGGCCTGCGGCGGCTGTCCGTACTGGGCCTGGCCGAAGGACGGCGCGGCCGGGGGCTGCCCGAACGGGGGCTGGCCCGGCACCTGGCCGGGAGCGGGATACCCGGGAGGCCCTGGCGGCGCCTGCGGCGGCGGGACCTGGCCGAAGGGCGGCTGCCCCGGCACCTGCGGCGGGGCCTGGGGCTGCCCCTGGGGTGGTGCGGTCATCGGCGCCGCCATGGTGGGCGCCGCGTGGACCGGGGGTGCGGCCGGCGCCTGGGGCGCGCCGAACGCGGGCGCCGGCTGCGGAGCCGGGGGCGCCGGTGCGGGAGCGGGCGCCGGGGGTGCCGCGAAGCCGGGTGCGGGACCGGCCGGCGGGGCGAAGCCCGGGGCCGCCGCGGGCTGCTGCGGCACGGCGGGCTGCTGCTCCTCGGCGACCTCGCCGCCGAAGTTCTTCAGCAGCGCGTCCAGTCCCCCGTCGAAGCCCTGGCCGACCGCCGCGAAGCGCCAGACGTCCTTGAGGTAGATGTCCGCCAGCATCACCGCGCGCTCGGTGCTGAACTCGGCGCCGCTGAAGGCGTAGCGCGCCACTTCCTCGCCGCCCGCGACGATCCTGATGTAGCCGGGGCCGACCTGGGACATCTGCCCGGAGCCGTCGAGGGTCGCGGTGAAGCTGAGCTTGTGGATCCGCGGCGGGATGCGGTCCAGCGTCACCCGGAAGGACTCGGAGTCGCCGGCCTGCGCGCCGAGCTGCTGAATCGACTCCTCGGGCGACTTGGGCTGGTTGTAGAAGACGAAATAGCGGTCGTCCGAGAGCTGTTCCGCGGCGTCGAGACCGAAGCAGCTGATGTCGAACGACAGGCCGGGTCCGCTGATCTGAACACCGACGTACAGATCCGTCCCTGCCGTGAGATCACTGATCTTGGCCTTGTGGCCGCGCTGGAATTCCCTGGCCATTGCGAACGACCGCCCCCCATCCGTACGTACGTGCCTCTGCGTTGCGCCAGGCTATCCGCTGGCTCCGACGACGGACCATTCCCCGGGCTATTCCTCGCGTGCCGTCGGAGGGTCCGGGAGGCCGGCCGCCGCGACCACCCCTTCCAGGTATCCGCGCGCGCGTTCCGTGCGCGGATAGGTCTCCAGCACCTTCCAGAAGTCCGGTCCGTGGCCCGGCACCAGGAGGTGCGCGAGCTCATGGAGGAGAACGTAGTCGACGACGTACTCGGGCATGCCCTGAAGCCGGTGGGACAGGCGGATGCTGCCCTCGGCCGGCGTACACGAGCCCCACCGGGAGTTCTGGTTGGTCACCCAGCGGACGGTGCGCGGGGCGGCGCGGCCCCCGAGGTACTGGGCGGACAGCTGCGCGGCCCGGGCGGCGAGCTGCTCGTCGCCGAGCATCTTGCGGCTCTCCTGGGCGGCGAGCTTGTCGAGCATGACCGTCACCCAGCGCTTCTCCTCGGCGGCGGACATCCGCGCCGGGATGAGGACCACGGTGACGTCGCCCTCGCGGTACGCCGAGACCGTGCGGCGTCGACGGGCGCTCCGGCGCACTTCCACCGCGCTGGTCCGGGAGACGCGCGGGGGCTGGCTGGAAAGGCTGTGGGAGGGGTCGGCGGACACGGCACGAACTTACCCGCACGGGGTCCGTGAAGTCCCGCCCCGGGGTGTGCTCACCTGAAAAAAGACGAGACCCTTGGATTTACCGATCAAATGATCATTGCCGCTACCTGTGGATAACTTTCGCGGCCGGTTCGCGGATTCCGTGCATGCTGGTCGTCACGGATTCACCGGGATCTCCCACCGGAGGTCCCCGTCCACGGGGGTGGCGATGCGTCCCATGCTCAAACCCGCCATGCGCCGCAGCTGGCGCAGCCGGGAAAGCCTGCAATTCGGGGTCGACCCGGCCCATGCCGTCGTGCTGGACTCGGTGGACGGCGCGGCGTCCGCCTTCCTCGACCTGCTCGACGGCACGCGGGGGATCGGCCCACTGTCCCGGGAGGCCGAGTCCCTCGGGCTGGAGCCCCGGCAGGCCCGGCGGCTGCTCGGGCTGCTCGCCGAGGGCGGCGTGCTGGACGACGCGTCCTCGCACGCGGAGCTGTCGGAGGCGATGAGTCACCGCTCGGCCGCGCTGGACCGGCTCCGGCCCGACCTGGCGGCGCTGTCCGTCGTCCACACCGATCCCGGTGGCGCGGCCGCCCGGATACGGGACCGGCGCGGCACGCGGGTCCGCGTGGTGGGGGCAGGGCGCGTCGGCGGCACGATCGCGGCGGTGCTCTCGGCGGCGGGGGTGGGCCGGGTCGACGTCCGCGACGACGGCCGGGTCGAACCGTGGGACACCGCGCCGGGCGGCATCCCCGCCGACCACATCGGCGAGCGCCGCGACGCGGCGGCGCGCGGTCTGGTCCGGCGGGCGGCACCCGATCCGCGGGCCGGTGCGGTCGGCAGACGGGGGCCGGCCGCCCGGCCGGACCCGGGGCTCGCGCTGGTCGTGCTCGCACCGAGGGACGGGCTGGCGGCCTACGCGCCCGATCCCCGTGAGGCCGAGCCGCTGCTGGCGGCGGGGATCCCCCATCTCTACGCCGGGGTGCTGGAGGGCATGGGGGTCGTCGGTCCGCTGGTGGTGCCGGGGAGCACCGGCTGCGCCGGCTGCCTCGGGCTGCGGATGGCCGACGCGGACGCGGCGTGGCCCCGGGTACTGGCGCAGCTGCGGTCCGGTCGGGGCGGGGTGCCGGCCTGCGACGTGGCGCTGGCCACGACGGTCGCGGGGGTGGCGGCGGCCCATGCCCTGGCGTTCGTCGACGGGGGACGGCCGCCGAGCTGCGGCGCGCGCTGGGAACTGGGGCTCGCCCGGCTGGCGAGCGAGATGCGTCCGGTCCCCGCGGACCGCCGGTGCGGATGTGGTGCGACCCGGGAACTGGGTGCCGCTGTCGGGGAAGGGCGGGGGACAATGACGGGGTGACCGACCGGAAAGTGGGGGCGCATGTCTGATCTTCCGCGTAAAGCGGTGACCCGTACCGCCAAGTTGGCCGCGCTCCCCCTGGGATTCGCGGGCCGGGCGACACTGGGGCTGGGCAAGCGGCTCGGAGGCCGCCCCGCGGACGAGGTCTCGGCCGAACTCCAGAAGCGGACCGCCGAACAGCTCTTCGCGACCCTGGGATCCCTTAAAGGCGGGGCGATGAAGTTCGGGCAGGCACTGTCCGTCTTCGAGGCCGCGCTGCCCGAGGAGGTCGCCGGACCCTACCGGGCGGCGCTGACCAAACTGCAGGACGCTGCGCCGCCGATGCCCACCCGCACCGTGCACGGGGTGCTGGCGGAGCGGCTGGGCGAGGACTGGCGCGAGCTGTTCACCGAGTTCGAGGACCAGCCCGCGGCGGCCGCCTCCATCGGCCAGGTGCATCGCGCCGTGTGGCACGACGGCCGCAAGGTCGCGGTGAAGGTCCAGTACCCCGGCGCGGGCGACGCCCTGCTGTCGGACCTGAACCAACTGGGCCGGGTGGCCCGGCTGTTCGGGCCCCTCATCCCCGGTATGGACATCAAGCCCCTGATCACGGAGCTGCGCGACCGGATCTCGGAGGAACTGGACTACGAATTGGAGGCCCAGGCCCAGCACGCGCACGCGGCGGAGTTCGCCGGCGACCCCGACGTGTTCGTGCCGGATGTGGTGCACCGCACGGAACGGGTGCTGGTCACGGAGTGGATGGACGGGGTGCCGCTGGCGGAGGTGATCTCCCGGGGCAGCCAGGAGATGCGCGATCGCGCGGGGCAGCTGCTGGCGGGCTTCCTGTTCGCCGGCCCCGCCCGCACGGGGCTGCTGCACGCCGACCCGCACCCCGGCAACTTCCGGTTGCTCACGGACGACGGCCCCGCGGCCGGCTGGCGGCTGGGCGTGCTGGACTTCGGTACCGTCGACCGCCTTCCGGAGGGGCTCCCGGTACCGATAGGGACGGCCCTGCGCATGGCGCTGGCGGACGACGCCGAGTCGGTGCACGCGATGCTCCGCCAGGAGGGTTTCGTCAGGCCGACCATCGACCTCGACCCGGACGCGGTACTGGACTATCTGCGTCCGATCATCGAGCCCGCGGCGGTGGAGGAGTTCACCTTCGCGCGCGACTGGATGCGCGCCCAGGCCGCGCGGATCGCCGATCCGCGCTCGCCCGCGCACCAGTTGGGCAAGCAGCTCAATCTGCCGCCCTCGTACCTGCTGATCCACCGGGTGACGCTGAGCACCATCGGGGTGCTGTGCCAGCTGGCGGCCACCGTGCGGCTGCGGGACGAGTTGCTCGAGTGGCTGCCCGGCTTCGCCGGCGACGGCGAGGCGCCCCTGCCCGAGGTCGAGGACGCCTCGGCGTAGGGCAGGGGACCGGACCGCTACCACCAGGCGGAGTCGAGCCGGCCCTCGATACTGCGGATGTTGCCGCGCGCGCAGTCGTCGCAGAAGTACACGCGGCTGCCGTTCTCCACGGAGCAGGTCCAAGTGAGGGGGAGCCCCTGGGCGACCGCGCCGCAGCGGGCGCACGTCGTCGTCATGGGAGCAGTCCCGACCCGATCGCCTTGAGTCTTCTGGTCCACTTCGTGACGATATCGTGGGGCCGGTCGAAATCGACCGGCCCCGCGGTTGTGTGTCGTTACGGATGTGTGACCGCGTGTTACCGCTACTGCATCACGGCCATCGCGAGCGCCCGGCGGGCGCGCAGCGAGGCTCGTTCGGCGCGGCGCTGCAGTCGGCGGGCCCTGAGCGCGCGCAGCGCCATGCGTTCGTGCTCGGCCTCGTAGAGGCGCTCTTGCATATGGGCGCGAGCCAGGGCTTCTGGCATGAGTTGCATTTCAAGGTTCCTGTTCTGGCGCGCGGTCGGCGCGTCGGCAGTGGGTGCGGGGCGTTCGCTGGTGGGCGGAATCATCGGGGCCTGTTTCATCGGGTCGCGCGTGAGGGGTCGATCGATCGTTCCGACGGCTGGGCGCTTCATGCCATGACCGCGTTCTTGCGCGGACGGCCACGGGGCCGCTTGCGGGGCACCACGACACCCTGGACGAACAGCTCTCCACCCCAGACACCCCAGGGCTCGCGGCGGTCCTTCGCGCCGGCGAGGCAGGCCTCACGGACCGGGCAGGTCTGGCACAGCGACTTGGCGTACTCGACGTCGGCCGGGGATTCGGCGAAGAAGACCTCCGGGTCGAAGGTCCGGCACGGGACGGGGACGCCGAGGCGCTCGATCTCGTCGTCGAGCTCGGTGAGGGGGATCAAGGTGACCTCCGGGTCAGGCGGGCGAACTGGGGTGGGTACGGACGGTGCGTGCGAGGTGATGTGCACGATCGCTTCGTTCCTCATCTGTTTGTCTTGGGGTGGGAAAACAGAAGGGCCGCGGATCCCGGTCTGGGATTCCGCGGCCCTGAAGGCGCCGGCCTGATCGTCTGTCAGGCTGGATCACTCCAGGGTTCGAGCCCGCGGAAGGCCCACTTCGGGTGCTGCTGCGTCTTCGGGTTTCCGGCACCATTGGCTGCCGCAAAGGCATAGCCCTTGGCCATTGCCATTACCGCTTCCGCCGGCGCCTGGGTCGGTCGCTCGCCCGCGCGCTCCCGCAGGGAGAGAGCGGGGGTGCCCAGGACGGACAGACGACCGGACAGGCTGCTGGACAGACCGGTGCCGACAAGCGAGGCACCGAGCGGGCAGGCGGCGATGACCGTGCGATCGGTCGTGATGTCGGTGTAAGTGATCACTGGTCTCGCCTCCTCTCAGGCGTCTCGTGGGCTGGTCCGGACAGATTGTGCTGGGTCAGTACATCACGGATTCCACCGCTCCGGGAAGGTCCTCCACGAAGCCGCGTCGTCCGCGCTCACGCAGGCTATGGGGATTTCCTCGGGGCGCGCAAACTATTTTCCGGAGTCTTCTGCAACAGCTTCATCACCCGTCCCGGAGCCGGTGCACAGGGCCAGGACGTCGGCGCCGAACTTGTCCAGTTTGCGGGCTCCGACTCCGGAGATAACCGACAATTCTGCCTCCGTGGAAGGCCTTACCTCGGCGATGGCGAGCAGCGTCTTGTCGGTGAAGACGCAGTAGGCGGGCTGACCGAGCGCCTTGGCCTGCTCGACCCGCCACTCGCGCAGCCGCTCGTACAGCGCCTCGTCCATGTCGGAGGGGCAGTCCTCGCAGCGCATCAGCTTGATCTCGCCCGCGTCGGAGAGCGCGCGGCCGCAGACCCGGCAGTGCACCGGTCCACGCTTCCGCCGGCCGCCCGCGCCGCGCTCCACACCGCCCCCGGCGGCCGGGCGGGCGCCCGCCCGGCCCCTGGCGGCCGTGCCCGGCCGCAGTCCGTCCAGGAAGCGCGAGGGCCGCCGGCCGCCGCGGCCGCCCGGGGAACGGGACAGCGCCCAGGACAGCCCCAGGTGGAAGCGGGCGCGGGTGACGCCGACGTAGAGCAGCCGCCGCTCCTCCTCCACCTGTTCGTCGGTCTTGGCGTAGGTGATGGGCATCGTGCCCTCGGTCAGGCCGACCAGGAACACCGCGTCCCACTCCAGGCCCTTGGCGGCGTGCAGCGAGGCGAGCGTGACGCCCTCGACGGTCGGGGCGTGCTGCGCGCCGGCCCGTTCGTCGAGCTCGGCGACGAAGTCCGCGAGCACGGCGTCCGCGCGGGCGCGGGCGAAGTCCTCGGCGAGGCGCACGAGCGCCGCCAGCGACTCCCACCGGTCACGCACCGCGCCGGAGCCCGCCGGGGGCTCCGGGGACCAGCCGCGGGTGCCCAGCACCGCCCGGACGTGCCCGGGCAGGTCCGCGTCCTCCAGCGGATCGCTGGCCCGGGCCGCGCCGCGCAGCAGCATGCCCGCCTCGCGGACCTCGGGCCGCTCGAAGAAGCGCTCGGCGCCGCGCAGCTGGTAGGGCACCCCGGCGTCGGCGAGGGCCTGCTCGTACACCTCGGACTGGGCGTTGACCCGGTAGAGCACGGCGATCTCGCTGGGCCGCACTCCGTCGTCGATCAGTTCCCGGATCCGCCGCGCGGTGCCCTCCGCCTCGGCGGGCTCGTCCGCGTACTCGGTGTAGGACGGCTCGGGGCCGGCCTCGCGCTGCGAGACGAGCTCCAGCCGGTGCTGGGCGGCCTGGCCGCGGGCCTGGGACAGCAGTCCGTTGGCGAGATGCACCACCTGGGGGGTGGAGCGGTAGTCGCGGACCAGTTTGACCACGGTGGCGTCCGGGTGCCGGGTGCGGAAGCCGAGCAGGAACTCGGGGGTGGCGCCGGTGAAGGAGTAGATGGTCTGCGAGGCGTCGCCGACCACGCAGACGCTGTCCCGCCCGCCGAGCCACAGGTCGAGCAGCCGCTGCTGCAGCGGGCTGACGTCCTGGTACTCGTCGACGACGAAGTGCTGGTACTGGCCGCGGACGGCTTCGGCGACGTCCGGGCGGTCCTCCAGGACGCCGACCGTGAGCAGCAGCACGTCCTCGAAGTCGATGACGCCGCGGTCGCGCTTGAGCTGCTCGTACGTGGTGTAGATCCGGGCGATCTCCGCGGCGTCGCGCGGGACCTCGCGGGCGGACTTGGCGGCGGCCGCCGGATAGTCCTCGGGGACGGTCTGGGTGACCTTGGCCCACTCGATCTCGCCGGTGACGTCGCGCAGCTCGTTGCGGTCCAGCCGGATGCGCGAGCGCGCCCCGGCCTCCGCCACCAGCTGGATCTTGCGCTCGGCCAGCCGCGGCATCTCGCCGCCGATGGCGCGCGGCCAGAAGTACTGGAGCTGCCGCAGCGCGGCGGAGTGGAAGGTGCGCGCCTGCACGCCGCCGGCTCCCAGCTGCCGCAGCCGGCCGCGCATCTCGCCGGCCGCCCGGGCGGTGAAGGTGACCGCGAGCACGCTGGCGGGCTGCAGGATCCCGGCCCGCACCCCGTACGCGATGCGGTGCGTGATCGCGCGGGTCTTGCCCGTCCCGGCGCCGGCCAGCACGCACACCGGCCCGTGCAGCGCGGTGGCGACCGCGCGCTGCTCGGGGTCGAGCCCGGCGAGCACGGCGTCCGGGGAGTCCGGGACGGCGGGGAACTCCGGGAAGAGCGGGGTATGCGTGGGAGCAGTCACCCCGCCATGCTGCCAGGTCCCGGGAGGCACCCGGGAAAGTTATCCACAGCTGAGGTCCGATCGTCGGATCGGATGCGAATGCAAGGAATGCGAGACCCTGGGGACGGCGTTTCCAGGACGCCATCCCGACCGGGGCCCAAGACCCCCAGGCCCCAGACCCGAGATCCCCAGACCTGAGGAGCGAACACCGATGTCCGGCACTGTGACGATGTACAGCACCACGTGGTGCGGCTACTGCCGCCGCCTGAAGGGCCAGCTGGACCGCGAGGGCATCCCCTTCAAGGAGATCAACATCGAGCAGGACCCGGAGTCGGCGAAGTTCGTCGAGACCGTCAACGGCGGCAACCAGCTGGTCCCGACGCTGCTGGTCACCCCGGAGAGCGGCGCGGACCCGATCCCGCTGAGCAACCCGAGCCTCGCCCAGGTCAAGCAGGCCCTGGCGAGCTGAGGCCCGGCCCGGCGGGCCCGGTCGCGGAAGTCCCCGCGGCCGGGCCCGTCCGCTTCTCCGGCCCCCGTGAAGGCGCCGGGACGCCCGTCAGGGCCGTGTCGGCAGCGGCTTGCCGTACCAGCGCTCGATGAGCCGGGCCGCGATGGAGATGCCGTGCGGCGGCAGCACCTCGCCCGTCTCCATCGCCTTGCGGAACTCCTCGCGGGAGAACCAGCGCGCCTCGTGCAGCTCCTCGCCGTCCACCGTGATCTCCGACGACGAGGCCCAGGCCATGAATCCCAGCATCAGGCTGGACGGGAACGGCCACGGCTGGCTGGAGACGTACGACACCCCGGCCACCGTCACCCCCGCCTCCTCCGCGACCTCGCGGACGACGGCCTGCTCCAGCGACTCCCCCGGCTCCACGAACCCCGCCAGGGTCGAGAACCGGCCCTCCGGCCAGTGCACCTGGCGGCCCAGCAGCGCGCGGTCCTGGTCGTCGGTGACCAGCATGATCACCGCGGGGTCGGTGCGCGGGTAGTGCTCGGCCCCGCAGGCCGGGCAGCGCCGGATGTGACCGGCCGCGGCGACCACCGTGCGCTCGCCGCAGCGGGAGCAGAAGCGGTGCATCCGCTGCCAGTTCTCCAGGGCGACCGCGTGCACCATGAGGCCGGCGTCGCGGTCGGAGAGCAGTGCGCCCACCTCGCGCAGCCCGGCCGGGCGGGCCACGTCGTCCATCCGGCCCGGGAGGGTGTCCTTCTGCAGCGCGAAGTAGCGCACCCCGTCCTCGTCGATGCCGAGGAAGTAGCGGTGCACCTCGGCCTCCGGCGCCTCGAAGGAGGGCATCATGACCAGTTCGGTGCCGCCGTCCGGGGTGTCCTCGACCAGTACCTGGCCGCCCGAGACGACGAAGACCCGGGTGGTGGGGTGGCTCCAGGCGGCCGCCAGCCATGCCTCGTCGAGACGGTGGAGGGCGGCGCGGTCGATGCCCGACCAGCGGGCCAGGGGTGGGAGGGCCGCCGGGTCGGGCACCGGGCCGGAGCCCTTCCCGGTGCCGGAATTACCGGACGTACCAGGCATTTCGGACAAAGCTGCTGTCAACTCCCCGTAACGCGCGGATTCTTGCGGATGCTCACCGGGTCGCGAACTCGCTCCACAGGTACGCGGAGGTCTCCACGCCCTTCAGGAGCAGGTCGATCTCGACCTTCTCGTTCACTGAGTGCCAACCGTCGGACGGCACGGAAATTCCCAGGAAGAGGACGGGCGCGCCGAGCACGTCCTGCAGGTCGGCCGCCGGTCCGGAACCACCCTCACGAGTGAACAGGATCTCCTTGCCGAAGGCCCGCCCCATCGCGCGGGTCAGCGCGCCCAGCGCCGGGTGGTCCAGCGGGGTCAGGCACGGGCGGGTGGCGCCCCAGAAGGTGATCTCGTGCCGGATGCCGTCCGGGACGCGTGCGGCGATCCAGTCGGCGACGAGCCGCTGCACCACGTCCGTGTCCTGCCCTGCGACGAGCCGGAAGGACAGCTTCAGCTGGGCGGAGGCCGGCACGATCGTCTTGCCGCCGGGACCCTGGTAGCCGCCGCCGATGCCGTTGACCTCGGCGGTGGGGCGGGCCCAGACCCGCTCCAGGGTGGAGTGGCCGGCCTCGCCGCTCGCCGCGTACGACCGGGCGGTGCGCAGCCAGCGCTTCTCGTCGAAGGGCAGCCGCGCGAACAGTTCCCGCTCCCGCCCGGCCAGTTCCACGACGCCGTCGTAGAAGCCGGGGATCGCCACCCGGCCGTCCGCGTCGTGCAGCCCCGCGGCCAGCCGGGCGGCCTCGGTGGCCGGATTGGGGACGGCGCCGCCGAAGGAACCCGAGTGCACGTCCTGGTCGGGGCCGCGCAGGTCGACCTGGCAGTCGACCAGGCCGCGCATGCCGGTGCAGACGGTCGGGGTGTCCTCGTCCCACATGCCGGTGTCGGAGACGATCACCGTGTCGCACGCCAGCCGGCCGGCGTGGGCCCGCACCAGGCCCGCGAAGTGCGGTGAGCCGGCCTCTTCCTCGCCCTCGACCAGCAGCTTCAGGTGCACGGCGGGCGTGCTGCGGCCGGTGGCGGCCAGGTGGGCGCGGACACCGAGCGTGTGGAAGAACACCTGGCCCTTGTCGTCGGCGGCGCCGCGCGCGTACATCCGCCCGTCGCGGACCACGGGCTCGAAGGGATCGCTGTCCCAGCCGTCCTCCCGGGCCGCGGGCTGCACGTCGTGGTGGCCGTAGACCAGCACCGTCGGCGCGTCCGGGTCGTCGCAGGGCCACTCGGCGAAGACCGCCGGCGCGCCCGCGGTCGGCCACACCTCGGCGACCGGGAACCCCGTCTCCCGCAGCTTCGCGGCCAGCCACCGGGCACTGTCCTCGACGTCCGCGGACCGCTCGGGATCGGCCGACACGGACGGGATGCGCAGCCAGTCGGCGAGTTCGCCGAGAAAAGCCTCACGGTGGGTCGCGATGTACGTACGGACGGCGCTGTCCGGGGTGGTGCTCATGGCGACGAGCCTATCGGGCGGCGGCCCCGGACCCCTCGTCGCCTCCGGGCTCCCCCAGCAGCAGACGCTCCAGCGCCGCCCGGCCGGGCAGCACGGACGGGCGGACCAGTTCGCCGGTGCGGACGTGGAGGAAGGCCGCCGCGATCTCCTCCGGTGGCACGCCGTGCTGCTCGGCCCAGGCGAGCCGGTAGACGGCGAGCTGCAGCGGGTCGGCGGTGCCGGCGCGGCCGGTCTTCCAGTCGACGATCTCGTAGCGGCCGCCCTCGCGGTAGACGGCGTCGATCCGGCCGCGGATCACCCGGCCGGCCAGGCTGAGCTGGAACGGCGCCTCGACCCGGTAGGGCGTGCGGTCGGCGTACGGGGTGCCGAGGAAGGCCTCCTTGAGCGCGGCGAGGTCGTGCTCGTCGGCGATCTCGTCGTCGCCCTCCATGCCCGGCAGGTCCTCGGGGGCGATCAGCGGCAGTTCCTCGAACCGGGACTCCACCCAGGCGTGGAAGCGCGTGCCGCGGCGCGCGCCGGGCCTCGGCGGACGCGGCATCGGGCGGGCGAGCTCGCGGGCGAAACCGTCGGGGTCGGCCGCCAGGCGCAGCAGCTGGGACGCGGTCAGCGTCGGCGGGAGCGGCACGTCGCGCACGGTGGCACGGGCCCGGCGCAACTCGGCGGCGAGGGCGTCCAGGTCGCGGTCCCAGGAGGCGGCCAGCCGCGCCTCCTCCGGCAGCAGCGGCGTGCGGCCGCCGTGCCCGTGCTCGGGTTCCGGCTCGGGTTCGGGTTCGGGCTCCGGTTCCGGCCCGGGCGTGGGCCGCGGCGCGGGGACGGCGGGCCGCTCGGCGGGCCAGTCCTCCCAGTCGCCGGGTTCCTCGTCCTCGACGCCGTACGGCAGCTCCTCGTCGTCGAAGGGCGGCTCCTCCTCCGGGGGCGGCCAGTCGGGATCGGCCGGTGCGGCGCCGGCGGGTGCCTGCCGCAAGGAGGCGTCCAGGTGGTCGAGCACGCGGCGGGCCGCCTCGCGGCGCCGGCCCAGGGCCTGCGGGTCCAGGGGCAGCGGCCAGGCGGGCTCGGTGCCGCGGGTGAGGGCCGGGTTGGTGTCGTCCTCCCCCGGCGGGTCGGCCCAGTGCTCGACCTCGCCGTGGCCGGCCTCGCAGTGGGCGCGCAGCGCGTCCAGGAACGCCGACGGCCCGAAGGGGCGCTTCTGCGAGGGACCCCACCAGTGGCCGGAGCCCAGCAGCAGGGAGCGGGGGCGGGTGAAGGTGACGTAGCCGAGGCGCAGTTCCTCCACGCGGTTGTGCTCGGCCATCGCCGTCCTGAACTCGGCCAGGCCCGCCCGCGACCACTCCTGGACGTCGGGGAGCGTGGCGGCGTCCCCGCGCAGGGCATGCGGCAGCACCTTGGGGTTGGTGTGCCACAACTCCCGGCCGCGTTCGCTCGGGAAGCCCTTGCGCACCAGTCCCGGGACGGCCACGACGTCCCACTCCAGGCCCTTGGACTTGTGGGCGGTGAGCACCTTGACCGTGTTCTCGCCGCCGGGCAGCGAGCTGTCCAGGCCCTTCTCGTACTGGGCGGCGGTGCGCAGGAACGCCAGGAAGGCCTGGAGGGTCGCCTCGCCGTCAAGGGAGGCGAAACCGGCGGCGACGTCCAGGAAGGCGTGCAGCGTCTCGCGGCGCCGCGCGGCCAGGGCGTGCGGCGACGCGGAGAGCTCGACCTCCAGGCCGGTGACGGCCAGCACCCGGTGCAGGACGTCCATCAGCGGGTCGGCCAGGGCGCGGCGCAGTTCCCGTATCTCGGTGGCCAGCCGCGCGAAACGCACCCGGGCCTCGGGGGAGAAGGGCAGGCGGTCCTCGGGTTCCCCGTCGACGAAGGTCTCCAGGGCGTCGGCCAGGGAGACCACCTCGGCCGGATCGACGCCCTGGACAGCGGCCGCCAGCCGGTCGGCGATGTCGCCGCGGCCCGGCACCAGCAGCCGCGCCCGCCGCCCCAGCAGCGCCAGGTCGCGGGCGCCGACGCGCCAGCGCGGCCCGGTCAGCAGCCGTACGAGGGCGGCGTTGGCGGTGGGGTCCTGCAGCACCTCGCAGACCGCGACCAGGTCGGCGACCTCGGGCAGGTCCAGCAGCCCCGACAGGCCCACGACCTCCACGGGCACGTCCCGGGCGACGAGCGCGGCATGGATGTCGGCGAAGTGGCCCGCGGCCCGGCACAGCACGGCGATCTCGCCCGGCGCGGTGCCCGTGCGGACCAGGTGGGCGATGGAGTCGGCGATCCAGTCGATCTCCTGCTCCTGGGTGGGCAGCAGCGCGCAGCGCACGACACCGTCCAGCTCGGCGCCCGGCGCGGGCCGCAGGGCCTCCACGCCCTCGTGGCGTTCGCGCAGTTCGGTGGCGAGCTCATTCGCGAGGTCCAGCAGACGGCCGCCGCTGCGCCGGTTCTCCGACAGGGACTGGCGGCGGGCGGGCGTGCCGTCGGTGTGCGCGAAGTGGCGGGGGAAGTCGTCGAGGTTGGCGACCGAGGCGCCGCGCCAGCCGTAGATGGCCTGGCAGGGGTCGCCGACGGCGGTGACCGGGTGGCCGGTGCCGTCGCCGAACAGGCCGGAGAGCAGGAGCCCTTGGGCGACGGAGGTGTCCTGGTACTCGTCGAGCAGCACCACCGCGTACTGCTCGCGCAGGATCCGGCCGACCTCCGGGCGGGTGCGGGCGAGTGTCGCGGACAGCGCGATCTGGTCGCCGAAGTCGAGCAGGTCGCGCTTCTCCTTCTCCGCCCGGTAGGCCGCCGCGAGACCGGTGAGGTCGGTCCGGGCGCGGGCGGTCTCGGGGAGGCGGCGCAGATCGGCGTTGGTGAGCCGGATGCCGTCGAGTTCGTCGAGCCACGCGCGGTCGTACGCGAGCAGCCGCTCGGGCGGCACCAGGTGCTCCGCGAGCTCGCCCTCCAGGGCCAGCAGGTCGCTGACCAGCCCCGGGATGCCCTTGGTGAGCGCGGGGAAGGGACCGGACGCGGCCCGCAGCACCTTGGCGGCCAGCTGGTAGCGCGTCGCGTCGGCGAGCAGCCGCGCGGTCGGCTCCAGCCCGATGCGCAGCCCGTGCTCCTTCAGCAACTGCCCGGCGAAGGCGTGGTAGGTGGAGATCTGCGGCTCGCCGGGGGCATGGCCGGGGTCGGCCGGGTCCGGGTCGGTGACGCCCGCCCGGACCAGCGCCTTGCGCACGCGCTCGGAGAGCTCCCCCGCCGCCTTGTTGGTGAACGTCAGCCCCAGCACCTGCTCCGGCGCGACCTGCCCTGTGCCGACCAGCCACACCACGCGGGCCGCCATCACCGTCGTCTTGCCCGACCCGGCACCGGCCACGATCACCTGCGGCGCGAGCGGCGCGGTGATGCACGCCAGCTGCTCCGGGGTGAACGGGATGCCCAGCAGCTCCTTGAGCTGCTCGGGGCCGGTGATACGGGACGACACAAAGGGGAGGCTATCGGGCGCCACCGACAGGGGTCCGCCGTGGCCGAGACGCGGGGCTGCCACCCGATCGGGGGCATCGTCGCCGAAGGGCGCGCCACCGCGCCTGCGGCCTCGGGCCCGGTCCCATTGCCCCCCGCGCTCGGCGACCCGGAGATCGACACGGCGGCCGCACTCGTCTCGATGCGCGACGAGGAGCGTTGGTGATCTACCTCGACTCGGCGGCGATAGTGAAGACGGTCCACCAGGAGCAAGGCACCGGGGAATTGGGCAACTGGCTGAACGACCGTCCCGACGAGCCCATGGTGTCGTCGTCACTCGTCGAGGTGGAAGTGCCGGGCGTCTTGCGCCGGTCCGCCCCGCAGGCGCTCGCGGGCGTCCCCGGTGTGCTCGCCAGGCTCACCGGTCACCGAGGCGCCTGACGCGCCGCGGACCGCGGGCCGCGGGCCGCGGCGCGTCATTCCACGACCTGGCGGCCCTCCGGGCGGGCGCTGCAGGCCGCCTTGAAGGCGCAGTTGTCGCAGTGCTGGCCGCTGGAGGGGGTGAAGCGCTCGTCCAGGACGCGGGCGGCGGCGTCGGCGAGCAGGCCGTCGGCCCACTCCCCGGTCAGGGCTTCCTGAGCCTGCACGGTGGGCTGCGCGTCGCCGCCGTCCCTGCGGGCGGCACCCAGGCGCAGTTGCACGAGTTCGGCGCCGCCGGGGGCGGGCCGGGTGTCGTGGAAGAGCCCGTCGACCGCGCCCTCGCGCACGGCGAGCTGGTAGACGGCCAGTTGGGCGTGGCGCTCGACCTCGGCGGCGGTGGGCTTGCTCTTGCCGGTCTTGAAGTCGACGACATAGGCGTTGCCCTCGGCGTCCGTCTCGACCCGGTCCATGCTGCCGCGGATACGGACGGAGACCTCGCCGGTCTCCAGGGTGACGTCGAAGCCGTGCTCGGAGGCGACGGGGAGCCGGCCGCGCTCCATGACGTGCCAGTGCAGGAAGCGTTCCAGTGCGGCGCGCGCGTTCTCCTTCTCCTGCTGCGACTTCCAGGGCGCGTCGAAGGCGAGGGCGTTCCAGACCGAGTCCAGCCGCTCCATCAGGACGTCGAGGTCGGCCGGGGTGCGGCCGGAGGCCACCTCGTCGGCGAGGACGTGCAGGACGTTGCCGAAGCCCTGGGCGGCGGTGGCCGGGGGCTCGGCCTTCACCTCGCGGCCGAGGAACCACTGCAGGGCACAGGTGTTGGCCAGCTGGTCCAGGGCGCTGCCCGACAGCGCCACCGGCTGGTCGCGGTCGCGCAGCGGGACCTCCGAGCGGGTCTGCTCGTACAGCCCCCACCAGCGCTCCGGGTGCGCGGCGGGCACCAGGGGCTGGCCCGCGTCCTCCAGGGCGGCCAGCCGGGCCAGCCGCAGGGCGGCGGCCTCGCGCAGCGCCGGGGAGGCGGCCGGGTCCACGGTGGTGGCGCGCAGTTCGGCCACCAGGGGGGCGACGGCGAGCGGGCGGCGGGCGCGCTGGGTGACGTCGACCGGTTCGACGCCGAGCTCGCGCAGGAAGCGGGAGGGCTGGTCGCCGTCGTCGGCGGCTGCCTTCACGGCGGTGACCACCAGGCGGTCGCGGGCGCGGGTAGCGGCGACGTAGAACAGCCGGCGCTCCTCGGTGAGCAGCGCGCCCGGGGTCAGCGGCTCGGCGAGGCCGTCCCGCCCGATGCGGTCGGCCTCCAGCAGGGAGCCGCGGCGGCGCAGGTCGGGCCAGAGCCCCTCCTGTACGCCCGCGACGACCACGAGCGGCCACTCCAGGCCCTTGGAGCGGTGCGCCGTCATCAGCCGTACGGCGTCGGGGCGGACGGCGCGGCGGGTCAGCACGTCGGCGGCGATGTCCTGGGCGGCCAGTTCCTCCAGGAAGTTCAGCGCGCCGCGGCCGCCGGTGCGCTCCTCGGCCCGCGCCGCGGTGTCGAACAGCGCGCAGACCGCGTCCAGGTCGCGGTCGGCGTTGCGGCCGGCCGCGCCGCCGCGCAGCGCGGCCCGCTCCAGCCGCCCCGGCCACGGGGTGCCGTCCCAGAGCGCCCACAGGGCGTCCTCGGCGGTGCCGCCGTCCGTGAGCAGCTCGCGCGCGGTGCGCAGCAGTCCGCCCAGGCGCTGGGCGCCGCGGGCGAAGGACGGATCGTGTGCGACGAGGCGCTCGGGTTCGGCGAGCGCCTCGGTGATCAGCTCGTCCGACGGCCTGGGCACGGCCACGCCGGCGGCCCGCTCCTCCTCGCGCAGGGCGCGGCCCAGGCGCCGCAGGTCGGCGGCGTCCATGCCGCCCAGCGGGGAGCCGAGCAGGGTCAGGGCGTCCTCGGCGCCCAGCCACGCGGGTGGGGTCTCGGCGGGGACGGCGGCCTGTGCGCACACGCGCAGGGCGAGCAGCAGCGGTGCCACGGCGGGCTCGTCGCGCAGCGGCAGGTCGTCGCCCTCGATGTCGACGGGGACGCCCGCGGAGGTGAGGGAGCGGCGCAGCGAGGGCAGTGAGCGGGAGCCGGCGCGGACCAGGACGGCCATGTCCGACCAGCGCAGGCCGTCCTCCAGGTGCGCGCGGCGCAGGACGTCGGCGATGCCGTCGAGTTCGGCACCGGGCGTGGGGTAGGTGCGGACGGCCAATGCGCCGCCGTCGCGGTCCGGGACCGGTTCGCGGTGGGCGCGTACGGCGGCGGCCGGCAGCCGGGTCAGCGGCATGCGGGCGGTGAGCAGCCGGGTGGCGGCGAGCAGCCGCGCGCCGGAGCGGCGGGCGACCCGGAGGACGCGGACGTCGGCGGGGCGGCCGTCGCGGTGCCGGAAGGCGTCGGGGAAGCCGAGGATGCCGTTCACGTCGGCGCCGCGGAAGGTGTAGACGGACTGGTCGGGGTCGCCGAACGCCACCAGGGTGCGGCCGCCGCCGGCCAGCGCGTGCAGCAGCCGCACCTGGGCGGGGTCGGTGTCCTGGTACTCGTCGACGTACACGGCCTCGTACGCCCCGGCAAGGTGGCGGGCGACCTCGGGCCGGCCCGCGAGGAGCACGGCGCGGTGCACGAGCTCTGCGTAGTCGATGACGCCCTGGAGGTCGAGGACGTCGAGGTACTCGGCGAGGAATCCGGCGGCCGCCGTCCAGTCCGGGCGGCCGGTGCGGCGCGCGAAGGCGGCCAGGGAGCGCGGTCCGAGGCCCAGTTCGCGGGTGCGGGCGAGCACCGCGCGGACCTCGTCGGCGAAACCGCGGGTGGTCAGCGCGGCCCGCAGCTCGTCGGGCCAGCGCACCCGGCCCCGCCCGGCGCGCTCGAGCTCGGGCTCGCCGGAAAGCAGTTCGCGCACGGCGAGGTCCTGCTCGGGGCCGGACAGCAACCGCAGGGGGTCGGCGAAGAGCTCGGGGGCCTGGTGGGCGCGCACCAGGGCGTAGCAGAACGAGTGGAAGGTGGTCGCCACCGGAGCCGCCGCGCCACCCATCCGGGCGGCCATGCGGTCGCGCAGTTCGCCGGCCGCCTTGCGGCTGAAGGTGAGCACGAGGACGCGCTCGGGGTCGGTGCCGCGCCGCACCCGTTCGGCGACGGACTCCACCAGGGTGGTCGTCTTGCCGGTGCCCGGTCCGGCGAGGACGAGCAGCGGTCCGCCGGAGTGCTCAACCACCGCACGCTGCGAGGCGTCCAGTTCAGGGGGCGTCACCCGTTGCGGCGGGGTCCGTAGCAGTCGGTAGCCGCCCGACGGCCCGACCGTCCCCCCGGAGCGCCGCGCGGCGGCGTCCGTCTGCCGAGTGGAGGAGGAGGTCACGTGGTTCGCCGGTTCCGTGTGCGTTCATGTGCTGTTGGTGTGCCGGGCCGGGAGCGGCCGGGTGCCGACGCTACGCCACCGGCCGGCGGCGCCGTGACGCGTCCCGCCCTTCCGGTACCGATGCGGGAGCCGGGGCGCGCCGCCCGCCGTACTCCTTACGGACGGCCGATGGCATCTTCGGCGCCCGGATGGCGGAAGCTGGAGGGTGTGAGCGCGCGCTGTTCAGTCCGTACCGCCGGGGCCGTCGCGGCCGTCGGGGGCCGCCGTCCCGTCCCAGCGGGCCCGGCGCATGTCGAGGCGGGGTATGTGCCCCTTCGCGGCGTGCGGGGCCGGGCGCAGCGGGGTGCCCTCCTCGCGGTAGTGGGCCAGGGCGTCGAGCTCGTGGCCCGGCAGGAGGCCGCCGTCCGAGCGCACCACGCGCCACCACGGAACGGCGCCCCCGTACAGCGCCATCACGCGGCCGACCTGCCGGGGGCCGCCCTCCCCCAGCCACTCGGCGACATCGCCGTAGGTCATGACCTTCCCGTGCGGAATCCGCTCGGTCACGTCCAGGACACGCTCCGCGTAGGCGGGCAGCTCCGGGGCGCCGTCGGCCGTCTCCTCCTCGCTCATACGTCACATCGTGCCCGAGGGCACCGACAGTCGGGGCGGACGGGAGCGCGCGCGGGGGTGCCGATGGCGGCGAATTGCCCCCTCCTGCGCCCATGCGCGGGCGGCTCGTGCCACCATCATCCGGGCGGTGACTGGTGATACGAGATCAAAAAGAGACAGACGGCAAGCACGACGTGAGCGGGAACGAAGCCGCTGGCGCGGTCGGCGCTGCCTCTGACGTGCCTCTGACCAGCGAGAACGCTGCCCCCGCGGCATCCGCGGACACCGACGCGGTCGCCGTCGTCCCGGGCGCGGCGGCCGAGCAGGTCGCCGCCGCCGGCGCGGCCGGCACCCCTGAGGGCCAGGACGACGGGGACCGGCACAAGGAAAAGCCGTCGACCGGTCCCGCTGAGCCCACGGGGCCGGCGGAGCCCGCCCGCAGCGGGCGGGACGGGGAGCCGGCGACCGGGAGCAGCACCGGGAACGAGGCGAAGGTCACACCCCCCGCCGGCTCCCCCGGTACCGGTGACGGCGACGCCTCCTCGGACGCGGGCGCCGACGACGCGCACGCCCCCCACGACTCCCACAACGCCGAGGACTGCCCGCACACCGACCCGGTGGCCCGTGACGAGCCGCTGCTGCCCGCTCGCGTGCACCGGCCCGTCGACCTCATGAGCTTCCTGTTCGGCGTCCTCGGCATCGCACTGGTGCTGGGCATCGCCGGCTTCGCCCACGCGACGACCTCCGGCGTGGAGCAGGACATCGCCCAGGGCGCCACGCACGCGCCCGAGCCGCTGATCACCATCGCCGGGCTGCTGGCGACGGTGGCGGTGCTCATCGTGCCCGTCGCGTTCGCCGTGGAACGGCTGATCAAGCGGGACGGGCTGCGCATCGCCGACGGTGTGCTCGCGGCCGTCCTCGCGCACGGCGTCTCCCTCGCCACCGACCTGTGGGTCTCGGACGCGGCGCCGGTCGCGATCCGGGACGCGCTGACCCGGGACGCGCCGGGCGGCGGTCTGACCGACCCGGTCCACGGCTATCTCGCGCCGGTCATCGCCTACATGACCGCGGTCGGCATGGCGCGCCGCCCGCGCTGGCGGGTGGCGCTGTGGTCGGTGCTGTTCCTGGACTCCTTCGCCGTGCTGATGGGCGGCTACACCACGCCGTTCTCGATCGTCGTCACCGTGCTGATCGGCTGGACGGTGGCCTACGGCACGCTCTACGGCGTCGGCTCGCCCAATGTGCGTCCGACCGGCCAGAACCTGCTGGCGGGCCTGCGCCGGGTCGGTTTCGCGCCACTGACCGCGGTGCGGGCGGAGGACGAGTTCCCGGACTCCCCGGAGTCGGAGCGCGGCCGCCGCTACCTGGTGGCGCTGGAGGACGGCCCGCTGCTGGACGTCACAGTGGTGGACCGCGAGCAGCAGGCGCACGGCTTCTTCTACCGCATGTGGCGCCGGCTCCAGCTGCGCGGCATCACCCAGCGCCGCAGCCTCCAGTCGCTGCGGCAGGCGCTGGAGCAGGAGGCGCTGCTCGCCTACGCCGCCATCTCCGCCGGCGCGAACGCCCCCCGGCTGATCGCCACGTCCGAGCTCGGCCCGGACGCGGTGATGCTGGTCTACGAGCACATGGGCGGCCGCTCGCTGGACGCCCTGTCCGACGCGGAGATCACCGACGGGCTGCTGCGCGGCGCCTGGGAGCAGGTGCGGTCGCTCCAGTCGCGGCGTATCGCGCACCGCAGGCTGGTCGGCGAGTCCTTGCAGGTGGATCGTTCCGGCAGGGTCTTCCTGACCGATCTGCGCGGCGGGGAGATCGCGGCCGGCGACCTCGTGCTCCGCATGGACGTGGCGCAGTTGCTGACCACCCTGGCGCTGCGCGTCGGCCCGGAGCGCTCGGTGGCCTCCGCCGTGGCCGTCCTGGGCCCGGACGCGGTCGCCGACTCGCTGCCCTTGCTGCAGCCCATCGCGCTGAGCCGCACCACCCGCGCGACGCTCAAGCAGCTCGCCCGGGAACGGGCTCAGCGCGAGCGCGAGGCGGTGCTCGCCGCCTCCAAGGCGCGGCGGATGGCCACCGCGGACCCGGGAGCCGAAACCGATCAGGTCAGCGGGTCCAAGGAGACCGCCAAGGAGACCAAGGCGGCGCGGCGGGCCGAGAAGAAGGCCCTGGAGGACGCGCTGGAAGAGGCCCGCGAGGAGGACCTGCTCACGCGTATCCGGCACCAGGTGCTGCTGATCCGTCCGCAGGCCCCGGTGGAGCCGGTGCGGCTGGAGCGGGTGCGGCCGCGCACCCTGGTGAGCATCATCGCCGGCGCCTTCGCCGCGTACTTCCTGCTCTCCCAGATCAGCAGCATCGACCCGGCGACCCTGCTGGCCGAGGCGAACTGGGGCTGGATCATCGTCGCGGTGCTGGCGTCCGCGGCGAGCTACGTCGCGGCGGCGATGGCGCTGTCCGGCTTCGTGCCGGAGAAGCTGTCGTTCCTGAAGACGACGCTGGCCCAGATCGCGGGCTCGTTCGTGAAGCTGGTCGCGCCCGCCGCCATCGGCGGTGTGGCGCTCAACACCCGCTACCTCCAGAAGTCCGGGGTGCGGCCGGGGCTGGCGGTGGCCAGCGTCGGCGCCTCGCAGCTGATCGGCCTCGGCTCGCACATCATGCTGCTGGCGGTCTTCGGCTACATCACCGGCACGGAGAAGACCCCGTCCCTGTCACCGTCCCGGACGGTGATGGCCGGCGTGCTGACCGTCGGAGTGCTCTTCCTGATCGTCACCGCGGTCCCGTCCCTGCGGCGCTTCGCGTCCACGCGGATCAGGGCGCTGTTCGCCGGTGTGGTGCCGCGCATGCTGGACGTCCTCCAGCAGCCGCTGAAGCTCACCACGGGCATCGGCGGCACGCTGCTGCTGACGCTCTTCTTCGTGCTGTGCCTGGACGCCAGCGTCCGGACCTTCCACGGCGAGGTGAACTTCGCGGCGGTCGCCGTGATCTTCCTGGCCGGCAACGCGCTCGGCTCGGCCGCGCCCACCCCCGGCGGTCTCGGGGCGGTCGAGGGCGCGCTGATCGCGGGCCTGACGACCATCGGACGGCTGGACTCGGCGACGGCGACCTCGGCCGTCCTGCTGTTCCGCGTGCTGACCTTCTGGCTGCCGGTGCTGCCGGGCTGGCTGGCGTTCACCCAGCTCACCCGACGGCAGGCGTTGTGAGGCCGGCCCACTGACAGGAGATGTCAGTGGGCCGCCCCTACGGTCCCGCCATGGAGACCTCGCAGATCGTCGAACTGCGCCAGTACACGCTGCACCCGGGCGGACTCGGCACCCTTCTCCCGCTCTTCGAGCGGGAGTTCGTCACCGGCCAGGAGGCCGCGGGCATCCGCGTCGGCGGGCGCTTCCGCGACCTGGACGCCCCGGACCGCTTCGTGTGGATGCGCGCCTTCCCGGACATGGCGGCCAGGACCCGCGCCCTCCAGGCGTTCTACGGCGGCCCTGTCTGGCGGGCGCACCGCGCGGAGGCCAACGCCACCATGGCCGACTCGGACAACGTCCTGCTGCTGCGCGGCCCCGGCTACCGCGTTCCGGACGATGCTGGGCTGGTCGTCGCGACGATCTGCCACCCGGCCGATCCGGCCGGCTTCACGGCCCCGCCGTCCGCCCGCGCGGTGCACCGCACCGAGCACGCCGAGAACGGCTTCCCCGCGCTGCCCGTGCGCACCGGCGAGGACGTCGTCGTGTGGTTCTCCGCCCACGCCGACGCCGACGCCCACCGGGCGGCCCCGTCCGCGCCGCTGCCCGCCGGCGCCCTGCGGCGGCCCTTCCAAGAGCTGCGGCTGGTCCCGGTGCGCGGCCCGCTGGGCTGACCGTGCCCGGGGGGGTCTGCCGTCCGCGAGCGCTAGCCGAGGATGTCCGCCAGGTCGTAGCCCACCGGTTCCTCCAGTTGCGCGTACGTGCAGTCGGCCGGGTCGCGGTCCGGGCGCCAGCGGCGGAACTGGGCGGTGTGCCGGAAGCGGTCGCCCTGCATGTGGTCGTAGGCGACCTCCAGGACGCGTTCGGGGCGCAGCGGGACCCAGGAGAGGTTCTTGCCCGCGCTCCAGCGGCTCTGGGCGCCGGGCATCCGGCCGCCCGGCTCGGCCTCCGCCCACTCGGCCCACGGATGCCCCTCGACACCCGTCATGCGCAGCGGCTCCAGTTCCGCCGCCAGTTCCTCGCGGCGGCGCATCGGGAAGGACGCGCTGACGCCGACGTGCTGGAGCCGCCCCGCGGCGTCGTACAGGCCGAGCAGCAGGGAGCCGACGACGGGGCCGGACTTGTGCCAGCGGAAGCCGGCCAGGACGCAGTCCGCGGTGCGCTCGTGCTTGACCTTGAACATGACGCGTTCGTCCGGGCGGTAGCCGACGTCCGGGGGTTTGGCGACGACGCCGTCCAGCCCGGCGCCCTCGAACTGCTCGAACCACTGCCGGGCCAGGTCGATGTCGGTCGTGGAGGGCGCCACGTGCACCGGCGGCCGCACCGGGCCGAGCGCGTCCACCAGCGCCTGGCGGCGCCAGCTCTGCGGGTCCGTCATCAGCGAGCGGTCGCCGAGCGCCAGCAGGTCGAAGGCGACGAGGGAGGCCGGGGTGCGCTCGGCGAGCTGCCGCACCCGGGAGTCGGCGGGGTGGATGCGCTCCAGCAGCGCGTCGAAGTCCAGCCGGCCGTCCCGGGCGACGACGATCTCCCCGTCGACGACGCAGCGCGCCGGCAGCGCGGCCCGCGCCGCCTCGACGACCTCGGGGAAGTAGCGGGTCAGGGGTTTGCCGGTGCGGCTGCCGATCTCGACCTCGGCACCGTCGCGGAAGACGATGGCACGGAAGCCGTCCCACTTGCCCTCGTAGAGCATGCCGGGCGGGATCGCGGGCGCCGATTTGGCGAGCATCGGCTTCACGGGCGGCATCACCGGGAGGTCCATGCCGCGATTGTCCGCCCGACAGGCGGCGCACGCCCGTCGGGCCTACGGTGTGCGCATGGGAGAGGCGGTGGCGGCATGGGCGAGGCTGTCGAGCTGACCGTCGGCGAGCGGACGGTCCGGCTCTCGAACCCGGGCAAGGTGTACTTCCCCGAATCCGCGTTCACCAAATTGGACCTGGCCCGCTACTACCTCACCGTCGGCGACGGCATCCTGCGCGCGCTGCGCGACCGGCCGACGACCATGGAGCGCTACCCGGACGGCATCGGCGGCGAGTCGTTCTTCCAGAAGCGCGCGCCCAAGAACACGCCCGACTGGATCCCCACCGGCCGCATCCGCTTCCCCTCCGGCCGGTACGCGGACGAGATCTGCCCCACCGAAGCCGCCGCCGTCCTGTGGGCCGCCAACCTCGGCTGCCTCACCTTCCACCCGTGGCCGGTCCGCCGCGGCGACCTCGACCACCCCGACGAGCTGCGCATCGACCTCGACCCGCAGCCCGGCACGGACTTCGCCGACGCCGTCCGGGTCGCCCGCGAGCTGCGCGGGCTGCTGGAGGAGCTGGGCCTGCGCGGCTGGCCCAAGACCTCCGGCGGGCGCGGGGTGCACGTCTTCGTGCCGATCGCGCCGGAGTGGACGTTCACCGGGGTGCGGCGGGCGGCGATCGCCATCGCGCGGGAGATGGAACGCCGGATGCCCGAGCAGGTGACCAGCGCGTGGTGGAAGGAGGAGCGCGGCGAGAAGATCTTCGTGGACTACAACCAGACCGCCCGCGACCGCACCATCGCCTCCGCGTACTCCGTCCGGCCCCGGCCCGGCGCCCCGGTCTCCGCGCCGCTGCGCTGGGACGAGCTGCCCGACGCCCACCCCCGCGACTTCGACCTGGCCAGCATGCCGGTGCGGTACGCCGAGGAGGGCGACGTCCACGCGGACATGGAGGGGCAGGCCTTCCGCCTGGACGCGGTGCTGGAACTGGCCGATCGCGACGAGAGCGACCGCGGGCTCGGGGACATGCCGTACCCGCCGGACCACCCGAAGATGCCGGGCGAGCCGCTGCGCGTGCAGCCGAGCCGGGCCCGCAGCAAGCCCGGTGACGCCACGTCCGACACATCCGGGACCTGACGGCCCTCTTCCCGTCACGGGAACTCTGACGCATCATCAGTCAGCTGCCTGCGCACAACCCGCACGACCCACCGGCGCGCGAACCGGCCCGGCCGGCCGTCGTGCGTCCGACCGGGGAGGGAGTCACCGATCATGCCGCGCGTTGCGCCAGGGACGGCAGGGTCGGCTACGGCATCTTTGAGCTCGGCAGCATCGGCCGCCACACCCCCAGCGGTTCCACCGGCAAGGAGGCCCTGTGACCACGGTGCGCACGACCACCCGTGACCCCGAACTGCTGTGCCGCCGACTCGATCACTGGCTGAACGCCAAGCACCCCGGCGCCCGCTGCCGGAACGTGCGCGTGCCCGCCGCCGTCGGCCCGTCGGGCGAGACCGTCCTGTTCGACCTCGCCGTCCCGCATCCAGCCGGCACCGCCCGGCAGCGGGTCCGGCCCTGCGTACTGCGGCTGGCGGCGGGCCCGGAGGGGCCCGCGGCCATCCCGTCGTACGACATGGCCGCCCAGTACCGAACCCTCCGGACCGTCGCGGCACGGACCCGCGTCCCCGTCCCCGAGCTGCTCTGGCTGGAGCCCGACCCGGAGCCCCTGGGCGCGCCGTTCTTCGTCATGGAGCGGGTCGCCGGGCGCGTCCCGCCGGACGTCATGCCGTACACGTACGGCTCCAACTGGCTCTTCGACGCCACCGAGGAGGAACGGGCACGGCTGGAGCGCGCCACGGTGGACGTGCTCGCGCAGATCCACTCGGTGCCGGCGGAGGGCGGGCTGCGGGAGCACGTCGAGGCGCAACGCGCCCTCTACGCCCGGGTCGTCAAGGGGCGGGCCCCCTCCCCCATGATCGAGCGGGCCTTCGCCCGGCTGGCGGACATCTGGCCCGCCGACCCCGGGCCGTCGGTGCTGAGCTGGGGCGACGCCCGCATCGGCAACATCGTCTACGACGCCGACTTCGCACCCGTGGCCGTACTGGACTGGGAGATGAGCGGCGCCGGGCCCCGCGAACTGGACCTGGCCTGGCTGGTGCACCGGCACCGCTGCTTCCAGGAACTGGCGACCGCCTCCGGCTTCCCCGGCCTGCCCGGCTTCCTGGAGGGCGGCCGGGTCGCCGGGATCTACGCGCAACTGACCGGGCACACCCCCCGCGACCCGGAGTTCCACACCCTGTACGCGGCCCTGCGGCACGCCGTGCTGATGCTGGACGAGGGCTACCGGCAGGTGGCCGCCGGGGAGCGGGAACTGCCGGCCGACCCGGACGACCTCGTCCTGCACCGCGGATCGCTGGAGGCGCTGACCGCGGGCCGCTGACGCGGGCGGGCGCCGCGGCGGCTCGGGCCGTCGCGGCGCCCCGCCGCCACCCGCCATGCCCCTCGCCCCCGCGGCCGTCATCGCCCAGGGCTTCCCCGGCCTCCGCGACGGCGCCAACCCGGGCCTGCACCGGGCGTCGGGCGGGGTAGCCCGGCGCAGGCTCTCGCGGCCCTCGCCGGCCCCACCACGGCTGCCGAGATCACTGCCGTGACGTCTCCGATCGCGCTCAGCAAGACCCTCGGCCACGTGGCCTCGTTGAACGTCGGCAAGGGCCGGCAGATCCAGCAACTCAAGCCGGGCCGGCTCCTGGTCGCCCACGGGCAGCCGCTGGTGTGGCAGGAGCGCCGCACCAAGCAGGAGACCGTGCTCACCGGCCCGTTCACGCTCACGCAGCGCGACAAGAAGCTGCCGCTGAACGGCGGCAGGTTCGCGTTCTACGAACTGACCACGGCCGACGGGAGCCACGAGGTCGCGCTGCCGAAGAAGGACGCCCCGCTGGTCATCGCCGCGACAGGCCGGGCCGCACCTGCCCCTGGGTGACTCGCACCGCCCGTCAGGCAGCCTTCGCCCGGCTGACGACCAGAGCGAACAGGGCCGCCCCGATGGGCACTCCGGCAATCTCGCCCATCGGGAACCCCACAGGGAGCGTGGGACAGAGCCACGACTGCACCGCCAAGCCGACCACGGCCGACACGATCACGGCCAGGAGCGCGAAGGCACATCCCACGCGCCGGCGTGGTGGCTCGGTGAGGTAGAGCCCGAACATCGGCGCGGCGGCGAAGACCCCGACCGCGAGGGTGAGTGCCCTGTCGACACTGTGGCCTTCGAAGCACCACACCACAGCGCGGACGTCACACCCTCAGGCAGCGAGGCCGTGCAGGGTACGACCCGCGACGGAGACGGCCGCGCGCCAGGTTCGACGGCGCCCCGGTGATCGACTGGCTCATGGAAACGCCCGGCCGAAGTCGCTACGCCGGCCGCGTGGGCGCCCGGGCCGGTGTCCGTCCCCGTCGCTAGCATCGCGGCATTCTCTGGGGAGGAAGCATGGGTTACTCGGGCGACTTCGTTCTGGCGCGCAGCGATTCCTCGTTGCGGGACCTGCCGGCATTCGATGACCCGGAGTGGTGCATCGAGGAGCAGGCCGATTACTTCCACGAGTGCCGGCCGCGCCCCGGTGGCTGGCAGACGCTGCAGGTGAACGACTATCTGCCGGAGAACGACGACGACCGTTGGCTGCATCGGCTGGTCGCAGCGACCGGCTCGCCCGTCATGATCGCGAGCGTCATGGACAGCGGTGTCTGCCACGTCCGCGGTCTCACCCCGTCCGGGGTCGCCTGGTCGACCTTCCTTGATCCGGTCGAAGACGGGAGGGTCCGCTCGTTGCTCGCGGATGTGCCCAAGGCTGCGGATCGGATAGCCCTTTGGGCGGCCGAGGGCGCGTTCATTGCGGATCGGGAAGCACTGCGTGCGGTCTTGACCAAGAGGGCGGATCCGCTCGTGGAGGACCTCTTCTTCGAACTGGTCGACGCCTGCGGACTGCCACTCGCAGAGCCTGCCCGGGACGATCCCGCAGTGCACCCGGGCCACCGCCCCGAGCAGAACTGCCCACGCGGCGCGCGACTGGAAGCAGCGGTGCTGAGCCTTCCCCGCGACGGGGTCCTCGTGCTGGGGTGTGCCGTGGAGGCGGACTGCTACGCCCAGGTGTGGCTTCGGCCCGACGGCACCTACGAACTCGAATACCGTGATCGCAGTCCTGCCGAGCACTACCAGACACGGACACTCTCAGCAGAGAAGGTCGTCGCGGCTCTGACGGGCTGGGAGACGGGCGGGATTGCCTGGCGGAATGCCTTCCAATGGAACTCGATCGGCTCCTGGTTCAGCGACTCCTAGCCACGCGCGGCCTTCACCCGGAGTGCAGGTGATACCCCTTTGTCCGCCGTCGAGGCCGCGGCCGCTACGATCCCGCCCAGACGAGTGGGGAGGAAGATCTTCGTGGCTATGGGACTCGCGGGGCTGCCCGACAGAGAGTGGATGATCAAGGACGCGAAGGGCCGGAAGTACAACTACGACTCGGAAGAGGAGGCGTTCGAGGAACTCCCCGAGTACGGTGAGGGCGCCACTGTGTGGACCCGCGAGGTCTATCGAGCGCTGTTCGTGACCAAGTCGATCGACGGCTGGAAGCAAGTCCCCAACCCCCGCGTATAGCGTCCCCCTCGCCTCCCCGATCGATCGGGGACTGCCTGGCAGCCGCGGTGGCTGATGGGGAGCAAACGAGAACGGCCCCTGACCGACTTGGCTCAGTCAGCCACAGCGTGGTGTACGCGGTCATGAGTGGCAAGAGGAAAGTCCGAGACCAGGTCAGCGAGTTCCGCACGGTTGGCCGGCGCGATGGGCGCGGCGGGGCGATCGCGGGTCAGGCCCGAATGAGACCGCGCGGCGCCGGCCGCCGGAAACGGCAGAAGCCCGCGGCGTCGCAGCCGCGGGCTTCCGGGGGCCCTGCCGGTCAGCGGGACGGTGATCAGTAGACGGGCTTCTCCGGCTCGATCGTGTTGACCCAGCCGATGACGCCGCCGCCGACGTGGACCGCGTCGGCGAAGCCCGCGGACTTCAGGACGGCGAGGACCTCGGCCGAGCGGACGCCGGTCTTGCAGTGCAGGACGATCTTCTTGTCCTGCGGGAGGTCCTGGAGGGCGTTGCCCATCAGGAACTCGTTCTTGGGGATCAGACGGGCGCCGGGGATGGAGACGATCTCGTACTCGTTCGGCTCGCGGACGTCGATGATGTCGATGTTCTCGCCGTCGTCGATCCACTCCTTGAGCTGCTTGGGAGTGATCGTCGAGCCCATGGCCGCCGCCTGCGCCTCCTCGGAGACGACGCCGCAGAAGGCCTCGTAGTCGATGAGTTCGGTGACGGTGGGGTTCTCGCCGCAGACCGCGCAGTCGGGGTCCTTGCGGACCTTGACCTGGCGGTACTGCATCTCCAGGGCGTCGTAGATCATCAGCCGGCCGACCAGGGGCTCGCCGGTGCCGGTGAGGACCTTGATGGCCTCGGTGACCTGGATGGAGCCGATGGACGCGCACAGCACGCCCAGCACGCCGCCCTCGGCGCAGGAGGGGACCATGCCCGGCGGCGGGGGCTCCGGGTAGAGGCAGCGGTAGCAGGGGCCGTGCTCGGACCAGAAGACCGAGGCCTGGCCGTCGAAGCGGTAGATGGAGCCCCAGACGTACGGCTTGTTCAGCAGCACGCAGGCGTCGTTGACCAGGTAGCGGGTCGCGAAGTTGTCCGTGCCGTCGACGATCAGGTCGTACTGGCTGAAGATCTCCATCACGTTGTCGGCCTCGAGCCGCTCCTCGTGAAGGACGACCTCGACGTACGGGTTGATGCCCTTGACGCTGTCGCGGGCGGACTCCGCCTTGGAGCGGCCGATGTCGGCCTGGCTGTGGATGATCTGGCGCTGCAGGTTGGACTCGTCGACCTCGTCGAACTCCACGATGCCGAGCGTGCCGACACCGGCGGCGGCGAGGTACATCAGGGCCGGCGAGCCGAGCCCGCCGGCGCCGACGCAGAGCACCTTGGCGTTCTTCAGCCGCTTCTGCCCGTCCATCCCGACGTCGGGGATGATCAGGTGGCGGGAGTACCTGCGGACCTCGTCGACGGTGAGCTCGGCGGCCGGCTCGACCAGGGGTGGCAGCGACACGGGGACTCCGTTTGTCGATCGATCACTACGGGTGGTTCTACCCGTAACACTGCCACGCCCGTCTTCATTCCAAGACCGCCGTCCCGAGGACCGAGACGCGATCCGGTCACATACTGGGCGGCGGCTGGCTCTGCAGCAGCCGCGACGCCTCCGCCCAGTACGCGGGCAGCCCCTCCCAGGCCGCGTGGTCGGTGCGGTCGGTGAAGTAGACGGTGGCGGCGCCCTGCCAGCGGGCGATCCGCATGGCGTTCTCCAGGTGCGGGGCGGGGACGCCGTGCACGAGGTGGCAGAAGCGCTCGGGCGGGTGGGCCGCGGTCCACTCCGGTGCCTCGGACCAGCGGTACTGGGTCCAGGGCCCGGCGAACGTGACGAGCTGGTCGGCGATCTCGGCGTAGCCCTCGTAGGGGTGGCTGCCGTGGCCGAGGACCACGTGGCCGCGGCTGCCGCCCTCGACCGCGAGCAGGGCGCGCAGCGTGGTGATCAGCCGCCGGCAGTCCTGGAGCTCGGCGGAGGTCGTCGGGGCCCGGTCGACGTAGAAGCCCTCGACGCGGTACCAGTCCAGGAAGCGGTGCGCGTCGGCGACGAGCTGCCCGAAGGGGCGGGCCCCGTGCCGTGCGTCCAGGTAGCCGAGGACGGGTACGGCCGCGTCCCGCAGCCGCACGGCCGCGTCGGTGTACAGGGGGTCCACGCGGCTGCCGGGCCCCCGCGAGACGTTGACGACCACCCAGTGCAGCGGCGCCTCGGGGCGGGCGAGTTCGGCCCACTCCGCGGGGGCGACCAGCGGGTGCGCGTACGCGGGCACGCCGAAGCCGAGCCCGTCGCAGCGGCCGATCGGCCGGCGTGTTCCGGCCGAGGTCAGACCCGGCATGCCGCCTCCATCCAGACGTCGGCGAGTGATTCCTCCAGGGCGATTCTGGGCCGCCAGCCCAGGCGGTCGCGCGCGGTGCGGACATCGGCCTGCTGCCAGGCCCCGCAGCCGTCGGGGTAGTGCGGCGGGCCGCCGCCGGCGATCTGCGGCTCCTCGACCTCGTGCAGCGCGCCGGTGTAGCCGGCCGCGGCCGCCAGGCCCGCGGCGACGTCGCGCAGCGGGACCGCGCGGCCGGTGCCGATGTTGACCATGCCCTGCGCGGCGGACAGGGAGGCGGCGTGCACGGCGCGGGCCACGTCGCGGACGTCCACGAAGTCGCGCTGCACGCCCAGTCCGGTGAGTTTGAGCTCCCCGTCGCCGGTCTGCATCGCCCGGCGCAGCGCCTCCGCGAGGCGGCCGATGGGCGAGGCGGCGGGGGTGCCCGGGCCCACCGGGGTGAACACGCGCAGGACGACCGCGTCCAGCCCGGACCCCAGCACCAGTTCGGACGCGGCGAGTTTGCTGACCCCGTACGGGCCGCCAGGCCGGGGCACCGCGTCCTCGGCGGTGGAACTGCCGGCGGGCGAGGGTCCGTACTCGGCGGCGCACCCGACCTGCACCAGCCGCGCCGAGGTGGCGCTGCGGCGCATGGCCTCGCAGACCGTGGCCACCGCGATCGTGTTGTGCCGGGTCAGTTCGCGGGCGCCGCCCCGGATCGCTCCCGCGCAGTTGACGACGACGCCGGGGTGCACCGCGTCCATGAAGCGGGCGAGCGCCCCCGGGCTCCCCGACGACAGGTCGAAGCGCACGTCCGCGTCGTCGCTGCGGCCCAGCGCGGTGAGCTGCACGGCGGGGTCGGCGAGCAGCCGTTCCGCCACATGACGGCCGACGAATCCGTCGGCCCCGAGCAGGAGGACTCTCATCGCGCGTGCCTCCGCCGGGCGTGCGCTGGGATCGGGGGTCGGTGGTTCATCGTCAGTTGCTCCTTGACTGCTTCTTCGTGCCTCGCGGGGCGGGGCGGGTCATCGCGGGCGCCGCCGCGAAGGTGTGGGCCGAGGCCCGGGACAGCGCGGACAGCGCGTAGGCCGCCAGCGCCGGGGCCGCCGCGGCGCACGCGACGGCGGCAACCTCGGCGGGGGCCAGCGACAGCCGGCCGAGCGGGACCGCGGCCAGGCCGACGGCCTCGGCGGCGCAGGCCAGGCCGGTGGCGACCGCGCCGGCGTCGGGGTAGCCGTGGATCGCCAGCAGGCGGCCGGTGAACAGCAGCAGGGCCAGCGCGGCGGGCCCGGCGAGGGTGGCGGGGGTGAAGGGGGCGCCGACGACGGCGCGTGCGGCGCACAGCAGGGCCGTGACCGCGGCCAGGTGGAGCGCCAGGGTGCCGAGGAGCAGCGGGCGCACCGCGGCCCCGAACTCCTCCAGGCTGCGGCTGCGCAGCAGATGGCCCCGGGCGCGTACGGCGAAGCGGTGCGCGCACCAGGCGGCGGGCGCGAGCGACAGCGCCAGGGCGGTCGTGACGGCCCCCGCGGCCGGCTGCCGGACGCCCTCGGCGAAGGCGGCGAACCCCAGCAGCCAGCAGGCCCACAGGGTGCCGCCGGCGCCGTTGCCGTAGGGGGTCCGCAGCGGCCCGGTGCGCAGTGCGGCGAAGAGCGCGGCCAGCAGCAGCGGGCCGGCGACGGCGACGACGGCGAGCGAGTGCAGGGTGTGCAGCGCCCAGGTGGCGGCCGCGCACACCAGGCCGGGGGCGAGGGTCAGCAGCACCGGGGGCCGTACGGGTGTCTCGGCGGCCGGTTCCGGCCCGTCGGCCCGGGGCACCCGGGCGTACAGCTCCTCGGCGAGGGTGAAGACGTCACGATGGCGGAACGAGCCCGCGACCCGGTCGGTGACGCCCTGCGCCTCCAGTCCGGCGACGATCTCCAGCGGGTCCACCGCTTCGGCGCACAGGTGGTGGTGACGGTGCATCAGTCCGCGTACGGGGTCGGCGGGTCCGTGCTTGCGCGGCGGGGTGCCGGCCTTGCGGGCGGCCGGATCGGCGGGGGCAGGGGGCGGCGGGTCGCCCCAGGACGCGCCGGCCGCCGGGGCGGCGGGCCGGTCGTGCGACTGCTCCTGCGGCGCGCGGCTCATGCGTGGTCCTGCCTCTCCGGGCCGGCGAACGCGGGCTCGCGCCGGCGCGCCCAGGTGGGGGTGGCCGTCCAGCGGCCGGGGACGTGCGCCTCGGCGGGCCGGCCGAAGGGCACGGGCGCGCCGTCCTCGTCCCGCAGGGGCCCGTCGCGGCCGGGGGCGTGGGCGACGAGGTCGAGGTAGATCTCGCGGAAGGCGGCGATGTTCTGCTCGACGGTGAAGAGCTCCAGGGCGCGTTCGCGGGCCGCCGCGCCGAGCCGCCGGCGCCGTTCGGGGTCGCGGAGCAGGGCGACGCACGCCTCGGCGAGCGCGCGGGGGTTGCGGGGCGGGACGACCAGGCCGGTGCCGCCGATGACCTCGCGGACGGCGCCGACGTCGGTCGAGACGGTGGCCCGGCCGCAGAACATGGCCTCGACGAGGGAGAGCGGAAAGCCCTCCACGATGCTGGAGAGCACCACCACGTCGCCGGCCGCGTAGGCGTCCGCGAGTCCGGGGGTGCCCGGCGCGCCGAGTTCCTCGAAGGTCACCGGGCTCTCGCCGACGGTCACCGCGTTCGCGGCCTCGTCGGGGAAGAGCTGGGCCGCCAGGGCGCGGCAGTGGTGCAGGTAGCCGGGATCGGCGTCGGCGGCCCGGATGATGCGCAGCCGGGCGCCGGGTTCGGCGCGGCGGACCTCGCCGAAGGCGTGCAGCAGGGCGATCAGGTCCTTGCCGGGTTCGATCCGGCCCACCCACACCAGCGCGGGGTCGCCGCCGCCGGTGTCCACGGGGCCGGGCACGGTGCCCTGATAGCCGGGATGGACGGTGCGGACGCGTTCGCGGTCGGCACCGCAGTGCTCCTGCCAGCGCCGGGCGTGGGCGTTGCCGGGGGTGACGAGGGCGGCCTTGCGGTAGGCCTCGCCGGCCAGGCGGCGGTGGAAGGCGGCGAGCAGGGCCCTTACGGGGGCGGGGAGTCCGGCGGCGCGGTGGGCGAGCAGTGTCTCGCGCAGGCGGACGCCGTACTCGGTGATCAGCAGGGGCGTTCCGAAGAACCGTTTGGCCAGAAGGGCGGGCAGCAGCGCGGTACCGCCGGTCACGGCGTGGGCGAGGTCGGCTCCGGCCAGGGCGTCGCCGAACTCGTCGTACCAGGGGGCGCTCAGCGGGCGCAGCGCGCGCTCCAGCTGGTCGGCGACGGCCATCAGGTCGCCCACGCCCGCGTCGGCCACCAGGGGGCGTGCACCGGGTGCGCGGCAGGCGTCCTCCAGGACGCGCAGGGCGAGTTCGGAGCGGAGCAGCGCGGGGACGCCGCCGTCCTCCCGGGCGAGGTCGGCCAGTCCGTAGAGGGCGGAGGCGAAACGGTCCGCCACGCCGTTGGCGCCGACGTCGCCGGCGAGCGTCCCGGCCAGGTCGCGGTAGTGCTCCAGCACCAGGGAGCGGCGTCTGCGCGCCTTCGTCCCGGCCGCCGCCGGCCGGGGGGCGGGGCCCCACAGCGGCAGGGTGCGCACGGCGGTCACCTGCGGCGGCAGCTCCAGCAGCCCGGAGGCGTCGGCGCGTTCGCTGCGGCCGAGCGTGTACACCGCGAACTCGTGGGCGTCGAGCCCGCGCACGAGGCGGTCGACCCAGGCACTCCCCTCGCCCCGCGCATACGGATAACCACCCTCGGTGAGTAATGCGATCCGCACGTCTGCCCCCTCTCGGCACCGGTCTTCTCGGGCGCGATGACCGTATGCCGGTGACGTGCCGACACGACGGACGGTTGTCCGCCGTGCCACCGAAAGGGGTGAAGAGGCGTAACTTTCGCAAGCGTTACGCGTTTTTACCGAGTAGGCGTTCGCCGACGAAGCGGAGTGCGTCGGGCGCGACCCGGCGCCAGTAGCCGTCGTCGTGCGCGCCGTGGTCGAAGGCGGCCACCGCCGGGTGCACGGCGTCCGCGAACTCCCGCGCGGCGTCGTGGAACGGGTCCTCGCGGCCGCACCACACTCCGACGCGGTCGCCCTTGACCTTCAACTGCCCGGTGTGGCGCAGCGGTTCGTCCGCCTCCCAGTCGATCTGCCCGCCGAACACCCCGACCGCCCGGGCGTCGGTCCAGGTGCGGAACAGCGCCGGGCTCAGCACCGCCACGGCGTCGACGGCGCGGGAGCGGGCGTAGCGCAGCGCGCCGAAGCCGCCCATGGATATGCCGAGCACGGCGCGCGGGGCGCGGCCGCCGAGCCATCCGGGCAGTTCCCGCAGCAGCATGCGCTGCGGGTCCGAGCCGCCCGACGCCTGCCAGTACGAGGCCTGGCCCCCGTCGACCGCGACCAGGCGGCAGGGCGGGACGCCGCCCTGGACCGCCTGCGTCAGGAAGCGGGCCATCCCCAGCTCCACCAGGCCGTACGCCGACGAGCCCCGGCCGTGCAGCAGCAGGCAGACCGGCAGCCGGTCCGCCTGCGCGGCCGGGATGCCGTGCGGGTCGACGGTCACCAGCTCAGGGCGGCTGCGGGTGGCCCGCGAGGTCACCCGGCGCCGGGTGACCCGCCCTTCCGGCACGTCGGGGACGACGCCGTCCGGGCCGGTCCAGCCCAATTGCCTGCGGAACGCGGCGCTTTCGGGCAGCGCGTCCTCGGCCACCCCCACCATGCCCCCGCCCAGCGCGGCCGCGGTCGCGACCGCGCCCCCCATCATGAACGCCCGCCGCCGCACTTGTGCGCTCCCCTCGCCCCCGGCCCGCGCACGTCGCGCGGGCCGCGCCCATCCTGCCCCAGGGGCGTGCGGATCACGCCACGCGGGCGCGCTCCGTGCGACGCGCCGCCGCGGCGGCGGGGTCCAGCACCGGCACGGCCGCCAGCAGGCCCCGGGTGTAGTCGTGCTCCGGCGCCTCGTAGACCTGGTCGGCGGGCCCGTGCTCCACGATGCGTCCGGCGCGCATGACGGCGACGCGGTCGCTGACCTGGCGCACGACGGCGAGGTCGTGGGCGACGAAGACCAGCGCGATGCCGAGTTCGCGCTGCAACTCGCCGAGCAGGGCGACGACCTGGGCCTGCGTGGTGACGTCCAGCGCCGAGACGGGCTCGTCGCAGACGATCAGCCGGGGCTCGGGCGCCAGGGCCCGCGCGATGCCGACCCGCTGCCGCTGCCCGCCGCTGAACTCGTGCGGGTAGCGGTGGTACCAGGCGGGGTCGAGCCCGACCCGCTCCAGCAGTTCGCGCACCCGCGCCACCACGGCCGCGTCGTCGAGGACGCCGGCCGTGCGCAGCGGGTCGGCGATGGACTCGCCGATGCTGCGCCGCGGGTTGAGCGAGGAGACGGGGTCCTGGAAGACCATCTGCAGCCCGGTCCGGCCGCCCTCGTGCCGGATCCGGCCGCCGCTGGGCTCCAGCAGGCCGACGAGCATGCGTCCGAGGGTGGTCTTGCCGCTGCCGGACTCGCCGACGACACCGAGGGTCTCCCCCGCGCGCACCGTCAGCGAGACGTCGTCGACGGCCGCGAAGCGGGCGCCGCGCCGGCCGAACTCCCGGCGCAGACCGGTGGCCTCCAGCAGGATCTGCCCGCCGCCCGCGTCCGGCGCGGGCGTCCGGGCGTTCTCCACCCGCGGCACCGCCGCCACCAGGTCGCGGGTGTACGCCTGTTCCGGCGCGCCCAGCACCTCGCCGACCGGGCCGCGTTCCACGGCGCGTCCGTCCTTCATGACCAGCACCTGGTCGACGCTGCCCGCGACGACCCCCAGGTCGTGCGTGACGAGAAGCAGGCCCATGCCGGTCTCGCGGCGCAGTTCGTGCAGGAGGTCGAGGATCTGCGCCTGGACGGTGACGTCGAGGGCGGTCGTGGGCTCGTCGGCGATCAGCAGCCGGGGCTCGCAGGCCAGTGCCATGGCGATGAGCGCGCGCTGCCGCATGCCGCCGCTGAACTCGTGCGGGCGCGAGCGCGCGCGGCGCGGCGCGTCCGGGATGCCCACCCGGTCCAGCACCTCGACCGCGCGCTGCCGGGCCGCCCGACGGGAGGCCTTGGGGTGGTGCACGCGGTACACCTCGGCGATCTGGTCTCCGATGGCGAAGTAGGGGTCCAGCGAGGACAGCGGGTCCTGGAAGACCATCGCGGCCAGTCCGCCGCGCAGCCGCCGCAACTCGCGTTCCTCCGCGGTCTGCACGTCGACCCCGGCGACCCGCACGGAGCCGCCGATCTCCGCGCCGCTGTCCCGGTGCAGTCCGAGCAGGGCGTAGGCGGTGGCGCTCTTGCCGCTGCCGGACTCGCCGACGACGCCGAGCGCGCCGCCCGCCTCCAGGGTGAAGGAGAGCCCGTCCACGGCGCGGACCGGGCCGGCCCCGGTCGGGAAGTCGATCGTGAGGTCGGCGACCTCGATCAGCGGTGACGTCATGCCAGCACCACCCGTCGGTCGGCCACCGCGTACAGCACGTCCGCGAGGGCGTTGGCGAGTACCACGAAGAAGCCGGTGACCAGCACGAGGCCGACCACCACCGGCAGGTCCTCGGTGCTGACCGAGTCCACCAGGCTCTTGCCGAGCCCCGGGATGCCGAAGAGCGACTCGGTGAGCACCGCGCCGCCGAACATCGTCCCCAGGTCCAGCGCGGACAGCGCGATGACCGAGGGAAGGGCGCCGCGCAGCGCGTGCCGCCCGATGACGGAACGCTCACGGACGCCGTAGGCGCGCAGTGTGCGCACATGGTCCTCGGCGAGCGTCTCCAGCATGGAACTGCGGGTCAGCCGTGCGTACTTGGCGCTCTCCAGGATGGCCAGGGAGAGCCAGGGCAGCAGCAGGTTCCACGCCCACTGCTCGGGGTCCTCGGTGAGCGGGACGTACGACGGGAAGGGCAGCCAGCCCAGCACCGAGACGAACAGCAGCATGAGCAGGATGCCGATGATGAAGACGGGCACGGCGTTGCCCGCCAGCGTCAGCGCGGTGAGCAGCCGCGCGCCGATCCCGCCGTGGCGCAGGGCGGAGAGCAGTCCGCTGCCGACGCCGATGACCAGCCACAGCACCATCGCGCCCAGCGAGAGCGAGGCGGTGGCCGGCAGGCGCTGGGCGAGCAGCGAGGTGACCTGCTCCCCGCTCTGGTAGGAGAAGCCCAGGCACGGAGCGCCGCAGTGCTCGGTCCCGACGCCGGTGCTGACGTCCGTGCCGGCCACCAGGCCGTGCAGGAAGTGCAGGTACTGCGCGTAGGCCGGGGAGTCCAGGCCGAGTTGCGTGCGGACCTGGTCGACCTGGTCGGCGGTGCACTTGGGCCCGCAGGCCAGCCGCGCCGGGTCGCCGGGCAGGAGGTAGAAGAGCGCGTAGACCGCGACGCTCAGGACGAGGAGGACCACCAGCGCCGAAAGCAGCCGCTGGAGCGCGAACCGGGTCATGGCCATCAGGAACCCGCCTTCTTCTTCCGCCGCCGCGACAGGACGCGGACCCGGCCGGCCGCCCGCGGGTCGAGCGCGGTGCGGACCCCGTCGCCGAGCGCGGTGAACGCCAGCACGGTGACGAAGATCAGCCCCGCGGGCAGCAGCACGTACGTCGGATCGGCCTGGTACCAGGTGGTGGCCGAGGAGAGCATCTGGCCCCAGGAGGGCGTGGGCGGCTTCACGCCGATGCCGAGGAAGGACAGGCCGGCCTCCGAGGCGATGTTGCTCGGCACCAGGAGCGCGGCGTACGTCACCACGGGCGCGGCCAGCGAGGGCAGCAGTTCGCGGCGGGCGACGCGCCAGCGGCCCGCCCCGCCGAGCCGAGCGGCGGCCACGTAGTCCAAGGACTTCAGGCTGAGGGTCTGGGCGCGGACGATGCGGGAGGTGCCGCCCCAGCCGAGCAGGCCGAGGACGAGGACGAGCAGCACCGGGCGCGGGAAGTCGGCGGGGACGATCGCCAGCAGCGCGATGGAGAAGACCAGGGTGGGCAGCGCGAGCATGACGTCGGTGGTCCGGCTGAGCAGTCCGTCCAGGAGGCGGTTGCCGAGTCCGGCGGCCAGGCCGACGCCGACGCCGATGACCACCTGCACGAGGGTCGCGCCGATGCCGATGCCGAGCGAGATCCGGGCGCCGTAGGCGAGCCGGGCGAACAGGTCGCGGCCGGTGCCGGGTTCGACACCGAGCCAGTGGTGGGCGTTCACGCCGCCGAAGGAGCCGAGCGGGACGCCGCCGAGGGCGGAGTCGACGGCCGAGGCGTGGTACGCGTCGGGGTCCTGCCCCTCCAGCGCGGCGAGCAGCGGCGCGGCGAGGGCCACCAGGACGAGCAGGGCGATGACGGCGGTACCGGCGAGGGCCGCGCGCTGGGCGCGCAGCCGCCGCCAGACCTGCCGGGCGCCCGGCGCCGCCCCGGATTCCTCCGGGGCGGCGCCGGGCGTCACCAGGACGTCGGTGGTGGTCACTTGACCGCGACCTGCGCCACGTCGAGGACACCGGTCCAGTCGCTGATGACGATGTTCTTGACGTCCTTGCCGTACAGGCGCTTGTACACGGGGTACGCCAGCGGCACGGTCAGCGCCTGCTCGCCGATCTTCTTGTCGAGCGCGCCCCAGCGGGTGGCGGCGGCCTGGAGGTCGGTGAGCTTGTTGATCTCGTCGATCTCCTTGTTCACGGCCGGGTCGTCGAGCTGCGAGGCGTTGTAGTTGTAGCCGTCCTTGACGATCTGCCGGCCGTCGAAGATCGGGGCCAGGAAGGGGCCGCCGGACGGCCAGTCGGCACCCCAGCCGGCGAGGAAGAAGCCCGGCTCGGTCTTCAGGGTGTGGATCTTCTCGCTGTAGGCGCTGGACTCCAGGCCCTGGAGCTCGACGGTGATGCCGGCCTTCTTCAGCGCGTCCTGGAGGGCGGTGGCGACCTCGGGACCCTGCTCGTCGCCGCCGGTGGAGTCGTGGGTGAGGGTGACCGTCAGGCCGCCCGGGTACCCGGCCTCCTTCAGGAGTTCCTTCGCCTTGGCGGCGTTGCCGTTCGCGCCCGCGGGGAACGGGTCGTACGGGGTGTAGCCGAAGGACTTCTGCGCCGGCAGGAAGGTGGTGGCGGGCTCGGCGAGGGAGGAACCGCCCAGGGCGTTGACGACCGTGGTGCGGTCGGTCGCGTAGGCGATGGCCTGGCGCACCTTCGGGTTGTCGAAGGGCTTCACCTTCGGGTTGAAGGCGATGTAGTCGGTGTAGCCGAAGTGGCCGGTGCCGACGCGGCTCGCCAGCTCCTTGTCGCCGGTGATCTTGGCGAGCTCGGCGGCGGTGAGGTTGGTGTCGGTGGTGACGGCGGCCGCGTCCTTGCCGGCGCCGGAGGACAGCCGCTGGTTGATCACGGCGGCGGCCAGGCCGGACGTGACGTCGATCGTGTCCGGGTAGGCCTTGCGCTCCTCGTCGGTCTTCGGGTCCCAGTGGGTGTTGCGCTCCAGGACCAGGTGCTCGCCGTCGTTCTGGTTCGACACGACCTTGTACGGGCCGGACGAGAAGGGGTGGTTCTCGTACTTGGTGCCGGTGTCCTTGGCCTGCGGCACCGGGGCGAAGGAGGTCTGGGTGGCCAGGAACGGGAAGTCGCCCTCGGGCTTGTCCAGGTGGAAGACGATGGTCTTCGCGTCCGGGGTCTCGATGGAGTCCAGGCCGCCCTTGTCCTTGTACGGGCCCTGGTAGTCCTTGCCGCCGGTCAGCCAGTCCCGCAGGTAGGGGGCGCCGCCGGACAGTTCGCCGGCGAAGGACCGCTCGATGCCGTACTTGATGTCGGCGGTGGTGATGGGCGAGCCGTCCTCGTACTTCAGGCCGTCCTTGAGGTGGTACGTCCAGACGGTGGCGTCCGCGTTGGGGGTGCCGGTGTCGGTGGCCAGGTCCGGGACGACCTTGGCGCCCGGGGCGCCGTTCTCGCGGTTGCGCGTGGTCAGCGTGCGGAAGACCAGGCCGGGTATGTTGCCGCCGCCGGAGGTGTAGAGCCGGGCGGGGTCGAAGTCCTCCTGGGGCGACTGGTTGAGGACGTAGAGCGTGCCGCCCTTGGCGGGCTTGCCGCCGCCGGTTGCCTTGGCCCCGTTCTCCTCCGGGCCGCACGCGGCGGCGCCACCGGTGATCGCCAGGACGACGGCGGCCGCGGCGAGGCGGCGGGGTGTGACGGACAACTTGGACATCGAGAAGACCTTTCGCGGCTGCGAGGCAAGGGGGCGGGACGGAAGAAGGCCCGCAGGCAGCGGCGAACGGTCCTGTCAGGAGGACCGATGAAATACGTGCGTCAAGCACTGCGCCCACGGGCGGATGGCTCCGGGGCGGTGAAGGGGAGGATTCCCGTTACGCGTCCGGCACCGTGGAAGGGCGACACGAGATATCGGCCACACTCTGCCCGTCCACGCCGATGAGCGCCAGCTCGATGCTGGCGTCGGCGTCTGTGGCAGGGCGGTGCTGCGGCATGCCAGAAACATTGAACGATGAATCGCCCGATGTCAAAAAACCTATCCCCGGGGGTAGGGCCAGGCGTTCGGCTTGCAGGTCACTCCGTCGGCGGTCAGGAACTTCGTCTGCTGCATCATCACCGGGGCCAGAGCCCCGTTCTTCGGGCACAGCACGTGGTTGTAGCCGAGCCGGTGCCCGACCTCGTGGTTGATCAGCATCTGGCGGTAGGCGAACATCCTCGCCGGGCCGTACGTCTCCGATCCCTGCGCCCACCGAAAAGCATTGATCATGGTGCGTGGAGTCGACGCCGCGTCACATGACACATTGTCAACTGTGGTGTCCAGACCGGATTCCGCGCACACCTTTGCCGTTGTCCCGGGACTTGCCAAAGTAATGACGATGTCCGCACGGCCCGTTGAAACGCGCTCGAAAGTGCGGGCGCCGTCGTGGGCCCAACTCCGTTTGTCGTTGAGCGTCGTGAAGACCGCGTCGGCAAAAAGCCGGCCGTCCAGCGGCAGGCCCTTCTCAACGTCGACCCGCACGCGCAGCAGCGTGCCCCTGCCCGGCGCCTTCTGGTGGCCGCCCACGGTCTGGAAAGCGCCGCCCAGGTGCAGGTCCTTGCCGAGCGGGTACTGCCGGGCCATCGCCTGGTCGTAGGTGAGCGGCGCGACGGCGGCGGACGGCGGGGCCGAGGGGGTGGCCCGGCCCTCGGAACGGGACGCGGAGTCCTCTGCGCCCCGGGAGGGGCCGGTGGCGCCGGCCGTCGCCGGACGCTTCGCGTCGTCGCCGCCGTACAGCTGCCCGGCCACCACGACGGCCAGGACGGTGACCACCGCGGCTGCGGCCGTTCCGGTGAACGCGCGCCCCTTGGCGCTCTTCTTCGGCGCCTCCTCGGCGGGCCCGTCCTCCTCCACCGTCCCGGGGGCCGGCGATGCGACGGCGTCGAAAGCGGCGACGAAGTCCTGCCGCGGGCCGGGTATTCGGCGGTCGGCCGGACGCGGCGCGGTGCGCTGGCGCGGCAGCAGCCCGGCCGCCCGGCGGCCGCCGGTATCGGCGGGGTCGTCGGTGTCGGCGGGATCGTCCGTGTCGGCGGGGCCTCGAAGGTCATCCGGGACCAGCCCCGAGTCGGCGAGATCCGCCGGCCGCGTGCCCCGCGGGGTGCGCGGCGAGGTCCAGGAGCCGGTCCGGCCCCAGGCGGAGTGCTCCCGGTGCTCCGGGTGCCCGTGCCCCGGGCCCTCCTGCCGGTCCCGGGCGGTGTCACCGGGCCGGAAGCCGTCCCAGCCGCCGGGGGCCGGGGTGTTCGGGCCCGCCGGACGCGGCGGGACCGTGGTGGCCGGGCCGCCGCGCCTGCGGCGCCCGTTGCCCGAGCCGCCGGATATGCCGCCGGAGGTGTCGTCGCGGCGGCCGTCGCGGCCGCCCGGTGCGCTGTGCCTGCCCATGCCGTCAGTGATCCGTCCGCGCGTCCGTGTCCGTGGCGTCCAGCAGCTCGCGGAAGGCCCGCGACACCGCGTCCGGGTGCTCCATCATCGCGACGTGCCCGCTGTCGGGGAGCAGCAGCAGCCTCGCGTCCCGGAAGGTACGCGCGGCACGGTACGCCATCCGGGGGGCGACGAGCCTGTCCCGGCCCCCGTACACCAGCAGGGTCGGCGCCAGCACGCGCTCGGCCTGCCGCCACAGATTGTGCTGGCCGCCCAGGGTGTAGGCGTCGATGATGCCGCGCGCGGAACGTGTCAGCGCGTCCCAGAAATAGGGGAGGGCCAGCCGGCGCGCGTACTCCTGCGCGTGCTCGGCGAAGGCCTCCTCGGTCACCTTGCCCGGGTCGCCGTAGCAGAGCGAGAGCAGCTGCTGGGTGCGCCGGTCCACCGTCCAGCCCCGGGTCGCCCGGGTGAAGAGCCCGGCCACGCCGGGCACCCCGAGGATGCCGGTCGGCCAGGCGCTGCGCTGCGGCGGCACCTCGGGCAGGGCGGGCGAGATCAGAGTGAGGGTGCGGACCAGGTCGGGCCGGGCCGCGGCCACCTTGGTGGCGACCGCCCCGCCCAGGGAGTTGCCGAAGAGGTGCACGGGACCGCGCCCGGAGGCCTCCATGAGGCGCACGACCGCGCGCGCGTGCCCCCCGATCGTGTAGTTGCCGTCGTCCGGCGGCGGCGAGTAGCCGAATCCGGGCAGGTCCAGGGCCTCGCCGCGGACCCGGTCGGACACCACGCCCATCAGCATCGACCAGTTGAGGGAGGAGCCGCCCAGGCCGTGCACGAAGAGCGCGGGGGGCAGCCGCTCGTCCTCGTCGGCGCGGGCTCGGACGGTCAGCGTCAGGCCCGGCAGGGACACGACGCGCACGCTCTCCCCGTCCCCTGCTCTGGGCCCCGCAGGCGGCAGAGGCACGGCGGCAAGTGCGGCTTCGCGGGACTCCGTCGAGGACATGGGGCAATGTTACGAGACGATCACGCGTACGCTTGTGTGTTCGCTCTCACACGCGCCGTCGGGTTTTTTTCGTCCCTCCCGTCACTCTGCAGGGGCGGATGACGTCTCCTACGCTCGCAAGAGGGGAACGAGGGAAACGAGGGGAACAAGGACAAACAGACGGACACAGCGCAAGCGGCCGGGCGGTCCCGTGCGAGACCGGGTCCGCCGGTTCCGGACAGGAAGGGAGGTGCCCGTGTCCGACGACATCGAGACATTCGACGGTGACCTCACCGACGTCACCGACCTCGCCGAGCTCACCGACGACCTGGAGGACACCGAGGCCGACATCGAGGCCCCCGAGAACGACATCGCCGAGCAGCACCTGGAGCTGCTCCAGCACCGCGACGTCCCGATCACCGAACGGCCCGACGACGCCGATCCGGCCGACGTCGCCGAGCAGCGACGGGTGGTGGAACTGGACGAGGACGACTACAGGTGAGTTCCACTTGGTGAGAATGTGCGTTCGCACAGCGCATGGCCCCACTACCGAAAAGTACGATGGCACCCGCAGCGCAGAACGACATCACTTGGGAGGCGGCGTGACAGCCATCGAGCAGACTGAGGCGCGCCCTCGCGGGACCCGCCTGCCGCGCCGGGCCCGGCGCAACCAGCTGCTGGGCGCGGCCCAGGAGGTGTTCGTCGCCCAGGGCTACCACGCCGCCGCGATGGACGACATCGCCGAGCGCGCGGGCGTCAGCAAGCCCGTGCTCTACCAGCACTTCCCCGGCAAGCTGGACCTCTATCTGGCCCTGCTGGACCAGCACTGCGAGGCCCTGCTGGACGCGGTCCGCACCGCCCTGGCCTCCACCTCGGACAACAAGCAGCGCGTGGCGGCCACCATGGACGCCTACTTCGCGTACGTGGAGGACGAGGGCGGCGCCTTCCGGCTGGTCTTCGAATCGGACCTGACCAACGAGCCCGCGGTGCGCGAGCGCGTCGACAAGGTCTCCCTCCAGTGCGCCGAGGCGATCAGCGAGGTGATCGCCGAGGACACCGGGCTGGCCACCGAGCAGTCCATGCTGCTGGCCGTCGGCCTCGGCGGCGTCTCCCAGGTCGTGGCCCGCTACTGGCTCTCCAGCGGCAGCTCCATGCCCCGGGACACCGCGGTCCAACTGCTGACCTCACTGGCCTGGCGCGGCATCGCCGGCTTCCCGCTGCACGGCACCGAACACTGACTGTTCGCTGTGGGCGTGCCCGTCGGCCGATCGGCGGGGCGCGGGCGCGGCTAATGTGTCCTGCGTACGGCGCGAATCACCGCGCACACCGCAGACCGTTCGGAGGGACGAAAGCCGTGGAGGTCAAGATCGGCGTGCAGCACGCGCCGCGTGAGATCAGCATCGAGAGCGGGCAGACGGCCGAGGAAGTCGAGAAGGCCGTCGCCGACGCCCTGACGGGCACCGGCAAGCTGCTCAGCCTCACCGACGAGCAGGGCAAGCGCGTGCTCGTCCCCGCCGACCGGCTGGCCTACGTGGAGATCGGCGAGCCCGCCCAGCGCCGCGTGGGCTTCGGCGCCCAGCTCTAGCCGCGACGCGGCTCCGGAACACGACGGCGGGTCACCCTCACGAGGGGGGTGGCCCGCCGTTTCGCGTTCCCCTGCGGAGGGGTAGGACCCCGAGCGACCGTCACCTCAGGGAGGGGCCGCCGCATGCTGTGGGAAACGATCGCGTTCGCCGCCGCCGGGCTCGTCGTCGCCTATGTGGCGACCAGGCTGCTCCCCCGGCGCCGGCTCCCCGCGACACCGCTCGCCCTGATCACCGGCCCCGTGGCCGCCCTCGTCGGCGGCTCCATCGCCCGCACGGTGCTCGGCTCCGCGCTCTTCCCGCTCAACCTCACCCTCTCCGTGGCCGTGGCGGCCGCCCTGCTCTCCGTCCTCGTCCGCCGCCCCCGCCCCGACCACCACCGCCCCGCCCCGCGCCCGGCGTAGGCCCGAAGCGCCCCACTCCCCGCAAGGGAGCGGGGCTCGGCCCATCTCACCGAAGGCGCAGCGCACCCTGAGCAATGGCCCCTGCGTCCGGCGAGTGAGCCGAAGGGGACGCCGACGCGGTCGGGGAACCCGGACTCGCCCCCATACCGCTGGAGGGGCCGAGCACCGCTTCACCGCGCCGAAGTCGCATCGCGCGCCCTGAACCACACGACCAACTGCCCCGGCGAGTGAGCTGAAGGGGAGCGGTCGGTGTCGAAAGAGAGTGGGGGCACCCCCAGCGGTAGCTGGGGGAGCGCGGAGGTCGCGAGGAACGAGCGACCGAGCACGGTCGACCTCCCCCAGCTACCGCTGGGAGGTGCCCCCAACAGCGACTGAGCGACCCGGAGGCGAACCGAGCCCTCAAAACTATGCAGACAGCCCCAGGGCCGCCATGCGCTTGGTGTGGGCCTCGGTGATCCGGGTGAACATGCGCCCGACCTCCGCGAGGTCGAAGCCGTCCGCGACGCCGCCCACGAGCATCGTGGAGAGCGCGTCCCGGTCCGCGACCACCCGCTGCGCCTGCGACAGCGCCTCGCCCATCAGCCGCCGGGCCCACAGCGCGAGCCGGCCGCCGAGGCGCGGGTCGGCCTCGATCGCCGAGCGCACCTTCTCCACGGCGAAGGAGGCGTGGCCGGTGTCGTCGAGCACGGCGAGGACGAGCTCGCGGGTGTCGGTGTCCAGCCGGGCCGCGACCTCGCGGTAGAAGTCGGAGGCGATCGAGTCGCCCACGTAGGCCTTGACCAGGCCCTCCAGCCAGTCCGAGGGCGCGGTCTGGCGGTGGAACTCGTCCAGCGCGGCCGCGAAGGGCTCCATGGCCTGGGTCGGGGCCGCCTCGATCGCCGAGAGCCGGTCGCGCAGCTGCGCGAAGTGGTGGAACTCGGCGGACGCCATCGCGGCGAGCTCCGCCTTGTCCTCCAGGGACGGCGCGAGCTTCGCGTCCTCCGCCAGTCGCTCGAACGCGGCCAGCTCCCCGTAGGCGAGCGCCCCCAGCAGATCCACGACCGCGGCGCGGTACTGCGGATCGTCGGACGCGGCGGCCCAGTCCTGGGCCGCGATGGTGGGAGCGTCGGGGGTCTCGGCGGGGGTCTCAGGCGTCTCCATGGTGCGCACAATAGCCAACCCCACCAGCCCGGCAACCATCCCGTACGACCCCGCCACGCGGAAGTCCCCGGGGGTGTGTCCCGCATCCCGGAAATCGGACCCCCTCGGCTGTGTGATTCCGGGGTACAGTGGTATGAGCCCGCCAGGTGAACCGGCGGGTAATGTGTGAACGAGCACCAATGGATGCCCGGTCGGTGGCCCGATCGGCTCCTACCGACCGCCCTCCCCGCGTCTGGGGAGGGGCCCGCTTCGCGGCGCACGCGAGGGCAGCGGTCCCGCGCACCTCGGCCGCCCATGGCCGTACGACACCCCGCGCGGTCAGCGCAGTTCCCTGCGCTCGACCCTCCCCGCTTCACAGCACGGCGCCGCGCCCAGAAACAGAAGAGGCAGCATCCTGACCACCATTACGACCTTCCGTGACCTGGGGATCCTCCCCGAAACCGCCGAGGCGCTCGAAGCCGTCGGCATCACCACTCCCTTCCCGATCCAGGAGATGACCCTGCCGGTCGCCCTGGCGGGGAACGACGTCATCGGCCAGGCCAAGACCGGCACGGGCAAGACCCTGGGCTTCGGCCTGCCGATCCTGGAGCGCGTCGTCGTCCCGGTCGACGTCGAGGCCGGGCGCGCCCGCCCGGAGGACGTCGTCGACGGCCCGCAGGCGCTGGTGATCGTCCCCACCCGTGAGCTGTGCCAGCAGGTGACCAACGACCTGCTGACCGCCGGCAAGGTGCGCAATGTGCGCGTGCTGGCGATCTACGGCGGCCGCGCGTACGAGCCGCAGGTCGAGGCCCTGAAGAAGGGCGTCGAGGTGGTCGTCGGCACTCCGGGCCGGCTGCTGGACCTGGCCGGGCAGAAGAAGCTCAGCCTCCGCAATGTGCGCGCGCTGGTGCTCGACGAGGCCGACGAGATGCTCGACCTCGGCTTCCTGCCCGACGTCGAGAAGATCATCGACATGCTGCCGGTCAAGCGGCAGACCATGCTCTTCTCCGCGACGATGCCCGGAGCCGTGATCGGCCTGGCCCGCCGCTACATGTCGCAGCCCACGCACATCCGCGCCACGTCGCCGGACGACGAGGGCGCGACCGTCGCCAACATCACGCAGCACATCTTCCGCGCGCACTCCCTGGACAAGCCGGAGCTCGTCGCCCGCGTCCTCCAGGCGGACAGCCGCGGCCTGGCGATGATCTTCTGCCGCACCAAGCGCACCGCGGCCGATCTCGCGGAGCAGCTGGAGCAGCGCGGCTTCGCCTCGGGCGCGGTCCACGGCGACCTCGGCCAGGGCGCCCGCGAGCAGGCGCTGCGCGCCTTCCGCAACGGCAAGGTCGACGTCCTGGTCTGCACCGACGTCGCCGCCCGCGGCATCGACGTCGAGGGCGTCACGCACGTGATCAACTACCAGACGCCGGAGGACGAGAAGACCTACCTCCACCGCATCGGCCGTACCGGCCGCGCGGGCGCGTCCGGTACCGCGATCACCCTGGTCGACTGGGACGACATCCCGCGCTGGCAGCTGATCAACAAGGCGCTGGACCTGCCGTTCAACGACCCGGAGGAGACCTACTCCACCTCGTCCCACCTCTACGAGCTGCTGGGCATCCCGCAGGGCACCAAGGGCGTCCTGCCGCGCGCGGAGCGCACTCGCGCCGGGCTCGACGCGGAGGAGATCGAGGACCTGGGCGAGACCGGCGGCCGCGGCCGCGGTCGCGGCGGCCGCAAGGCTGCCGGTGCCGCGGTGGAGACCGAGGAGCGTCCGGCCCGCACCCGTGCCCCGCGCCAGCGCCGCCGCACCCGCGGCGGGAGCCCGGTGACGGAGGCGGCCGAGGGCGCCGAGCAGGCCGCCGAGGCCGCGCTCGACACCGCCGAGGGCGCACCGGCCGCGGAGCGGCCCGCACCGCGCCGCCGGCGCCGCACCCGTTCCGGCGCGGAGTCCGCGGCCGGAACGACGGGCACGGCCACGGCCACCGAGGAGACCGCCGCCGCGGAGGCGCCCGCCGCCCCGCGTCGCCGGCGCACGCGCGCCAGTGCGGCCTCCGCCACCACTCCCGCGCAGTCCGCGCCGACGGCCGGGACCGAGGCCCCGGCCGCGGCGGCTGCCGCCGAGGGCGACGGCGGCGAGGCCAAGGCCCCGCGCCGCCGGCGCCGTACCCGTACGGCCAAGCCCGCGGACACCGAGACGGCGGGCTGACACACCCCGCCCGGCGTATTGCCGGGACGGATACGACGGCGAACGGCCGGACACCCTCAGCGGTGTCCGGCCGTTCGCCGTCGCGCGCGACAGCCGTGGGGGGCGCGTAGCACGACGGAAACCCGCCGCGGATAGCCTCGCCGCATGAGCCGACCGCCGTTTGTGACCCTGCCCGAGAACGTCACCGCACACCCGCTGTCCACCGAACGCGGTCGCTTCGCCGTCCTGGAGGCGGTCCCGCCGGCGGGGACCGCGCGGCGCGGCACGGCACTGCTGGTGCCCGGCTTCACCGGCAGCAAGGAGGACTTCCTCGCGCTGCTGACACCGCTGGCCGCGGCGGGCTTCCGCGCGGTCGCCGTGGACGGCCGGGGCCAGAACGAGTCGGTGGGCCCGCGGGACGAGTCGGCGTACGCGCAAGGGGAGCTGGCGGCCGACGTCCTCGCGCAGACCGCCGCGCTGGGCCCGGACGCGGGCCCGGTCCATCTGCTGGGGCACTCGATGGGCGGCCTCGTCGTGCGCGCCGCGGCGATCACGGCCGGGGCGGCGCCGGGCAGCGGTGTGCCGTGGGCGTCCCTGACGCTGATGAGCTCCGGGCCCGCCGCGATCGAGGCGGCCCAGCAGGCGCGGACGAAGCTGCTGCTGGAGGCGCTGTCCTCGATGGACATGGAGAGCGTGTGGCGGGCGATGCGCGAGCTGGACGCCCAGGATCTCGAGGGAACGGCGGGCGCGACCGGCGAGGTCGAGGAGTTCCTGCACCAGCGCTGGCTGCGCACCGTGCCCGAGCAGCTGATGGCGACGGGCGGGCAGCTGATCGCGGAGCCGGACCGGGTCGCGGAGCTGGCCGCGGTGCCGCTGCGCATGCTGGTGCTGTCCGGCGCGGTCGACCACGCGTGGCCGGTGCCGTGGATGGACGACATGGCGGAGCGGCTGGGTGCCCGCCGCGTGGTCGTCGAGGGCGCGGAGCACTCGCCCAACACCGAGCGCACCGCGGAGACGGCGGCGGCGCTCGTCGCGTTCTGGAACGGGAACGACGAGGCCTAGAGCCGGGCCTGCAGGTGCTCCCAGAAGCCGTCGCGCAGGACGCGGCGCAGGTCGGCGTGGCCGCGCAGCGAGATGTTGAGCATGCCCTCCGCCTCGACGAGCAGTTCCTGGTCGTAGGCGGGCGGCAGGTAGGGGTGGCCCGGCAGCAGCTCGGCCAGGGAGTCGCGGCCGCGGGTCGCCAGCCACTGGGAGGCGACGCGGGCACCGACGAAGTGCACGTCCTCGCGGGTGGGGATGGGGCCGGTGGGGATGGGCGCGTCGCCGTAGATGGGCGCGGTGCGCCGGGTGATGTACGGCTTGCAGAAGTCCAGGTCGAGCGTGCGCAGGCTGTCGACCTCCCACAGCAGGGGGTCGGCCTGGTTGCGTCCGTCGGCGGCCTCGATGCCCCACAGGTGGACGCGGGCGCCGTAGCCCTGGGCGGCCTCGACGGCCGAGACCAGGTCCTCGTCGCCGCCGATCAGCACGGCGTCGGAGATGGCCCGGTGCCGGGCCAGTGACTCCAGGTCGCTGCGGATCAGCGAGTCGACGCCCTTCTGCTGCCGGCTGGCGTTGAGGTTGCCGAGCCGCACCTTGACGTCGGGCAGCTCGGCGATGCGTTCCTGCTCGGCGCTGTGGATGCGGCGGCGGGCCCCGTCGTACCAGTAGACCCGCAGCAGCCGGCTGTCCGGGAAGAGCTTGCGGGCGCGGTCGATGAAGGCCTCGATGATCCCCTCGGCGTCGAGTTCGAAAGCCCTGCGGTCCTCGGTGCCCGCGACGAGCCGGCCGGCGGCGGCGTACACGTACCCGGCGTCCACGAACACGGCGTGGGTCGCCGGGGTCGTGGCGACCTCGGCGAGGACCCGCTGCAGGAGCTCGTTGGTGCGCTCGATGCCGGCGGCGATGGCGGAAAGGGCTTCGTCTTCCATAGAACTCACATTGTCCGGCGCCCCCGTCCGCACTCACAACCGGGACCTCGGCCGGGGGGGCCGCTGCGGGCTGTTGTTACCTGCGGGTAGAAGGCGGCTCGAAAATTTTCCTTAGGACAGGGAAGGTTTTCGGCGCGGCAACAGTTGTCGATACATGAATGACCCACGCAGGTAACGGCTGCGACGCAGCCCCGTACTCCAATGGAGGAGTGCCCGGACGAAGGGAGAAGCCATGAAGACCATGCGCTTCGAGATCATGCGCCTCAACGACCAGGACGGCCGCGCCGTCGACTGCATGGTCGTGGACGCCGCCTCCGTCGATCAGATCGTCCAGCAGGCCGCCGCGATCGGCCAGCGCATCTACATCCGCCCGGTCGAGACGGCCTGACGGACACACAGCGGAAAGGGCCCCGTACGCCGCGGCTGCGGGGCCCTCGTCGTGCCCGCGTGCGGCGGGCGACGGACCGTCAGCCCTCGCCGCGGATGAAGCCGAAGACGCCGTTGGCGATCTGCTGCACGGCGATCGCCGAGAGCAGCATCCCGGACAGCCGGGTGACCAGGACCACACCGCCGTCCTTGATCAGACGGATGATCACCAATGAGTAACGCATCGTCAGCCAGAGCACCACGTGCATGGCGGCGATCGCGCACCACACCGACACCTGTTCCCCGAAGCCGTGTGCGCGCTGCACCGCGAGGATCACCGTCACGATCGCGCCCGGCCCGGCCAGCAGCGGCATGCCGAGCGGCACCAGCGCGACGTTGACGTCCTTGGTCTGCGTCGGCTCGTCCGCCTTGCCGGTGAGCAGGTCGAGCGCGATGAGCAGCAGGAGCAGTCCGCCGGCGATCATCAGGGCGGGCACCGAGACATGCAGGTAGTCCAGGATCTGCTGGCCGCAGATCCCGAAGACGGTGACGACGCCGAGCGCGACCGAGGCGGCCTGCCAGGCCATGCGGCGCTGGACCTTGGCCGCGCGGCCGGAGGTGAGGGCGAGGAAGATCGGCGTGATGCCGGGCGGGTCCATGATCACGAAGAGCGTGACGAAGACGGACCCGAACAGGGTCAGGGAGAAGAGATCCATGGGCCTAGCGGTGTACGGGAGGGGTGAGCGGGGCCGCGCCGGTCGCCCTGCGGACGATCTCGCGGTAGACATCGGGGTCGGTGGTGTACTCGCCGAGCCGGCAGGTCTTGCGCGTGCCGTGGTAGTCGCTGGAGCCCGTGGCGAGCAGCCCCAGTTCGGCGGCGAGGTGGCGCAGCCGGGCGCGGGTGGACTCGTCGTGGTCCATGTGGTCGACCTCGATGCCGTCCAGTCCGGCCGCGGCCAGCTCCTGGATCATGCTCTCCGGAACGACCGCCCCGCGTTTGACGGCGGCGGGGTGCGCGAAGACGACGACTCCGCCGGCGTTCTTGACCAGGCGGATCGCCGCAAAGGGGTCCAGCTCGTGCTTCTCGACGTAGGCGCGGCCACCGGGGCCGATCCACTCGGGGGTGAACGCCTCGGCGATGCTGTCCACCAGGCCCGCGTCGATGAGTGCCTGCGCGATGTGCGGGCGGCCCACGGCGCCGTCGCCCGCGATGCGGGCGACCTGGTCCCACGTCACCGGCACGCCGTATTCGCGGAGTTTGGCCACCATGGCCTGCGCACGGGGCGTCCGGTCGTCGCGCACGAGTTCGCGCTCCCGGTGCAGCTCCGGCTCCAGCGGGTCGAAGAGGTAGGCGAGCATGTGCATGCTCACGCCGTCGTGCCGGCAGGAGAGCTCGGCGCCGGTGACCAGGGTCAGGCCGCTCTCACCGCGGGCGTGCAGCTCGTCGAGCGCCTTCCCGGCCTCGGCGTGCCCGCCCACCGTGTCGTGGTCGGTGAGGGCCACCACGTCCAGCCCCGCGGCGGCCGCGGCCCGGACCAGCCCGGCCGGGGTGTCGGTGCCGTCGGACGCCGTGGAGTGGGTGTGCAGGTCGATGCGCACGAACGTCACTCCAGGGCTCTCGGTGCTCGGGGCCGGCCACGGACGGCGGCCCTCCGATTACCAGGATAACTGCCCGGCGAGCCTGTGAATCTCAGGAGAGCAGGCGGGGGGAGAGCGCCCCGCACGGAACGAGGTCGATCTCGGCGCCCGCCTCGCGGAGATCGGTCAGTATCAGCTCGTCGTAGATGAGCAGTCCGGACTCCTCCGGCCAGACGATCGCCCACAGCCACAGGCCGAACGATTCGCCCGCGAAGACGGCCCGGTCCAGCGGGACGCCCGACACGTGCCACAGGGGGGTCGGCCGCCCCGCGGCGACCACCTTGGCGGCCGGCGGCTTGCCGACGCACATCTGCGGCCCCGGATCGGGCCCGGCGATGCCCGCGAACCGCGCGCCGAGGCCCACGCCCAGTTCCTCCGCGACCAGCACCATCTCCCCCGGGCCGCCGAGCGGCCCCGGGCCGGAGCAGGCGACCGCCGTCGCCCGGCCGCCGCTGCGGTCGTCGCCCGCCGAGGAGACACCGCTGAACAGCCAGCCGACCGGCAGCGGCCAGGGCATCCACACCGGGACGCGGGCACGGCTGACGACAACGCCGAGCGCCTCGACACTCGGCGGTACGACGGGCTGCATCGGGTACACGGCGCCGTGCTCGTCGCACTGCCAGGAGTCGGCGAAGAGGCCGGGCGCGCGGACCCGTCCACCGCACTTCGGGCAACTGGGTTCGCCCCTCATACCGCCCCACGGTCCTACCACGGCGTGCCCGCGTCAAGGACGATCACCCGTCCGGGTCGGAGCGGACGACGCGGGCCCCCGGTGCAACGCCCCGGCACGGTGCGGCCGTCAGCCGGAGAGCGGCACCGACGCGCGCAGCGGGTCGCGCAGGTCGGTGCCCGCCTCCAGCCACCGCTCCTGCAGCGGACCCGCACCCCGCACGCGCTTCCAGGCGGCCTCGTTGGCCGTCATGGGCAGCAGCGGGAAGAAGCGGACCGGGTCCATCGGCGGATCGAGGTCGAGGTCCTCGACGAGGCCGCCGGGCTCGGCGACCAGGACGGCGGAGAACGCGGCGCCGGGCCACAGGGGTTCGCCGACGTCCAGCGAGTTGCCGGGGGCCACGACCACCCCCTCGACCTGGGGCGAGGCGGCCAGCACGGCGAGCGGGCGCAGCACCTTGTCGATGTCGGCGCCGCTTCCGGAGCGCAGGGTGAGCACGAGTTCGGCCCGCGGGCCGCGCACGGGGTCGGCGACGGTGACCGACAGGGGCGCCGCGAAGGTCGACGGGGCCGTGCCGGCGGAGGGGCCGGCGGGGTCGTTCATGGGGGCGCGGGACATGCCGAGCGTCGCGTAGCGCACCAGTTCCCCGTGATGGGAGTCGCGGACGTCCCGGAAACGCAGCACCTCGATGCGCTCGGTCCCGAGGAAGGTGACCGCCGCACGCGCGTCCGGTTCCCCGAAGGACATGCGCAGACGCGCCTCGACGAGCCCCAGTACATCGACCATGAGCCGAGCATAGAGCGCGTATGAAATGGGCAAAGGAGCGCTGTGGGGCTTTGGGTGCCTGGTAGGGTGGGCCGTCGGCCACGCCGGTAGAGGCGTGCTCGACTTCCCCCAGCGGGGACAGGCCGGAGGAGGTGGGGCTGCGATGGATCCTAGTCGACCGTGCAGTACCGGCAGCTCTTCCGCCCGGCAACTCTCCTGATCCCCAGCGTTCCGTACCCGGCCACCAGGCCGTGAAACCAAGAAATTCACGGAACCTCAGGGGATTTTCGGAACCCCCCGCGAGCGCTCGCGTGCCCCGCCGCCGCCCCGCTCGCACTCCTGGTCTGCCCGGGCCGCCTGCCGCCTCCGGAAGAGCTCGCTGAACTGCGCAGTGATCAACGGTGATCACCCCTGCCCTGATCCGCATTTCAGTCCGGCCAGTCCGTGAAGGAGCTTGCCATGTCGATGATCCGCGACCTCCGCGCAGTCGTCCGTCCCGCCCTGCGCAAGAGCAGCACTTCGTACGACTACGGCCCGGACCGCTCCCGCACCGCAGGCGTGCCCAGCGCCGTCGTGGACTGCGCCGTCTACCGCGACGGCCGCCGCAGCAGCGACCACATCACCCCGCGCGAGGCGCTGGAGAAGGTGAGCGGCGGCGACGAGGGCTTTGTGTGGATCGGCCTGCACGAGCCGTCCGAGCGCGAGTTCTCCGAGATCGCGGACGTCTTCGGGCTGCACCCGCTGGCCGTGGAGGACGCCGTCCACGCCCACCAGCGGCCCAAGCTGGAGCGGTACGACGACACGCTCTTCATGGTCTTCAAGACCATCCGCTACGTCGAGCACGCCGAACTCACCGCCACCAGCGAGGTGGTGGAGAGCGGCGAGGTCATGGTCTTCACCGGCCGGCAGTTCGTCATCACCGTCCGGCACGGCGGGCACGGCTCGCTGCGCGCGCTGCGCCACCGTCTCGAGGACGACCCCGAACTGCTGGCCAAGGGCCCCTCCGCGGTGCTGCACGCCATCGCCGACCAGGTCGTCGACGACTACCTGGCGGTCTCCGAGGCCGTCCAGGACGACATCGACGAGGTGGAGATCGACGTCTTCTCCGCGCAGGGCAAGTCCCCGCGCGCCACGGACGCCGGACGGATCTACCAACTCAAGCGCGAGGTACTGGAGTTCAAGCGCGCGGTCTCCCCGCTGCTGCGGCCGATGCAGATGCTCAGCGAGCGTCCGATGCGCGTGGTGGACCCGGAGATCCAGAAGTACTTCCGGGACGTCGCCGACCACGTCGCCCGTGTCCACGAAATGGTCGTCGGCTTCGACGACCTGCTCAACTCCATCCTCCAGGCCAACCTCGCCCAGGCGGCGGTCGCGCAGAACGAGGACATGCGCAAGATCACCTCCTGGGCGGCCATCATCGCCGTCCCGACCATGATCTGCGGTGTGTACGGCATGAACTTCGAGCACATGCCGGAACTGCACTGGCGCTACGGCTACCCGATGGTGCTGGTCGCCATCGGCGGCATCTGCCTCGCGATCCACCGCATCCTGCGCCGCAACGGCTGGCTGTAGGGCCGGAGCCGGGTCAGCCCTTCCTGCGGTCGGCGAGGACGACCAGGGCCAGCCCGGCCAGGATCACCACCAGCGCCGGGTAGGCGCCCACGGGCGGGGTCTGGCCCAGCCAGAGGGCCGCGACCAGCGCGGCACCCGGCGTCTCCAGCAGGATCGCCGTGGAGGTCGTCGAGGCGCCGAGGCCGCGCACCACGCGGTTGAGGATGGTGTGCCCGAGCAGCTGCGCGGCGACGGTCAGCGCGGCGAGCTTCAGCCAGGTCGTGCCCGAGTAGCCGGCGAGCGCGGAGCCGGAGACCAGGCAGGCCACGAGCAGCGCCACCGCGGTGGTGGTGTAGCAGACGAGGCTGTACGCGGTGGTGCTGACGGTCCGTCGGACCTCCGCGCCCAGCAGGACGTAGCCGGCGGCCGCGATGCCGCCGGCCAGCGCCAGCCCGTCCCCGGCCAGGGCGCGCGGCGACAGCGACAGGTCGACGCCGGTGAGGATCACCACACCGAGGACGGCGAGGCCGGTGCCCGCCCACACCAGTGCGGGCTGCCGCTGACCGCGCAGCCGCAGCAGCAGCGTGGTCCACACCGGCGTCGTGGTGACCATGGCCGTCGATGACGCCACTGAGGTCATCGACAGGCTGGGCAGCCAGAGCCCGAAGTGCAGGGCCAGCACCACGCCCGCGGCGAGCGACAGCCACAGGGCCCGCCGGCCCATGCCGCGCAGCTCCGCGCGGTGCCGCAGCAGCGCGAACGGGCTGAGCACACCCACCGCCATGGCGTTGCGCCAGAACGCGATGGCGAGCGCGGGCGCGGCCGTCGCGGCGATGAGCGGGGCCGACAGCGACACCCCGGCGATGGCCACCGCCAGCAGCGCGAAGTCCAGCGGCGCCTTGGCGTGCGGGACGGCGTCCGGGGCCTCGGCAGCCTTCGTCAGAGCGGGGCTGCTGCTGGTGGGCGGCGCGGCGGACACGCGGGTTCTCCTCGGGGCGGCGGGACGACGACCCCCATAGCGTAAGGCCCGTACCCCACCCGCGCTCCTGTCGTCTCACGATGCGTGCGACCGACGGCCCCGGGAGGTCAGGCCATAGTCTTGGCGCATGACGGAAACCGTGGAGCAGCCCCTGCTGGACCAGGCACTCATCGAGGAGGCCGCGAAGAAGTCGGGGCTGCTGTGGGCCGACGGTCAGGCGCTGTGGCACGCGTGGGTGGACGGCGCGGTCGTGGTGGTCGGCGGCGGCCCCGGCGAGCAGCCGCTGCCCGGGCTCTCCCCCGGCGGCACGGCGCTGGTCACCCTCCGCAGCAAGGACAAGGGCGGCCGGCTGGTCGCCTTCCCGGCCCGGGTCACGGAACTGCCGCCGCACGAGGAGGCGTGGACCGCCGCCGTCGCGGAACTCAAGGGCAAGCGGCTCAACGCGCCGGACGCCGAGACGATGACCGAGCGCTGGGCGCGCGAATGCCGCGTCCTGCGCCTGGAGCCGGCGGGGGCGCCCACCGAGCGGCCCGGCCGGATGCCGGAGCACAGCGGCGCCGCGACTCCGGTGCCCACCACCGCCACCACCCGCCGCCCGGTCCCGGCCGGTCTGCCCAAGCTGCTGTTCCGGAGGCGCGGCCGCGGGTGAGGAAAGCCGCGGGGTCGCATCGTCCGCGCAGCCCGGGCACGACCCGGCCGGCCTCGGAACGACCGGCAAGCGCACCCGCGCGTACCGGCCGCAGTCCAACGGCGGTGCCGAACGCTTCCACCGCACCCTGCCCCAGGAACGGGCCTGCACCCGGCCCCACCGATGCCGCACCGCACGGCACCCGGAGGCAAGCCGGCCATCAACCATGGGGGCTAGGACGTCACGGACCGGCCGTAGTCGACGACCTCGTCCCTGTCGGGGGCGCGCAGCGCGAAGTCCTTGCCCCAGTCGGCCATGGTCAGCGTGCCCGCGCCGCCGGCCCGCTCGAAGCGCAGCGGGTAGGGCGTGCCCTCCAGGGAGACGTCGATCGTGCCGCCGCTGCCGCCGTCCGCGGTGACCGCGATCGTGCGGGCGGAGCCGACCTTGCGGTGGTCGCCGACCGCGAGGTCGCCGTGCAGCACGAAGAAGTCGTCCAGCAGCACCTTCTTGTCGGTGAAGCCGCTGAACTGGCCGTAGGCGGGATCACCGGTGGGCACCTTGACGTACTTGTCCTTGAGCTTGGCGCCGACCTCGTCGCCGTAGAAGCCCGCGCCCGCCTTCAGGTACAGGTCCTTGCCGACCCTCAGCAGCTCGAAGGTGCTGCCCCGGGTGCTGACCTCGCCGAAGCCGCCTCCCGCGCGCAGCCGCATGTCCAGGGTGTAGGTGCGGCCCTTGCTGACGACCGTGCCGGACAGCCGGACGGTGTCGGCGGCCTCCGCCGCGGCGCGGGCGCGCTGCTCGATGGTGGTGGGCGGCAGCTTGCCGACGCCGTTGGTCCCCGCGTCCGGATCACCCGCGCATCCCGTCAGGAGGGGGAGCGCGAGCAGTGCGCACACGAGTGCGGGGAGCGCGGCTGAACGGCGGCCGGGGATCACGGGGTTCTCTTCCTCCTGCGGTCGTCGCCACCGGACCGAGCGGCGGGGCGGAGCCGAAGCTACCGAAGCGTACCCCCGGCCGGGTGACCGCCTGTGAACACGATGCGAAGCCCCCGTGGAGCATCCCCGCGCGCCCGGCGCGACCTGCGGCGTTAGCCTGACCGCATGGCAGCCGGAACCTCCCGGGTCTTTCTCTCGCACCTGTCGGGAGTGCGGGTCTTCGACCCCAACGGGGACCAGGTCGGCCGGGTCCGGGACGTGATCGTGATGCTGCGGGTCGGCGGCCGCCCGCCGCGCGTGCCCGGCCTGGTGGTCGAGGTGGCGAGCCGGCGCCGGATCTTCCTGCCGATCACGCGGGTGACGGGCGTGGAGTCCGGCCAGGTCATCACGACCGGTGTGGTCAACATGCAGCGCTTCGAGCAGCGCCCCACCGAGACCCTGGTCATCGGCGAGCTGCTGGACCGGCGGGTCACCCTGGTCGAGACAGGCGAGGAGGTGACCGTGCTGGACGTGTCGATGGTGCGGCTGCCCGCCCGCCGCGACTGGGAGATCGACAAGGTCTTCGTCCGCCGCGGCAAGGGGCGCGTCGGGCTTCCGTGGCGGGGCGCCGGCGGACGGCGGGCGGGCGAGACCCTGACCGTGGAATGGTCGGCGGTCACCGGCTTCTCGCTGGACGAGCACGCGCAGGGCGCGGAGGCGCTGCTCGCCACCTTCGACCAGTTGCGCCCGGCGGACCTCGCCGGCGTGCTGCACCATCTGTCGCCCAAGCGCCGTGCCGAGGTGGCGGCCGCGCTCGACGACGACCGGCTGGCCGACGTCCTGGAGGAGCTGCCCGACGACGACCAGGTGGAGATCCTCGGCAAGCTGAAGGAGGAGCGGGCGGCCGACGTCCTGGAGGCGATGGACCCCGACGACGCCGCCGACCTGCTCACCGAGCTGCCCGAGCGGGTGCAGGAGCGGCTGCTCGATCTGATGGAGCCCCACGAGGCCGCCGACATGCGGCGGTTGATGTCGTACGAGGAGCGCACGGCGGGCGGCCTGATGACGACCGAGCCGATCGTGCTGCGCCCGGACGCCACCGTCGCCGACGCGCTCGCGCGGGTCCGCAACCCCGATCTGTCCGCCGCGCTCGCCGCCCAGGTGTACGTGTGCCGGCCGCCGGACGAGACCCCCACCGGCAAGTACCTGGGCACCGTGCACTTCCAGCGGCTGCTGCGCGACCCGCCGTTCACGCTGGTCAGCTCGCTGCTCGACAGCGACCTGGAGCCGCTGCGCCCCGACACCCCGCTGCCGGCCGTCACCAGCTTCCTGGCGACCTACAACATGGTGGCCGTGCCGGTCGTGGACGAGGGCGGCTCGCTGCTCGGCGCGGTGACCGTCGACGACGTCCTGGACCACCTGCTGCCGGAGGACTGGCGGGAGACCGAACTGCACGGGGCGGCGGGCGATGAGTGACGAGCGCCCCCGCGTCCGGCTGGACCAGCCGCTCGCCCGCCGGATCAGCCTGCTGCCCGCCTACGACCCCGAGGCCTTCGGACGGCTGTCGGAGAAGATCGCCCGCTTCCTGGGGACGGGCCGCTTCATTGTCTGGATGACCGTGGTCATCGTGGCGTGGGTGGCGTGGAACGCGCTCGCGCCGCCCGGCATGCGGTGGGACCCGTACCCGTTCATCTTCCTCACCCTCATGCTGTCCCTCCAGGCCTCCTACGCCGCCCCGCTCATCCTCCTGGCCCAGAACCGGCAGGACGACCGGGACCGGGTCAATCTGGAGCAGGACCGCAAGGCCAACGAGCGGAGCATCGCCGACACCGAGTACCTCACCCGCGAGATCGCCGCGCTGCGCCTGGGACTCGGCGAGGTCGCCACCCGCGACTGGATCCGCTCGGAGCTCCAGGAACTGCTGAAGGAGATGCACGAGCCCAGGCGCGCCGACGCGGACTGAGGGCCCGCGGGCCCGTGTGAACCCGACCACCGCGGGTCATGGGCCGTTCACGCGCGACGTACCATCGAGCCATGGCTGACGACACTCCCGCAGGCGCTGTCTCGCTCGACGCGGTGCGCGCCGCCCTCGCGACGGTGAACGATCCCGAGATCCACAAGCCGATCACCGACCTGGGCATGGTCAAGTCCGTCGACATCGCCGACGGCGGAGCGGTGCGGGTCGGCGTGTACCTGACGGTGTCGGGCTGCCCGATGCGGGACACCATCACCAGCCTGGTGACGGCGGCGGTCGCGAAGGTCGCGGGCGTCACCGGGGTCAGCGTCGAACTGGACGTCATGAGCGACGAGCAGCGCCGCGAGCTGGCCTCCTCGCTGCGCGGCGGGCAGGCCGAGCGCGAGATCCCCTTCGCCCAGCCGGGCTCGCTGACCCGTGTGTACGCGGTGGCCTCCGGCAAGGGCGGCGTCGGCAAGTCCTCGGTGACGGTGAACCTCGCCGCCTCGATGGCCGCCGACGGCCTCAAGGTCGGTGTGGTCGACGCCGACATCTACGGCCACAGCGTGCCCCGCATGCTGGGCGCCGACGGCCGCCCCACGCAGGTCGAGAACATGATCATGCCGCCCTCGGCGCACGGCGTGAAGGTCATCTCCATCGGCATGTTCACCCCGGGCAACGCCCCCGTGGTGTGGCGCGGCCCGATGCTGCACCGCGCGCTCCAGCAGTTCCTCGCCGATGTGTACTGGGGCGACCTGGACGTGCTGCTGCTCGACCTGCCGCCCGGCACCGGCGACATCGCCATCTCCGTCGCCCAGTTGGTCCCGAACGCCGAGATCCTCGTCGTGACGACGCCCCAGCAGGCGGCGGCCGAGGTCGCCGAGCGCGCCGGCACCATCGCCGTGCAGACCCACCAGAAGATCGTCGGCGTCATCGAGAACATGTCCGGGCTGCCCTGCCCGCACTGCGGCGAGATGGTCGACGTCTTCGGCAGCGGCGGCGGCGAGCGCGTGGCGGAGGGCCTGACCCGCACGACCGGCGCCAACGTGCCGGTGCTGGGCCAGATCCCGATCGACGTCCGGCTGCGCGAGGGCGGCGACGACGGCCGCCCGGTCGTGCTCACCGACCCGGAGTCCCCCGCGGGCTCCGCGCTCCGCGACATCGCCGGCAAGCTCGGCGGGCGGCAGCGCGGCCTGGCCGGGATGTCCCTGGGCATCACGCCGCGCAACAAGTTCTGAGCGGCACCTGCCGCCGTGTCAGGGGCGTCCTCCGCGCGAGGGCGCCCCTGCCGTGCGTCCGGGGGTCAGCGCCGGTAGGCGTGGATGTCCTTGACCCGTGACAGCCCGAGACCGTAGGCGCTCATGCCGCGCCCGAACGCGCCGAGATGCACCCCGCGCGCCGAACCGGCCATCACCCAGCCGTACTCGGACTCGCGGTAGTGGAAGGGCGTCGGCTCGCCGTCCACCGGCAGGGTCAGCGCCGACCAGCCGGCGCCGTCGAGGTTGTCGGCGAGATCCCAGGCGATGGCCGTCTGCTGGTCCAGCCAGTCCTCGCGCAGATGACGGTCCATCTGGGTGGGCCAGGTGCACGACAGCAGGCCGGAGCCGGCCAGCCACGCCGCGGAGGACACCGAGGTCTCCTCCAGGACGCCCGTGCCGTCCGCGCTGCGCCGTACCGGGCGCTCCGCGACCGTCACGACCACCACGAAACGGCGCTCGTCCGGGGTGGGTTCGACCTTGACGGAGGGCTCGTCGCCGTGGCCCGTCGAGCCGTGCTCCACGGTGCCGTCCGCGCTCCTGCCGACGGGTGCGAGCCAGCGGTGCCCGGTGAAGGCCTCGTCCAGCCCGTACCAGGCGAAGTCGGCCCTGAGATAGCCGTCGATCGTACGATCCGCTGGATCAGCTGTGGTCTCCATACGCGCGGCGCCTCCTCCATAAGGGCAAACAAAGGGAGAATAGCCACTCGCGCGACCTGAACGGGGCAGGGGCCCCGGTTCAGGTGGCGTCGGAGTCGAACGGCGGAGCCTCGCCCGGCTCCAGCCCGTCCCGCTTCTTCAGCCGGTCCGGCGTGCCGGAGGACCCGGAGGAACCGGCGGACGAACCGCTGTCCCGCCCGTGGACCGCGTCGGCGACCGCGGACATCTCCTCCTTGAAGTCGAATCCGTTGCGGATCTCCTTCAGGCCGAGTTCGTCGTTGTCCAGCAGCTGCTTGCGGACGAAGTTGCGCGGGTTGAGGTCCTCGAACTCGAAGTCCTTGAACTCCGGGCCCAGCTCCTTGCGGATGTCGGCCTTGGCGCTGTCGGAGAACTCACGCACCTTGCGGATGAACTGCGTGACGTCCCTGATGACCTTGGGCAGCTTGTCGGGCCCGAACACGAGCACGGCAAGGATCACGAGCGCGACGACCTCCAGCACGCCTATGTCTGAAAACACCGTGCAGCTCCTCGTGGTCCTCGGCCGGCGGACGAAATCCCGCGGATCTCACCGTACCTGCCCGAACCAGGAAGACGGGAGTGGGCCGGGGTCAACAGTAGACCGCGCCGGGGTAAACCCGGGCCCGGGGTCAGCCGGTGGCCGAGCCCAGGACCAGCTGGACGCTGCGCTCCTTGCCGCCCCGCTTCAGGGTGAGGGCCAGCTTGTCGCCGGGACGGTGGCTGCGGATGCGCACGATCAGTTCCTCGCCGCTGTGCACCCGTTTGCCGTCGATGGCGGTGATCACATCGCCGGGCTCGATGCCGGCCTTGGCGCCGGGACCGTTCGGGGTGATGGAGTCCCCGTCGCCCTCGCCCTCGGGGCTCACCTGGGCGCCGTCGCCGTCGTACTGCAGATTGATGCTGACACCGATCACCGGATGGGTGGCCTTGCCGTTGTTGATCAGCTGCTCGGCGACCCGCTTCGCCTGGTTGACGGGGATCGCGAAGCCCAGGCCGATGCTGCCGCCCTGGCTGCCGTTGCCGAAGGGGTCGGAACTGCTGTCGGCCGAGCGGATGGCACTGTTGATGCCGATGACCAGGCCCCGGGAGTCCACCAGCGGGCCGCCGGAGTTGCCCGGGTTGATCGGGGCGTCGGTCTGGATGGCGTCGACGTAGCTGACGTCGCTGCCCTCGGTCTCGCCGCCCGCGGTGATCGGGCGCTGGGTGGCGCTGATGATGCCGGAGGTCACGGTGCCCTCCAGGCCGTACGGGGCGCCGATGGCGACCACCGGGTCGCCCACCTGGGCGGCGTCGGAGTCGCCGAGGGTGACCGGGCGCAGGCCCTTGACGCCGGCGACCTTGATGACCGCCAGGTCGTAGCCGGTGTCGCGGCCGACGATCTTCGCGGTCCGGATCTGGCCGCCGTTGAAGGTCACCGAGATGGTGCCGCTCTTCGCGACGGTCTCCACGACGTGGTTGTTGGTGAGGATGTGGCCCTCGTCGTCCAGCACGAAGCCGGTGCCGGTGCCCTCCCCGCTGTCGCTCTTGACGTGGATGTAGACCACGCCCGGCAGGACCTTGGCGGCGATGCCCGCGACGCTGTCCGGGGCACGTTTCCCGGCCTCCCCGGGTGCGGAGGCCTGGGGCAGGGTCACCCGCTCCGATCCGCCGTCCCGCGCCGCATAGGCGCCCAGGACGCCGCCGAGGCCGCCCGCGGCCAGCGTGAGGGCGATCAGGACGGCCGCCAGCGGGCCGCGGCGGCGCGAGGTCCGGGGGGCGGCGGGCAGCGGCCCAGGGGCCGCCCAGGGGTCGTAGCGGTGCCACTGGCCTACCGGGAGCGGCGGCGGGACCGGTCCCGCGGCCGGGGCCGCGGTGTGCGGCGGCATGGGCGGCACAGGAGGCACGGCGGGCGGCGGGGTGTCCGCCGGACGGGTGACGGGAGGGGCGGGCGCCCAGGGTCCGGGCTCACCGTAGGGCGGGGTGTCGTACGGGTCGGAGCCGTGCCGCGGCACGGCGTCCTCCGGGGCCTGCGGGGAGGGCGTGGCAGGCGCGGCATGCGCCTCCGGCGGAGCCGGTGTCACCGGCTCCGGGCGGCTCCACCACTTCGGCCCGGCGGCCTTCCCCTGGTCCACAGTGCTCCCCTACGACGACCTGTCCTCCCTGGATTGAACCAGGAGTCGGCGCCGCCCGCAGCCGCCCGCTCAGCGGCTGACGGGGAAGGTGCCCAGGAGGGGGGTGACCGTGCCGGCGGGAACAGGCGCGACCGACACGTCCGGCGAGGCGGGCGTCCCGGTGGCGGACGCGGACGGCGGGGGTGCCGCCAGGGAACGCGCGACGGCAGCCGGGTCGACCCGGCCCATGGACGACGGCGAGGTCAGCGCGAAGGGCCGTGCGCCGTTGGTGGGGTGCAGGAGGTCGTCGGTGGGCCTGGCCCACACGTCGGCGGCCGGCCGGGCGGACTGCTGCGAGCTCAGCGGGGTCACCGCGGCGCCCGTCTCGTCCATGCCGGGATCCGGGGCGCCGTCCAGCGGGAGCGCGCCGCCGAGGGCGATGGCCGCCATGGAGAACGCGCCGGCCGCAGCAGCGAAGGCGAACCGCCGCCGGCCGCGGGCCGCGGAGCCCGTCGGGCCCGGCGCACCGGGGGTGGCGGGGCGCGCCGTCTCGTGGATCCGGAAGCCCCGGGACGCGGACGCCGACAGCGGCAGCGCGAACTCCTCGCGGGCCTGGCCGAACAGGTCGCCGTTCAGCCGCTCGCCGCCGAGGCTGGCGGCCTGCATCAAGCCGCCGTCGAAGGGTCCGCCCGTGCCGTCGCCGTCGCCCGCGGGCAGTTCCTGGAGGCGGGCCAGCAGGCCCGCCGAGAGGGCGGGCGGCGCGGAGGCGGCGATCGCGTCCTTCATACGGCGCTGCTCGTCCGCGGCGTCCTTGCACTCGGTGCAGGTCGCCAGGTGCGCCAGCACGCGGTCACGGGCGTCGTCCTGGAGCTCGCCGTCGACGAAGGCGGCGAGATGGTCCCCGAGGTGCTGCTCGGCGCAGTGCAGATGCCGGCTGCGGGTATTGCTCACGTGCCCCCGCCCTCCAGGGCCGCCCGGCCCGTGGTCAGGACGGGTGCCCGGCCCGGACGGGCGGCGGGCGCCCGGTGCTCCAGCGCCTTGCGCAGGTGGGAGCGGCCGCGGTGGATGCGGCTGCGCACGGTGCCGAGCTTGACGCCGAGCGTGGCCGCGATCTCCTCGTACGACAGGCCCTCGATGTCGCAGAGCACGACCGCGGCGCGGAACTCCGGCGCCAGGGTGTCCAGCGCCTGCTGGATGTCGGCGTCGAAGTGCGTGTCCGCGAAGTGCTGCGCGGGGGACGGCTCGCGGCTGGGCAGGCGCTCGGCCGCGTCGTCGCCCAGGGCGTCGAAGCGGATGCGCTGGCGGCGCCGGACCATGTCCAGGAAGAGGTTGGTGGTGATGCGGTGCAGCCAGCCCTCGAAGGTGCCGGGCGTGTACGTCGACAGCGAACGGAAGACCCGGACGAAGACCTCCTGCGTGAGGTCCTCGGCGTCGTGCTGGTTGCCCGTCAGGCGGTAGGCGAGACGGTAGACCCGGGCGCTGTGGGTACTGACGATCTCCTCCCATGAGGGAGGGGTCCACGTCTGAGCACCCCCGTCGGTGGCGAAGGTCGCGTTGGCGGCCACTGTCGAGGACTCGTCGGATCGCGGACGGTCGTCAGCTGTATCGGTCACGGATTTCGGCTCGCCGGCCGACCTGCGAAAGCGCGAAAGCACTCCCCGGTGACCCGCCGCAGCCGCACCTCCCCTGTCGGCTCTGGTGGTGTCCAGTAGAGCCCCTACCATATCCACCTCGCCCGTTAGCTCCGGATAAGTGCCGAGCTCATCGCCGCGGCCCTCGTTCCCCACCATCTGTCGAACCTCCCAACGACTGGTCCCATCTCCGGGTTCCCGACCGCAACGGATACAGTCGCCGGGCGGGCTGCAACCGTCACGCGGACAGGAGAGGGCAATTACCGGGAATCGGCAGGCGAGCTGGGCGTTCGCGGACGCCTTCGTCGCCGAGGACGACGCGCTGATACGGGCCCGCGCGCGAGCCCGCGAGGCAGGAGTGCGCCCGGTCTCCCCGGGCACCGGCGCGACGCTGCGCCTGCTCGCCGCGGCCACCGACGCCAAGGCGGTCGTGGAGATCGGCACCGGCACCGGTGTCTCCGGCATCCACCTGCTGCACGGCATGCGCGCCGACGGGGTGCTGACCACTGTCGACACCGAGCCGGACCGCCAGCAACTGGCCCGCGGCGCCTACCGCGAGGCCGGCTTCGCCACCAACCGCGCCCGCTGCATCTCCGGCCGGGCGCTGGACGTGCTCCCCCGCCTCGCCGACGGCGGCTACGACCTCGTCTTCTGCGACGGGGACCGGCTGGAGTACCCGGACTACCTCGCCGAATCGCTGCGGCTGCTCAGGCCCGGCGGCCTGGTCTGCTTCGAGGGCGCCTTCGCCCAGGGCCGCGCGATGGACGCCGCCCACCAGGAGGCCGAGGTGATCCGGCTGCGCGAGCTGATGCGGACGGTCCGCGACAACCCCGCGCTCGCCCCCGTCCTGCTGCCGACCGACGACGGCCTGCTCTGCGCGGTACGGCGCGGCTGACAATTCCGGCATCCGCCCCCGCCGGTCCGCGTCCGCATTCCCGGGCGCCGTGAAGCGTCCGGCCGTTCCGAAAAGAAAAGCAAGCGGCCCCCGGCGCATGCGTGCTGCCGGGGGCCCAAGGCTTGGATTGGCCGGTTCAGGCGATGGCCTTCTTCAATGCCTCGCCGAGTGCATCCGCCTCGTCCGGGGTCAGCTCGACGACAAGCCGTCCGCCGCCCTCGAGCGGAACGCGCATGATGATGCTCCGCCCCTCCTTGGTCACCTCGAGCGGGCCATCACCCGTCCGCGGCTTCATGGCCGCCATGCTCGTTCCCCTTCCTGAAACCAGCTCTTCGCACACGGTGGCCCAGGCGCCACCGGACTCGAACACATTGGTTCTCGGCCATTATCCCGCATCGGGTGACCCGATGACCAACATCGGTTCCCATCCGTTCGAGAACGCGGTCCCGCAAAACCGTCCATTTCGGTGATCGCCCACTCGCGTGCGTTTGATGGACGTCACATGTTCGTGTGCGGTGATCTCCGGCATGCTGACCCCGAACGCGAGCCGCGACGAAGGGGATCACATGACGGACACCGTGCTGTACGAGGTGAGCGACGGGCTCGCCACCATCACCTTGAACCGCCCCGAAGCGATGAACGCGCTGAACGTCGAGACCAAGGTCGCCCTGCGCGACGCCCTGCAGGCCGCGGGCGCCGACCGGGCCGTGCGGGCGGTGCTGCTGACGGCGACCGGCAAGGCGTTCTGCGTGGGCCAGGACCTCAAGGAGCACATCTCGATCATCGAGGCGGGCGGCGACGGCGGCTCCTCGATGTCCACGGTCCGTGAGCACTACAACCCGATCGTCACGGCCATCACGACGATGCCCAAGCCGGTCGTCGCCGGGATCAACGGCGTCGCGGCGGGCGCGGGGGCGGGCTTCGCCTTCGCCTGCGACTACCGCGTGGCCGCGGACACCGCGGGGTTCAACACCTCCTTCGTCGGCGTCGCGCTGACCGCCGACTCCGGCGCCTCCTGGACGCTGCCCCGGCTCATCGGCCGCAGCCGCGCCGCCGACCTGCTGCTCTTCCCGCGGACGGTGCCCGCGCAGGAGGCGTACCAGCTCGGCATCGTCAACCGGCTCGTCCCGGCGGCCGACCTGCCCGCCGTGGCCGCGGAGGTGGCCCGCGGCCTCGCCGAGGGGCCCACGGTCGCCTACGCCGCGGTCAAGGCGTCCCTGGCGTACGGCGAGGACCACTCGCTGATCGAGAGCCTGGCCAAGGAGGACGAACTGCAGACCCTCGCGGGTGCCTCCGAGGACCACCGGATCGCGGTCGAGGCCTTCCTCAAGAAGGACAAGCCCCACTACCTGGGCCGCTGACGGCCTCCGGCGGCCGGCTGCCGCGGGCCCTCAGCGGCGTGCGAAGCAGCCGGCCAGGTGGTCGTCCACCAGCCCGCAGGCCTGCATCAGCGCGTAGGCGGTGGTGGGGCCGACGAAGCGGAACCCGCGCTTCTTGAGGTCCTTGGCCAGGGCGGTGGACTCCGCCGTGACCGCCGGTACGTCCGCGGAGGTGCGGGGGGCGGGCCGCGCGGCGGGATCGGGGGCGTACGACCACACGAGGGCGTCCAGGCCGCCCTCGTACCCCGCGCGCAGTTCGAGCGTGGCCCGGGCGTTGGAGACGGCCGCGTCGATCTTGGCGCGGTTGCGGATGATGCCGGTGTCGGCCAGCAGCCGCTCGCGGTCCTCGTCGGTGAACACGGCCACGGCGTCGGGCGAGAAGCCCGCGAACGCCTTCCGGAAGCCCTCGCGGCGGCGCAGGATCGTGATCCACGACAGCCCCGACTGGAAGGCCTCCAGGCACACCCGCTCGAACAGCGGGGCCTCGCCGTGCACCGGACGGCCCCACTCGGTGTCGTGGTACTCCCGGTAGTCCGCGAAGGCCGCGGTCTCCAGTCCCCAGGGGCAGCGCGCCTTGCCGTCCGCCCCGACGACCGCACCGCTCATCGCTCGCCCCCGGGCCCGCTGGGCTCGTGGGCGGCGTCCTCCGCGTCCTGGGCGGCGTCCTTGACCAGCGAGGGGCCGCCGAACGCGGTGGCGTGCGCCCCGGCGAGGGCCGCCTCCAGGTCGGCGATGTGCGCGTCGCGCTGGGCGAGTTCCGCGGCCAGCCGGTCCAGCACGTCGTCGACGTCGAGCATGCGGTAGCCGCGCACGGCCACCGGCAGCCGCAGCTGCTCTATGTCGGCGCGCCCCACCGGGCGCTCCTGGGGCAGCCGGTCGTCCAACCGGTCCGGCTCCACGTCGCGAAGCCCCCCGCCGTCGCCGAGCACCGCGAGGGCCACCGCGGCGACCACCGCGACCAGCGCGATGAGCAAGAACCAGAACAAGACCTCTCCCGGAGTCGGCCCGACCTGTACGGCACGATCGTGCCACGCCGCGCCGTGCGCGCGGTGCGCGGTCGGCGACTATCTTCGGTCGGCGGATCACATTTCGAGGAGACGGGCACGACATGCTGAGGCTGGGCACACGGGAATTCGGCGAGCACGAGCCCGTGATCATGGCGATCGTGAACCGGACGCCGGACTCGTTCTACGACCAGGGCGCCACCTTCAGCGACGAGCCCGCCCTGGCGCGCGTGGCGCAGGCCGTGGCCGAGGGCGCCGCGATCATCGACATCGGCGGCGTCAAGGCGGGCCCGGGCGCGGAGGTGTCGGCGCAGGAGGAGATCCGGCGCACGGCCGACTTCGTCGCCGAGGTGCGGCGGCGCCACCCGGACATCGTCATCAGCGTGGACACCTGGCGGCACGAGGTCGGCGAGGCCGCCTGCGCCGCGGGCGCGGACCTGCTGAACGACGCGTGGGGCGGGGTCGACCCCCGGCTCGCCGAGGTCGCGGCCGCGCACGGCGTCGGCCTGGTGTGCACGCACGCGGGCGGCGCGCGGCCCCGCACCCGGCCGCACCGCGTGGGCTACGACGACGTGATGGCCGACATCCTCGAGGTCACCGTGGGGCTCGCGGAACGCGCGGTCGCCCTCGGGGTGCGGCGGGACGCCGTCCTCATCGACCCCGGGCACGACTTCGGCAAGAACACCCGGCACTCCCTGGAGGCGACCCGGCGCCTGCCGGAGATGACGGCGACGGGGTGGCCGGTGCTGGTCTCGCTGTCCAACAAGGACTTCGTCGGCGAGACGCTGGACCGGCCGGTCAAGGAACGGCTGCTGGGCACCCTGGCGACGACGGCGGTGTCGGCGTGGCTGGGCGCGCAGGTGTACCGCGTGCACGAGGTCGCCGAGACCCGGCAGGTGCTCGACATGGTCGCCTCGATCGCGGGCCGCCGCCCGCCGGCGGTCGCCCGGCGCGGACTGGCCTGACGGGGCCGCCCGCGCCGAGCCGTGCCACGGTGGTCGCCGCACACGCAACGGCCCGCGGTGAGGCTGCTGCCGCGGCCGAGCGGCCGCGGCGGCGGCACCGCGGGGAGGGCCTCCCGCACCGCGGACTCCTCCCCCGGTCCCGGAACGCCGGGGCCGGAGGTCGACACCGGCGCGCGGCAGTCGGTGCGGGGCGTCCCGCTAGTCCCCGCTCTCCTTGGTCACCAGGGCGACGGCCTCGTCCACGTCGTCGGTGAGGTGCAGCAGCTCCAGGTCCACCGGGGACGCCTTGCCCTGGTGGACGACGGTCTCCCGGACCCAGTCGACCAGGCCCCGCCAGTACGCGGTGCCGAACAGGACGATGGGGAACTGCGTGACCTTGCGGGTCTGCACGAGGGTGAGGGCCTCGAAGAGCTCGTCGAGCGTGCCGAAGCCGCCGGGCAGCACGATGAAGCCGGAGGCGTACTTCACGAACATCGTCTTGCGGACGAAGAAGTAGCGGAAGTTCACGCCGATGTCGACGTAGGGGTTGAGCCCCTGCTCGAAGGGCAGCTCGATGCCGAGCCCCACCGAGACGCCGCCGGCCTCGCACGCGCCGCGGTTGGCCGCCTCCATGGCGCCCGGCCCGCCGCCGGTGATGACGGCGAAGCCGGCCTCCGCCAGGGCGCGGCCGATGCGGACGCCGGTCTCGTACTCCGGTGCGCCCTCGGGTGTGCGGGCGGAGCCGAAGACGCTGACGGCACGGCCGAGTTCGGCCAGGGCGCCGAAGCCCTCGACGAACTCGGACTGGATGCGCATCACGCGCCAGGGATCGCCGTGCACCCAGTCCGACGGGCCGCGGGTGTCCAGCAGCCGCTGGTCGGTGGTGGACTTCTGCACCTGGCCCCGGCGGCGCACCACCGGGCCGGTGTGGCGCTCGGGCCAGTCACGGCCCGTGGAGCTGCCCTCCGCCGCCGCCGTCTCGGCTGCCGCCGCCTCCTCCGCGTCACGGTCCATGTCGCGCTCCTTTCGCTGCGTCCCCCCGGTCCGGTCAGGGTACGCACGCGCCCACCGCAGGGATCAAGAACGCGCCGCTTAACAGCTCGTTACACCAGCCAGGCGCGCAGTTTCCGCTCCGCCTCCAGGACGGCGGCGACGGCGACGTGCTCCTCGCGGGTGTGGGCGAGCCGGGGGTCGCCGGGGCCGTAGTTCACGGCGGGGACGCCGAGCGCGGAGAAGCGGGCGACGTCGGTCCAGGCGTCCTTGGGGGCGGGTTCGGTGCCGATGGCCGCCACGAAGGCCGCCGCGGCGGGGTGGGACAGACCGGGCAGGGCGCCGGGGGCGCTGTCGGTGAGCAGCACGTCGAAGCCCTCGAAGACCTCGCGGACGTGGGCGAACGCCTCGGCCTCCGAACGGTCGGGGGCGAAGCGGAAGTTGACGATCACCGCGCAGAAGTCGGGGATGACGTTGCCGGCGTGACCGCCCTCGATCATGACGGCGTTGAGGCCCTCGTGGTACGTCAGTCCGTCGATGACGGCCTGCCGGGGCTCGTACGCGGCGAGCCGGGCCAGGATCGGTGCGGCCTTGTGGATGGCGTTCTCGCCGAGCCAGCTGCGGGCCGAGTGGGCGCGGCGGCCGGTGGTCTCGACGCGGACCCGCAGGGTGCCCTGGCAGCCGCCCTCGACCTTGGCGTCGGTGGGCTCCAGCAGGACCGCGAAGTCGCCCTCGAGCCAGTCGGGGTGGTGCTCGGCCAGCCGCCGCAGCCCGTTGCGCTCGGCCTCGATCTCCTCGGCGTCGTAGAAGACGAAGGTGAGGTCGCGGTTGGGCTCGGGGAGGGTGGCGGCGAGGCGCAGCTGCACGGCGACGCCGGACTTCATGTCGGAGGTGCCGCAGCCCCACAGGATGCCGTCGTCGTCCAGCCGGGACGGCACGTTGTCGGCGATGGGCACGGTGTCCAGGTGCCCGGCGAGCACGACCCGCTCGGCGCGCCCCAGACGGGTGCGGGCGACCACGGCGTCGCCGTCGCGGTCGACGGTGAGGTGCGGCAGGGCGCGCAGTGCCGCCTCGACGGCGTCGGCCAGCGGCTTCTCGTGGAGGCTGACGGAGGGGATGTCGACGAGCTGCGCCGTCACCGCGGCGGCGTCCTGACTGAGATCGAGCACGGGCCGTTCCATGGCGCCGACCCTACCGGGGGACGAATACCGGGGGCGGCACAGCCGCCTTCGGTACGGTGTGCGCGTGCCGAAGCCGACGTCCTCGTCCCGTCCCGCCGCGCGCGCCCCCAGGGGGCGCCGGCGGGCCGCGCGCCTGGTCACCTCCTCGCTGGTGCTGCTGGGGGTCGCGGGCTACGCGGCCTACCACTTCGGTCTGATCGGCGGTCCCGGGGCCGTCGAGTGCACGGTGACCGCCGAGGGCGGCACGCTGCGGCTGGAGCCGCAGCAGGCCGCCAACGCCTCCACGATCGCCGCCGTGGCCAGTTCCCGCGGGCTGCCGGAGCGGGCCGTGGCGATAGCGCTGGCGACATCGATGCAGGAGTCAGCGCTGCGCAACATCAACCACGGCGACCGCGACTCGATGGGCCTGTTCCAGCAGCGTCCCTCGCAGGGCTGGGGCACGGCGGCGCAGATCATGGACCCGGTCTACGCCTCGAACGAGTTCTTCGACGGCCTGGTGAAGATCCAGGGCTATTCGCGGCTGCCGCTCACCGTGGCCGCGCAGCGGGTGCAGAAGAGCGGCTACCCGCAGGCGTACGCCAAGCACGAGGCCGACGCGGCGCTGCTGGCCGCCGCCTTGACGGGCCGTCACGGTGCGGCGCTGACCTGCACGACGGCGGACGGCGGGCGGACCGCCGCCGGCGGGGACCCCGCGAAGGTACGGGCCCGCCTGGTGCGGGAGTTCGGCCCGGAGGTGGCGCCGCGGACGCTGGCGGCCCGCGGCGCCGGGGGCGACGCCAAGAACGCCGACACTCCCGAGCGCGCCGGGGCCGCCCCCCAACAGTCCCCGGACCGGCGGACGGTGGCGGTGCCGTCCGCACCGGCCGGCGGCGGGGCGCGGGGCGGCGATGCCCGGCGCGGCTGGGAACTGGCGCAGTGGGCGGTGGCACACGCGGACGAACTGAAGGTCGAGAAAGTGGCGTTCGCGCACCAGGAGTGGTCCGCGGCGGCCTCCCGCAAGGGCTGGACGAAATCGAATAGCGCCGATTCCGGTGCCGCGGCGGAAGACGTGCGCATCACCGTCGCGCAATAGTGCGGGCATTCACCCCCAGGCGGGTCGCTTGTACGCCAAACCCATCAGATGGGAAACCGTCTTGGCGAAGCGTCAAAACTCCTTCTGAGGACGGGCTGTGACGTTTCGTCGGTGCAGCTCACAACGCCCGAATTGCTCCGCTTTACCTGGCGCCGGAACGCGCCGCATTACCAACTCTTTACCTTGGGCGGCCGCAACCTTCGGGGCACCTCACGCGGTAGTCACGACGTCCGCCCCGCGGACATGTCACGCCGTAACTGTCGTCTCTCCGTAAGAGGAGCACCATGTCTCTCCCCCTCACGCGTCGGATCGCCCGGGCCGCCCTGCTGGTCGGCGCGGCCGCGGCTCCCCTCATCGGTGCCGGTGCCGCGTCCGCAGCCGAGCTGCCTCAGGTCGGCGACCTGGGTGGGCTGACCAACGTGGACAAGGCCCCGGAACTCGCCGGCACGGTCACCAACGCCGCCCAGGACTCCGGCGCGGTGAAGGCCGTCCAGCAGACCGTGCCCGCCGCGGCGCGCACCGTCGCCGGGCTCGGCAAGACGGCCCAGCCGGCCGTCAGCGGCGTCGCCACGAAGGCGGCGGGCACCATCGGCGGCGCCGCCGTCGAGGTCGGCAAGCGCGCCGGCAAGACCGGTCTGCCGCTGCAGAGCCTGCCCACCACCGACCAGCTTCCCCTCAAGGGGCTTCCCCTCGGCGGCTGACCCCCACAGCCGCACCGGAAGGGCCCGGAGAGCCTCGGCTCCCCGGGCCCTTCGGGCTGCTCCGGAACGGATCAGGCGGTCAGGCGGCGCACGGCGGCCGCGACCCGCTCGTCGGTGGCCGTGAAGGCGATCCGCACGAACCGCTCGCCGGCCTCACCGTAGAAGTCGCCCGGCGCCACGAGGATGCCGCGCTTGGACAGGTCGGCGACCGTGTCCCAGCCCGACTCGTCGCGCGTGGCCCACAGGTAGAGGCTGGCCTCGCTGTGCTCGATGCGGAAACCGGCCGCCTCGAACGCCGTGCGCAGCGCGGCCCGGCGCCGCGCGTAGCGCTCGCGCTGCCCGGCCACATGCGCGTCGTCGCCGAGGGCCGCGATGGTGGCGGCCTGCACCGGGGCGGACGTCATCATGCCGCCGTGCTTGCGGATCTGCAGCAGCTCACCGAGCACGGCCGGGTCGCCCAGCAGGAAGGCGGACCGGTACCCGGCCAGGTTGGAGCGCTTGGACAGCGAGTGGACGGCGACGATGCCCTCGTACGAGCCGCCGCAGACGTCCGGGTGCAGCACCGAGACCGGGTCGGCCTCCCAGCCCAGTTCGAGGTAGCACTCGTCGCTGAAGACCAGCACGCCGTGCTCGCGCGCCCAGGCCACCGCCCGGCGCAGCTCGTCCTTGCCGAGCACCCGCCCCGTGGGGTTGGAGGGGCTGTTGAGCCACAGCAGCCGCAGGCCCGCCGGGTCGAGCCCGGTCGGCTCGTCGTAGACGACCGGCTCGGCGCCCGCGAGGCGCGCGCCGACCTCGTAGGTCGGGTAGGCCAGCCGCGGGTACGCGACCTTGTCGCCGGCGCCCAGGCCCAACTGCGTCGGCAGCCAGGCGACCAGCTCCTTGGAGCCGACCACCGGCAGGACATGGGTGTCCCCCAGGTCCGCGGCGCCGAGCCGGCGCCCCGCCCAGCCGGTGATGGCGGCCCGCAGCTCGGGGGTGCCCCACACCGTGGGGTAGCCGGGGCTGTCGGAGGCCTCGCTCAGCGCACGGCGGACGATGTGCGGGACCGGGTCGACGGGGGTGCCCACCGACAGGTCGACGATGCCGCCGGCGTGTGCGGCGGCCGTGGCCTTGTACGGCTCCAGCCGGTCCCACGGGAAGACGGGGAGTCTGGACGAGACGGGCTGCGCCACGCTGGTGCTCACTTTCCGTTACCGAACGGCCGGGGGCCGCCAAACACGGCGGCCCCGCACGGCGGTGTGCCGTGCGGGACCGCCCACAACTGTCGGGGTCACTCGCCCTGCGGCGGCAGAGCGGCGATGAAGGGGTGGTCGCGCTCGATCAGCCCGAGCTTGGAGGCACCACCGGGCGAACCGAGCTCGTCGAAGAACTCGACGTTCGCCTTGTAGTAGTCCTTCCACTCCTCCGGGGTGTCATCCTCGTAGAAGATGGCCTCCACCGGGCAGACCGGCTCACAGGCTCCGCAGTCGACGCATTCGTCCGGGTGGATGTACAAGGACCGCTGGCCCTCGTAGATGCAGTCGACCGGGCACTCCTCGATGCACGCCTTGTCCTTGACGTCGACACAAGGCTGCGCGATGACGTAGGTCACGCTGTCGTTCCTCCTCGATAGGGCTGTCTCGCGCGGGAGCGCGGCGTCGTCGATGCCCGCACCTAGTATCTCCGTTCTTGGGCGGCAGACGAACAGGAGGGGCGGTCATGAGCATGGATTTCACCGCCGGAGCCCGGGCTGACGTACGGATAACCCCCTCTGACGTGGGCAAACGCGTGTCAACCCGCCGTATCGCAGAGATCGTCGGCGGACGCCCCGTGTTCACCGACGCGGTAGGGGTTCTCACATCGTGGGACGGGGGCGAACTGGTCGTCACCCGCAGGGACGGCGCGGCCGTCCGCATCGCGGAACGCCTGCTCGTGGCGGCCAAGATCGTGCCCGACACGCCCGCCCGGCGCGGCGCGCGGGCTCCCCGCGCGACGGCCCGCGAACTCCAGGAGAGCGCCGCGCGCTGCTGGCCCGCGCCCGAGACCGCACGGCTCGGCACCTGGACCCTGCGCGCCGCCGGCGGCTTCACCCGGCGGGCCAACTCCGCGCTGCCGCTCGGCGAACCGGGCATGCCCGCCCCGGCCGCCGCCGAGGCGGTGGCCCACTGGTACCGCGAACGCGGCCTGCCCGCGTACATCCAGGTCGGGGACGACGCCCTCGCGGACACCCTCGACGGCCTCGGCTGGACCGCCGAGGGCCACGCCCTGCTGCGCACCGCCCCGCTCGCGCCGCTCGCGGACCTGCCCGGCGCCGAACACGTGACGCTGACCCGCGAACCGGACACCGGATGGCTCGCCCGCTACCACCGCACCGGCGGACTCGGCGACGCGGCCCTCGCCGTGCTCACCGGCGGCCCCTCCGTGTGGCTCGCGAGCGTCCCGGGCACCGCGGGCGGCCCGCCCGCCGCCATCGGGCGGTGCGCGGTCGACGGACGCTGGGCGTCCTTCGCCGCCGTCGAGACCGACCCCGCCCTGCGCCGCACCGGGCTGGCCACGGCCGTCGTCGCGGCCCTGGCCCGCAAGGCGCTGGACGAGGGCGCCTCGGGCGCGTACCTCCAGGTCGAGGCCGACAACGACGGCGCCCGCGCACTCTGGGACCGGCTGGGCTTCGTCACCCACCACGCCTACCACTACCGGCGCGGACCGCGCCCGGCCGACGGTTAGGAGCGACGGCATGGACGACACGGTCAGGCCGCGCTTCACCGAGGCCGCCCGCGACCCGCGCCCGGACCTGGCGACGCTCTGCCTGCTCATCGGCGAGGAGGCCGACCCGGACCTCGGCGAGGCGGGAACGGACGCCGCGCAGATCGAACTCGACCGGCTCGCCGGGCTCCTGCCGTACGGGCTGACCCGCCCCGCCGACTGGGCCGCCGCCACCGCCGCCCTGCTCGGCGGCCGGCTCGGCTTCGGCGGCACGCCCGCGGACTACCAGCGGCTGGACTCCTCCCTGCTGCACGAAGTGCTGCGACGGCGGCGCGGACTGCCCATCCTGCTCTCCGTGGTGTGGATCGAGGTCGCCCGCCGGGCCGGCGCCCCGGTCTACGGTGTCGCCCTGCCCGGCCACTTCGTGGTCGGCTTCGGCGACCCGGCCGGCGCGTTCGTGCTCGCCGACCCCTTCAACGGCGGCCGCCCCCTCGGCGACGAGGACGTCCGCCTCCTCGTGGCCGGCGCCACCGGCTCGGGCCTGTCCCCCGCGATGCTCAGCCCGGCCGACCCGCTCGACATCGTGCTGCGCGTCCTGAACAACATCCGCGCCTGGGCCGACGCCCGCCCCGAGCACCTCGCGGTGCAGCTGTGGGCCGTGGAGCTCGCGCTGCTGCTGCCCCACCATCCGGCGCGGCTGCGCCAGGAGCATGCGCAACTGCTGGTGCGGGCGGGGGAGTTCGCGCGGGGCGCGGCGGAGATGGAGGCGTACGCGGACGCCCTCGACGCGGTGGAGCCTGGCGTGGCTGGGGCGTTGCGTCATCAGGCCCGGGCCGCCCGCGCACGCCTCAACTGAGGTTGTGTGCCTGGGCTTTTCCCCACCCTCCCGCCCGTGTACCCGGCGCGGTAAGTGCGGGCCCTGCGCTGCGTGCGTTGTGGGGTCGGCGCCGCTCCGGAGTCCGTCCTCGGGGCTCGCGGTCTACGCCAACGTGCTGCGCACCGCGGTCGCCGCTCGTCCCCTGCGGGCGGACCCCGGCGCACCCCCTCCCGGGCCGGTTGGGGCGACTGACGGCCGGTGGGGGTTCAGAGAGCACTTGCAGCAACCCCGGACCGCCTCTTCACCCACCCACCGGGGATCAGGCGCGATACGAGACGGAGGGGGCGGGGGAGTTGGGGGCACCTCCCAGCGGTAGCTGGGGGAGGGTGGCGTTCTGGACTGTGGAGCATATTTGGGTGCACAACCCGGAGCGATCAATCCGAGTGCCTGAGGCACCTAAATGTGCTGTCCAGAATGGCAGCCCCGGGGGCCCCGAACCCGGCCCCCCAACAACTTGCGTCGGGGCGCGTGACTTCACAGGGCTGGGGGCACCCCCGGCCGAAGGTTGGGGGAGGGAGGGCGGGCGGGGAGGGAAAGGGTCAGAGCCAGCCGCGCTCGAGGGCGACCCGGACCGCCTCCGCCCGATTCCGCGCCCCCGCCTTCTGCATCGCGGTCGACAAATAATTCCGCACCGTCCCCTCGGAGAGATGCAGCCGTCGCGCGATCTCCGCGTTGACCGAGCCGTCGGCCGCCGCCCGCAGGACGTCGCGCTCGCGGGCGGTGAGGGGGTCGGCGCCCTCGCTGAGGGCGGCCGCGGCGAGGGCGGGGTCGATGACCTTCTCGCCGCGCAGGACGGCGCGCACGGCGTCCGCGAGCCGCGCCGCGGGGGCGTCCTTGACCAGGAAGGCGTCGGCGCCGGCCTCCATGGCGCGCCGCAGGTAGCCGGGGCGGCCGAAGGTGGTGACGATGACGACGCGCACGTGCGGCAGTTCGGCCCGCAGCGCGGCAGCCGCGTCGAGGCCCGTCAGGGTGCCGGGCATCTCGATGTCGAGCAGCGCGACGTCCGGCCGGGCCTCCCGGGCGGCGGCCACGATCCCGTCGCCCGAGGCGACCTGCGCGACGACCTCGATGTCAGCCTCCAGCCCCAGCAGGGCGGCCAGCGCCTCGCGCACCATCGACTGGTCCTCCGCCAGCAGCACCCGGATCATGGGCGGCAGCGTAGCCCGCCGGGACGAAGGCGCGGAGGGTGAAGCCGCGTCCGCCCTCGGTCTCCAGGCGGCCGCCGGCGAGTGCGAGGCGCTCCTCCAGCCCTGTGAGGCCGTTGCCGGGCCCGGCGTCGCCGGGGCCGTGCCCGTCGTCGGAGACGGTCAGGCACACCGTTGCGCCGTCCTCGCCGACGGAGACGGCGCAGTTCCGGGCGCCGCTGTGCCGTACGACGTTGGTGACCGCCTCGCGCAGGGCCCAGGCCAGCGCGCCCTCCGTGTCGGACGTGAGGGAGGCGGTGACCTCGGCGGGCAGGTCGGCGTGGATGCCGGCGGTCCGCAGGGCGCCGCGGGCGGCGATCAGTTCGTCGGCGAGGCTGGGCCGCCGGTAGCCGGTGACGGCCTCGCGGACGTCGACGAGGGCCTGGCGGCTGACCCGCTCGATGTCGGCGACCTGCGCGGCGGCGTCGCCGGGCCGGTCGGGCAGCATCCGTCCGGCGAGTTCGCTCTTGAGGGTGATGAGGGACAGCGAGTGCCCCAGCAGGTCGTGCAGATCGCGGGCGAGCCGCAGCCGTTCCTCGGTGGCGGCCAGTTGCGCGACGGCCTCGCGGGCCTCGCGCAGTTCCCGGGTGGTGCGGACCAGTTGCCGTACGCCGGTCATGGCGAAGCCGCCGAGCATGCACGGCACGAGCAGGGAGACCAGCGTGATGCCGTTCACGCCGACGGGCGCGGCGCACAGGGCGAGCGCGGCGGTGGCCAGGGGGATCGCCCAGCGCGCCTGGCGGACGGGCAGGACGGCGCCGCAGGCCACCGACAGGTAGACGAAGAGCACGAGGAACGCGCTGCCGAGGGTCAGCCCCAGCACGAGGGCGAGCAGACCGAGCAGCCCCAGCACCCCGTACACCCAGCGCGGCTGCCGTTCGGCGTTGGTCCGCCGGAAGACCAGCCCGAGGTAGAGCGTGACGTAGGCGGCGAGCCCGGCCCACCCCAGCAGGGTGCCGGGCAGGGCGTGGCCGCCGTCGGCCAGGTCGCTGACGGGGGAGCCCAGGTAGAGCATCCACATCGCGATCCAGATCAGCTTCACGACCGCCTGCCGGCGGTTCTCCGGCGCCCGGCCGATCGCCGTGTTGTCGTGGTCCGCCACGGCGTCTTCCTCTCCGTCGTTCTTCCCGGTCCCGTCGCGGCGGTCAGGCCTTCGCGGTGTCCTTGCGGTACATCCAAGCGGCTGTGCCCGCGAAGAGCACCAGGTAGACCACGAGCACCGCCACGTCGCGCAGGTGCGGGGCGTGGCCGAGCTCGACGGCCTGGCCGAGCGCGGCGTACGGGCGTGCCGGGAGCACGTCCGCGATGCGCCGCAGCCAGCCCGGGAAAGAGCTGTACGGCATCCACAGGCCGCCGAGCAGTGCCATCCCGAAGTAGGCGATCATGGCGACCGGGCGCGCCACGTCGGCGGTGGCGACGTAGCCGATGGCCACGCCCAGCGCGGCGAAGACGAAGCTGCCGGCCCAGCTGGTCAGCAGCACGCCGCCCCACTGCCAGGCGTCCAGCCGCACGCCCTTGACGGCCGCGCCCGCGATCAGGACCAGGACGATGGAGGGCAGGCTGACGGTGGCGGCCGAGGCGATCTTCGCCAGGACGTAGCCGCGGCCGGGCAGGGCGGTCAGCCGCAGCTGCCGGACCCAGCCCTTGTCGCGTTCGCGGGCGATGCGCTCGGAGTTGCCCATGAGCACGGCGGTCATGGCCCCGAAGGCGCACATCGCGACCATGTAGTACGTCACCAGGGTGCTGTTCTGACCTGCCGTCAGGATCAGGAAGAGCAGCACCGGGTAGAGCACCGAGAAGAACATGAACTTGCGGTTGCGCAGCACGCGCAGGATCTCCAGCGTGACCAGCGTCCTCATCGGGCCGCCACCTCCTCGTCCTCGGACATGTCCGCTGTGGCGGCCGTGATCGCCAGGAAGGCCTGCTCCAGGCCGAGTCCGGCGACCTCCAGGTGCCGGGGGTAGAGCCCGGCGGCGTAGACGGCGTGCACGGTCGCGTCGGCGTCCGTGGAGCGCAGCCGCACGGTGCGGCCGGTCACCTCGGCCGCCGTGACGCCGGGCAGGGCGAGCAGCGCCGCCTCGTCCCACGCGTCGTCGAGGTCGAAGACGATCCGCCGGGCGCCGGCGCGGGCCTTGATCTCCGCGGCGGTGCCGTCGGCCAGCAGCCGGCCGCCCTGGAGGACGAGCACGCGGTCGGCGACCGCGTCGGCCTCCTCCAGGTAGTGGGTGGCGAAGAGCACGGTGCGGCCCTGCCGCACCTGGCCGCGCATGGCGTCCCAGAAGGCCTGGCGCGCGGAGACGTCCATGCCGGTGGTGGGCTCGTCCAGGACCAGCAGGTCGCTCGCCCCGGCGGTCGCCATGGCGAAGCGCACCCGCTGCTCCTGGCCGCCGGAGAGCTTGTTGACCTTGCGGTCGGTGATCGCGTCCAGGCCCGCGCCGGAGAGCACCTCGGCGACGGGACGCGGGCGGGGGTGCAGGTCGCAGGCGAGCCGCACGATCTCCCGGACGGTGACGTCCTCCATGAGGCCGCCGCTCTGCAGCATCGCGCCGACCAGCCCCTCGGAGATCGCCCGGCGCGGGGGGCGGCCGAAGAGCTCGACGGTGCCGGAGTCGGGGGTGCGCAGGCCCAGCAGCAGGTCCAGCGCGGTGGACTTGCCGGCGCCGTTGGGGCCGAGGAGGGCGACGGTCTCGCCCGGGTGGAGGGTCAGGGTCAGGTCGTCGACGGCCCGTACCGGGCCGAAGTTCTTCGTCACGTGCGTGAACGCGATGGCGGTCATGGCAGCAGATTCGCCGGTGCGGGGCCCCGCCCGGCAGTGCCGGGCGTCCCGTTCCGCGCATGACAGATGTCATGGGTGTGGCCCCGGTACGGGTACCGGGGCCACACCCATGGCCTTCGTGACGCGGAGCTCAGCCGGTCAGGAGGTGCCCTCCACGGTGACCGTCTTCTTCTGCGGGTCGTCCGTCCGCAGCGCGGGCAGCATGGCCGAGGCGACGTCCTGCGGGGTCACGGCGGTCTTGCTGCCGTCCCCGCGGGTGACCAGCACGCCGTCGAAGGCGCCGCCGTACAGCTCCTTGAGCACCTTGGTGTCGATGTACGGGCTCAGGTTGCCGTCCTTGTCCGGGACCATGGACAGGATCTCCGAGAGCGAGTGCTCCGGGCTGAACGGGACGGGGGAGCCGTTGCCGGCCTTCACGTACACGTAGCCCGACATGGCGGTCTTGCCGAAGCCGTTGACCGCGTCGTCGAGCGCGGCCTGGGTGACCTTGGGCTCGACGGTGGTGGCCGCCAGGGTGACCAGGCCGGGCTTGCCGCTGGCGAGCTGCGTGGCGTAGGCCGCGGTCAGCTTGTCCACCGAGCCGTCGACGTCGACGGCCTGGTGCGGCTTGCCGGCGACGGCCACGGCCTTGCCGGACACGAACGTCACCTTGCCCTCGGAGCCGGCGCCGCCGAGGCCGGCGGAGAGGTTCTCCAGCTGCGCGCGGAGCTTGTCCTTGTCGGTGTCCACGACCGGGTCGACCTCGCGGCTGCCGCCGAACAGCGAGCCGATCACCGTGACCGGGTTGTAGTCGCGGTGCGCCACGTTGCGGACGGTCGCGTCGGTGTCGAGGACGAGACCGGCGGCCGAGGGCTTGAGCTTCCTGGTCTGGTCGCCGACGGTGACGGTGATCGGCGCGTCCTTGCGGCTGCCGAGCGCCGCGTCGAGCGACGCCATGGCGTCGTCGCTGGACTTGCCGCCGATGTCCACGCCGTAGACGGTGGTGCCGGCCGGGACGTCGGAGTGGTCCATCAGCAGACCCGCCCCGTAGGCGATGCCGAGCAGGACCACCACGGCCGCGCCCGCCAGTATCAGCTTGGAGCGTCCCTTGGGCTTGGGGGCCGGCTCCTCGTCCTTCTGGAAGTGGTACGCGTCGCCCCCGGCCGCCGGGACCGGGCGGGTCACCGAGGGGCCCGCGGGGGGCACGGCCGGGATGCCGCTGACGACCGTGTCACCGGACAGCCGCTCACCCGCGGGCGCGAACGCGGCGGGGAAGGGCGCCGGGGACTGCGCGGCGTGCGGGGCACCGGCCGGGGGGATCCGCATGTCGCCGGTCACGGGGCCCGTGGTGGGGCCGGACGGGGGCTGGAAGCCGCGGAACGGGGTGCCGGGGCCACCGGCGCCGGGACCGGGCGCACCGGGCCCCGACGGCCCGCCGGGGCCCGCCTGGCCGGGGAACGGCCGGGGGCCGGGAGCACCCGGGCCGCCGGGCCCGCCCGGGCCCATGGGGCCGTCGGTGAGGTACGGGATGGGGCCGCCGCCGGACGCGGCGGGGCCGCCCGGACGGCCGGGACCGCGTCCCGGCCCGCCGTTGCGCATCGGCAGGTCGCCGAGCTGCATCGGCTGCGTGGTCTCCGGGGCGGTGAAGTCCTGCGCCGGGGCGAAGTCCTGGGCGGGAGCGAACTCCTGCGCCGGGGCGAAGTCCTGGGCGGGAGCGAAGTCCTGCGCCGGAGCGGGTGCCGGGGCCGGTGCGGGGGCGGGCAGTGCCGCCGCCTCGGGCGCCTGCGGGGCCGGGGTGGCCTTGCGCGGGGCGAACCAGTCGCTGGTCGGCTTGGAGCCGCCCTGCGCCGGGAGCTCCGGCTCGGCGGCCGGTGCCGGCGCGGGGGCGGGCTCGCCCTGCCCGGGGCCGGCGGCGCCGCCCCCGGTCCATCCCATGGGCTGCTGCGCCGCCTCGGCGGCGGGGCCGGCGGCCGGGGAGGCCGGGGCCTCGCCCTCGGCGCCGCCGTCGACGGTCGTACGGACCACGACGGGCGGAATCGGCCGGGACCCGGGGATGTTGATCCGGACCCGGGTGGTCAGCGTCGTCTCGGTCCTCGGCTCTCCCGCGGCTGCGGCGGCCGGGGTCTCCCCTTCGGCGGCCGCCTCGTCCCGCGGGCCCTCCTGCGGATGCAGCGACGGAAACGGGCGGGTCCCGTACGGCGGGGTGCCCGAGGGATACGCGGCTCCGCCCCGGCCCTGGTGGCCGGGGGACGGACGGTCAGTTTCACGACTCAATGCAGGCTCTCCCGGTTCGCTTCGCCACCCGTCACGGCCTTCCGCGGGCGGCCCGGCGGCGCGCACCACCATACTGGGCACCGCCGAGGAGTCGCCTGCCGCCGGGGGGAGACCGCCCGTACCAACGGGACTTATGCGACGTCATCCACCAAATCGGACGACGCGCAGTTCGTGAGCGGTCAACGCGCGCATCGTAACGGACGGAACGTGGCGCCTATCGTGCCTCAAGCGATCCGCCGCCGGGAGGCCCGGGTTGCGCAAGCGTGGCCGACATCACGCCGGCCATCGCACCGCCCAACAAGTAGATGTACGGGCTGAGTCCATTGGCGAACAGGAAGTCGCCCTCCGGGCGCGCGGAGCTGAGGAAGATCACGGTGAGCAGCCAGACGGCCGCCGGCACCACCGCCCCCACCCGCCCGCCGGTCAGCCTGCCGCCGCCCCAGAACAGGGCCGCGCTCCCGGCAAGGGCCAGGATCAGCCCGCCGGGGAACCAGGCCGCCTGGACCAGCGCCCCGGCGACGGCGACGGCGGCGCCGAGCACCGCCAGTACGGGGTACGCGAGCCGCCTCATGCCCCCACCACCCCCGCGAACAGGTCGTCCTCACGGCCGTCGGCGACCCCGGGCTCGCCCTGGACCAGCCGGTAGTACTCGGCGCCGAAGAGCGGCTGCCCGAGGTCGTTGGAGAGGGCGAAGAACGGGCCGTCCACCGCGATCTGCGTGATGTGGGCGCGCATCGCCGCCGTCTTCTGCGCGGCATGCCGTCCCTCCAGGTCGACGACCGCGGTCGCCACGGAGTCGTCCACGACGCCCGGCAGGTCGTCGGGGCTCGCGACGCCCTCGAACAGCGCGGACCTGCCGGCCGCGTGCAGCCGCGCGAAGCCCTTCTCGACCTCGGAGCGCGGAATGCAGTTCCAGTAGACCTTGGCGACGGTGTACGGGTCGCCGAGGTCCGGTCTCCAGGACGCGTCCGCGGCCAGCTCCGCGGCACGCATGGCGACGCGGTGCGCCTGGATGTGGTCGGGGTGGCCGTAGCCGCCGTCGGGGTCGTACGTGACGAGCACCTGCGGCAGCGTCTCGCGGATCACCTCCACGAGGTACGAGGCCGCCTCGTCGAGGTCCGCCTGCCAGAAGCAGTCGGGCCGCTCGTTCTGCGGGACGCCCATCATCCCCGAGTCGCGGTACCGGCCGGGGCCGCCGAGGAACCGGTGGTCGGTGACGCCCAGCTCCTTCATGGCGTCGGCCAGTTCGCCGATCCGCTGCGTGCCGAGGGTGTCGTCCCGGTCGGCGGCCAGGTGGGCCAGTTCCGGCGGGATCACCTCGCCCTCCTCGCCCAGGGTGCACGTCACGAGCGTCACAAGGGCCCCCTCGGCGACGTACTTGGCCATGGTGGCGCCGTTGTTGATCGACTCGTCGTCGGGGTGTGCGTGGACGAGGAGCAGCCGGCGGGCGGGCGTAGCGGTCATGGGGAGAGCCTACGGCTCAGAACTTGAAGTCCCCGATCATGCCCGCGACGTTGTTGGTCAGGTCCCTGATCGTCGGGGCGATCGACGAGCTCGCCAGATAGAAGCCGAGCAGTACGCAGACCACCGCATGGCCCGCCTTCAGCCCGGACTTCCGGACGAGCAGGAACACGACGATCAGCAGCAGCAGCACCGCCGAAATCGAGAGTGCCACAGCGGCTCACCTCCAGGGCCTCAGGGTCGCGACAGCAGTTGCCAACCGGTTGTTACCCACTCTTGGCAATGGATCATAACTTTGTGGTGGACCGCACAGCTCGGTGCACGGGAGCACGCGGGGGCGCATGGCCGGTTCTCGCGGGTGCGCGCGCCGGGTCCGGCGACCGGCCCGGTGGGAGGATCGCGGCATGACGCAATCGCTCTCCTTCCCGCGGCAGTACGCCCGCACGCAGCGGTTCTCGCTCGGCGCCCCGCGTGCCTTCTCCGTCTCGCCGGACGGCGGGCGCATCGCCTTCCTGCGCTCCCGGTCCGGAACCGACCGCTCGCACCTGCTGTGGGTGCTGGACCTGCCCGCCGGCGGCGGCACGGCGGCCGAGCGGGTCGCGGCCGACCCCGCGGCGCTGCTCGCCGGCGCGGACGAGGAGCTGTCGCCGCAGGAGCGGGCGCGGCGCGAACGCAGCCGCGAGGGCTCGGCGGGCATCGTGGCGTACGCGACGGACGACGCGGTCGCCCTGGCCGCCTTCGCGCTGTCCGGGCGGCTGTTCGCGGCGGACCTGGCCGCGGGCACCGCCCGGGAGCTCCCGGTGCCGGGCCCGGTGGCGGACCCCCGGCCCTCGCCCGACGGGCGCCGGGTGGCCTATGTGGCGGACGGCGCGCTGCGCGTGGTGGACGCGGACGGCGGCGGTGACCGCGCGCTGGCCGTGCCGGAGGGCCCCGGCGTCACCTACGGATTGGCGGAATTCATCGCCGCCGAGGAGATGTCCCGCAGCCGCGGCCACTGGTGGGCCCCGGACGGCGGCGCGCTGCTCGCCGCGCGGGTGGACGACACCCCGGTGCGGCGCTGGTGGATCGCCGACCCCGCCAACCCCGGGCAGGAGCCCGTCGAGGTCGCCTACCCGGCGGCCGGCACGCCGAACGCCCAGGTCACGCTGGTGCTGCTGGCCCTGGACGGCGCGGCGACGCCCGTGGAGTGGGACCGGGAGCGCTATCCGTACCTGGCCCGGGTGCACTGGTCGGCGGCCGGCCCGCCGCTGCTGCTCGTACAGGCCAGGGACCAGCGCGAGCAGGTGTACCTGGCGGTCGACACGGCCACCGGCGGCACCCGCGAGGTGCACCGCGAGCGCGACGAAATCTGGCTCGATCTTTTCGCTGGAGTGCCGGCCTGGGCGAGCGGTGAGCGCCTGGTGCGGATCACCGACGAGAGCGGCGCGCGGTGCCTGGTCGTGGGTGAACGCGCCTTCACCGGGCCCGAGTTGCACGTGCGTTCGGTGCTCGGGAGCGACGGGGACGCCTTCCTGCTGACCGCCTCGGCGGGTGCCGGCGCCAAGGACCCGGAGACCGGCGAGATCCATGTGTACCGGGCGGACGGCGGGCCCGGCGGCCCGGTCCGGCTGTCCGGCACCCCGGGCGTCCACACCGCGGTGCGCTCCGGCGGCGTCACCGTGCTGACGTCCGCCTCGCTGGAGGAGCCGGCCGCGACCACGCGCGTGCTGCGCGACGGCGCGGAGGCGTCCGTGATCGCCTCGCACGCCGAGACCCCCGTGCTGACCGCCCGCCCCGCGCTCACCACCGCCGGCGGGCGGGACATCCCCGCGGCGGTCCTGCTGCCCTCCGGGTACCGGGACGGCGACGGGCCGCTGCCCGTGCTCATGGACCCCTACGGCGGCCCGCACGGCCAGATGGTGGTGCGCTCCCAGCGCGCCTACCTGCACGCGCAGTGGCTGGCCGACCAGGGCTTCGCGGTCGTCGTCGCGGACGGCCGCGGCACCCCCGGGCACTCCCCCGCGTGGGAGAAGGCGATCGCCGGCGACTTCGCCGGGGTCACCCTCGACGACCAGGTCGACGCGCTGCACGCGCTCGCCGCCCGCTACCCGCTGGACCTCGGCCGGGTCGCCATCCGCGGCTGGTCGTACGGCGGTTACCTCGCCGCACTGGCGGTGCTGCGCCGTCCGGACGTCTTCCACGCGGGCGTGGCCGGCGCCCCGGTCACCGACTGGCGGCTGTACGACACCCACTACACCGAGCGCTATCTCGGCGACCCCGGGCAGCAGGCGGCCGTGTACGCCGCCAACTCCCTCGTCACCGACGCCGGGCTGTCCGCACCGGCGGAGCGGGCGCGGCCGCTGATGCTCGTCCACGGCCTCGCGGACGACAACGTGGTCGCCGCCCACACCCTGCGGCTGTCCTCCGCCCTGCTGGCCGCCGGGCGCCCGCACGAGGTCCTCCCGCTGTCCGGGGTGACCCACATGACCCCGCAGGAGCAGGTCGCCGAGAACCTCCTGCTGCTCCAGGTCGCCTTCCTCAAGCGGGCACTGGGACTCGGCACCGCGTCCTGACCCGGTCCCTCCCCCGGCTCCGCCGCGCCGGCCCGAGCGCACCGGCCACGCACCACGAGCCTCACGGAGCACCACCCCGGGCGGCGCTTCCTAGCCGAACGGGGGCTCGCGCAGGTACGCCGCCCGGGCCTCCCCGGGCGGCGGCCCGTACGCGTCGACGACGGGCAGGACCGCCGTCCGGTCGAACAGCGGCATGCTGAGGGTGTCGGCGGCCGGCACCACCTCCGCGTCCGCGAAGGGGTCGCCCTCCGGCGCCCCGTCATGGTCCGGCCGGCGGGGAATCAGCAGCAGGACGGCCACGACGGCCGCGGCCGCCGAGAAGCCCGCCGCGAACTCGGCGCCGCCCAGGGCCTGGAGCCGGAAGGTGACGAGGACGGGGACCGCGACGGCCCCCAGCAGGCACGCGACCGAGATGCCCAGCGGCCGGGAGAACGGCGCCCGTGCCAGGGCCGCCGCCCCGGCGGCCGCGGCCAGGGCCGTGCCCGCCCAGGCCTGCCAGTCGAAGGGGGCGCCCAGTTGGGAGTTGACGAGGTAGCCGCCGACGGCCGTGCGGAACAGGAAGCTGGGCGGCAGCGGGGTGGCGGCCGGGTCGCCGTGGGTGCGGGTGAACTCCCAGATGCCCGTGATCGCCGCGGCGACCAGCAGCAGCAGCCCCGCCAGCACTCCCGCGGCGGGTCTGGGCGGCGCGGGGGCGTCCGTGCCGTTGCGGCGCACGACCAGGAGCAGCAGGAGCGCCCCGGCCACCTGGCCGCCGGCGGTGAGCAGCAACGGCCCCTGGAGGCCGCGCAGGACGCCGCCGGAGGCGGGGGCGAGCAGGAGGGCCGCGGGGGTGCGCAGCGCCAGGGTGATGACGGCGGCGGCCCCGAGCACCCCCACCCCGCCGGGCCGGAAGGCGGCCACCGCGCCGGCCGCGTACAGCCCGAGCAGCAGCAGGTCCACGGTGGAGGTGATCATCGGTGCCCCGCCGACCGGCACTCCGAGCCCGGTCCACACCCTGAGGGCGCCCTCCGCCCGGAACTGGGTGATGTCCTGCGCCACCCAGACGGCCTCGGCCGTTCCCAGGGCGGCACAGATCGCTCCTCCGAGCCGATACGTCTGCCGCATGGCCACCTCCCAGGCCCCTCCGGCAGCAGTGTCCTTGCGTTCCGGGGGAATACGGGGCGCGGGCGCCCCGCGTTCAACGCGGGGCCCTGCGGTGGCCGGCCGGGGCGACCCGAGGTCGCCCCGGCCGGCGGACGGCACCCGCACGGCCGTACGCGCCCAGCCTGCCGCGTCCGCATGTCGCGGGCGGGTCGGGCGCGTTGCCCGCGCGTAACCGCGATCGGCACGGCGACGGGGCGCGTACGGCGGGTCAGCCCTCCGCGGGGTCCGGGGGGACCACCGTCCTCTCCTCGGCGAAGTGGCAGGCGCTGGGGTGCGCCGCCGGGGAGTCCAGGCCGCGGAAGACCGCGGGGACGGCGAGTTCGGGGACCTCCAGGGCGCAGCGCTCCTGGGCCTTCCAGCAGCGGGTGCGGAAGCGGCATCCGGAGGGCGGGTCGGCCGGGGAGGGCACGTCGCCGGAGAGCAGGATGCGTTCGCGGTGCCCGCGGGCCTCGGGGTCGGGCACGGGGACGGCGGAGAGCAGGGCCTGCGTGTACGGGTGGGTGGGGTGTTCGTAGATCTGGGAGTCGTCGCCGGTCTCCACGATCCGCCCGAGGTACATCACCGCGACGCGGTCGGAGATGTGCCGGACGATGGACAGGTCGTGCGCGATGAAGACGTAGGACAGCTCGAACTCGTTCTGCAGCCGCTCCATCAGGTTGACGACCTGGGCCTGGACGGAGACGTCCAGCGCCGAGACGGGCTCGTCGGCGACGATGATCTCCGGGCGCAGGGCCAGGCCGCGGGCGATGCCGATGCGCTGCCGCTGGCCGCCGGAGAACTGGTGCGGGTAGCGGTTGATGTACTCCGGGTTGAGACCGACGACGTCCAGCAGCTCCTGCACCTTGCGGCGGCGGTCGCCCTTGGGGGCGACCTCGGGGTGGATGTCGTAGGGCTCGCCGATGATGTCGCCGACCGTCATGCGCGGGTTGAGCGAGGTGTACGGGTCCTGGAAGACCATCTGGATGTTCCGGCGCACCGCTTTGAGGGCGCGCCCGGACAGCCGGGTGATGTCCTCGCCCTTGTAGAGGATGCGGCCCGCGGTGGCCTGCTCCAGATTGACCAGCAGCCGGGCGACGGTGGACTTGCCGCAGCCGGACTCCCCCACGATGCCCAGGGTCTCGCCCTTGTGGAGGTCGAAGTCGACGCCGTCGACGGCCTTGACGGCGCCGATCTGCTTCTTGACCAGGATGCCCTGGGTGAGCGGGAAGTGCTTGACCAGCCCGCGCACCTGGAGAACGGGTTCAGTGCTCGTGCCCACCGAGGCACTCCCTCCAGAAGTGGCAGGCGCTGCCGCGCGTGTCGCTCACCCGGTAGAGCCCGGGTTCGTCGGTGCGGCACCTCTCGCGGGCCATCGGGCAGCGGGGGTGGAAGGCGCAACCGGGCGGGATGCGCAGCAGGTTGGGCGGCAGGCCCTTGATGGCGAACAGGTCCCGGCCCTTGTGGTCCAGGCGCGGGATCGACGCCAGCAGGCCCTTGGTGTACGGGTGGGCGGGGTTCCTGTAGATCTCGTGGACGGGGGCGGTCTCCACGATGCGCCCCGCGTACATCACGGCGATGTGGTCCGCGACGTCGGCGACCACGCCGAGGTCGTGGGTGATCAGGATCAGGCCCATCCCGTACTCGCGTTGGAGCTCGGCCAGGAGCTCCATGACCTGCGCCTGGACGGTGACGTCCAGGGCGGTGGTCGGCTCGTCGGCGATGATCAGCTCGGGTTCGAGGGCGAGCGCCATGGCGATCATGACGCGCTGCCGCATACCGCCGGAGAACTGGTGCGGGTACTGGCCCACGCGCTCCTTCGCCGCCGGGATGCGGACCCGGTCCATCAGTTCGACGGCCTTGGCCTTGGCGTCCTTGCGCGACATGCCCCGGTGCACCCGGAACATCTCGCCGAGCTGGTCGCCGACGGTGAGCACGGGGTTGAGCGAGGACAGCGCGTCCTGGAAGATCATCGCCATCCGGGCGCCGCGGACCTTGCGGCGCTCCTCGCCGCTCATGGTGAGCAGGTCCCGGCCCTGGAAGAGGATCTCGCCCCGGGTGACGTGGCCGGGCGGCGAGTCGAGGATGCCCATCACCGCCTGGGCGGTCACCGACTTGCCGCTGCCGGACTCCCCGAGCACGGCGAGGGTCTGGCGGGACCGCACGGAGTAGCTGACGCCGTTGACGGCCTTGGCGACGCCGTCGCGGGTGCGGAACTCCACGTGCAGGTCGCGGACGTCGAGCAGCGGCGCCGCGTCCCGCGCCGCCGCCGCGTCCGTCACCGGGCCGGTCATCACGCCTCCGTCCATCAGCGCAGCTTGGGGTCGAGGGCGTCGCGCACGGCGTCGCCGAGCATGATGAACGCCAGCACCGTCACGCTGAGCGCCCCGGCGGGCCACAGCAGCATGTGCGGGGCGTTGCGGATCTGGGTGGACGCCTGGGAGATGTCGATGCCCCAGGACACCGTGGGCGGTTTCAGGCCGACGCCGAGATAGGACAAGGTGGCCTCCAGCGCGATGTACGTGCCGAGCGCGATGGTCGCGACGACGATGACCGGCGCCACGGCGTTGGGCGCGATGTGCCGGAGCAGGATGCGCCCGTTGCCGGCGCCCAGTGCCCGTGCGGCCTGCACGTAGTCGTTGTGCTTGGCGGTGATGACCGCGCCGCGCGCGATACGGCCGATCTGCGGCCAGCCCAGCAGCACGATGAAGCCGACCACGGGCCAGACCGTGGAATTGGTGACCACCGACAGGAAGACCAGGCCGCCCAGCACGATGGGGATGCCGAAGAAGATGTCGCTGACCCGGGAGAGGACGGCGTCCGTCCAGCCGCCGAAGTAGCCCGCCAGGCCGCCGAGGAGGCTGCCGAGGAGCGCGGCGCCGACGGTCGCGCAAAGGCCGACGGTGACCGAGGCGCGGGCGCCGTACACGACCCGGGTGTAGACGTCGCAGCCCTGGTTGTCGAAGCCGAAGGGATGGCCGGGCGACGACCCCAACTGGGAGTTGGCGAGGTTGCAGCTGAGCGGATTGCCGTCGGCGATCAGCTGCGGCCGGATCGCGATGACGACGAGGAAGACGATGACGAGCGCGGAGAGCAGGAAGACCGGATTGCGCCGCAGGTCGCGCCAGGCGTCCGACCACAGGCTGCGCGGCTTGTCCGCGATCGGCGGTCCCGTCTCGCCGGAGCCGCCGGGGCCGCCCGGAAGCGGTTTCTCCAGGCTGCGTGCCTCGTCCTGCCCGAGCCCCATGGAGGCGCCGGTGCCGCCGGCGGCCTCCATGGCCTCGTCGGGGTGGTCGGTGGGTTCGGGCATGGTGGTCCCCCGGCTCGGGCTGAAGGTGCTGCCGGCTCGCTCCGGGCCGCCGCCGTCCGGCTCAGGCATAGCGGATCCTCGGGTCGAGCACCGCGTACAGGAGGTCGACGAGCAGGTTCGCCACGAGGAAGACGATGACCAGGATCGTCACGAAGCCGACGACGGTGGCCGAGTCCAGCCGCAGGATGCCCTGGTAGAGCTGGAAGCCGACGCCGCGGATGTTGAAGATGCGCTCGGTGACGATGGCGCCGCCCATCAGGGCCCCGATGTCGGTGCCGATGAAGGTGACCACCGGGATGAGGGAGTTGCGCAGCAGGTGGCGGGTGACCACCCGGCGGCGCGGGAGTCCCTTGGCGACGGCGGTGCGCACGTAGTCGGCACGGGCGTTCTCCACGATCGAGGTGCGGGTGAGCCGGGTGACGTACGCGAGCGAGGTCAGCGCCAGGACCAGGCCCGGGACGATCAGTTCACCGAAGGGCGCCTCGATGGAGACCGAGGGCGCGATCAGGCCCCACTTGACGCCGAGCAGGTACTGCAGCACGTAGCCGGAGACGAACGTCGGGACCGAGATGACGATCAGGGTGGCGAGCAGCGCCGCGGTGTCGACCGGGCGGCCGCGGCGCAGCCCGGTGAGCACCCCGAGGCTGATGCCGATCAGGATCTCGAAGAGGATCGCGACGATCGTCAGGCGCAGCGTGACCGGGAAGGCGGTCCGCATCAGTTCGGTGACCGCCTGGCCGTTCCAGGCCGTGCCGAAGTCGCCCTGGAAGATCTGCCCCATGTAGTGCAGGTACTGCTGCGCGAGGGGGTGGTCCAGGTAGAGGTCGTGGCGGACCTGCGCGGCGGTGGCGGGGTCGCAGGCGCGGTCCCCGCACTTGGCCTGCACCGGGTCGCCGAGCGCGTACACCATGAGGAAGATCAGCAGGGTGGTGCCGATGAACACGGGGATCATCTGCAGCAGCCTGCGGACGACGTACCGTCCCACGGCGTCAGCTGACCTTGATCTGGTTGTAGACGGGGACGCTGAACGGGTTGAGCGCCACGCCGGACAGCCGCTCCGACCAGCCCGCGCTGCCGTTCTGGTACCACAGCGCGATGGCCGGCACCTGCTGGGGCAGGATGCGCTCGGCGTCCTTGAACGTGGCGACGGCCTTGGCGAGGTCGGTCTCAGCGTTGGCCCGGTCGACCAGCTTGTCGAACCTCGGGTCGCTGAAGTGCGAGTCGTTGGACGAGGCGCCGGTGTAGTACAGCGGCTGGAGGAAGTTCTGGATCAGCGGGTAGTCCATCTGCCAGCCCGCCCGGAAGGGGCCCTTCATCTGCTTGTTGGCGATCTGGTTGCGGAAGTCGGCGAAGGTGCCGACGGGATTGCCGACGCAGGCCCTGTCGTTGCCCAGGGCGTTGTTGATGCTGTTGCAGACGGCGTCCACCCAGTCCTTGTGGGACCCGCTGTCGGCGTTGTACGTGATCTTCATGGTGCCGCCGGGAATGCCGCCGGCCTCCTTGACCAGCTGCTTCGCCCGCGCCGGGTCGTAACGGCAGACGTCGCCGCAGATGGTGTCGTCGAAGCCGCCCCGCGCGCCGAGCACCGGTGAGGTCCAGTCCTTGGCGGGCGTGCGGGTCTTCTGGAAGATCTGCTGGGTGATCTGGTCGCGGTTGATCGCCATCGAGATGCCCTGGCGGAGTTCGGCGGAGCGCGGCCCCGACCAGGCCTTGTCGTACAGCGGGAAGGCGAGGGTCTGGATGATGCCGGCCGGGGTGTTGAGGTAGCGGTTGCCGAGGTCGGACCGGACGTGCCTCAACTGCTGGGCGGGGACGTCGTCGACCAGGTCGAGGTTGCCGGCCTGCAGATCGGTGTAGGCGGTGTTGCTGTCGGTGTAGACCTGAAGGTCCACACCGCCGTTGACCGCGGCGTCGGCGCCCTTGTAGCCGCGCCACGTGCGCAGCTTCATGACCTGGCCCCTGGTGTACGAGTCGACCTGGTACGGGCCGTCGCCGACCGGCCTCTTCAGCCACGCCGCGTGGTCGGTGAAGAAGCTCTTCGGCAGCGGCATGAAGGCGTTGTAGCCGAGGGTGTCGGGCCAGCTGGAGAACGTCTGGTTGAGCTTCACGGTGAAGTTCAGGGCGTCCTTCCTCACCAGTCCGGACAGCACCTTGGCGGTCGGGGCGCCACTGGCCGGGTGCACCGTGCCGTAGCCCTCGATGTAACTGAAGAAAGGCGCATTGACCTGCTTGTTCGTCACCAGCGCGGCATAGTTCCAGGCGTTGATGAACGAGTCGGAGGTGACCTTCTCGCCGTTGCTGAACGTCCAGCCGTCCTTGAGCCGCACCTCGAAGGTGCGGGAGTCGGTGGTCGAGACCGAGTCGGCGACGACGTTCTCGGCGGCCCCGGTCCTCGGGTTGTAGCGCTTCAGGCCGCGGAAGATCATGTCGAGCACTTTGCCGCCCTGCACCTCATTGGTGTTGGCGGGCTCCAGCGGGTTCTGCGGGTCGCTCCACGAGGCGCTGAGCACGTCCTTGCCGTCCGGCTCGCCCCCCGAGCCGCTCCCTCCGCCCCCGCACGCCGTCGCCGCCAGGACGAGGGCCGCCGCGCTCATGGCCCGACCCGCCGCGCTCCGTCGCATCGGCCGCCTCCTCAGGGAACTCTGTGCCGCACAGGACACCTGAGCCCCCATCAGACCGCAAAACCGGACATTGCGCACTGCGGCTCACCGGGCCCGGGCCGGGCCGCCGCGGCGATGAAGGGTTATCCCTCGGTCGCGGTCCGCCAATAAGGGTTTACCCGATCGTCAGGTTAAGTTTCGATCAAGAAAATAAAGGATCGATCACGACGAACCGGCCTTCATTGACGCGGATGTAATTCCGTTGCGAAAGTCCCACTCAACCCGCAAGGGCCGCGCACCCCCACTCGCACGACCTGCGAAGACGGATGCGTCCCCAATGTTTCAACCGCGTTGCACCACTATGCCAGAGCCGGCTGAAACGTAACGCCGAATTATTTTTCATTATCTTCAACCGAGTGAGAGTGTGTGACTCGTGGGCCGATATCTGCTGCGCCGACTCGTCAACTATCTGGCGCTGGTCCTCATCGCGGCCTCGCTCACCTACACGCTGGCGGCGCTGAGCCTCGACCCGAGGTCCAACTTCCTGGGCCGGAACCCCCCGGTCTCGGCCACCTCCGTGTCGGCCACCCTGGACGAGTACAACCTCAACCCGGACACCCCCTTCGTGGTGCGCTTCGGCCACTGGGCCGACGGTGTGGCCCACGGCGACCTCGGACGGACCGTCACCGGCGGCCAGGTCAACGACGAGTTCGCCCGGCGCGTCGGGGTGAGCACCCGGCTGCTGCTGATCGCCACCATCGTCGGCTCGATCGGCGGCGTGCTGGTCGGCGCCTGGGGCGCCATCAGGCAGTACCGCGTCTCGGACCGGGTCGCCACACTGGGCTCCTTCTTCATCCTGGCGATGCCGGTGCCCGTGATCGCGGTGACGCTCAAGCTGTGGTCGATCGACGTCAACGAGGCCGTCGGCTTCAAGCTCATCGAGTACACCAACGAGTACGATCCGGGCCTGACCGGCACCTGGGACATCCTGCTCAGCCGGCTCCAGCACCTGCTGGTCCCCAGCCTCACCCTGATCCTCGTCCAGGTGGCGCTCTACAGCCGCTACCAGCGCAGCACCATGCTGGACGTACTCGGCAGCGACTTCCTGCGCACGGCCCGGGCCAAGGGCCTGTCCCGGCGGGCGGCCCTGATGAAGCACGGACTGCGCACCGCCGTGCTGCCGGTGGTCCCGCTGCTGGTCTACAACGTCGTGCTGCTCTTCACCGGCGCCACCTTCACGGAGAAGATCTACGGCTGGCACGGCATGGGCGAGTGGCTGGTCAACTCGATCAACACCAATGACGTCAACGCGGTCGCCGCCGTGGGCATGTTCACCGCCCTCGTCGTCCTGGTGGCCGGTCTGCTCTCCGATGTGCTCTACGCGGCACTCGATCCGCGCGTACGGGTGCGCTGAGCCCCACCGCGCCTCCGTCGCCCTGATCCCGCGTCACCAGGAGCCCTCTCTCATGGCCGTCCAGACCCCCTCCGTCCAGCCCGCCACCCTCCCCGCCCCGCCGGCCCGGCGCCGCAGCGGCGGACGGCTGCGGCTCACCGCCGTCCGCTTCGCCCGCAACCGCCTGGCGCTGTTCGGGCTGTGCATGCTCTTCGTGCTCTTCGTCCTGGCCTACGGCTCCCCGCTGTTCTACAAGTGGAGCTACACGGAGCTGGACTTCACCGCGTTCCAGAAGCCGCCCTCGGGAGCCCACTGGTTCGGCACCGACCAGACCGGTACCGACCTGTTCGCCATGACCATGCGCGGCCTGCAGAAGTCCCTGGTCATCGGCATCCTGACCGGCATCATCTGCACGTTCTTCGCCGCCGCGGTCGGGGCGAGCGCGGGCTACTTCGGCAGCTGGACCGACCGTTCCTTGATGTGGGTGGTCGACCTGCTGCTGGTGATGCCCAGCTTCCTGATCATCGCGGTGCTCTCCCCGCTCTTCCAGGGCACCACCTGGCTGGTGTTCGTGCTCCTGCTGGCGCTGTTCAGCTGGATGATCACCGGCCGGGTCATCCGCAGCATGACGCTGACACTGAAGGACCGCGAGTTCGTCAAGGCCGCCAAGTACATGGGCGTCCCGGCACCGGTCATCATCTTCCGGCACATCCTGCCGTCGATGGCCTCGATGCTGATCATCGACGGCACGATCCAGGTCGGTGCCGCGATCATCGGCGAGAGCAGCCTGTCGTACTTCGGCTTCGGCGTGCAGGCCCCCGACATCTCGCTCGGCACCCTCATCGCCACCGGCACCCCCGCCGCCCCCGCCTTCCCGTGGCTGTTCTACTTCCCGGCCGGCTGCCTGGTGCTGATCTGCCTGTCGATCGCCTTCATCGGCGACGGCCTGCGGGACGCCCTCGACCCCAACTCCGCCGGTGCCAAGGCCCGCGCCCCCCGCACGCTCAAGAGCACGTCCAAGGAAGGACGCACGTCGTGACCGAGATCCCCGCCCTGGAGGTCACCGACCTCCACGTCTCCTTCCCGAGCGAGGCCGGGCCGGTCGGGGCCGTACGCGGCGTCTCCTTCTCGGTGCGGCGCGGCGAAGTCCTCGGCATCGTCGGCGAGTCGGGTTCCGGCAAGTCCGTCTCCTCCCTGGCCGTCCTCGGCCTCCTGCCGGACACCGCCGACGTCAAGGGCTCGGTGAAGCTGCACGGCCGTGAGCTGCTGGAGCTGGACGACCGGGAGATGACGAAGATCCGCGGCAAGGACATCGCGATGGTCTTCCAGGACCCGCTGTCCGCGCTGACCCCGGTCTACTCCGTCGGCGACCAGATCGTCGAGGCCCTGCGCATCCACCAGGACCTGGACAAGGACGCCGCCCGCAAGCGCGCGGTCGAACTGCTGGACCTGGTCGGCATCCCCGACCCGCAGCGGCGCGCCGACGCCTTCCCGCACGAGTTCTCCGGCGGCATGCGCCAGCGGGCGATGATCGCGATGGCGATCGCCAACGACCCCGAGGTGATCATCGCCGACGAGCCGACGACCGCCCTGGACGTCACCATCCAGGCGCAGATCCTGGACGTGCTGAAGAAGGCCCAGGAGGTCACCGGCGCCGCCATCGTCATCATCACCCACGACCTCGGCGTGGTGGCCGGCTTCGCCGACCGGGTCCAGGTGATGTACGCGGGCCGCCCGGTGGAGACCGGCCCCGTCGACGACGTCTACTACGCGCCCCGCATGCCGTACACCATCGGCCTGCTGGGCTCGATCCCGCGGCTGGACGACGGCGGCCGGCACGCCCTGACCCCCATCGACGGCAACCCGCCGTCGATGGTCGCCCTGCCGACGGGCTGCCCCTTCGCCGCCCGCTGCCCCGTGGCGATCGACGTGTGCCGCCGGACCGAGCCGGAGCTGACGGTGCGCGAGGGCGGCAACCACCCCACCGCCTGCCACCGCAGTCACGAGCTGGAGGACGGCGGCTCCCTGGACCCGGCCACCGTCTACCCGGTGCCGGAACTGCCCCCGCCGCCGCCGGCCGCGGACGTGCCCCGCGACCTGCGCGACACCGTGCTGGAGGTACGCGGGCTGGTCAAGCACTTCCCGCTGATGCACGGCGCCGTCATCAAGCGCCGGGTCGGCGAGGTGCGGGCCGTCGACGGCATCACCTTCGACATCCGCGAGGGCGAGACCCTCGGCCTGGTCGGCGAGTCCGGCTGCGGCAAGACCACCACGCTGCTGGAGATCCTCGACCTGCCGTCGGGCCAGTCCGGCGCCGTCACGGTCTTCGGCAAGGACATCCGGGGCCTGGGGCGCGCCGACCGCAAGGCGCTGCGCCGCGACCTCCAGGTGGTCTTCCAGGACCCGATGGCGGCCCTCGACCCGCGCATGCCGGTCGGGGACATCCTCGCCGAGCCCATGAAGACCCACGGCTGGTCCCGGGACCGCATCGCCGCCCGCGTGCCCGAACTGCTGTCGCAGGTCGGCCTCGACCCGGACCACGTGGACCGCTTCCCCGCCGAGTTCTCCGGCGGCCAGCGGCAGCGCATCAGCATCGCCCGCGCCCTGGCCCTGGAGCCCAAGCTGGTCGTCCTGGACGAACCGGTCTCCGCCCTGGACGTCTCCATCCAGGCCGGTGTGCTCAACCTGCTGGACGAGCTCAAGTCGCGGCTGGGGCTCAGCTATCTGTTCGTCGCGCACGACCTGTCCGTCGTACGGCACATCGCCGACCGGATCGCCGTGATGTACCTGGGCCGGATCGTCGAGATCGGCTCCGCGGAGGCCGTCTTCGACGCCCCTTCGCACCCGTACACCCAGGCCCTGCTGTCGGCGGTCCCCCTGCCCGACCCCCGCAAGGAACGGATGCGCAAGCGCGTCCTGCTCTCCGGCGACCTGCCCAGTCCCACCGATGTGCCCACCGGCTGCCGCTTCCGCAACCGGTGCCCGAAGTTCGCCTCCCTCGACGAGGTCCAGCGCGGCCGCTGCCGCGACGAGGACCCGTCACCCTCCGCCCTGGCGGGCGACCACAACGCGGCCTGCCACTACGCCGCCGCGGTCACTGTCGTCTGACCCCCTTGTTGTCCCAACCCGTTAGAGGAGAGAGTCCGTTGAACAGAACCCGTACTTCCGCGGTCATGGTCGCGCTGGCCACCGCCGGCGCGCTGGTGCTCACCGCGTGCGGCGGCGACAGCGGCGGTGACGACGCCGCGGCCAAGAAGAACTCGGTGCCCAAGTCCAGCGCCAACAACATCAAGGCCACCGACCGCGACCAGCTGAAGGAGGGCGGCACCCTCAACTGGCCGGTCGCGGAGATCGCCGAGAACTTCAACTACAACGAGATCGACGGCACGCTCGCGGACGGCTTCGACGTCGAGCGCTCCCTGATCCCGATCACGATGCTGTCGGACGCGACGGGCACCGTGACGCCGAACCCGGACTACCTGACCTCGGCGAAGGTCGACGACAGCTCCGGCAAGCAGGTCGTCACCTACGAGATCAACCCCAAGGCCAAGTGGTCCGACGGCACGGCCATGTCCTGGAAGGACTACGAGGCCAGCTGGAAGGCGCTGAACGGCAAGGACGCCAAGTACAAGATCTCCTCCAGCACCGGCTACGAGCTGATCAGCAGCGTCGCGAAGGGCAAGACCGACCAGGAGGTCGTGGTCACCTTCGACAGCCCCTTCGGTGACTGGAAGAGCCTGTTCAGCCCGCTCTACCCGGCCTCGGTCATCGGCACCCCGGACGGCTTCAACACCGGTTACCTCGGCAAGATCCCGGTCACCGCCGGCCCGTTCAAGTTCCAGGGCATCGACAAGACCACCAAGACCCTCACCGTCGTCCGCGACGACAAGTGGTGGGGCAACAAGGCCATACTGGACAAGATCATCTTCCGGGCCCTGGACGCCGACGCCCAGGCCGGCGCCTTCGCCAACGGCGAGATCGGCTTCTTCAACGTGGGCCCCGACTCGGCCGCGTACAAGCAGGCCAAGGAGGTCACGAACGCCGAGATCCGCAAGGCGGCCGGCCCCAACTACCGCCACATCACCTTCAACGGCGCGCACGACAACCTCAAGGACGTCAAGGTGCGGCAGGCCATCATGTCGGCCCTCAACCGCGACGCCATCGCCCAGTCCGACCTCCAGGGACTGGACTGGGACCCCAAGCCGCTGAACAACCACTTCTTCGTCACCAACCAGAAGGGGTACAAGGACAACGCGACCGGCATCGGCGTCTTCGACCAGGCCAAGGCCAAGAGCCTGCTGGACGAGGCCGGCTGGAAGCAGGACGGCGAGTTCCGCACCAAGGGCGGCAAGACCCTGGAGCTGGACTTCGTCATCCCGGCGAACGTCGCCACCTCCGCCAACGAGGGCAAGCTGATGCAGCCCATGCTCAAGGCGGTCGGCATCAAGCTGAACATCAAGACCGTCCCGATCCAGGACTTCTTCGACAAGTACGTCAACACCGGCAGCTTCGACCTGACGGCCTTCTCCTGGCTGGGCACCGCCTTCCCGGTGTCGTCGACCAAGTCGATCTACGCCAAGCCCGTCGGTGACAACATCCAGCAGAACTACACCGGTGTCGGCAGCGACGAGCTCGACGCGGCCATGAACAAGGCGGCGGCGGACACCGACGCGGCCCAGGCCATCACCGACGCCAACGCCGCGGACGTGCTGATCTGGCAGCAGGCCAACCTGCTGCCGCTGTACCAGCGCCCCGACATCTACGCCGTCCAGAAGAACCTGGCGAACATCGGCGCCTACGGCTTCCAGGACCTGCGCTACGAGAACATCGGCTACACCAAGTAAGTCCCGCCGGCTCCGCCCCGCCACCGCACCCCGCGGCGGCGGGGCGGAGCCGTTCCCGGGGGCACCCTGCGGCGCCGCGCGGTCCGTCACACGGGCTGGATCCGCACCTCCGCGCCGGAGGCGCCCAGGTGCCCTCCCTGACGGTCGCGTCGTCCAGGGCAACCACGGGCCGCCGTGAGCCGTTCCGCCACACCTGGACCAGGACCGGCACCGGGGCCCTCGGCGTTCCCGGGCCCATGCGCGAACGCGGAAGGGCGCCCACGCGATGATCGCGTGGGCGCCCTTCGGGGGCTGGGCCGGGATCAGACCGTCGCGTTGACGACGTCCTTCTCCTCGGCGAAGTGGCACGCCGAGTCGTGCGCGGCCGGGGTCTCGGAGTTCTTGAAACGCTCCGGGATCGCCAGCAGCGGCTCCTCGGTGGCGCACTTGTCCTGCGCCTTCCAGCAGCGGGTGCGGAAGCGGCAGCCCGACGGCGGGTTGGCCGGGGACGGCACGTCGCCGGTGAGGATGATGCGCTCGCGGTGCTCGCGGGCCTCCGGGTCCGGCACGGGCACCGCCGACAGCAGGGCCTGCGTGTACGGGTGGGTGGGGTGCTCGTAGATCTCGGTGTCGGTACCGATCTCGGCCATCCTGCCCAGGTACATCACGCCGACGCGGTCGGAGATGTGCCGGACGATGGACAGGTCGTGCGCGATGAAGATGTAGGACAGGTTGAACTCGTCCTGGAGGTTCTCCATCAGGTTGATGACCTGCGCCTGCACGGACACGTCCAGCGCCGAGACGGGCTCGTCGCAGATGATGATCTCCGGGTTGAGCGCCAGGCCGCGGGCGATGCCGATGCGCTGCCGCTGGCCGCCGGAGAACTGGTGCGGGTACCGGTTGATGTACTCCGGGTTGAGACCGACGACGTCCAGCAGCTCCTGCACCTTGCGGCGCCGGTCGCCCTTCGGGGCCACCTCGGGGTGGATGTCGAAGGGCTCGCCGATGATGTCGCCGACCGTCATGCGCGGGTTCAGCGAGGTGTACGGGTCCTGGAAGACCATCTGGATGTTCCGGCGGACGGCCTTGAGCGCCCGTCCGGACAGCCGGGTGATGTCCTGGCCCTTGTAGAAGACCTCGCCGGCGGTGGCGCGCTCCAGGTTCATCAGCAGCTTGGCGACCGTGGACTTGCCGCAGCCGGACTCGCCGACGATGCCCAGGGTCTCGCCCTGGTACAGGTCGAAGGAGACGCCGTCGACGGCCTTGACGGCGCCGACCTGCTTCTTGAACAGGATGCCCTGGGTCAGCGGGAAGTGCTTGACCAGGTTGCGCACCTGCAGGATCGGTTCGCCGCGCTCGACCGGCTTGGCGATCGCGGCCTCGACGACCTCGGCTGCCGCCTCATCGTTCGTGGGGAGCTCAGCCATGGATCGTCTCCTTCCAGAAGTGGCACGCGCTGCCGCGGCCCGGCAGCTCGCCACCGTCCCGCTCGGTGACCGGGACGAGCCTGGGCACCTCGGTGCGGCAGATGTCCTGCGCCATCTCGCAGCGCGGGTTGAACGCGCAGCCGGTCGGGATGCGCAGGAGGTTGGGCGGCAGGCCCTTGATCGCGTAGAGCTCCTGGCCCTTCTGGTCCAGGCGCGGGATCGACGCCAGCAGGCCCTTGGTGTAAGGGTGGGCCGGACGCTTGTAGATCTCGTGGACGGGGGCGGTCTCCACGATGCGCCCCGCGTACATCACGGCGATCTTGTCCGCGACGTCGGCGACCACGCCGAGGTCGTGGGTGATCAGGATCAGGCCCATGTTGAACTCGCGCTGGAGCTCCGCGAGGAGCTCCATGACCTGTGCCTGGACGGTGACGTCCAGGGCGGTGGTCGGCTCGTCCGCGATGATCAGGTCGGGCTCCAGTGCCAGCGCCATGGCGATCATGATGCGCTGACGCATACCGCCGGAGAACTGGTGCGGGTAGTCGCCCACCCGCTGCTTCGCCGCGGGGATGCGGACCCGGTCCATCAGCTCGATGGCCTTGGCCTTGGCGTCCTTGCGGGACATGCCCTGGTGCACCCGGAACATCTCGCCCAGCTGGTAGCCGACGCTCAGCACCGGGTTCAGCGAGGACAGGGCGTCCTGGAAGATCATGGCGATCTTGCGACCGCGGATCTTGCGGCGCTCCTCCGAGGACATCTTGAGCATGTCCTTGCCCTGGAAGAGGATCTCGCCCTGCGGGATCCTGCCGGGCGGCATGTCGAGGATGCCCATGATGGCCTGCGCGGTCACGGACTTGCCCGAACCGGACTCGCCCAGCACCGCAAGGGTCTCGCCCGGCTCGACGGTGTAGTTCACACCGTTGACGGCCTTGGCGACGCCGTCCCGGGTGTGGAACTCCACGTGCAGGTCTCGGACCTCCAGCAGGGGAACACCCGTGCCGTCGGCGCGCCGGGGGGCCGGCACGCCCTCCGTCATATCCATGGTGGTCATGTACGCCCTCCTCAGCGCAGTTTGGGGTCGAAGGCGTCGCGGACCGCGTCGCCGAGCATGATGAACGCCAGCACCGTGAGGCTGAGCGCACCGGCCGGGAAGAGCAGGGCGTGCGGGGCGGTCAGGAACCGGTCCTGCACGTCGCTGATCATCAGACCCCAGGAGATGTTCGGCGACTGGATGCCGATACCGAGGTAGGACAGCGCGGCCTCCGCGGCGATGTACACACCGAGGTTCATCGTCGTGATGACGATCACCGGCGCCAGCGCGTTCGGCAGGATGTGCCGGAACGCGATGCGCTTGCTGTCCGCGCCCAGCGCCTTCGCCGCCATGACGTAGTCGTTGTGCTTGTTGGAGATCACCTCGCCACGCATGATGCGGAACACCTGGGGCCAGCCCAGGATCGCCAGCACCAGCGAGACCGTCCACACGTTGCCGGTGTTGAACATCGACATGATCAGCAGCGCGCCGACGATCAGCGGCAGGGCGAAGAAGACCTCGGTGACCCGGGACAGGACGTTGTCGAGCCAGCCGCCGCGCAGACCGGCGATCATGCCGAGCACACAGCCGACCAGCGAGGTCAGCAGGGTGGTCACCACACCGACGATGATCGAGTTCCGGGTGCCCCAGACCGTGCGGGTGTAGATGTCACAGCCCTGGAGGTCGTAGCCGAACAGGTGGCCCGAGGAGGGCCGGTCCAGCGAGTGCTCCAGCTGGCAGAAACCGTCGACGAACGGACTGCGGGAGGTGAAGACGCCAGGCGCGACCGCGAGCGCCAGCAGAAGCAGGATGATCACGCCCGAGACGATGAACATCGGATTGCGGCGCAGGTCGGTCCAGCCGTCCTTGAGCAGGCTGGCCGCGCGGGCCGGCTTCTCCTCGGCAGCCGTCACCGGCTCGCCGGGCATCCCGTCCTTGGCCGGGATGGACTTCTCGATGGTGTTCTCACTCATAGCGGATCCTCGGGTCGAGCACGGCGTAGAGAACGTCTACGACGAGGTTGGCCACCAGGTAGATCAGGACGAGCAGGGTGACGATCCCGACCACCACCGGACGCTCGCGCAGGTACACCGACTGCGCCAGCTGCTGGCCGATGCCCGGCAGGTTGAAGATTCTCTCCGTGATGATCGCACCACCCATCAGCGCGCCCAGGTCCATGCCCAGGAACGTGACGACGGGGATCAGGGAGTTGCGCAGGGCGTGCAGCCCGATCACCCGACGGTACGGCAGGCCCTTGGCGACCGCGGTACGCACGTAGTCGGCACGGATGGACTCCATCATGCTGGCCCGGGTCAGACGGGTGATGTACGCCATCGACGTGGACGCGAGCACGAGGCCCGGCAGGATGAAGCTGGTGGGCCAGCCGTCGTCGGTACCGGCAACCGGGACGATGCCCAGGTTGACGCCGAGCTCCAGCTGGAGCACGTTGCCGAGCACGAAGACCGGGATCGAGATCAGCAGCAGGGTGCTGACCAGGACCAGCTGGTCCAGGAACTTGCCCTTGCGCAGCGCCGAGAGCACACCCGCCAGGATGCCGATGACGGCCTCGATGACGAAGGCGGTGATCGCCAGCTGCGCCGTCACCGGGAAGCGCTGGGAGACGATCTCGGAGATCGGGCGCCCGGTGTACGTGGTGCCCAGATCCCCGGTGAACACCCCCTTGATGTAGTACCAGTACTGCACGTACCAGGGATCGTTGAGGTGGTACTGGTCTCTGAGGATCGCGGCGATGTTGGGATCGGCTCGCTTCTCGCCTGCAAGCGCCTGGATCGGGTCGCCGTGCAGGGCGAAGACCAGGACATAGATGATCAACGTGACGCCTATCAGTACAGGTATCGCCTGCAAGATACGGCGCGCGACGTATCGGCCCATTGGTTCTCCAGAAGGGGGTGCTGACCCGCCTGCCGCCGGAGGGCTGGGAGGGGGCGGCGGGGCGGACGCGGACGGCAGACAGGGTGGGCAGGGGAAACCATCAGGCCTCCCCTAACCCACCCCATGTCAGCCCGTTACTTCAAGGGCGTACTCGCTCAGGCGAGCTTGACGGTGTCCCACAGGACGTTGCCGCCGGCGATCTTCAGGGCCGAGAGCTTGTCGCTGTAGCCCGCGTTCAGCTTGTAGAAGTAGACCGGGATGTACGGCATCTCGTTGAGGAGGATGTCGTCGGCAGCCTGGTACTGCTTCTGCGCGTCCGCGTCGGTCGCCGCCTGGTCACCGTCGGCGAGCAGCTTCTCGAACTGCGGGTTGGTGTAGCCCGCGTAGTTGGAGCCGTTGGCGATGGCGTCCTTCGAGAAGATCGGACGGAGGTAGTTCTCCATGTTCGGGTAGTCCATGTTCCAGCCCATACGGAAGGCGCCCTGGTACTTCTTGGCGTCCAGGTCGTTCAGGATGGTCTGGAACTGCTCGAACGGCTTCGCCGTGACCTTGATGCCCAGGTTGGTCTGGATCTCGTTGGCGACAGCCTCGATCCACGCCTTGTGGTCACCGTCGGCGTTGTAGCCGAGCTCCAGCGTGTTGCCCGGGAGGCCGCCGCTCTTCTTGTAGAGCTCCTTGGCCTCGGTCGGGTTCAGGGTGCACGCGTCGCCGCAGGCGCCCTGGCGGTAACCCGGGATGATCGGGCTGATGAAGTCGTCAGCCGGCATACGGGCGCCGAGGAAGATCTTGTCCGCGATGGTCTTGCGGTCGATCGACATCGAGATGGCCTTGCGGAGGTCCGCGTTCTGGAAGGCCTTGTTGTACTTCAGCGGGAAGCCGATGTAGCCCACGCCGGAGTCGGACTCGTCGATCGCGCGGTCGCCGAGGTCCTTCTTGTAGGTGGCCAGACCGGAGGTCGGGATCGAGTCGTCGATGTCGAGGTTGCCCGCGACCAGGTCCTTGTAGGACGTGTCGGAGTCCGAGTAGACCTTGAAGTTGATGCCCTTGACCTCGTACTGCGAGGCCTCGGGGAACTTGTCGTACTTGACGACGCTGATCGACTCGTTGTGCTTGACCTTGCCCTTCATCATGTAAGGGCCGTTGCCGATCGGGGCCTCGCCGAAGCCCTTGGGGTCCTTGAAGAAGGCCTTCGGCAGCGGGTCGAAGCCGTTGAAGGACAGCTGCGCCTTGAACGCCGAGAACGGCGCGGTCAGCGTGACCTTCAGGGTCGAGTCGTCGACCGCCTGGAGACCGGACAGCTTGTCGGTCGCCGGCTTCTTGCCCTCGCCCGGGTTCAGGTCCGCGTAGCCCTGGATGTGCGAGAACAGCGCGTTGGTCTGCTGCGCGTTGTCCTGGTTGGCGCCGTAGTTCCAGGCGTCGACGTAGGACTGGGCGGTCACCTTCTCACCGTTGTGGAAGGTGTAGCCCGGCTTGAGCTTGATCGTCCAGACCTTGGAGTCCGTCGTCTCTATGGACTGGGCCATGTCGTCGACGATCTTGTTGTCGGCGTCGAGCTTGGTGAGACCGACGAAGAGGGCGTGAACAACCTCGCCACCCTCGGTCTCGTAGGTGTTCGAGGGGACGAGACCGTTCTGCGGCTCGCCAATCTCCATCGACACAATGCCGTCAGACTTGCTGCCACCACCGGCATTGTCCTTGCCACCGCCGCAAGCAGTTGCGGCCATGGCGACGATGATCGCGCCTGCGACCCAAGTGGCGCTCTTGGCACCGCGCATGGGTTTGCCTCCTCAGGAGTCACTGTCCGTACGTGAAAGGCGCCGGACCCCACTGACACCCCTGACAGTGGACTACCGGCTACCTGTGCTCGTGAGTCGGCGCTCCCCATAAGCGCTTGGACCCATTGACCCGAGCTCAACGGCTCCAACTATCGGTCACGTTGGGCCTACGAACCACACACTTACGATCTCGTTTTGGTCACAACCGGTCCAAAACAGTTTCGCAATTCGGACATTTGGATTGTAGACAGACACCGACGAAACGGACTTGTAACACAAGTATCGGTGAACACTGTCCGGTATTCGGACGTCTGAAACTGAAAAACACTTGCCTCAAAGCGCGTGGATCCACGCGAATCTACGGCGCTGACGGACCGCCAGGGAACGTGCTGTCGCGGCCGCGCCACTGGCGTAACCGCGACACTTCGCCCCGGTCCACGAGGCCCGCCGCGACCGGCGGTTGCCGACGGTGACATCGGTCACAGCAACCGCCCGTGAGGGCCCGGTCCGTGGCCCGCCTCACATGCGCGGACCGCCCCGTCACGGTGCCGTCACGCAAAGGCACCGGCCCTGGCCGCCCGTGGGAACGGGAGCAGGACCGGTGCCCCTGGTGCATGTCAGCGCTTGGCGCGGGAGGCGGTGCGGCCGCGCTCCTTCTGGTCCAGCACGACCTTGCGGATGCGGACCGTCTCCGGGGTCACCTCGACGCACTCGTCGTCGCGGCAGAACTCCAGCGACTGCTCCAGGGAGAGCTTGCGCGGCGGCACGATCGCCTCGAAGGAGTCGGCGGAGGAGGAGCGCATGTTGGTGAGCTTCTTCTCCTTGGTGATGTTCACGTCCATGTCGTCGGCGCGGGAGTTCTCGCCGACGATCATGCCCTCGTACACCTCGGTGCCCGGGTCGGTGAACAGCACGCCGCGCTCCTGGAGGTTCGTCATCGCGAAGGCGGTGACGGCACCGGCGCGGTCGGCGACCAGCGAACCGTTGTTACGGGTGACCAGCTGGCCGAACCACGGCTCGTGGCCCTCGTGGATCGAGTGGGCGATGCCCGTGCCGCGCGTACCGGTCAGGAACTCGGTACGGAAGCCGATCAGACCGCGGGAGGGGACGACGAACTCCATGCGGACCCAGCCGGAGCCGTGGTTCGACATGTTGTCCATCCGGCCCTTGCGGGTGCCCATGAGCTGCGTCACGGCGCCCATGTGCTCCTCGGGCACGTCGATGGTGATGCGCTCGACCGGCTCGTGGACCTTGCCCTCGACCTCGCGGGTGACCACCTGCGGCTTGCCGATGGTCAGCTCGAAGCCCTCACGGCGCATCTGCTCGACCAGGATGGCGAGCGCGAGCTCACCTCGGCCCTGCACCTCCCACGCGTCCGGACGCTCGGTGTCCAGCACCCGGAGGGAGACGTTGCCGATCAGCTCGCGGTCAAGACGGTCCTTGACCTGGCGAGCGGTGACCTTGCGGTCCTTGACCGCGGACTTGACGGCGCCCTTGCCGCCGGGGCCGCGACCGACCAGCGGGGAGGTGTTGGTGCCGATGGTCATGGAGATCGCGGGCTCGTCCACCGTGATCAGCGGCAGCGCGACCGGGTTCTCCGGGTCGGCCAGGGTCTCGCCGATGGTGATGTCCGGGATGCCGGCGACGGCGCAGATGTCACCGGGGCCGGCCTTCTCGGCGGGCTTGCGGGTGAGCGCCTCGGTCATCAGCAGCTCGGTGATGCGCACGTTCTGGATCGAGCCGTCGCGCTTGATCCACGCGACCGTCTGGCCCTTCGTGAGCTCGCCCTGCTCGACGCGGAGCAGCGCGATACGGCCGAGGAAGTTGTCGGCGTCGAGGTTGGTGACGTGCGCCTGGAGCGGCGCGGCCTCGTCGTAGGAGGGGGCAGGCACGTGCTCCAGCAGCGTGGAGAAGAACGGCTCCAGGCTGTCGCTGTCCGCGGGGACGGTGCCGTTCTCCGGCTTGGTGAGCGAGGCCACACCGTCGCGCGCGCACGCGTAGACGATCGGGAACTCGATCTGGTCCTCGTCCGCGTCCAGGTCCAGGAACAGGTCGTACGTCTCGTTGACGACCTCGTCGATCCGGGAGTCCGGGCGGTCGGTCTTGTTGATGCAGAGGATGACCGGCAGCTTGGCCGCCAGCGCCTTGCGGAGCACGAAGCGGGTCTGCGGCAGCGGGCCCTCGGAGGCGTCCACCAGCAGCACGACCGCGTCGACCATCGACAGGCCGCGCTCGACCTCGCCACCGAAGTCGGCGTGGCCGGGGGTGTCGATGATGTTGATCGTGATGGGGTCGCCACCACCCTTGGGGTGGTACTTCACGGCCGTGTTCTTCGCGAGGATCGTGATGCCCTTCTCGCGCTCCAGGTCGTTGGAGTCCATCATCCGGTCGTCCAGATGCTGGTGCGCGGCGAAGGCTCCGGCCTGCTTGAGCATGGCGTCGACCAGCGTCGTCTTGCCGTGGTCGACGTGGGCGACGATGGCGACATTACGAATGTCGTTGCGCGTGGGCATACTGCGGCGCTTCTCCCGGGTTGGTGGGTGTGGCGGCATACCCTCGTCGGCACACCTGCCGCCGGGCGAGTCGAGCCACGGCCTCACCCCATGGTACGGGGCCCGAACGGTAACGCCCGCCCGGGCATGATCGCCCGCCCCCGGGCCGTCCCCAGGTGCCTTTCAGGCGGTCGCGGTGTGCGGGATGAGCTCGACGCGCAGATCGAGGCCGAGCGCCCGCGCCAGGCGATCGAGCACCGGCAGAGTCGGCACGGTGCCGCCCGCTTCGAACCGGGCCACGGCCGACTGTGTGAGATTCGACCGGCGGCCGAGTTCGGACTGCGAGATACCCAGCTCCAGGCGCCGCTCCCGCACGGCAGTACCCAGTTCGAAGCGCAGGCGCGCAGCCGTGTACTCCTCTTCCATTTCCGGCGTGACGGCCCGTGCCTGCCGCGCCCCGGCGAGCGTCGTACGCCCCGACTCAGCGCTCACAGCTCCTCCTCGTGGTCGGCGGTGTGACCTTCATCCACGCAGCGTTGCAGAGCCCGCCGGGCTCGGTTCACCTCGTCTGTCTCGCGCATCCTCGTCTTGACGAACACGGTCAGCATGATGATCCGGCGCTTCTCCGCGATCCAGTACGTGATCCGGACCTGGCGCTCGCCACAGTAGAACCGCAGCTCGCGAAGTTTCCCGTCCAGCTGCCGCGTATACGGCTCGCCGAGCAGAACTCCCCGTTCCTCCAGAAGATCCAGGTGCATCAGAGCCTGAGCCCAGCGCCTGTCGTCGAGAGCCGCGAGCCACTGCGCGACCTCCGGTTCGAGTTCCACGCTACCCCAAGCCATAGCACGAACGCTATGACTCGGGGGGACTCGACGAGGGCGTGATCCGGAGTGGTCACCCGAACGGGAAGGTCATTTCTTGAAGCCGATGTCCTGGAAGCGCGGGGTCGCGAAGCCGAAGGCGCCCGCGTTGCGGACGGAGGAGCGCAGGGCGACCAGTTCGGGGCGCTGGAAGAGGGGGAGGGAGCCGGCGACGGCCCAGATGCGGGCGTCGGCGCGGGCGGCGAGGTCGCGGGCCCGGGAGGGGTCGAGTTCGCCGGCGGCCTGGTCGAGGAGCTGGTCGATCTGGTCGGTGCCGACCCGGGGGAAGTTCTGCGCGACGACCAGGCTGCCGTCCGGGCCCGCCTCCGGCTTGGCGTAGATGGGCCGGGTGTCGGTGGCCGGGTAGGCCGTGCCGGGCCAGGAGTAGAGGGCCAGGTCGAAGTCGCCGGCGGCGAGGTGGTCGCGCAGGAAGCTCTCGTCGGAGACCTTCTGGATCTCGGTGCGGACGCCGATCCCGGAGAGCATCGCGGCGACGCGGCCGCCGACCGTGTCCAGGGCCTTGTTGGACTCCGGCAGCACGAACCGCAGCGTGAGCGCCTTGCCGTCCTTGCGCAGCACGGTGGTGGAGGGCTCGACGACCGTGACCCGCACCTTGTGCGCGGGTGCCGCGAGGTTGCGCTCGGCGGGACGGGCGGGGGCCAGGGCGGTGCGGCGCCAGCCCGCGTCGGCGAGCAGCGCCTGGGCGGCCTTGGGGTCGGACTCGCCGAGGGCCGCGCTGTGGTCGGCGTACCCGGCCTGGGAAGCGAGCAGCAGGTGGTTGCCGAGCGGTTCGTCGGGCAGGCCGACCGGCTTGAGCACCGCCCGTGCGATCGCCTGGCGGTCGATCGCACGGGCCACCGCGCGCCGGACCCGCTCGTCGGCCAGCGGGCCGTCGGCGCCGTTCAGGGCGAGCTGGGTGTAGGAGGCCGACCGCGTCCGGTAGACGGACACGTTCTTGATCTTCGGGGTGCGGTCGACGTTCGCCAGGTCCAGGCTGCCGTCGGCCAGGCCCGCGGCCCGCAGGTGCGCCGGCACCGCGGTGAGCACCAGCTTGTCGAGTCTCGCCCGGTCACCCCACCAGCGGGGGTTGCGGACCAGGGTGACGTCCTTGCCGGTGACCTTCCGCACCTGGAACGGACCGCCGGAGACCGGCAGCGAGCGCCGGGCGGAGTCGTTGAACGCGGCGGCCGTGCCGGTGACGGACTTGGGGTAGAGCGGGGTGAACAGGGACTGCCAGTCGGCGAAGCGACGGGCGAAGGTGACGCGGACCTCGCCCGGCTCCTTGCCCTGGGCCACCGAGGCGATGCGGTCGTAGCCGGCGTTGCGGGCGGCCCAGTAGGCCTCGTCCTTGCCGCGCAGCGCCTTCCACTGGGCGGCGAAGTCGGCGGTGGACACGGCCCGGCCGTCGCTCCACACCGCCTTCGGATTGAGCTTGTACGACACGACCTGCCGCGGCGCGCGCTCCACGACCTCCGCGGACTGCAGCAGGTCGGTGTCCCGCTGGGGCCGTCCGCTTCCGTCCAGCCGGAACGTCGCGGGGAGCACCGCCGCGGCCACCATGTCGGTGGTGTCGCCGGCCTGGACCTGGAAGGCGTTGAGGGTGGCGGGCGCGGTGTCGACGGCCCAGTGCAGCGTGCCGCCGTCGCGCACGGCGTCGCGCGGCGCGGAGGCGAGGTCGGTCCCGGCGAGCGGGTCCTCGCGGCCCGAGGAGCAGCCGGCGAGCGTCGCCACCGCGAGGGCCAGCGCGGTGGCGAGCGCGGGAGGGGACAGGGGGGCGCTGCGGGCCATCGTTGCGTACCTCCGCGAACCGGGGCCATGACCATCTGGCGTTATTTGCCGCTTATCGCACCTCACTGAAAGCGATCATCGCGCCCCCTCGTGTTCGACACGGCGCACACCTCCCGGCTCCCACCCGCCCGGCCCAACGGGGCGCGCGGCGCCGGGCATACGCCCCCCCCATGAGTGGGAGAATCACGGCAGATCTCTTCCCAAGCGCGACTGTGACGCGCAACACTCGGCAGGCGCCGGCGTCGTGCGCCCGCACCGTGGCGGAGGTGAGGACAGCCATGTCCCTGCAGGACGATCTGACATCGGTACAGCGTCGGCTGGACGAGCTCGGCAGAGCCGTCTCCCGGCTGGAACAGCAGGTCGGCGACAGCCTTGACATGCGGCGCGTGCGCGCCGACACCAAGCACCTGAGCGACGACCTCGCGCTGCTGCGCGACAGTGTCGGCGCCACACACGCGGGCCAGAAGCCGCGCCCGGAGATGGTGACCATCCCCGACACGCCGTACGACCCCTCATTCTGGTCCGGCGCGGAGGACGAAGGGCTGGGGGCGCCGGACCGCCGAGCGCCCTAGGGAGCCACCTTTGGCCACAGATACCGGAACCGCACCCGGAACCGAACCGCCTCCACCCGCACCACCCGCGCGCCACGGTGTCCTTTCCGCCGGGCGCGCCGCCATTCCCGCCCGCCACCTGCGCACCGACCGGTGGTGGCTGCAACCGCTGCTGACCGCGCTGGGCCTGACCGCCTTCGTCGTCTACTCGACGTGGCGCGCCTTCGCCAACGCGCACTACTACGCGGAGCCGTACGTCTCGCCGTTCTACTCCCCCTGCCTGGGATCGAACTGCGTGGACATGCCGCTCGGCGCCCGCTGGCCGCTCTTCGGCGACTGGTGGGGGCTGTCCCCGGCGCTGCTGGTGCTGATCTTCCCGCTGGGCTTCCGGCTGACCTGCTACTACTACCGCAAGGCGTACTACCGGGGCTTCTGGGCCTCGCCGCCCGCCTGCGCGGTGGCCGAGCCGCACACGGGCTACACCGGCGAGACCCGCTTCCCGCTGATCCTGCAGAACATCCACCGGTACTTCTTCTACTTCGCGATCCCGGTGGCCGCGATCCTCAGCTACGACGTCGTCCTGGCCTTCCGGGACGGGCGGGGCGCGTGGGGGCACATGGGGCTCGGCACCCTGGTGCTGCTGGTGAACATCGCCCTGATCTGGGCGTACACCTTCTCCTGCCACTCCTGCCGGCACATCGTCGGCGGGCGGCTGAAGCACTTCTCGCGGCATCCGGTGCGCTACCGCGCGTGGACCTGGGTGGGGCGGCTCAACCGGCACCACATGGGACTCGCCTGGGCCTCGCTGGTGAGCGTGGCGGTGTCCGACTTCTATGTCTACCTGGTCGCCAGTGGCGCGTTCGACGATCCGAGGTTCTTCTGATGGCACAAGTCGAACGGCACACCTACGACGTCGTCGTGGTCGGTGCGGGCGGGGCGGGACTGCGGGCCGCCATCGAGGCGCGCGAGCAGGGCATGCGCACCGCCGTGATCTGCAAGTCGCTCTTCGGCAAGGCGCACACCGTCATGGCCGAGGGCGGCATCGCGGCGAGTATGGCCAACGTCAATCCGCACGACAACTGGCAGGTGCACTTCCGCGACACCATGCGCGGGGGCAAGTTCCTCAACCAGTGGCGGATGGCGGAGCTGCACGCCCGCGAGGCACCGGACCGGGTGTGGGAGCTGGAGACCTGGGGCGCGCTCTTCGACCGCACCAAGGACGGGAGGATCTCCCAGCGCAACTTCGGCGGCCACGAGTACCCGCGGCTGGCGCACGTCGGCGACCGGACCGGCCTGGAGCTGATCCGCACCCTCCAGCAGAAGATCGTCTCGCTGCAGCAGGAGGACCTGGCCGAGTACGGCGACCACGAGGCCCGGCTGAAGGTCTTCCAGGAGTGCACGGTCACCCGGGTGCTCAAGGACGGCGACCGCGTGTCGGGGGTCTTCGGCTACGTGCGGGAGTCCGGGCGCTTCTTCGTGATCGAGTCACCGGCCGTGGTGCTGGCCACCGGCGGCATCGGCAAGTCCTTCAAGGTGACGTCGAACTCCTGGGAGTACACCGGCGACGGGCACGCGCTGGCGCTGCTGGCCGGGGCTCCGCTGATCAACATGGAGTTCGTGCAGTTCCACCCGACCGGCATGGTCTGGCCGCCGTCGGTGAAGGGGATCCTCGTCACCGAGTCGGTGCGCGGCGACGGCGGGGTGCTGCGCAACTCCGACGGCAAGCGGTTCATGTTCGACTACATCCCGGACGTGTTCAAGGAGAAGTACGCGCAGAGCGAGGAGGAGGGCGACCGCTGGTACGAGGACCCGGACAACAACCGGCGCCCGCCCGAGCTGCTGCCCCGCGACGAGGTGGCGCGCGCGATCAACTCCGAGGTCAAGGCCGGCCGCGGCACCCCGCACGGCGGTGTCTTCCTGGACGTCTCCACCCGGCTGCCCGCCGAGGTCATCCGGCGCAAACTGCCCTCCATGCACCACCAGTTCAAGGAGCTGGCGGATGTCGACATCACCGCCGAGGCGATGGAGGTCGGCCCGACCTGCCACTACGTGATGGGCGGCGTGGACGTCGAACCGGACACGACGGCGGCGACCGGGGTGCCGGGGCTGTTCGCGGCCGGTGAGGTCGCGGGCGGCATGCACGGCTCCAACCGGCTCGGCGGCAACTCCCTGTCGGACCTGCTGGTCTTCGGCCGGCGGGCGGGCCTGCACGCGAGCGAGTACGCGTCCGGGCTGGCCGCGGACCGTCCGTCGGTGGCCGAGTGGCAGGTCGACGCCGCCGCGGCGGAGGCGCTGCGCCCGTTCAGCGCGGAGGCCGAGACGGTCGCCGACGAGGTCGCCGAGAACCCGTACGGCCTGCACCAGGAACTGCAGCAGACGATGAACGACCTGGTCGGCATCATCCGCAAGCAGAACGAGATGGAGGAGGCGCTGACCCGGCTGGCGGCCCTGCGGGTGCGGGCGCGGCGGGCCGGTGTCGAGGGGCACCGGCAGTTCAACCCCGGCTGGCACCTGGCGATCGACCTGCGCAACATGCTGCTGGTCAGCGAGTGCGTGGCGCGGGCGGCCCTGCAGCGCACGGAGTCGCGCGGCGGGCACACCCGGGACGACTACCCGGAGATGGACCGCCGCTGGCGCAAGGTCAATCTGGTGTGCCGGCTGGCCGATCCGGCGAACGCCTTCGGCGACGTCTCGGTGGATCGGCGGGAGTCGGTCCCGATCCGTGACGACCTGCTCGCGCTGTTCGAGAAGGACGAGCTGCTGAAGTACCTGACGGACGAGGAGCTGGACCGGTGAGCACGTACTCGGGGCACTTCAGGGTGTGGCGCGGCGACGCCGACGGCGGTGAGCTCAAGGACTACGAGGTCGAGGTGCACGACGGCGAGGTCGTCCTCGACATCATCCACCGCCTGCAGGCCACCCAGGCCGGCGACCTGGCGGTGCGGTGGAACTGCAAGGCGGGCAAGTGCGGTTCGTGCAGCGCGGAGGTCAACGGGCGGCCGCGGCTGATGTGCATGACGCGCATGTCGGTCTTCACCCGCGAGGAGACCGTCACGGTGACCCCGATGCGCACCTTCCCGGTGGTGCGGGACCTGGTGACGGACGTGTCCTTCAACTACGAGAAGGCGCTGGAGGTCCCCTCCTTCGTCCCGCCCAAGGGCGTCGCGCCGGGTGAGTACCGGATGTTCCAGGAGGACGTGGAGCGCTCGCAGGAGTTCCGCAAGTGCATCGAGTGCTTCCTGTGCCAGGACACCTGCCACGTCGTCCGTGACCACGAGGAGAACAAGAAGGCCTTCGCGGGCCCGCGTTTCCTGATGCGGGTGGCCGAGCTGGACATGCACCCGCTGGACGCGGCCGAGGAGTCGGGCCTGGACCGCAAGCGCTCCGCGCAGGAGGACCACGGGCTCGGCTACTGCAACATCACCAAGTGCTGCACCGAGGTGTGTCCCGAGCACATCAAGATCACGGACAACGCGCTCATCCCCCTCAAGGAACGCGCGGTGGACCGCAAGTACGACCCGCTGGTCTGGCTCGGCGACAAGATCCGGCGCCGCAGCAGCAGCTGACCGGCCCGGGCCGGCCCCGCGGGGCCGGCCCGCACGCTCGCACCGGGGCGCTGCTCAGAACAGGCTGAGCAGCGCCTCGATCGTGTCCTCCCCCGAGGTGCCGCCGCCGTCCGCGGGCAGCGCCAGTTCGAACCAGACCGTCTTGCCGCGGTGGGTGCGGCGCGAGCCCCATCGCGTACTGAGCAGCGAGACCAGTTGCAGGCCGCGGCCGCCCTCGTCGGTGGCGCGGGCACGCCGGCGGCGGGGCTGCAGGAGGGCGTCGTCCCAGACCTCGCAGACCAGGGTGCGGTCGCGCAGCAGGCGCAGCCGGATGTCGCCGTGGCCGTGCCGCAGGGCGTTGGTGACCAGTTCGCTGACGAGCAGCTCGGTGGTGTCCACCAGGGCTTCCAGGTCCCACGACAGCAGGCAGTCACGGGCCAGTTCGCGGGCTCTCGCGACCGAGCGGGGGGTCGGCTCCAGCGTCCAGTCGCCGACGGAGTCGGCGGGCAGGCCGTGCACGCGGGCCATCAGCAGGGCGATGTCGTCCTCGCCGTGGGCGGTGTCGAGCCGGGCCAGTATGTGGTCGCAGACGTCCTCCAGAGGGCGCTGGGGGTCGTCCAGGGCCAGCCGGAACGCGCGCAGGCCCTCGTCCAGGGGGTGGCTGCGGGACTCGACCAGGCCGTCGGTGTAGAGGGCCAGCAAGGCGCCGTCCGGGAGGTCGATCTCGACCTCCTCGAAGGGCTCGCCACCGACGCCGAGCGGCATGCCGGTGGGCACCTCCAGCATCATCGCCGGCTCGCCGGGCTCCACGAGGACGGGCGGCAGATGGCCGGCGTTGGCGATGACGACCCGGCGGGTGATCGCGTCGTAGACGGCGTAGACGCAGGTGGCGAGGTAGACCTCGGACAGGTCGGAGGAGTCCGCCTCCTTGCCGTGCCGGCTGGTGCGGCCCTCGCCGCTGCCGCCGAGGCCGCGGGCGACCTCGTCCAGGGCGGTCAGCACGTCGGCGGGCTCGATGTCGAGCAGGGCCAGGGTGCGCACCGCGGTGCGCAGTTCGCCCATGGCGACGGCGGCGCGCAGGCCGCGGCCCATGACATCGCCGACGACGAGCGCGGTGCGGTGGCCGGGCAGTTCGATGACGTCGAACCAGTCGCCGCCGACCTCGGTCTCCATGTTGCCCGGCAGGTAGCGGCAGGCGATGTCCAGCCCGGCGGCCTCGGGGTTGCCGGGGGGCAGCAGGCTGCGCTGGAGGATGAGGGCGCGTTCGTGCTCGCGGCGGTAGAGCCGCGCGTTGTCGATGAAGATCGCGGCGCGGGCGGCCAGTTCCTCGGCGATCATGCGGTCGCGCTCGGAGAACGGCTCGCTGCCCTTGGCGCGGGCGAACTGCACCAGGCCGAGCACGGTGTCGCGGGCGACCACGGGCACCGCCAGGATGGACTGGACGAGCCCGCCGCCCAGTTCGCCGAGTTCGACCTCGGTGTCGCCGCCGTCGCCGGCTATGACCTGGGTCTGCGCGGTGCGCAGGGCGCCCGCCCAGGGCGAGTTGAACGGATAGCGGTGCACGGCGCCGACCGACACCGGGCTGCTGCCGGTGTCGCCGCCCAGCCGGGTCACCGGCGCGTCGGAGACGGCGCTGGCGAAGGCCACCCGGCGGACCTCGCCGCTGCCGTCGGCGGTCCCGACCGGGCCCTCCTCGCCCACCAGGAGCGCCTGGTAGAGGTCGACCGAGGCCAGGTCGCAGAAGTGCGGCACGGCGACGTCGAGCAGCTCGCGCGCGGTGGTCTCCAGGTCCAGGGAGCTGCCGATGCGCCGGCCGGCCTCGTTGAGCAGGGCGAGGTTGCGGCGGGTGTGGGCGGCCTCCCGCTCGGCGCGCTGGCGCCCGGTCACGTCCTGGGCGAGGCCGGCGACGCCGATGGGCCGCCCGCTGCCGCTGTGCAGCCGGTAGAGCGAGATCGCCCAGCGCCGGCGGCTGGTGGTCCCGCCGGCCGCGGGGACCGTACCGACGATCGTCATGTCGAGCACCGGGTTGCCGCTGTCCAGGACCTGCTTGAGCGCGGCGGTCAGCCGGTCGGCCTCGACCCGGGAGAGGAAGTCGTGCGGGCTGCGGCCGTGGTGGCCGCCGGGAGTACGGCCGAAGACGGTGGCGAAGCGCTCGTTGACGCGCAGCAGCCGCAGGTTGGTGTCGAAGAGGATGAAGCCCATCGGCGACTGGCCGAACACCGCCTGGGAGGAGGCGAGATCGGTCTCGATCTGGCGCAGCACCCGCATGTCGACGGCGATGCACAGTGCCCCGCGGGCGTTGGTCTCACCGCGCGAGGGCATGACGTAGACCTCGGCGAGGCCCTCCTGGCCGGCCTTGTCGCGGTAGGGGACGACACCGGTCCACTCGCGGCCGTCGAGGATCTCCGCGACGCGCTCGTGCGCGCGCTCCCGGCGGTCCTCGGGCACGAAGGCGCGGATCGGGTCCTTGCCGAGGGCCTCGGCCGCGGACACCCCGAAGAACTCCTCGGCGCGCTCGCTCCACTGCTCGATCCGCCCGTCGGGGCCGAGGGAGAACGAGGCGACCCGGATGTAGTCGTAGATCGACCCGGGAGGGCTCGACTGCCAGGCGCTCTGCGGCAGGGCCTCAGGGTTCCGGGGCCCAACGGCCCCCGATGGCTCATCGCTCACGCCCGACCCCTCCAGCTCACACATACGGACCGGCTGGTGCCGAGTATTCAGCATTACCCCCGTTTCGCACATGGTCTTGTCGATCACAGCATCATCTCAAGGCGTACCGATCCCGCCGGTGCCCCACTTCAACTACCCTGCTCCAGCGCGTCGAACCGTGCGCGAGGGGGTCATGCCGGTACGGGCAGGGCGAGTTCGAACCAGACGGTCTTCCCCGGCGGCCCGTGGCGCGTCCCCCAGCGCCGGGAGGCGCGGGCCACCAGCTGCAGGCCCCGGCCGCCCTCGTCCTCGGCGCCGGCGGAGCGTTCGCGGGGCGGATCGGGCAGCGGGTCGGAGACCTCGACCAGCAGCGAGCTGCCGCGCACGACGCGGACGCCGATCGGCCCGTGGGCGTGGCGCAGGGAGTTGGTGACGAGTTCGCTGACGAGCAGCGCGGTCACGTCGGTCAGTTCCCGCAGCTCCCACCGCGCCAGGGTGTCCCGTACGAGCGCCCGGGCGTGGCGCACCGCGCTGGGCTCCGCGGCGAAGGTCCAGGAGGCCGTGCTGCCCTCGGGCAGACCGCCGAGGCGGGCCACCAGCAGGGCCACGTCGTCGGGTTCGCGGCCGTGCGCGAGGGTGGCCAGCAGGTCGTCGCAGGTGGCCTCCAGGGAGTGCGGGGGCCGGGCGGCGAGCACCGCGCGCAGCCGCTCCAGGCCGACGTCGATGTCCTCGTCGCGCGCCTCGATCAGGCCGTCGGTGTAGAGCACCAGCACGGCCCCGTCGGGGACGTCGAGTTCCACCGACTCGAACTCCACCCCGCCGACACCGAGCGGCACCCCGGCGGGGATGTCCATCAGCCGCACCTCCTTCACGGGGTCCGCGGGGTCCGCGGGGTCCGTGACCGCCGTGCCGGCCGTCCCCTCCGTACGGCCCGTTCCCGGGACGACCAGGACGGGCGGCGGATGCCCGGCGCGCGCGACGGTCAGCCGCCGCGTGGAGGGGTCGTAGACGGCGTAGACGCATGTCGCCGTCCAGCCCTCCGCGGTGTCCCCGGCCAGGTCGTCCCCGAGGTCGTCGACGCGCCTCAGCAGCTCCTCCGGCGCCATCTCCATCGCCGCCAGGGTGCGCACCGCGGTGCGCAGCCGCCCCATGGTCGCCGCGGCCCGCAGCCCGTGCCCGATGACGTCGCCGACGACCAGCGCCACCCGGCCGCCGGCCAGCGGGATGACGTCGAACCAGTCGCCTCCGGCGGCGGCTCCCGAACTGCCCGGCACGTAGCGGAAGGCGAGTTCGACGCCCGGCGGTTCGGGGACGCTCTGCGGCAGCAGGCTGCGCTGGAGCATCAGCGCGCCCTCGCGCTCGCGGATGTAGAGGCGGGCGTTGTCCAGGGCGGCGGCGGAGCGGTCGGCGAGCTCCGTCGCCAGCGCGAGGTCCTCGGCGTCGAAGGGCTCGCGCCCGCCGGCCCGGCTGACCACCAGCAGGCCCAGCACGATGCCGCGGGCCACCAGCGGGGCCACGATCAGCGAGTGGATGCCGAGGTCGACCGCGGCCTGCACCTTGGGGTCGCCCGGGTAGGTGGTGATCGTGTCGCGCAGTTCCCGCGGGCTCTGCACCAGGGCGGGCCTGCCGGTGTGCAGCACGGCGCCGAAGATCGACGCGCGGTCGACCTGGATCGTCTTGCCGATGCCGAGCATCCGCTCGACGAGCGGCCCCTCCTTGATCGCCCCGATGCCGAGCTGGCGCATCCTCGTGGTCTCGCCGTACGGGGCGCCGGGCAGCTCGCCGCCGTCGGGGACCGCGGTGTGCAGGATGACGCCGCTGTAGTCGCTGAACCGCGGCACCACGGTCTGCGCCAGCTGCTCGGCGATCCGCCGCACGTCCAGGAGGTCCGCCAGCCGCGAGCCGACGTCGTTGAGCAGGGCCAGGCGGCGCCGGGCGCGTTCGATCTTCGCCGCGGAGTGCTGCCGTTCGGTGACGTCCATGACGGTGCAGCTGATGCCCAGCACCCGGCCCGCCCCGTCCTCCAGGCGGTGGTAGGACACCGACCGCCATCCGCCGTCCCGTCCGGGGATGACGACGTCGATGACGGCCCGCCCGGTGGCCAGTACGTGCCGTTGCAGCGCGGCCAGTTCGTCCGCGGCGCCCTTGTGGACGACCTCGTCGACCCGGCGGCCCAAAGTCCGCTCGCGGGGGACGCCGTTCATCCGGGTCAGGGCGTCGTTGACGCGGATGTAGCGCAGGTCGGTGTCGAAGATGGCGACGCCCAGCGGGGAGGAGTCGAAGAGCGGGTCCAGGGCCGCGAGATCGTGCTCCAGGGTGCGGATCCGGCTGGTCTCGGCGACCGAGGCCAGCACGAACTGGCGGCCGTCCCCGTCGACGAGCATCGAGGCCCTGGCCTCCACCTGGACGCTGTGCCCGTCCCGGTGGCGCAGCCACAGGACGCCGTCCCAGCTCCCGGAGCGCAGCAGTTCCTCCAGGATGCCCTCCGCCGGGCCCGGGCCCGGCACCGCGCCGGACCGGGGGGCGCCGCGAGCGGACGGCCGGGCGCCGGCCGCCAGCAGGGTGCCCACCCGGCGGCCCACGATGTGCTCGCCCGCCCAGCCGAGCATCTCCTCCGCGAGCGGGCTCCACAGCAGGACCCGCCCGGAGGTGTCGAGCATGACCACGGCCAGCCGCAGGCTGTCCAGGAGGCCGCCCGCCATGGTGCGCAGGGGTGGCGGCGGCAACGGCGGCGGCAGCGCCCTGGCGGGTCCGAGCCCACGCGCAGTCGCGGCCGCGGGCGGCGCGGGCTCCCGTGCGCCCTCCGCGTCCTGGGTGGAGTCGTCGCTCCCTGTCATGAATGGGGGCCCCAGACCATTGGGGGGTGTCCGGCGGGTGCCCGTCGGAGCGTCCTGGACAGATCAATCAGCCCATACCCGGTATTCCGGTCCGCATATCGCGGGACGGCGGCGGGGGGTCCGGCGGCCGGAGGACGGCTCATCGGCGTGCGGACGCGCGTGCCGCCACCCAGGCCACGGCCGGCCGGTCCTGGTCCAGCCAGTCGACCTCGTCGACGCGGTCGGCGGCCAGCCAGCGCAGTTCGTCGTGGTCCTGGAGCGGCCGGGGCTCCCCCGCGAGGATGCGCGCCGTCCAGACGTGCAGGACGTACCCCGGTTTCAGCGGCCACTCGCCCGGGACGCGTTCCAGGGGCTCCGCCTCGATGCCGAGTTCCTCGCGCAGCTCCCGCACCAGCGCGTCCCGCGCGGTCTCGCCGGCCTCGGTCTTGCCGCCCGGCAGCTCCCAGCGGCCGGCCAGTTCCGGCGGGGCGGTGCGCCGGGCGGCCAGCAGCCTGCCGTCGTCGAGCAGGGCGGCACCGACCACCACGGTCACGTCACGCGTCGTCATGCGCGGAACCTTACGACGCGCGGCGGTCGATGCGCTCGATCAGGTAGAGCTGCTTGTGCCCCCGGGCGTCGAGGGTGTCCGCGACCCGCTCGGCCTCCTGGCGGGTGGCGTAGCGGCCGACGCGGTAGCGGTTGCCGTTGTCGTCCTGGCGTATGACGACCCACACCAGCTCGCCGCTCATCGGATCTCCTCCAGGTGCGCGACATTGGCGCGGTCGTCGTCCTCGGCGCTGGGCCGGCCCGCGAACCAGGCGTCGAGGATCTCCCGCAGCAGCGGTCCGCTGGTCAGCCGCAGGCTGAGCGCGAGGGCGTTGGCGTCGTTCCATGTGCGGGCGCCGTCGGCGGAGTACGCGTCGACGCACAGGGCGGCGCGGACGCCCGGCAGCTTGTTGGCGGCGATGGAGGCTCCCGTACCGGTCCAGCAGCAGACCACGGCGTGGTCGGCGCGGCCCTCGGCGACGTCCCGGGCGGCGCTCTCGGCGCTCCAGGCCCAGTCCTGGCGGTCACCGGCGCGCAGTGCGCCGTGCGGGAGGACGGTGTGGCCGCGGCCGCGCAGTTCGTCGACGAGCTGCCGCGCCACTGGCTCGTCCATGTCCGAGGAAACGGCGATGCGCATATGCCGGAGCCTACGCCTCAACGTGACGCGCCGGACACGTTCGGACGGTATTCGACTCGATCGGGCCATGTTCGATGGGGAGTTGACTCAGAAGGGCCACTCGTTCGCGCCCTTCGGGCTCCCCGCGCGCCCCGGCGGCGCCGCTCGGATCCCCAAGCGGCCGCCGGAGCAGGCGAAGTGACGGTGCATCACCAGGGCAGGACGCCGTTGCGGTCGAAGTAGCCGCCGGTCGGGCCGTCGGGGGCGACCGTCGCCATGCGGACGATGACCTCGGCGCCCTCCTCGACCGTCTGGAAGCCGGTGTTGCCGTTCAGGTCGGTCTTGGTGAAGCCGGGCTCCACGGAGTTGATCCGGAAGTGCGGGAGCGCCTTCGCGTACTGCACGGTGATCATGTTGACCGCCAGCTTCGACGCCGGGTAGTCCAGGCCCGGGAACATGTGGGCCGGCTGGTCGGGGTCGGTGACGTGGTGCAGCGAGGCCAGTCCGCTGCTGACGTTGACGACGACGGGAGCGGCGGACCTGCGCAGCAGCGGCAGGAAGGCGTGGGTGACCCGCACGACGCCGAAGACATTGGTCTCGAAGGTCTGCCGCATCGCGTCGGCGGTGGTCTCGACGGTGGGCACCACGCTGTTGTCCGGCCGGCGCACCTCGATGCCGGCGTTGTTGATCAGGACGTCCAGTCCGCCGTCGGCCTCGACCGTCCGCGCGGCGGCCGCCACCGAGGCGTCGTCGGTGACGTCGAGGACGACGAAGCGCGCACCCAGCCGCTCGGCGGCCTCCCGGCCGCGCCCGGCGTCCCGGGCGCCGATCCAGACGGTGTGGCCCTCGGCGATCAGACGGCGGGCGGTCTCGTACCCGAGGCCCTTGTTGGCGCCGGTGATGAGAGTGGTCGGCGTGGTCGGCATCGTCGGCATGGTCTTGCTCCTGTGGGGGTGTGGGAGGGTCGGTGACTGATGCCTCCAGCGTGCGGCGGGGGCCGCCGCGCAGACAGTCGTCCCGTGTTCCTGGGACTCGCGGTACCAGGGCGATCGAGCCCGCGCGGCGCACACTGGGGAGCATGGCGACAGCGGAGTTCGGCAGGGCGGTGCGCCGGTGGCGCGACCAGGTGTCCCCGGAGGCGGCCGGCCTGCCCGCGGGCGGTCACCGGCGTGCCGCGGGGCTGCGCCGGGAGGAACTGGCGCAGCTCGCGGGGATCTCCGTCGACTACGTCACCCGGCTGGAACAGGGCCGCGCCTCCAACCCGTCCGCCCAGGTCGTGGAGGCCATGGCGCGGGCGCTGCGGCTGTCGCCGACCGAGCGCGGCCACCTCTTCGAGCTGGCCGGGCTGGCGCCGCCGGGGCCCGAGACCGTCCCCGCGTACATCACCCCCAGCGTCCACCGGCTGCTGGACCGCATGACCGGCACACCCGTCGCGGTCTACGACGCCTCCTGGACGCTGCTCCAGTACAACCCGCCGTACGCGGCCCTGATGGGCGACCCCTCCGGATGGCGCGGCAACGACCGCAACGGCGTGTGGCGGCACTTCCTCGGTGCGGGCAGCCGCGCCCGGCTCACCCCGGAGGAGCTGGAGGCGTTCGAGACCGCGGTGGTCTCCGACCTGCGCGCGGCGGCCGCCCGCTACCCGTCCGACCAGCGGCTGCGACGCATGATCACGGAGCTGAGGGCGGGCAGCGAACGCTTCAGCGCGCGGTGGGACTCCGGCGCGATCGGCCGCCACGAAGCCGCGCGCAAGACCATCGACCATCCGGGGGTCGGCGCCGTGCGGCTGGACTGCGACGTGCTCACCGTGGCCGGCAGCGACCTGCGGATCATGGTCTACACCGCCGAACCCGGCACCGAGGACGCCGAACGCCTCTCCCTGCTCACCGTGCTCGGCACCCAGTCCCTCGTGGGCTGACCCGGCCCTGGCCGGGGGCGGGCGGCCTCCCGGTCGGTGGGTCGCCGACGCGTGCCCGGGGCCCGGTCCGCGGCCGCCGCGCGGACGGTTCACCGGGGCCCGCGCCGATCGTCGGGGCCGGGCGCGGCGGTCGGATCCCACTCCGGCCGGGACCGCGCCGCGGAAGGGACGGCGGGCCGGAAACGACCGCGGCGCCCACCGCGCCGGGACGTGCCGTCAGAGGGCGGACCGCGCCGCCGGGGTCACTTGACCGGCATGCGGTAGGACGCCCGGTAGCGCTCGGCGGGGACGATGATGTCCGCGGTCTCGACGGGCAGGCCCGAGGCGTAGAACGTGCGGCGGATCTCGATGACGACATGGCCGGGGACGCCGCCCAGCACCGCGGTCTCCTCCGCGAGCCCGGGGCGGGCGCCGACCTCCTCGGCGACGTTGTCGACGACGACGTCCAGCGCGGCCATGCGCTCGACCACGCCCTGCCCGGCCAGCGGACCCTCCTCCGGCAGCAGGACCGGGGTGCGTCCGGTGACCGACAGCGGTTCCCACGAGGTGGCGAGCATCATCGGCTCGCCCTCCGTGCGGTAGAGGTAGCGGGTGCGCATCACCCGGTCGCCGGGCTGGATGCCCAGCCGTTCGGCGACCCGCGGTCCGGCCGCGTCCTGGAAGCTGTTCGCCTCCCAGTTGCCCTTGAAGCTCTCGTCCGCCTGTTCCTGCCGGAACGGCGACGCCTGGCCGCCGCCCGGCCGGTAGCCGGTGCGGACGATCAGCCGCGGGTCGGGGCGCTCGCGGACGTACGTACCGGAGCCGGAGCGGCCCTCCACGAAGCCCTCGGCCATCAGGACCTTGCGGGCCTCCAGCGCGACGGTGTCCGACACCCCGTACTCGGCGCGGATGCGGGCCTGCGACGGCAGGCGGGTGTGCGGAGGGAGCGTGCCGTCGAGGATCTTCTGGCGGAGATCCCCGGCGACGCGAAGGTACGCGGGCTGCTCACCGAAAGGCACGTGCCCCTCCCTCGGGTTGACTGTGTGCAACAGCTTGGCAACACACCGTTGCCAGTCGCAAGTCTTGCCCATCGGATTACTTCTGTCGCGTCAACCCGGCAACAGCTCGAACGCCGCGAGGACCACCCTGGCGTGCTGCTCCGCCTGGTGCCTGACCGGGACCCAGCGCGCCCGGTGCGCGGTCTCGTACGCCCGGCACCAGTCCGCGACCAGGCGTTCCAGGCACTCGCGCACCGCGGCGGCCGGGACCTGGGACGGATCGGCGCCCCGGGCGAGTCGCAGCAGCATGGCCGCGGCGCGCAGCGGCAGCCGCTGCGCGTAGATCTCGACGCTGCTGACCCGGGCCCGGGTCATCGCGGGCAGCGGCGGCGCGGAGGCGGTGCGCAGCGCCGGGTCCCAGTCGGCGGCGAGCTGCGGGCCCACGGCGACGATCTCCTGCGCGGCGCGCAGCAGCGGCCCGCCGTCCCCGGGCAGGCAGGGCCGCAGCTCACCTATGAGCCCGCCGACGTGCTCGCTCGCCCGGCGCAGGGCGACGCCCGCGGCGCGCAGCGCCTCGTCGGCGGCGGGGTGCGGGGAGGTGTCGCCCGCGCGGTCGCAGGCCCACATCGGCACCTCCGCGATCGCGGTGATGCCGCCGTAGCGGTGGGCGTAGGTCCAGGTGGAGTTGCTGGCGTCCTCGCGCGGGCCGCCGGGGGGCGGCATCACGTAGACGCCGGGCCCGGGGCTCGGCCAGTGGAAGGCGTCGGACGAGCCGGCCTCCAGCGGGATGTCGAACTCGGCGGCCGATTTGGCGATCCGCTCGGCCAGCCGGGGGATGGCCCGGGTCACCTGGATGAAGCTGCCGCCGACGTCGATGCCGTGCAGCGAGCACTGGAGCACCGGGCGCAGTTCGTCGATGACCGCGATCAGCGCCCGGGTCTCGGGCAGCGCGCCGGCCAGTGAGCCGTCGTCGGGCAGCCACTCCGGCTGCTCGGCGGCGCGCGGCCGGAAGAAGTGCCGGTAGTGGCCGAGCATCGTGAACCGGCCGTCGGGAACGGCCTCGTTGAGCCGCGCGCCGTCCGGGTCGGCGCACAGCAGGAAGTGCCAGGCGGCGTCGGCGCCCTCGCGCAGCGCGGGGTCGGCGGCCACCCGCCGGGCCAGCCGGAGCGCGGTGGCGCCGCCGATCATCTCGTTGGCGTGCGGCCCGGCCACGACCAGCACGTTGCGCCGTCCGTGGCCCACCGACAGCAGGAGCAGCGGCTCGCCCGCCCGGGAGGTCCCCACCGTCCGTACCCGGCACAGATCGGGCCGGCGGAGGGTCAGCGCCCTGGCCGCCGCGTTCACCTCGTCCACGGTCGGGTAGCGGTCGCCGGCGGTGGTCTCCCCCGGATGTCTCATACAGCCCCCCCGCTGTGGTCGAACGGTCGCACTGGATTGTTCCAATGCCCGTCAACCCGGGGCTAGTACGCGTAGGCGTGGTCGCCGCACACGGATGAAGGGGGTACGGCGCCTGGCGCAGCCGTACCCCCTTCCCTGCCGGAGCGTCAGTGGCGACGGGCGGCCTGGCGGCGGCGCGAGGCGAAGACGACGCCACCGCCGGCGAGCAGCAGCAGCGCGGCGGCCGCGGAGACCATGCCGACGTTGCCGGAACCGGTCTCGGCGAGGTCGCCGGAGTCACCGTTCGGGGACTGGGCGGCGTCGACCGCGGGGCTGGAGTCCGACGCGGAGGCGGAGGCGGACGCGGACGCGGAGTCCGACGCCGAAGCCGAAGCCGACGGCGTCTCGGACTCGGTGACCGGAGCCGAGGTGGACGGCGTCGCCGAGACCGGCGGCGTCGTGGTCTCGTCGCCGCCGGACGGCGTGGTCGGCGGGGCGGTGGTCGGCGGCGTGGACGGCACGGTCTGCGTGCTGCAGTCCTTGGTGCCGCCGTTCCACCAGGCGATCTTCTTGTCGCCGATGACCGCGTGGTCCGGGCCCTCGGGCAGCGGCCCGTGCTCGTACCCGTCGTTGGCGTCCATGACGCCGTCGTACTTCTTGTTGCCGTAGTACAGGTCGACCTGGGCGAAGCAGGTGACGTCCGGGACGGCGACGTCGAGCGTGTCGGTGCCGTTGGTGATCGTCACGGTGTCCCAGTCGTGGAACACCTGCTTGCCGGAGGTCTCGAAGGTGGCGCCGTGCGTGCGGTACGAGGCCAGGGACACGGTGCAGGACGAGGAGCCGTCCGCGACGCGCACCTTGACGTGCACCTTTCCGTCCTCGGCGGGCTTGAGGGTGACGTCGTCGACCTTCACCGACGCGTACCAGTTGGTGCCGTCGAGCGAGAACTCGCAGCGGTCGGTGCTGGTCTTGGTGCCGCCTCCCTGCCCGGGCTTGTAGGTGTGGTGGCCGCCCTTGTCCCAGCCCTTGCCGCCGGGGCAGTCGCCCGCCCAGGCGGAGGTGGCACCGGCCGCGGAGAGGGCGACGGCGGCGGCACTCACACCGAGCAGCCGTCCGATGGTGACGCGTCGCGATATGGCCATGCGGAACCCAATCTTGCGTTGCGTGGCCCGGCGGGAGCGCGAAGGACGGCAGCTGCTTCCCCGTGTGCGAGCAGGCCGAGGCGTCGCCGGGCAGAGGTCGAGGTGCACACGGGGCTCTCCGGCCCCAGTGGCACCACGCATCGTCGTGTCTGCGTCAATGGCCTGTCAACCTGGCCCGCTGAAAAGGTCGTTGGATCGAGGTTTCGATCCGGGAAATGGCGGAAAGTGCGCCGAACGCGATCAGTCGCACCAGGTCCGCGTCGTACGGATCGGGGTCGGCGGCGCGCCAGGCCTCCACGTCCGCCTCGGTGATCCGGTACGGGGCCAGCGCGGCGAGCAGCACCAGCCGCGCCGCCGGGCGCTGGGCCGGGGGCAGCGGGGACGTCCGGTGCGCGATCCAGCCGCCGTCCAGCGGCGGGTGCGAGCCGTCCCACACGTCCACGGCGGCGGCCACGGCCTCCCGCGCCTGCACGCCGAGCCGTTCCCCGCCGCGCCCCGCCGCGACCCGCAGCGCGGCGAACGCGGTCCCCACGGGCGCCCCTTCGGCCCAGTCCGGCGGCGGCCCGGCCGGCACGCCGCGCAGCAACGGCAGGCTCGCGCCGGGCTCCAGTTCCCTGCGCACGGTGCGCCCCAGGGCCCGGCCCCCGGCGCTGCGCACCAGCCGCAGCCGCTGCAGTCCCGCGGGCAGCATGTCGTCGGTGAGCAGCGCCGACACCATGCGGTTGATGAAGTGGAAGGCCAGCGCGGTGCCGATGAACTCCGGTGCGTCCGCGGCGTCGAAGGGCCGGCCCGCCGCCTCGGGCGCGTCCGGCCCGAGCGCGGTCCTGGTCGCCTTCCCCCAGGCGAGCAGCGCGGCGTGCCCCGGGTCGGCGGGCGCGTCACCGCGGGCGACGGTCTCGGCGAGCCGGTGGTCGCCGGTGGCGTGCAGCAGGACGGTGTGCGCGTCCACGCAGAACGGGCAGCGGTTGGCCTGCGAGACCCCGAGCGCGACGAGTTCCTTCGCGGTACGGGAGGCGCGGCCCGCGAGCAGCGACTCGCGCAGCACGGCCCAGGTAGCGGCCAGCAGGTCGGGGGCGGGCGACAGCACCACGAAGGTGGGCGCCCGCCGGATGCCGAAGTCGGTCGCCAGCTGGGCGTACACCGCGGCGGACCGCCCGGTGAGCGTGTCCGGCGGCGCGGGGGTGGTGAGGCGGAAGGGTGCGGGCACGGGATGCCTCCTCCGGGGTCGTCGGCCCGTTCGCGGATCTCGATCGTGGACCCGGACCGGCCCCCGGGTCGTCGTCCCCGGGAAGTGACATGGCACTGCTGCACGGGCCGCGTGGCGGGGCGGCGCTACTCCCCGGGGAGTAGCGCGGGAGCCGTCTTCCAGGAGGACGTGCGGGGCGCGGGCCCCGGTTAAGGTGCCGTCATGGGAGGAGCCAGGCTGATCGCACGTCAGGTCCGCGAGTCGCCGCTGGACTTGCGGGGGTGGCAGGGCGTCCTCTTCGACGGGCTGCTCGGTCTCGTGCTCGTCGCCGACGTCCTGCTGCTGCCCGGGGTGCCGGCGCCCGCGGACGCGGTGGACCTCGTCCTCGCCCTCGTCGGCACGCTGGCCGTCAGCGGCAGCCGCCGCGCCCCCGTGTCCGCGCTGCTGCTGTGCACGGGCTGCATGCTGGCCTACGCGCTGCGGGTGCACCCGGGGCCGTCGGCGGCCTTCCCGGTGCTGGTCGCCGTGCACATCGCGGTCAGGAGCGGCGGGCGGCGGCTGCCGGTGAAGCTGGCGGTGCTCGCCTTCCTCGGCGGCTACCTGGCCTCCGGGCAGCCCGCGCCGACCGCGGCGCAGTCGACCGCGCTGCTGCTCGGCTGGTTCCTCGCCTCGGTCGCCATGGCGGTCGTGGGGCGGCACCGCCGCGCGTACCTGGAGCAGCTGGAACGGCGGGCACTGGAGGCCGAACGCACCCGCGAGGAGGCCGCCTTGCGCCGCGCGGGCGAGGAACGGCTGCGCATCGCACGGGAGCTGCACGACTCGCTGACGCACAGCATCTCGATCATCAAGCTCCAGGCGGGTGTCGCCGTCCATCTGGCCCGCAAGCGCGGCGAGGAGGCCCCCGAGGCGCTGCTCGCCATCCAGGAGGCGAGCGGCGAGGCCATGCGGGAACTGCGGGCGACGCTGGAGGTGCTGCGCGGCAGCGGGGGCGGCCACGGCGTGGACCGCATCGGGGACCTGGCCGAGCGCTCCCGGACCGCCGGGCTGCCCACCAGCGTCACCGTCAGCGGCCGGGAGCGGCCGCTCGCGGACGGCGTGGACCGGGCCGCGTACCGCATCGTGCAGGAGGCGCTGACCAACGTCACCCGGCACGCGGGACCCCGGCCGCGCGCCACCGTCCGCATCGAGTACGCCGACCGGCAGCTCGTCGTCCAGGTCGACGACGACGGCACCGCCGCGCCGGACGCACAGCCGGTGCCCGGCGTCGGCCTCACCGGCATGCGCGAGCGGGTCACCGCGCTCGGCGGGCGGCTGCGGGCCGGACCGCGGCCCGAGGGCGGCTTCACCGTACGGGCCGAACTGCCACTGGAGGCCGCGACATGATCCGGGTACTGATCGTCGACGACCAGGCACTGATGCGCGCCGGGTTCCGGGCCCTGCTGGACGCGGAGGAGGGGATCGAGGTCGTCGCCGAGGCGGCCGACGGGCAGGAGGCCGTCGCGCTCGCCGAACGGCATGTGCCCGACGTGGTGCTGCTCGACATCCAGATGCCCGTGCTCGACGGCATCGGTGCGACCCGGCGGATCGCCGCCGACCCGCGGCTGGCGGAGGTGCACGTCGTGATCCTGACCAACTACGGCCTGGACGAGTACGTCTTCGACGCGCTGCGCGCCGGTGCCAGCGGCTTCCTGCTCAAGGACACCGAGCCCGCCGACCTCGTCCAGGCCATCCATGTCGCGCAGCGCGGCGACGCGCTGCTGTCCCCGGCCATCACGCGCCGCCTGATCGCCGAGTTCGTCTCCCGGCCGCCGGACGCGGCGCACGCGGCGGGCCTGGAGGCGCTCACCAACCGCGAGCGCGAGGTGGTGGCGCTCGCCGCGCGCGGACTGGCCAACGACGAGATCGCCGCGCGCATGGTCATCAGCCCGCTGACCGCCAAGACCCACGTCAGCCGGGCCATGACCAAGCTGGGCGCCCGCGACCGGGCCCAACTGGTCGTGTTCGCCTACGAGTCGGGGCTGATCACGCCCAAGTCCCCGGTCGCCGGACAGCAGCCCTACGCGCCGGCCGGCTCCGCGGCCTCGGCGGCGTCAGCGGTCTCCGCCGATTCGTCGGCCTTCTCGAAGTAGGTGTCGAGCACGGCGTCGAGCTCCTCGGACCAGGTCTTCAGCCGGCTCCTGGAGGGCGCCTCGACCCAGGTCTCGTACCAGCGCCGCGGCGAGAGGTAGACCGTCACACCGAACCGGCGCCCCCACCGCGGGGCGTCGACCTCGACCGCGCCGATCTCGTCCCAGCCGAACTCGGCCTCGGTGTCGTCGAGCCGGAACGTGACGCCGTCCCGGTCCGCCCGGATCGAGCCGCGGCGGTCGGCGACCTCGAACTCCGGTCCGCCGGCCGGCTCCGCGTCGCTGCGCGGGGCCTCCTCGACGGCGGGCTCCTCGACGGAGCTGTCGTCGCCGGTGTCCTCGGCGGTGTCTTCCACGGGGGTCGGGGCGTCGTCCGGCGCGGGCGCCGCCTTCACCAGGTCCGCGGACGGCTCCGCGGACGTGACCTGGGGCTCGTCCGGCTCCGGCACGGCGATGCCGGGGACGTACGCCGGATCGATGCCGGCCGCCTGTACGAGCGGGATGTTCGAACCTCTGCTCTGCTCCACGGCGGGCAGTATGGCCCATCGGGCTGTGCCCGCGACACTCGCCCCGGCCCGGGGCGCGCACGTGTCGCGCCCTCCCGGCCGGCGGATGGCGGAACGTTCCGGCGGCGGACCGGCCCGCCCGCCTGCCGCGCGGCGGCCGGCAACATCGCCCGGTGGCCTGTCGTGACCGGTCCATTCATGATCACGCAACCGGGGCGGCACCTGCCCGGACAACCCTCGACGCATGACCGACACACCTACGATCGTTCCCTTCGACCGCCGGAAGTTCCTGGCGGCGGCGGGCGGCACCACCCTCGGCGCCGTCGCCGCAGGCCAGTTGGCCATCGGAGCCGCCTCGGCCGCCGACGGCGGGACGGGAACCGCCACCGCCGCCACCGGCCCGTCGGGCGTCGTCGACCCGGCCCCCTTCCTGCTCGGTGTCGCCTCCGGCGACCCCGACGAGGACAGCGTCGTGCTGTGGACGCGGCTCGTCACCGACCCGCTCGACGCGGAGACCGGCGGCATGGCACCCGTGCCGGTCAAGGTGAGCTGGGAGCTGGCGCGGGACGAGGAGTTCCGCCACATCGTCGACGACGGTCACACCGAGGCCGTCCCCGAGTCCGCGCACAGCGTGCTCGTCGAGGCGAGGCACCTGACGCCCGACACCTGGTACTGGTACCGCTTCCAGGTCAACGGGACCTACAGCCGCACCGGCCGTACCCGCACCCTGCCGAAGCCCGGTTCCCCGGCCGACCAGCTGCGCTTCGCCTTCGTGTCCTGCCAGAGCTGGGCCGGCGGCCACTTCGCGGCCTACCGCGACCTGGCCGGGCAGGAACTCGACTTCGTCATGCACCTCGGCGACTACATCTACGAGACCGCCGACGGCAGCCTGACCGAGTTCCGCCGGCTGCACGCCCTGTACAAGAGCGCCCCCGAACTCCGCGACGCCCACGCCCGCTTCCCGTTCTTCGTGACCTGGGACGACCACGAGGTCCAGAACAACTACGCGGGCGATGTCGCGGGCGGCGCCGGCGACGGGCGGCCGTTCCTGGAGCGCCGGGCCAACGGCTACCAGGCGTACTACGAGCACCTGCCGCTGCGCCGGGAGCAGCGGCCCGAGGGCCCCGACGCGCTGATGTACCGCAGGTTCGACTTCGGGCGGCTGGCCGGGTTCAGCGTCCTGGACACCCGCCAGTACCGCACCGATCAGCCGTGCGGCGACGGCCGGAAGACGCCCTGCGAGGCGGTCGGCGACCCGGCGGCCACCCTCACCGGCCCGGAGCAGGAGAAGTGGCTGCTCCGGGGTCTGCACAAGTCCGGCGCGCAGTGGAACGTCATCGCGCAGCAGACCATCATGGCCGCGTTCGACTACGACCTGGGCCCGTCGAAGATCGTCAACCTCGACCAGTGGGACGGCTACCCCGCCGCCCGCTCCCGGATCCTGGACTTCCTGGACACCGAGCGCCCCCAGAACCCGGTGGTCCTCAGCGGCGACTGGCACACGCACTGGGTCAACGACCTCAAGAAGGACTTCGACGACCCGGCCTCCCGCACCGTCGCCACCGAGTTCGTCGGCACGTCCATCTCCTCGGGCGCGAGCTGGGACGCGGACGTCCGGGCGGGTCTTGCGGCCAACCCGCACGTGAAGTTCTACAACGGCACCTACCGCGGCTATGTGATCTGCGACGTCACACCGGAGCGCTGGCGCGCCGACCTGCGGATCGTGCTGAGCGCCGGCGACGCCGCGTCCCCCGCGTACACGATCGCCGCGTTCGAGGTGCTCGACGGCGTCCCCGGCGCCCGCCGGGTCGACGGCGCGGGCGACGGCCTGTCCGGCCGGATCACCGACAGCGCGACCGGCACCCCGCTCACCAACATGCGCGTCAAGGTGCTGGACTCGGCCGGCAAGGCGGTCGTGTCGAGCACGACCGGCGCGGACGGCGAGTTCCTCGCCTTCGCCGTCCCCGGCGTCTACACCGTGGCCGCCGACGGCGTCGGTTACGACCCCGTCCAGGTGACCGCCACCGTGCAGGACGGCGCGCAGACCCGCGTCACCCTGCGCGCGGACCGCGCGCGGGCGCGCGCCGGCACGGGAACCACTATCCCCGGCCCCGTGGCCGAGGGCCTGGTCTCCGACCTGGTGATCTCCAACGACCAGCTGGCCCTGGCGATCTCGGCCGGTTCCGAGGACTCGCAGCTGACCCCCGTCACCCTCGGCAAGCCGCGCGACATGGCCGCCGTGGGCCACCTGGACCAGATCGACTGGTTCAACCTGCCCTACGCGTCGGCCGCCCAGCCGCGCGGCTCGAACGCCTGGCAGCAGCGCACCGTGAAGTCGACGTCGGTCCAGGTGGTCTCCTCGACCGGCGCCGAGGCCCGGATCAGGGCCACCGGCGCGAGCACCGCGTTCCCGGACGTCGCGGTGGTCACCGAGTACTCCGTCCGCGAGGGCGAGCGCTGGATCACCGCCGAGAGCGTCTTCACCAACCGCGGCACGGTGGCCCGCACCCTGTGGATCGGCGACGTGATCGACCACGACGGAACGGGCCAGCGCAGCGGCGTCCCCGGCCACGGCACCATCACCACCGGCACGCCCGCCGACTACGCGCCCACCGCGCCGTGGATCGGCATGACCGGGGCCGACAGCCAGACGTACGGCCTGCTCTACGAGGACACCGCGTTCACCGCGTACGCGTGCGACATCTGGGCGATGAGCCAGCGCCAGGTCACGATCGAGCCGGGGGCGGCCTGGACCCTGCGCCGGCGGATCACCGCGGTCGACAACCGGGCCTCGCTCGACCCGTTCGCCGTGCTGAACACGCTCTGACCGGCCGGGCCGGCGAGGCGGTGGCAGCGCCGCCTCGCCGTCCCCGGGGCCCGGCCGGCTCCGGGTCAGCGCAGTTTCCTGAAGGTTCCCCGCAGGTCGGAGACGAAGGCCTCGGTGTTCTCGTAGTGCACGAAGTGGCCCCCCTTCTCATGGGCGTTGACGTTGATCGCGTTGAACGCGGCACGGGTCGGCCCGTTCTCGAACGCGGCGATGCGCTCCTCGACGGTGCGGACGCCGGGCGGGTAGGCGTCACCGAGGAGGAAGGTGAAACCGGCCGGCGGCTCGACGGTCGGCCGGCGGTCGTGCGAGGGCACCCACGGGTAGCGCACCGCGTTGCGGTACATGCGGATGGACGAGCCGATGGACTCGGTCACCCAGAAGGTGGTGGCCTGCGTGAGGACGAAGTCGCGGGGGAACGCCGCCTCGAAGTCCCCGTTCTTGTCGCTCCACTTCCGCCACCGCTGGAGCAGCCAGGCCAGCATGCCGATCGGCGAGTCGTTCAGACCGTGGGTGAGGGTCGACGCGTCCAGCATGTGCGCGGTGACGTGGGAGACGTACGTGGTGACGAAGTCCTCCATGCCCGCGCGCAGTTCCGGTGAGGCGTCCGCGGGGATCGTGGCCCCGTCGGTCACGTCCCAGAACCGCTCGTTGGCGAACATGCCCGGGGGCAGGTCCTGCCCGTAGTGCAGGCCGATGATGCTGTCCGCGTACTTGTGGCCGAGCGCGCTCGCGACCAGAGAGCCGTAGTCGGAGCCCGCCACGGCGTACTTCTCGTAGCCCAGCGTCTCGGTCATCAGCGTGTGCAGGATGTCGGCGATCTTCCAGTAGTTGAGATCGCCCCTGGTGAGCGGGGTGGACCAGGCGAAACCGGGGAGGTTCGGCACGACGACGTCGAAGGCGTCCGCCGCGTCGCCGCCGTGGGCGACGGGGTCCGCCAGCGGGCCGACGACCGGAAGACTGAACTCACCGGGCCACGGCCAGCCGTGCAGGACCATGACGGGGATCGCGTCCGTGCCCTTGCCGCGCTCGTGGACGAAGTGCACGGGCGCGCCGTCGATCTCGACCTTGTGCTGGTTGAAGGAGTTCAGCCGCGCCTCCTGCGCCCGCCAGTCGAAGCCGTCGGCCCAGTACTCCACGAGCGGCCTGAGGTAGGCGGTGCTCACCCCGTAGTACTCCTCCTCGTTGTCCAGGTCGTCGAAGAAACGGGTCCTCCGCAGGCGGTCCTTGAGGTCGTCCAGGACGTCCTGCGGGACGTCGATCCGGTACGGGGCGAGCGCGGCGCGCTCGGTGTTGTCGCTCACAGTCGTGCTTCCTTCGCGTAGGGGGGTGGTGGGAGGGGGCGTCGGCCGGCGTCAGTCGCTGAAGTCGAGACGGATCCGGGTCTGCTCGAGCTCGGCGATGAACCAGGAACCGCCGGTCCTGACGAAGCGCACGCGGTAGTGGCCGTAGCCGTGCATGCCCCGGAAGGGGACGGCCTCGGACACGGGGGCGTCCGCGGGGCGGGTCACGATGTCCTCCATCGCCCATACACCCCGGGCGGCGGTCGCCGAGGCGACGTCGATCTCGTCGGAGAACAGGTGGTGGATCAGGGTGACGCCGGGGCCGCCGCTGGAGCCGACGGTCGCCACGATCTGCTCGCGGCCCTCCATGCGCAGCCACACCGAACCGTCCGGCTTGCGCGGGGTGAAGGTGCCGTCCGGCGTGAACAGGCCCGCCAGGTCCTGCCAGCGCTGGTGGTCCGCGTAGCGGACGTAGCGCGCCATCAGACGGCGAAGATCCTCGGTGATGCTCAGACGCTCTGCGGTATCCATGGGTCGACCACCTCTTCTGGACTGGCTGGTCCACCCATCGTGCGGAGAAAAGATTGGACCGGCAAGTCCAGAAATGAGGCGGGATAGGAGACGCGGCCCCGGACGGCGCGACCGGCTTCATGGTCCGGTCCCCGCGGAATCGCTACCGTTGAGCCATGACCGCGCTGCCCGACTGGATGTGGCCGCCGCGCGCGGAAGGCTGGTTCGCGGAGGACCTGGACCGCCTCCCCGAGGCACCTCGCCACACAGAGCTGATCGACGGAGCACTCGTCTTCCCGTTGGCGCCGCAGCGGGCCTGGCACGGCCGCCTCGTCACCGCCCTGACCGCCACGCTCATGGCGCAGGCGCCGGTCGGCTTCGAGGTCGAGCGCGAGATGACGATCCGCCTCGACGCAAGGAACCGCCCCGAGCCGGACCTCTTGCTGACGGACCTGCCCTACGACCCGGACCGCACCTGGTACGCCCCGGAGGACGTCAAGCTCGTCATCGAGGTCGTCTCCCCCGAGTCCGCCCACCGCGGCCGCACGGTGAAGCCGCGCAAGTACGCGGAGGCCGGCATCCCGCACTACTGGTGCATCGAGGACGAGGACGGGGCACCCGTCGTCCACGTCCATGAACTCGACTCACCCACCGGCGCCTACGCACCCGCCGGCATCTTCCGAGGCACCCTCCGGCGCCCGGTGCCCTTCGGGATCAGCCTGGACCTGGGCACGCTCACGCCGCCGCGCACCGGCTGACCAGCAGCCGGCCCCTCGCGCAGTCCGTTCGCCGGATCAGTCGCCGTCGAGGACGAAGAGCGGCTTGGTGCCCCGTGCGGGTGCTTCGGCGACCGCGACGGCCTCCGCGAAGCGGTCCAGCGGGAACGGCCGTCCCTGGGGGATGCTCAGCACGCCCTCGGCGACGAGATCGCGCACCTGGGCCAGCGCGCGCAGCGCCTCCTCGGGTGCGGCGGTGCCGAACCAGCGGTTCAGCCAGAAGCCGCGGACCGCCTTGGTCTCGTAGATGACCGAGCGTGCCGCCAACGGGATGGTCAGCGCCGCCGGGTCGGTCTGCCGGTGGGTGGAGAGCGCGCCGTAGACCACGACCTCGCCGCCCGGAGCCAGCGCCTGGGACACCTGGGCGCCGACCGGGCCCGCGACGCAGTCGACGGCCTTGCGCACCCCGGCCGGTCCGGCGATCTCGGCCACGCGCCGCACCAGGTCCTCGTCCTCGGTGCAGATGACCTCGTCACCGCCCAGCGCCTTGATCTCCTCGACGGCGTCGCGCCGCCGCACGACATTGATCGTGCGGATGCCCAGGTGCCGGGACAGCTGGATGACGAGCCGGCCGACGGTGGAGCCCGCGGCCGTCTGCAGCAGCCACTCCCCCGGCTGGACGTCGAGTTCGCGCGTCACGAGGAGCAGCGCGGTCAGCGGGTTGACGGCGAGCTGGCAGGCGCTGGAGTCGCTCAGCCCGTCGGGGACCGCCAGGAGCCTTCGTGTGTCGGCGACGAGGTACTCCTGCCAGGTGCCGGCCACCGCCGGGCCGGGTACGGCGGGAACGGCGGCGACCACCACCCGCTCGCCGACCGCCGGCCCCTCGGTGTCCGGTCCCAGGGCCTCGACGCGGCCCACGCACTCCATGTGACCGCCCACGACGGGGAATTCGGGGGAGAAACCGTAGCGGCCGCGCAGCACGTGCAGATCACTGGCGTGAATCGGCGTCGCCCGCACACGGATCAGCGCCTGGCCGGCCTCCGGCGTGGGCACCGGCCGGGACTCCAGCCGCAGGACGTCACCGGGCTCGCCGACTTCGCCGGCCACGAGCGCACGCATGGATGGGGGCATGAGGGGGGACCTTTCGTCTCGCAACGCCCGGCGAACTCGGCGGGCGTTCCGCACAGGAACAATGCTGCGCCGGCATCGTCGTCGGCGCCTCCAGGAATCGGGGCCGGAGAGCCCCCCTCAACCGCGACCGGCTTCCGTTGCCGCGCATCGGCCTGCGGCCTCCTCGCGGCGGGGCCCCTGCGGCAAGAATCTCCAGCGTTCCCGATGAAAGAACCGTAACACGTTTACTTATGTCAAGGTCTGGGGTGCGGGCACCCGCCGGAAGCAATGGAGCGCGCAGACGAGCCGGCCACCATCGGGGGTGGCGCCGCTCACAGCGGCCAAGCGGTGAGCAGGTCGCCGGGGCCGTAGGCGGCATCGAGGCCCGGAGAGTCGACTCCGCTGCGCGAGACCGCCACGACGGGAACGGGTTGGTCGGTGAGGGCGGCCCGGTGCCGATGGAGAGCGGCCGAGTCGTGCCGGTCGAAGGGCGACCGCTCCAGCCACTTGATGGAACCGACGAAGAGCAGCTCCTTGGCGACAGGGGCGCGGTCCGCCCCGACGATATCGATCTCGATGTCGTTGGTACGGGTCCAGTAGCCCCCCACCGCGGGGGCTGCCGGCAGCCTGTCGTCGGGCAGTATCCGCGCCAGGGCCTCGCGGACCAGGGGCTCGACGGCCCGGCCACGCCAGCTGGACCAGCCCTCCCGGATCCGCGCCAGAGTCAGATCGCCGCGCCCCCGCTCGATCTCCTCCATGGACGGGCCGAGAAATCGCAACCAGAACCGCAGGTACGGATCCGCCACCCGGTAGCGGCGGTCCTTCGACGGACGCGGCGACACGGGCAGTTCCGCGGCGACGATCCGTTTGTCCGTGAGCAGTTCCAGCGCCCGTTGCAGCGGCGTGGCCCCGATCCCACCGGCCGCACGGGCGATGTTGGTGAAGGTCCGCTCGCCACTGCCGATGGCCGCCAGCACCGTGCGCGCCTGGGCCTGCGGGGGGAATTCGGCAGCCTGTGAGCGCTCGGCCGACACCAGCAGGGCCGACACCGGGTCGCTCAGCGCCTCGCCGAGGAAGTCCCACACCCCGGCCCCGTGCGGCCATTCCGCGCAGATCAGCGGCAGCCCGCCGGTGACCAGCGCGGCGTCGAAGGCTTCCGCCGGATCCAGCCCGAGCATCCGCCCCACCTCGGCGGGGTTCAGCGGACCCAGAACCATCTCCCGGCCGCGCTGATGGAAGGGGCGTCCGTAGCTGTTCAGCGCCTCCATCATCGACAGATCGGAGCCGATGAGGACCAGCAGAACCGGCTTGGCCTCCAGGACCCGGTCCCAGGCCCGTTGCAGCATCCCCTCAAAAGCACCGTCGGCATCCATCAGGTACGGCACCTCGTCGATGACCAGTACGCTCGCCCGGTCTGCGGGCAGCGCCGCGGCCAGCACATCGAATGCGGCGTCCCAGCTCTCCGGCCGCGCGGCGGCCACCAGCCCGGCCAACGGCAGCGTCGACGCCTGTGCGTCCCGCGCCAGCCGGGCCAGATCGGCCCGGGGAGACGCGCCGGTCGCCGCGTAGAACAGGAACGGCATTCCGGAATGCTCCGCGAACCTCTCGACCAGCCGCGACTTGCCCACCCGGCGCCGCCCGCGCAGCATCACGCACCGACCGGGCCGCTCCCCGCCAACCCCGGCCACGACCTTCTGGAGCTCTCGCTCCAGCGTCGCCAGCTCCTGCCCCCGACCCACAAAATCGACCATGTCCGCCACCTCCACGGACCACACTAACATTCATGTTGGCAACATGGACGTTAGTAACCTGGCCCAAATGACCCATGGCCCGAGTCCTGAACGCGCACCCCCCGCACTGTCCGCGAACCGCAGGAAGCAGACCCGGAACATGCCCCAGGGAATTCATTCTTCCCGCGCCGCATTTCGGCCTGCTTTCGCGGCCGGATCGACCCCGGGCCCGAGGCAAAGGGGTCCGTCCCGGAGCGGGAGGAAAACAGAGAAGCCCGCCCCATTTCGTGGGGCGGGCCATTCTTTGTTTCACGCCTCAAGAAGACTTCTTCACCTCGCCGGGGACGGTCTTGACGCGAGGGATTCTCAGGCTGAATCCATCGGGACCGCCCCACTCGACCACCAGCCGAGTTGCGTTGAAGGTGGCGGAGGCGTGCATGCTCCCGTCCTTCTTCTTCTCGAACTTGAGGTCCTTGGCGACCTTGACCACCTCGGCCAGGAGCGAGGCCATCTGCCCTTGCGGCGTGTCCTTGATTTCCTTCTTCAGGTCCATGAGCGTTTCCCCCCAAGGGTCGGCACGGCTACCACCGTGACGTTCGTACGGCCCTCAGGCTCCAGGGCCTCTTTACGGCTCTCGGCCGTACTCCACTGTAGGACATCACGGACCGTACCCGCCAAGGCTTCGGGCAGCCCCACTCCATCCTTCGAGAGCCGTCATCGCCCGAACCATGGCCTTGAAATTCTCGTTCACATTTGGCGTGTTCTCATCCAAGGCGGGCAGTCGGATCACATTCTTGTTCAGACAATACGGCTCGGACGTACTCGGGGGTCTGGAGGAGGCCCGGGATCAGGGGGATGCGCTCCACCTCCACCACGCTCGGCGCAGCACGACCGTTCTCGATCTTGCTGAGCTTGCTGGTGGACATCACGGCGCTGCGGGCGACAGCCTTGGCTTCCTTGCCGGATGCCTGCCGTGGCGCCCCCAGCGCCGCACCCGGCTCTGCTCGGTTCACTCCGCCCCGTGCTCTTCCCACCACTCCGGAAACGGCACCGACTGCGCCAGCGCGATGTCCCGGTGGGTGGCGAACTCGAACTCCGCCTCGGTGGGCAGCTCGTCCTTGGCGGGCAAGAAGGTGGGACCGAGGAAGGCCCCGGCCTTGTCGTAGTTCAGGACGACCGGCTCGCAGCCGTCGAACAGCCAGAAGTCCGGCACGCCTTCCAGCGGGTTCGGGCGGTCAGTGGTGTCGAGGATGAAGAACTCCTCGCCGGCTGTCATGTTCGTCAGGTAGCCCCAGCCCAGCTCATAGCGCAGGTAGGGCGTCAGCGGCCGGGACACGATGTGTACCCGCTTCATGTGCTTGCCGCTCTCGGTTGCGCGGCGCACCGTCTCCAGCCAGGCCGCGTTGTAGTCCTCCGGCTTCGGCTCCCCTGCCAGGAAGGCCCGGTAGGCGGCGGAGTCATCGGACTTCCCGTAGTCGTCCAGGGTCTCCAGGCGAAACGCCGCCGACTCGAAGGAGGAGAAGCGGGCGGCCAGGTTGTCGGATGCGCTGATCACGGCGGACCTTCCGGAAGAGTTCAACGGGGATCTCGACGACGGTCTCGTGCGCCGGTAGCTCCAGCCCGTGATCGGCCGCTCGACAGTCGCCCGAAGGGGCGCAAGAACCACAGGTCAGGCCTCCTGACGCAGCGTCAGGAGGCCTGACCCAATGGAAGGAAACAGGAAGGGGCCAGACCTTTCGATCTGGCCCCTGACCTGCGGTTTCCCGCTCTGAGCCGCGACCTTCTCAGGACCGCTGCTCAACGATCACACGTTGAAGCGGAACTCCACCACGTCGCCGTCCTGCATGACGTACTCCTTGCCCTCCATGCGGGCCTTGCCCTTGGCGCGGGCCTCGGGGATGGAGCCGCACTCGACCAGGTCGCCGAAGGAGACGATCTCCGCCTTGATGAAGCCCTTCTGGAAGTCGGTGTGGATGACACCGGCGGCCTCGGGGGCGGTGGCGCCCTTCTTGATCGTCCAGGCGCGGGCTTCCTTCGGGCCGGCCGTGAGGTAGGTCTGGAGGCCGAGGGTGTCGAAGCCGACGCGGGCGAGGGTGGCGAGACCGGGCTCGTCCTGGCCCATGGACTGCAGGAGCTCCAGGGCCTCCTCGTCGTCGAGCTCGATGAGCTCGGACTCGATCTTGGCGTTGAGGAAGATCGCCTCCGCGGGAGCGACCAGGGCGCGCTGCTCCGCCTTGAACGCGTCGTCGGTCAGCTCGTCCTCGTCCACGTTGAAGACGTAGAGGAACGGCTTCGTGGTCAGCAGGTGCAGCTCGTGCAGGAGGCCGCCCTTCTCCGTGGCGGCGGTGATGCCGGCGGAGAACAGGGTGCGGCCGTCCTCGAGGATCTGCTGGGCCTCCTGGACGGCGGCGAGCATCGCCGCCTTCTCCTTCTGGAGACGGGCGTCCTTGGTCAGCCGGGGCAGGACCTTCTCGATGGTCTGCATGTCGGCGAGGATCAGCTCGGTGTTGATCGTCTCGATGTCGTCCTTCGGGGACACCTTGCCGTCGACGTGGACCACGTCCGGGTCGACGAAGGCCCGGATGACCTGGCAGATCGCGTCGGACTCGCGGATGTTCGCGAGGAACTTGTTGCCCAGGCCCGCGCCCTCGCTGGCGCCGCGCACGATGCCCGCGATGTCGACGAAGTCGACCGTCGCCGGGAGCTTGCGCTGCGAGTCGAAGATCTTCGCGAGCGTGTCCAGGCGGGGGTCGGGGACACCGACGACGCCGACGTTGGGCTCGATCGTGGCGAACGGGTAGTTGGCCGCCAGCACGTCGTTCTTGGTCAGGGCGTTGAACAGGGTCGACTTGCCGACGTTCGGCAGGCCGACGATTCCGATCGTGAGCGACACGTGACGACTTCCCGTAGCGAGGTGGGTGGAGGGCCCGTGCGCCCGGGGCGGGCGGGGACGGACCGATCCACCAGTCTACGGAAGCGGGAGACCCCCGGAGGCTCCGGCGGCCCGCCTCGCCCCCTGTGGGGCTGAAAAGTCGTGTCCTGCCCCTGTTTTCCCCCTGCGGGGCGCCTACGTTGGGTGCGTGGACCAACACAGTGCGCGCACGCCGCACAACAACGGTGCCGTGACGCGGCCGGCCAGACCGGCCGAGCGTCCGGCGCGCAGGCCCGCGGGCGCGACCGCCGTGGGCGGAGGTCCGCGCCGCGGCCCGTTGTGGGGGGTGCGGCGGGGACAGAGCGAGTCCCGTCTGACGGGACTCGGCACCGGCGTCTTCATCACGCTGACCGCCCTGTGCGGCGGGGCCGTGGACTCCCTGGTGAACGGCGAGCCGGGCACGCTGTTCGGCGTCGTCTTCCTGCTGGCCTGCATCGCCGGCGGCGTGTGGGTGCGGCCGTACGACCTGTCGGCGGCGCCGGTGAGCGCGCCCATCGCCTTCACCATCGCGCTGGCCGTGACCGCCGACGGCGGCGGCGGGTTGACCGGGCACGTGATGGCGCTGCTCACCGGGCTCGCGACGCTGACCGGCTGGCTGTACGGCGGCACGGTGTGCGCCGCCGTGATCACGGCCGTGCGGAAGGTGGCGTACGTGACGCGGGCGCGGCGCGCGGAACGCCGCTGACCGCGCCGTACCCGCCCGCGTCCGCGTCCGCGTCCCGGACCGCTATCCGGCGGCGGCGGTGGTGACCGCCGCGGCCGCCGCCATGCCCGCGCCGACGATGCCCGCGTTGTTCTGCAGCGCGGCCGGCACGATCTCCGCCTCGATGCCCTCGATGAGCGGCAGGAACTTGTCCGCCTTGCGGCTCACGCCGCCGCCGATGACGAACAGCTCCGGCGAGAAGAGCATCTCGACGTGCGCGAGGTACTTGCTGACCCGGCGCGCCCAGTGCTCCCAGCTGAGCTCCTCGTCCTCCTTGACCTTGGTGGAGGCGCGTTTCTCCGCCTCGTGCCCGTGCAGCTCCAGGTGGCCGAGTTCGGAGTTGGGCAGCAGCTTGCCGTCCACGAACACGGCGCTGCCGATGCCCGTGCCGAGCGTCAGCATGATGACCGTGCCCGAGCGGCCGCGCCCCGCGCCGTACGCCATCTCGGCCATGCCCGCCGCGTCGGCGTCGTTGAGCAGCGTCACGGGCAGGCCGACCCGCTCGGAGAGCAGGCCGGCCGCGTCCATGCCTATCCAGCCCTTGTCGACGTTGGCCGCCGTGCGCGTGACCCCGTGCGTCACCACACCGGGGAACGTCGCGCCGATCGGTCCCTGCCAGCCGAAATGGGTGACGACCTGCTTGACGCAGTCCGCCACCGCGTCGGGCGTCGCGGGATGCGGAGTGAGCACTTTGCAGCGCTCCTCCGCCAGATCCCCGCGATCCAGGTCGACCGGGGCGCCCTTGATCCCCGAACCGCCGATGTCCACACCGAAAACGCTCATGGCCCAACGCTACGACGTGGGAAGGACGGTCACCCCTCGGACGGCGGACCCGCCTGCTCGGGGGCGGTTCCGGCGGCCGGGGCGGCGGCCACCTTGGCGGCGGCCTCGGCGCGCAGGTCGCGGCGGAGCTCCTTGGGCAGCGAGAAGACGATCGACTCCTCGGCGGCCTTGACGATCTCGACGTCCTCGAAGCCGCGCTGCGACAGCCACTCCAGCACCTGCTCGACCAGGACGTCGGGAACGGAGGCACCGGAGGTGACGCCGACCGTGGAGACGCCCTCCAGCCAGGCCTCGTCGATCTCGGCGGCGAAGTCCACGAGGTACGCCTCGCGGGCGCCCGCCAGCTTGGCGACCTCGACCAGGCGGACGGAGTTGGAGGAGTTGCGCGAGCCGACGACGATCACCAGGTCGGCCTCGGCGCCCATCTGCTTCACCGCAAGCTGGCGGTTCTGCGTGGCGTAGCAGATGTCGTCGCTGGGCGGCGAGATGAGCTGCGGGAACTTCTCCTTGAGCGCATCGACCGTCTCCATGGTCTCGTCCACGGACAGGGTCGTCTGGGAGAGCCAGACCACCTTGGAGGGGTCCCGGACCTCGACCTTGGCGACGTCGGCCGGGCCGTCGACCAGCGTGATGTGGTCGGGGGCCTCGCCGGAGGTGCCGATGACCTCCTCGTGGCCCTCGTGGCCGATCAGCAGGATGTCGAAGTCCTCGTTGGCGAAGCGGACGGCCTCCTTGTGGACCTTGGTCACCAGGGGGCAGGTCGCGTCGATGGTGGCGAGCCTGCCGCGCTCGGCCTCCTCGTGGACGACGGGCGCCACACCGTGCGCGGAGAACATCACGATCGACCCCTCGGGGACCTCCGCCGTCTGCTCGACGAAGATCGCGCCCTTCTTCTCCAGGGTCTGCACGACGTACTTGTTGTGGACGATCTCGTGGCGGACGTAGATCGGGGCCCCGTACTGTTCCAGGGCCTTCTCGACGGCGATCACGGCGCGGTCCACGCCCGCGCAGTAGCCACGGGGGGCGGCGAGCAGGACCCGTCGGGCAGCAGCAGTCATGTGCCCATCGTACGGGGCGTGACCGAGGTCATCGGCCCCGCCGGGGGCGCCCGCGGCGAGCCGCGCGCAGCAGTCCGGGCAGCCCTCCCGCGAGCACCGCGGCGGCCACCGCCGTCAGGCAGCTGAAGCAGCCGCAGCCGGGGCCGCGGCGCCCGATGCGGAAGCCGCCGCCGACGCGCGGCGGCCGCGGGGGCGGCGGGCCGTGTGAGCGCATGGGGGACCTCCCGGGCACGGGCGCATGGGGCTGCGTCCCAGCGTGCGGCGTCCGCGGGGGGACGGACAGCGGTGGGCGCCATTCGGGTCGGCGGCGGGACCGACCGCTGCCCCGGGGCAATCCCGCCCGGGGCGGGGTCACTGTCCGTGGCGGGGGCTAGTCTCGGCGTATGGCTCAGAACACGTCCGCGGAGGCGCCGATCCCGGTCGGCGAGGTGTCGCGGCTAATCGGCGGCTGGATCGACCGGCTCGGCGCGGTGTGGGTGGAGGGGCAGATCACGCAGCTGTCCCGGCGCCCCGGCGCGGGCGTGGTCTTCCTGACGCTGCGCGATCCGTCGCACGACATCTCGCTGAGCGTGACCTGCCGCCGTGCCGTGTTCGACGCCTTCGACGGCGCGGTCGGCGAGGGCGCGCGGGTCGTCGTGCACGCCCGGCCGGAGTGGTACGCCCCGCGGGGGCAGTTGTCACTGCGGGCGGCGGAGATCCGCCCGATAGGGATCGGCGACCTGCTGCTGCGGCTGGAGCAGCTGAAGAAGCGGCTGGCCGGCGAGGGCCTGTTCGCGCTGGAGCGCAAGCGTCCGCTGCCCTTCCTGCCGCAGCTGATCGGCCTGGTGTGCGGCCGTGCCTCGGCCGCGGAGCGCGACGTGCTGGAGAACGCGCGGCTGCGCTGGCCGGCCGTCCGTTTCGAGGTGCGCAATGTGCCGGTGCAGGGGGCGTACGCGGTCCCGCAGGTGATCGAGGCGGTGCAGGGGCTCGACGCGCACCCGGGCGTCGACGTGATCATCGTGGCGCGCGGCGGCGGCAGCGTGGAGGACCTGCTGCCGTTCTCCGACGAGCGGCTGGTGCGGGCGGTCGCCGAGTGCCGTACGCCGGTGGTGTCCGCGATCGGGCACGAGCCGGACACCCCGCTGCTGGACCTGGTCGCGGATCTGCGCGCCTCGACGCCGACCGACGCCGCCAAGCGCGTCGTTCCGGACGTGGGCGAGGAGCTGACCCGGGTCGGGCAGCTGCGGGACCGCTCCTTGCGGGTGGTGCGCGGGCTGCTGGACCGGGAGGAGCGGGGGCTGGCGGCGGCGATGAGCCGTCCGTCGATGGCACGTCCGCGGCTGATGGTCGAGGAGCGCGAGGAGCAGGTGGCGGCGCTGCTGGAGCGTTCGCGGCGGCATCTGCGGCACCGCCTGGACCGCGCGGACGACGAGCTGGCGCACACCCGGGCCCGGGTGGTCGCGCTGTCCCCCGCGGCGACGCTGCAGCGCGGGTACGCCGTCCTGCAGCGGGAGGACGGCGGGGTCGTGCGGGCCGCGGGCGAGGTGGCCGACGAGGAGAAGCTGCGGGCCCGGGTCGCCGACGGCGAGTTCACGGTCCGCGTCACGCGCTGAGCCGGCTGCGGCGTACGGCGCCGGGCGGACCCGCCCTGTCCGAGGGCGGCCCTAGTCTGGTGCCATGGCTGATCAGGACACGCTGGGGTACGAGCAGGCCCGCGACGAGCTCGTCGATGTCGTCCGCCGACTGGAGGCGGGCGGTTCGACGCTGGAGGAGTCCCTCGCCCTGTGGGAACGCGGCGAGGAGCTTGCCAAGGTGTGCCGCAACTGGCTGGAGGGCGCCCGCGCGCGCCTGGACGCGGCCCTCGCGGAGGAGTCGGACGACGCGGTGCAGGGTGCGCCCGGGGCGTCCGGCGCGGCCGAGGAGGAGTAGCCGGGGGGTGTCGTGACGGTGCTCACGGGACGGGCATCCCGGAATAGTTGAATCTTCACCTATGTTAGAGGGAAAGTTCGAGGCCGCCCCGCCGGGGCGGTTCCCCACAGCCCCCCGAGGTACCCGATGACCCTCCAGCTCGACACCGCCGCACAGAACCTTCTCTTCCGCGACGCGCGCACCGCCAACACCTTCACCACCGAGCCGGTGACCGACGAGCAGGTCCAGGACGTGTACGACCTGGTGAAGTACGCGCCCACCGCCTACAACCAGCAGCCGCTGCGCATCGTGCTGGTCCGCTCCGCGGAGAGCCGCGAGCGGCTGGTCGGGCTCATGAACGAGGGCAACCGGGCGAAGACCTCCACGGCGCCGCTGGTGGCCATCCTGGCCGCGGACAACGAGTTCCACGAGGAGCTGCCGGTGCAGTTCCCCGCCTTCCCGCAGGCCAAGGACATGCTCTTCGGCGAGCGCCCGGTCCGCGAGCAGTCGGCGGCCTTCAACGCCGCGCTCCAGGTCGGCTACTTCATCCTCGGCGTGCGCGCCGCGGGCCTGGCCGCAGGCCCGATGACCGGCTACAACGCCGACGCGATCAACAAGGAGTTCTTCCCCGACGGCGACCACTCCGTGCTCGCCGTGGTGAACATCGGCAAGGCGGGCGAGAACGCCTGGCGCGCGCGCTCGCCGCGACTGCCCTACGACGAGGTCGTCACCACCGTCTGAGACACCTCCGGCGCCCGCGCGGGCGCCGGGATCGTCCGGTGCTACTGGCCGCTGCGCTCCTGGAGTGCAGCGGCCAGTTCCGCGAGCCGGTCGGCCGGGGCGGTTCCGGTGACCATGGTGGTCACCCCGCCCTTCTGCCGCACCAGGGCGTCGTACTTGGGGCCCTCGTAGCGGTCCCAGGTCTCGCCGCCGACGGTGCGCGTGCCGCTCTTGCGCGCGTCGTGGCTCGTGGCCGCGACGAACGCCTCCGCGTCCGCGTTGCTCTGCTCGACGGCCGCGTACTCGTTCTGCGGGTCGACGAAGCCGAGGTGCCAGTGCACGGCCTTCGGGTTCGTATCCTCGTACGTCACCGAGGTCGCCCGCCAGCCCTTGCCGAGCCCCTCGGGGGCCGCGACCGGGTACGGGGCGCTGCGGCGGGCCTGGTCGAGCTCGACCCGGTAGCCGACCACCTGGACGGGGTCGTGGTTCTCGTCGTGCGGGATGAAGAACCAGATGATCCCGACCACGACGCCGATCGCCGCCATCGAGAGCACCATGTCCCGCACTGTTTCCGTGCCGCGCTTCTTTGCCACGCCCCCTATGGTCCCCCATGCCCCGGAGCGTCCCGGCGCCCGGGTCCCGCACCGGCCCGCCCGCGCTCATGTGACGGGCCCCCTGCTCATCCTGGCACCTGGCGGATAAGGTCGTACCACCCTCTTTTCCGGCCGTCCTCGTACAGAAAGGTGCGCTGTGATGACCGAGCAGCACGAGAACCACACCATGCCGCCGCAGCTCGAAGTGAGTCCCGAGGCCCCCGACCGCAACCTCGCCCTCGAACTGGTGCGGGTCACCGAGGCCGCCGCGATGGCCGCCGGCCGCTGGGTGGGCCGGGGCGACAAGAACGGCGCGGACGGCGCGGCCGTCAAGGCCATGCGCACCCTGGTCTCGACCGTGTCGATGAACGGCGTCGTCGTCATCGGCGAGGGCGAGAAGGACGAGGCGCCGATGCTCTTCAACGGGGAGCGGATCGGCGACGGGACCGGCGCGGAGTGCGACATCGCCGTGGACCCGATCGACGGGACGACGCTCACCGCCAAGGGCATGCCCAACGCCGTCGCCGTCCTCGCCGCCGCCGACCGCGGCGCGATGTACGACCCCTCGGCCGTCTTCTACATGGACAAGCTGGTCACCGGCCCCGAGGCCGCCGACTTCGTCGACATCACCGCCCCGCCGTCGGTGAACATCCGGCGGGTCGCCAAGGCCAAGGGCGGCGCCCCCGAGGACGTGACCGTCGTCGTGCTCGACCGGCCGCGGCACGAAGGACTGGCCAAGGAGATCCGCGAGACCGGCGCGCGGATCACGTTCATCTCCGACGGCGATGTCGCGGGCGCCATCATGGCCGTGCGCGAGGGCACCGGCGTCGACCTGCTGATGGGCATCGGCGGCACGCCCGAGGGCATCATCGCGGCCTGCGCGATCAAGTGCCTCGGCGGCACCATCCAGGGCAAGCTCTGGCCCAAGGACGACGCCGAGCGGCAGCGCGCCCTCGACGCCGGCCACGACCTCGACCGGGTCCTGCACACGGACGACCTCGTCAAGGGCGACAACGTGTTCTTCGTCGCCACCGGCATCACCGACGGCGAGCTGCTGCGGGGGGTGCGCTACCGCGCCGAGACCGCGACCACCCAGTCGCTGGTGATGCGCTCCAAGTCCGGCACGATCCGGCAGATCGACTCCACGCACCGGCTGTCGAAGCTGCGCGCCTACAGCACGATCGACTTCGACCGCGCGCGCTGACCGCCTCCCGGCCGGAGGGGCCGGAAGACGGGAAGCGCGAAACTCCCGGCACTTGTGCGCACGGAGGCCGGGAGCACGCCCCTGGGGGCGTGCTCCCGGCCTCCGGCGTTCGCACGTGTCCGCGGGGCAGGCCCGTCCGGGGCATCTTCCGAGACTGGCGCCGACCGCCACGAGGGCAGGTCCCGCGGCTCCCGGGGGCGTCGTGAGACGGAAGGTCGGCTCCGTGGCACAGCCGGCTACGCGGACGGGGCGACAACTCCCCCGGCCGAAGCCGGGGAAGTGCCACGCCTGGGGGCACCTCCCAGCGGTAGCCGGGGTGGGGGCACCTCCCAGCGGTAGCTGGGGGACTAACCCGCGGCGGCGATCCGCGGTGCGGGCCGCTGCAGTTCCGCCTCGCGGCGGCGCCGGCGCGCGAGCACGACCCTGCGCTCGGCCGCGGTCATGCCGCCCCACACGCCGTAGGGCTCCGGCTGCATCAACGCGTGCTCCCGGCACTCCAGCATGACCGGGCAACGGGCGCAGACCCGCTTCGCGGCCTCCTCGCGCGACAGCCGGGCCGCCGTCGGCTCCTTGGAGGGCGCGAAGAACAGACCTGCCTCATCGCTGTGGCACGCGGCATCCGAATGCCATGGGCCGCCCAGGTCCCGGGGGTGACTCAGGGAGGAACTGGATGCTGCCGCGGGCTCGATCGGTTGAAGCACGGGATACTCCTGACGACGGCTCGGCTTGGTGTCACCCTTGCCCGTCGCTGCCCTTCCCGCTGCGTCGGCACGGGGGTTGCCGACGTGGGGTACGGCGGCGAGCGACGTGTCCCCATGCCCTACCCGCTGTACGCGCGTTCATGCGCACCGTGTCCGGGGGTCGCACGCCCGTGCGTACGCGCCGTGTGCCGGACGGTGCGCCGCCGCACCGGCAACCGCCGCCGCTGCGGCGCGCCTTGGGGCGCACCCGCGCACCGCCGCGCACCGCGCGCGGGCGGCGGGAGCCGATGCCAGGTGACGCGTCGTCAGTAGTCCAGCTCGGGGCGGGCGTCCTTCTTCTTGACCCGCTTGCCGCGCCGCGGCTTGGCCTCCACGCCGCCCCAGAAGGCCAGGCCCTGCACCTTGATGACCGGGGCGCCGGGGTCGGGGGCCTCGTACGCGTTGACGTCGGAGCCGCCCATGATGCCGACCACGCCACCGCCGCGCAGGGTCACGTTCTCCGGCACCCTGATCTCGACCCCGCCCATGATGGCGGTGCAGTTGATGACGACCTCGGGCGCGGTGAACGTCGCCTCCGTGAGGTCGATCACCACGCCGCCCAGGATCGCGACCGCGTTGATCTTCGAGCCCACGCGCCAGCGGCCCTTGCGCTCGGCGCCGCCGAGGATGCCGACGAGGTTGGGGTTCTCCCCGGTGTGGTCGGGCACCCACTGCGAGGCCGGTGCCGCGGCGGCCGCGGGCGCGGGGACCGGCAGGTCGCGTACGAAGGGCTCCAGCTCGCCCACGGTCTTCGCCGCGTACACGCCGTCCAGCCGCTCCGAGTGCTCCTGGGTGCTCAGACGCCCCTCCGCCAGGGCATCGCGAAGAATGTCGGCCACCCGGTCGCGGTCCGCGTCGGACGCGCGGATGTCGGCTTCGGCGACAGGGGGACTCAAGGGCTGCTGCTCACGCTTCCGGAGCGAGGACTCATCCACGCGACTACGGTACACAAACGCGATAGATCGCGACTAGGCCCCTGCCCCGGTCGGTGAGGGTCACCTCACACACCGGGCACCCCGCGTTCGTTCTACGCTTGTCGGGCTTCTATGACGCAGCGCCAGTGAGGATGTCCCTTATGCCCGAGTTTGCCTACACGGACCTGCTCCCCCTCGGTGAGGACACCACTCCGTACCGACTGATCACCTCCGAGGGCGTCAGCACCTTCGAGGCCGACGGCCGGACCTTCCTCACGGTGGAGCCGGAGGCGCTGCGCACGCTCGCCGCCGAGGCCATGCACGACATCTCCCACTACCTGCGCCCCGCGCACCTCGCCCAGCTGCGCCGCATCCTGGACGACCCCGAGGCGTCCCCCAACGACCGCTTCGTCGCCCTGGACCTGCTGAAGAACGCCAACATCGCCGCGGCCGGCGTGCTGCCGATGTGCCAGGACACCGGCACCGCGATCGTCATGGGCAAGCGCGGCCAGAACGTGCTCACCTCGGGCGGCGACGAGGCGGCCCTGTCGCACGGCATCTTCGACGCCTACACCAAGCTCAACCTGCGCTACTCCCAGATGGCCCCGCTGACCATGTGGGAGGAGAAGAACACCGGCTCCAACCTGCCGGCCCAGATCGAGCTGTACGCGACCGACGGCGGCGCCTACAAGTTCCTCTTCATGGCCAAGGGCGGCGGCTCGGCCAACAAGTCCTTCCTCTACCAGGAGACCAAGGCGGTCCTGAACGAGGCCTCCATGATGAAGTTCCTGGAGGAGAAGATCCGTTCGCTCGGTACGGCGGCCTGCCCGCCGTACCACCTGGCGATCGTCGTCGGCGGCACCTCCGCCGAGTTCGCGCTCAAGACCGCCAAGTACGCCTCCGCGCACTACCTGGACGAGCTGCCGGCCGAGGGCTCGCCGGCCGGCCACGGCTTCCGGGACAAGGAGCTGGAGGAGAAGGTCTTCGAGCTCACGCAGAAGATCGGCATCGGCGCGCAGTTCGGCGGCAAGTACTTCTGCCACGACGTCCGCGTGGTGCGGCTGCCCCGGCACGGCGCCTCCCTGCCGGTCGCCATCGCCGTCTCCTGCTCCGCCGACCGCCAGGCCGTCGCGAAGATCACCGCGGAGGGCGTCTTCCTGGAGCAGTTGGAGACCGACCCGGCCAAGTACCTGCCGGAGACCACCGACGAGCACCTGTCGGACGAGGACGTCGTACGCGTCGACCTCAACCGCCCGATGGACGAGGTCCTGGCGGAGCTCTCGAAGTACCCGGTCAAGACCCGGCTGTCGCTGACCGGCCCGCTGGTCGTCGCCCGCGACATCGCGCACGCGAAGATCAAGGAGCGGCTGGACGCGGGCGAGGAGATGCCGCAGTACCTGCGTGACCACCCGGTCTACTACGCGGGCCCGGCCAAGACCCCGCAGGGTTACGCCTCCGGCTCGTTCGGCCCGACCACCGCCGGCCGCATGGACTCCTACGTCGAGCAGTTCCAGGCCGCGGGCGGTTCCAAGGTCATGCTCGCCAAGGGCAACCGCTCGAAGCAGGTCACCGACGCGTGCGCCGCGCACGGCGGCTTCTACCTCGGCTCCATCGGCGGCCCTGCGGCGCGCCTGGCCCAGGACTGCATCAAGAAGGTCGACGTCCTGGAGTACGCCGAGCTCGGCATGGAGGCGGTCTGGAAGATCGAGGTCGAGGACTTCCCGGCCTTCATCGTCGTCGACGACAAGGGCAACGACTTCTTCACCGACCCCGCCCCGGCACCCACCTTCACCAGCATCCCGCTGCGTCCGGGCGCCTGATCCCGGTCCCGCGGCACCTCCCACGCCCCCGCCGGTCCGACCGGCGGGGGCGTCGCCGTGCCGCGCACGAAGATCCGATCGGCGCTCACCTTCTACGAAGGTGGTTTACCGTTCAACTAGCGTCCCTTGAGCAAGATCACGCCGCCGCGACACCGCACGGCGGCGTGTCCGGCATTTCGAAGGGACCCACCATGAAGAGGATTTCGCTCGCCCTGGCCCTGGGCGCGGGGGCCGTGCTCAGCGCCACGGTGGCCGCACCGAGCCAGGCGGCCGACCAGGCCGACTACTGCTACCCGGGCTACTCGTGCTACTACGACGGCGCCAACGGCACCCACAAGATCTGGACGGCTCCGAGCAAGGGCTGCCACAACCTGGGCGACATCGGCCTCAACGACCGGATCGACTCGATCGTCAACAAGGGCGGCGGCACCGTCCACCTCTACAACTGGAACGGCAGCAACGCCTGGATCGCGCTGGGGGACGTCCCGGTCTCGCACGCCAACTTCCAGCCGGCCAACCTCGGCAGCTCCGCGAACAAGGTCGACATGGTCTGCATCGACTGACGCGCCGCGACCACCCGGCCACCGGCCCCGAGGCGCGCCCCGGGGCACGAGCCGGCCGGGACGGCCCGGCACCGCGTGCGCGGTGCCGGGCCGCGGCGCTCCCCGGGACCCCCGGGGGAATGAAACGGGTCGTGCCGCTGTCGTGGTGAGGGGGTCTACTGGGAGGTACCAGGACACCCGGCGACGTACGCGATGGAAGGGATTCCGGCGATGCCCGAGCAGGACGCAGGGGACGAGCGCGAGTACCGCACCGAGCACGACTCCATGGGCGAGGTGCGCGTTCCCGCCCACGCCAAGTGGCGCGCCCAGACCCAGCGGGCGGTGGAGAACTTCCCGATCAGCGGGCAGCGGCTGGAGCGGGCCCACATCGCGGCGCTCGCCCGGATCAAGGCGGCCGCGGCGAAGGTCAACGCGGAGCTCGGCGTGCTGGACAAGGACGTCGCCGAGGCGGTCCAGGAGGCGGCCGCGGAGGTCGCCGCCGGGCGCTGGGACGAGCACTTCCCGATCGACGTGTTCCAGACCGGCTCGGGCACCTCGTCCAACATGAACACCAACGAGGTCATCGCGACCCTGGCGAGCGAGCGGCTCGGCCGCGACGTGCACCCCAACGACCACGTCAACGCCAGCCAGTCCTCCAACGACGTCTTCCCCTCCTCCATCCACATCGCGGCGACCGCGGCGGTGACCGGCGACCTGATCCCCGCCCTGGAGCACCTGGCGGCGGCCCTGGAGCGCAAGTCCGCCGAGTTCGCGGACGTGGTGAAGTCCGGCCGTACGCACCTGATGGACGCGACGCCCGTCACGCTGGGCCAGGAGTTCGGCGGCTACGCCGCCCAGGTGCGCTACGGCGTGGAGCGGCTGCGCGCGTCGCTGCCGCGGCTGGCGGAGCTGCCGCTCGGCGGTACGGCCGTGGGCACCGGGATCAACACCCCGGCCGGCTTCTCGGCGGCGGTGATCGCGGAGGTGGCGCGCGCCACCGGACTGCCGCTCACCGAGGCGCGCGACCACTTCGAGGCGCAGGGCGCGCGCGACGGCATCGTGGAGACCTCCGGCCAGCTCCGCACGATCGCGGTCGGCCTCACCAAGATCTCCAACGACCTGCGCTGGATGGCCTCCGGGCCGCGCACCGGACTCGCCGAGATCGCGCTGCCCGACCTCCAGCCCGGCTCGTCGATCATGCCGGGCAAGGTCAACCCGGTCATCCCGGAGGCGGTGCTGATGGTGGCCGCCCAGGTCACCGGCAACGACGCGACCATCGCCGCGGCGGGCGCGGCGGGGAACTTCGAGCTCAACGTGATGCTCCCGGTGATCGCGAAGAACGTCCTGGAGTCGGTGCGGCTGCTCGCCAACGTCTCCCGGCTGCTCGCCGACCGCACCGTCGACGGCATCACGGCGAACGTCGAGCGCGCCCGCGAGTACGCCGAGTCCTCGCCCTCCGTGGTCACGCCGCTCAACCGGTACATCGGCTACGAGGAGGCCGCCAAGGTCGCCAAGCGCGCGCTGGCCGAGCGCCGCACGATCCGTCAGGTGGTGCTGGACTCCGGGTACGTCGAGCGGGGCCTGCTCACCCTGGAGCAGCTCGACGAGGCTCTGGACGTGCTGCGCATGACCCGCCCGTGACACCGGCCGTCCGCCGGGACGGCGTGCCGTACGGGCCCGTGACGAAGGATCGGCGCAAGAGAGACGCCGCCGTGACCCGTCGTCCGTAAGATCACGTCATGACGGCGGACATCCTTCTTCATCCGGGTACGGGGCAGGACGGCGGCCAGGACCACTGGTCGCCGGGCGACCAGGTGCTGTGGCGCTACCGCGGCAACGCGACGGACCGGGTGCACATCTGCCGTCCGGTGACGGTGGTCCGGGACGACGCGGAGCTGCTGGCCGTGTGGATGGCGCCGGGCACCGAGTGCGTCAGGCCGGTCCTCGCCGACGGCACGCCGATCCACCAGGAGCCGCTGGAGACCCGCTACCTCAAACCGCGTACGACGAGCGTCGACCGCTGGTGGGGCAGCGGGGTGCTGAAGCTGGCCCGCCCCGGGGAGCCCTGGTCGGTCTGGCTGTTCTGGGAGCGGGGCTGGGTCTTCAAGAACTGGTACGTGAACCTGGAGGAGCCGCACCGCCGCTGGTCGGGCGGCGTGGACTCCGAGGACCACTTCCTGGACATCCATGTCGACCCGGACCGCGCCTGGCACTGGCGCGACGAGGACGAGTTCGAGCAGGCGCAGGCCGCCGGGCTGATGCCGGCCGCGACGGCGGAACGGGTGCGCGAGGCCGGGCGCCGCGCGGTGGGTGTCATCCGGGACTGGGGCCACCCCTTCGACGAGGGCTGGCAGCACTGGCGTCCGAATCCGGCGTGGCCGGTACCGGCTCTTCCGGTTGACTGGGACCGTCCGGCAAGGTGACCGCGTGAGTCTTGCCGTGCCCCCCAGTCCCAATCGTAAGATCGTGCCCCATAGTGCTGCACAAATCACAGGCTCACACTAGAGTTTGACGCTACGTCACGCAGGTCATCACGGGAGGCCCAGGCTGTGGGAGTCGGCGGCTACGAGGACATACAGCTGGACCGCACCGGGCAGGCGGAGGCCTTCGACGCCATCGGCGACCGTTACGACGAGGCCTTCCCGCACAAGGAGGGACAGCTCGCGGCCGGCGCATGGCTGCTGGAGCAGTTGCCGGCCGGTTCCCGCGTCCTGGACCTGGGGTGCGGCACCGGGGTGCCGACCTGCCGTCAGCTCTCCGACGCCGGGCACGAGGTGACCGGAATCGACCTGTCCCCGGTGATGCTGTCGCTGGCCCGCCAGTACGTGCCGTCGGCCGACTTCCACCAGGGCGACATCGCCGATGTGCGGCCCGGCGGCCTCTTCGCCGCGCGCGGCCGGCAGGATCTGGGGCGCTTCGACGCCGTCACCGCCTTCTTCTCGCTGCTGATGCTCTCCCGCGCCGAGATTCCGCTGGTCGTGCGGGCCGTGCGCGATCTACTCGCTCCCGGTGGGCTGTTCACTCTTTCGATGGTAGAAGCCGATGTGGATGACTTCCCGATTCCGTTCCTTGGTAACACCATCCGGGTATCGGGTTATCTACGGGACGATTTGCGCCAGGTGGTGACCGACGCAGGATTCGAGGTCCTGAGGGAGGAGTCGTACGCCTACGCGCCGCACACCACAGAAGTGCCGCCGGAGGAGCAACTCTTCCTGCACTGCCGCCGACCCGCCTGACGCGGCCGCCCCGCCACGTGGTCCCGCACGTGACGCACCCGACCGGATGGAACGACCAGCGTGAGCACGGAGCGCATTTCTGAGCAGGCCGCCGCCCAGGCGACAGCGGCCGGCCCGGCACGTCCGGGCGACCCCGAGCCGGTCCCCGATCCGCGGACCGGATTCCGGCTGCCCCCGGCCGCCGCGGTGGCCGGCGAGGCCGGCACGGCCGGGAACGGCGCGGCACAACCCGCGCAGAACCAGGCCCCTGTCCCCTCCTCCACCCCGGCCGGACCGTCCTCCCGCCGCGCCCGGCGTCCCCGGCGCGGCGGTGGCGCGGGCGCGGCCAAGCGCGCCGCCGGCACGACCGGCAACGACCCGGGCACGCCGTCCCTGCAACCCGTCACTCCTGCCCAGCGGCAGCCGGCCGGCGAGACCGGCGCGCCCGCCAAGACCGGCCGCCGCGGCGCCCGCGGCACCCGGCCCGACCGCAGAGCCGCCGAGGTGAGGGACCGTCAGGCCGCCCGGGTGGCGGCGGGCGAGACCGCCGGCGGCGTCCCGCGTGTGACGGCCGGCGTCCCGGACGCCGCCCACGCCCGGCAGCCGGCGCATCTGCGTCCGCCCGGTTCCCCCGGCGACGACTCCGCGGGCCGGCCGTGGGACGGGCCCTCCACCCACGACCTGCGGGCGGCCACCGCCATGGCCGCCCCGGTCGAGCCCGGCCGCCGCAGCTCCGCGGCCGGCGGCGCCCCGGGCACGCCCGGGGCGTCCGGTCCCGCGCAGCCCGAGAGCGGTGAGCCGCGCACCCGTGCGCGGATGCCGGACACCGGTGTGCCCGCCGCGCGCTCGGGCAGCCGCAACGGCGGCCCCGGCGGCCACCCGGTCGACGAGGAGTCCACCGCCGGCCGCCCGCTGAAGAAGGTCGGCCCGCAGAACCGCGGCCGGGCCGGGCACGCCGAGGCCGAGCGGCTGCGCTACGTCGGCGCGGCCACCCGCCGTATCGCCCGCGGACTGGACCTGGACGAGATCGTGCTGGGCCTGTGCCGCTCGACGGTGCCGGCCTTCGCCGACGCGATCCTGGTCTATCTGCGCGACCCGCTGCCGGTCGGCGACGAGCGTCCCTCGGGCCCGCTCCTGCTGCGGCTGCGCCGCACCGACCGCGTGCCGGACGACACCGAGCAGCCCGTCGAGGGCCTGCTGATGCCGGTGGTGCCGTCCACCGAGGGCCAGTACGGCGCGGCCGCCGAGGTCGTGGACGTGGCGATGGACGGACCGCTGGCGGAGGTGCTGCGCGGGGTGCGCCCGGTCTTCTCCGACAGTCCGCAGGCCACGGCCGCGCTCCTGGAGCTGGTGGGCGGCTGCCCGGACGCGGGGTCCGGCGACACGTTAGACCTCCCGACCGGCCGGCGGGCCATCCTGGCCCCGCTGCGCGGCCGCCGCCGGGTGATCGGCGCGACCGTGCTGCTGCGCCGTCCCGAGCGGTCCCCCTTCGACCCCGACGACCTGCTGGTGGCCGCGCAACTGGCCACCCACACCGCGCTCGGCGTGGACAAGGCGGTGCTCTACGACCGCGAGGCGTCGATCGCCGACTCCCTGCAGCGCGAGATGCTGCCGGACTCCCTGCCGGAGCCCACCGGGGTGCGCCTCGCCAGCCGCTATCTACCGGCCGCCGAGTCCGCCCGGGTGGGCGGCGACTGGTACGACGCGATCCCGCTGCCCGGCAGCCGGGTGGCGCTGGTCGTCGGCGACGTCATGGGCCACTCCATGACCTCGGCGGCGATCATGGGGCAGCTGCGGACGACCGTGCAGACCCTGGCGGGCCTGGACCTGTCGCCGCAGGAGGTCCTCTACCACCTGGACGAGCAGGCCCAGCGGCTCGGCCAGGACCGGATGGCCACCTGCATCTACGCGGTCTACGACCCGATCGCGCACCGGGTGACCATCGCCAACGCGGGCCATCCCCCGCCGGTGCTGCTGCACGCGGACGGGCTGGCCGAGGTGCTGCGCGTGCCGCCGGGCGCGCCGATCGGCGTGGGAGGCGTGCCGTTCGAGGCGGTCGAGCTGCCCGCCCCGGCGGGGGCGACGCTGCTGCTGTACACGGACGGCCTGGTGGAGTCGCGGGCGCGGGACGTGTGGGGCGGCATCGAGATGCTGCGCGAGCGGCTGCACACCGCCTCCGCGGTGATGTGCCCGCCGCCGCTGGAGCCGCTGTGCGACGAGGTGCTGGAGATCGTCGGCCCGGGCGACCGGGACGACGACATCGCGCTGCTCGCCGCCCGTTTCGACGGCATCGCGCCGCGCGACGTGGCGTACTGGTTCCTCGAGCCGCGCGCCCAGACCGCGGGCCGGGCCCGGCGGCTGGTGCGCCAGGCGCTGAACCGCTGGGGCCTGGAGCCGCTGGCGGAGGCGACCGAGCTGCTGGTCAGCGAGGTGGTCACCAACGCGGTGCGGTACGCCGAACGGCCCATCACGCTGCGGCTGCTCCGCACGGACGTGCTGCGCTGCGAGGTGGGCGACGACGCCCCCACGCTGCCGCGGATGCGCCATGCCCAGCCCCAGGACGAGGGCGGCCGCGGGTTGTACCTGGTCAACCGGATGGCCCAGCGCTGGGGAGCGACCCGGCTGAGCGCCGGCAAGGTGGTCTGGTTCGAAATGGGCATTCCGGGCGGTGTCCAGCACTAGACGCTCCGTGTCCGTACCGGATGCATTTCTGGACTTTGTCCAGATCTGTCGCCGGAAGGCATTGCCCGGCGTGCCGAGCCGGTGTTTCAGTGTTTGTGTGGTCGTGAGCGACCAGGAGCCCCCGACGGACTCTTCCGAAGATCGACGGGAGGACACATTCACATGAGCACCCCCTACACCACCAACAACGCCGGAATCCCGGTGGAGAGCGATGCCCATTCGCTCACGGTGGGCTCGGACGGCCCCATCCTCCTTCAGGACCACTACCTGATCGAGAAGATGGCGCAGTTCAACCGCGAGCGGGTTCCGGAGCGTGTGGTGCACGCCAAGGGTTCGGGCGCGTACGGCGTCTTCGAGGTGACGAACGACGTCAGTCAGTTCACCAAGGCCGATCTCTTCCAGCCGGGACGGCGGACGGAGATGCTGGCCCGCTTCTCGACGGTGGCCGGCGAGATGGGCAGCCCGGACACCTGGCGCGACCCGCGCGGCTTCGCGCTGAAGTTCTACACCGAGTACGGCAACTACGACCTGGTCGGCAACAACACGCCGGTCTTCTTCGTGCGCGACTCGATGAAGTTCCAGGACTTCATCCGCAGCCAGAAGCGCCGCCGCGACAGCTCGCTGCGCGACAACAACATGCAGTGGGACTTCTGGACGCTGTCCCCCGAGTCGGCGCACCAGGTCACCTGGCTGATGGGCGACCGCGGCGTGCCCAAGTCGTACCGCCACATGAACGGCTACAGCTCCCACACCTACATGTGGGTCAACGGCGGCGGCGAGCGGTTCTGGGTCAAGTACCACTTCAAGACCGACCAGGGCATCGACTTCCTCACGCAGGAGGAGGCCGACCACTACGCGGGCGCCGACGGCGACCTGCACCGCCGTGACCTGTACCGGGCCATCGAGCGCGGCGATCACCCCTCGTGGACGCTGTACATGCAGATCATGCCGTTCGACGACGCGGCGGACTACCGGTTCAACCCGTTCGACCTGACCAAGGTGTGGCCGCACGGCGACTACCCGCTGATCGAGGTCGGCCGGATGACGCTCAACAAGAACCCCGAGGACTACTTCATCCACATCGAGCAGGCCGCCTTCGAGCCCAGCAACATGGTGCCCGGCATCGGCCCCTCGCCGGACAAGATGCTCCTCGGCCGGCTGTTCTCGTACGCGGACACCCATCGCTACCGGATCGGCCCCAACTACGCGCAGCTGCCGCCGAACCGTCCGCACACCGAGGTGCGCTCGTACGCCAAGGACGGCCCGATGCGGTACGAGCCGTCGCGCACGGCGGCACCGTACGCGCCGAACTCCTTCGGCGGGCCCGAGGCCGACATCGAGCGCTTCGGCGAGCCGGCCGGCTGGGAGGTCGCGGGGAACATGGTGCACGAGCCCTACAAGCTGCACCGCGAGGACGACGACTTCGGCCAGGCCGGGACGATGGTCCGCAAGGTCCTGGACGACGCCCAGCGCGACCGGCTGGTCTCCAATGTCTCCGGGCACCTGAAGAACGGGGTCAGCGCCCCCGTCCTGGAGCGCGCGGTCCAGTACTGGCGCAACATCGACAAGGAGGTCGGCGACCGCATCGCCGCCAACGTCAACGGCTTGTGACCTCCTCCTGATCGCAGCCCCGGCGCACGTGATGTCCGTCCGTGCCCCGGGGCTGCATCGTGTCCAATGCCGAACAAAAGGCCTGCTCAGAGGGGGTTGTGTCACACCCTCGTCACTATGAACAAGATCTATACACTGTAGGTATACCCCTCGTGTAGAGTCCTCCGCATGAGCATCGGCCACACCCTGCTCGGGCTCCTGGAGTCCGGCCCCCGCCACGGGTACGACCTGAAGCGGGCCTTCGACGACAAGTTCGGCCACGACCGCCCCCTGCACTACGGCCAGGTCTACTCGACCATGGCGCGGCTGCTGAAGAACGGGCTCGTGGAGGTCGAGGGCATCGAGCCCGGCGGCGGCCCGGAGCGCAAGCGGTACGCGATCACCGACGCGGGCATCACCGACGTCGGCAAGTGGCTCGCGGAGCCCGAGAAGCCCGAGCCCTACCTGCAGAGCACCCTGTACACCAAGGTCGTCCTCGCACTGCTGACCGGCCGCAGCGCCGCCGACCTGCTGGACACCCAGCGCTCGGAGCACCTGCGCCTGATGCGGGAGCTGACCGTGCGCAAGCGCGAGGGCGACCTCGCGGACCAGCTGGTGTGCGACCACGCGCTGTTCCACCTCGAGGCGGACCTGCGCTGGCTGGAACTCACCACGGCACGACTGGACCGACTCGCGGCGGAGGTAACCGCATGACCACCACGGACCTGCTGCTGGAGGCCGTCGACCTGCACAAGGCGTACGGCCCGACCCCGGCGCTGGACGGCGCCGAGTTCGGCATACGCGCCGGCGAGGTCGTCGCCGTCATGGGGCCGTCCGGCTCCGGCAAGTCGACGCTCCTGCACTGCCTGGCCGGCATCGTGCGGCCGGACTCCGGCCAGGTGCTGTACCGGGGACGGGACCTGACCGCGATGACCGACGCCGAGCGCAGCGCGCTGCGCCGCGGCGAGTTCGGCTTCGTCTTCCAGTTCGGCCAGCTCGTGCCCGAGCTGACCTGCGTGGAGAACGTGGCGCTGCCGCTGCGGCTGAACGGCGTCAAGCGCAAGGAGGCCGAGGCCCGCGCCACGGAGTGGATGGCCCGGCTGGAGGTCGACGACCTCGGCCGCAAGCGGCCCGGCGAGATCTCCGGCGGCCAGGGGCAGCGGGTCGCGGTGGCCCGCGCGCTGGTCACCGGCCCCCGCGTGGTCTTCGCCGACGAACCGACCGGGGCCCTGGACTCCCTCAACGGCGAGCGCGTGATGCGCCTGCTGACCGACGCGGCCCGGGACACCAGTGCCGCCGTCGTCCTGGTCACCCACGAGGCGCGGGTCGCCGCCTACTCCGACCGCGAGGTCGTCGTACGGGACGGCAAGTCACGGGACATGGAGCGCGTGGCATGAGTTCCGGAACCGAAGCGCGGGGCGGCCTCCTGTCCGGCTGGGTCCGCGACGTGGGGCTGGGCTTCCGCTTCGCCACGAGCGGCGGACGCGAGGGCTGGACCCGCACCGTACTGACCGCGGTCGGCGTCGGCCTCGGCGTGGCACTGCTGCTGGTGGCCGCCTCCGTCCCGGCGATGCTGGGCGCCCGCAGCGACCGCGGCTACGACCGGGACTACTCCTGGTTCAACGACCCGCCCAAGGTCAGCGCGAGCACCGTGCTGTACGCCGAGGCGAACACCACCTTCCACGACGACGACATCCGCGGCCTGCTCCTGAAGGCCGACGGCGACCGCCCGGTCCTGCCGCCCGGTGTCAAGGCGATGCCGGCACCCGGCGAGATGGTGGTCTCCCCCGCCCTGAAGCGGCTGCTCGACAAGCCCGGCAGCACGCTGCTGCGCGAGCGCCTGGACTACCGCATCACCGGCACCATCGGCGACAAGGGCCTGGTCGGACCGGCCGAACTCGCCTACTACGCGGGCAGCGACAAGCTCGTCGCCCGGGGCACCGGCGACGACATCGGCACCGGCAACGCCACCCGCATCCCGTACTTCGGACGCGGCACCGTGCAGTCGGAGCCGCTCGGGGGCGTGCTCTCCCTGCTGGTGATCATCATCTTCGTGGTGCTGCTGCTCCCGGTGGCGGTCTTCATCGGCAGCGCCGTCCGCTTCGGCGGCGAGCGCCGCGACCGCAGGCTGGCCGCGTTGCGGCTGGTGGGCGCCGACAGCCGGATGACCCGGCGGGTCGCGGCGGGCGAGGCGCTGTTCGGCTCGCTGCTCGGACTGGCCGTCGGCGCCGGGCTGTTCCTGGGCACCCGGCAGTTCGCGTCCGACGTGACGCTGTACGACATCAGCGTCTACCCCTCCGACATCACCCCCGGCCCGGGCCTGGCCCTGCTGGTGGGCCTGGCGGTGCCGGCGGCCGCGGTCGCGGTGACGCTGCTGGCCATGCGCGGCATCGCGGTCGAGCCGCTCGGTGTGGTGCGCAACGCCACGGCGCGGCGCCGCCGGCTGTGGTGGCGGCTGCTGATCCCGCTGGCCGGCGTCGGCCTGCTGGCCCCGCTCTTCGGCGCGGTCAGCAACGAAAACGGCGTCAACTCGTACCAGGTGGCCGCCGGCACGGTCCTGCTCCTCGTGGGACTGACCGCCCTGCTGCCCTGGGTGGTCGAGTCGATCGTCGGCCGGTTCCGCGGCGGCCCGGTGGCGTGGCAGCTGGCCACCCGCAGGATCCAGCTCAACAGCGGCGCCTCCGCCCGGATGGTCAGCGGCGTGACGGCCGCGGTGGCCGGGGCGATCGCCCTGCAGACGCTCTTCACCGGCGTGCAGGGCGACTTCGTCAGCTCCTCCGGCAAGGACCCGCACCGGGCGCAGATGATCGCCACGACGGACGTCGGCAGCGGAGCCGAGGCCCACCGGGCCGAGCAGGCCTTCGCCGCCACCCCGGGGGTGCGGGACGCGCTCGGCGTCGTCTCCTCCAACGCCGTGCCGGCGGACACCTCCACCAAGAAGTCCACGACGGACCTGCCGTCGGTCCCGGTCCTGGTGGCCGACTGCGCCACCCTGCGCGAGCTGCTGGACCTCGGTCACGGCTGCGCGGACGGCGACGTGTTCCTCGCCGACGACGCGTACGGCTACGGCGACATCGACGCGTTCGTGCGGCCGGGGCGCGCCGTCGACCTCAACATGCCGCTGGGGGACCACTACATCGGAACCCCGCGGCTGTGGACGGTACCGGCCACCGCCCACCGGGTGACCTCGCGCGTCGGCCCGGACGGCGCCCAGGAGTGGGGCGTGCTGGCCACTCCCCGGGCCCTGGACGTGGCCCTGCTGCAGAGCCCGGACGTCAAGGTCATGCTCCGGACGGACCCGCACGTGCCGGACGCGTTCGAACAGGCCCGCAACACCACGACGCGCCTCGACCCGCTGGCAGACATCTACCAGCTGGAGGCGACGAACGAGGACAAGAAGTTCGCCACCATCCGGCGCGGTCTGCTCGTCGGCGCCGCCGCCACGCTGGCACTGATCGGCGCGAGCCTGCTCGTCTCGATGCTGGAGCAGCTGCGCGAGCGCAGGAAGCTGCTGGCGGTCCTGGTCGCCTTCGGCACCCGGCGCTCGGTGCTCGGGCTGTCCGTGCTCTGGCAGACCGCGCTCCCGGTCGCGCTCGGGCTCGCCCTGGCCGTCGTCGGCGGCGCCGGGCTCGGCGCGGCCCTGCTGAAGATGGTCGGCGCGCCCCTGCACTTCGCCTGGGGCAGCGTCGCCACGATGAGCGGCATCGCCGCGGGGGTCGTCCTGCTGGTGACCTTGCTCAGCATGCCGCCGCTGTGGCGCATGATGCGCCCGGACGGACTGCGCACGGAGTGACGCGCGGCGGGCCCGGCCTCCCCCGAGGAGGCCGGGCCCGCCGGCGGCTCAGGCGCCCTGTTCGGGGGCGGGGCCGGGGAGTCCGGGGGCGGCCGCGGGGACGGTCCCGGCCGGGGCGGGGTCCTGCGGACCTGCCGCGGTCTCGGACTCGGCGGCCCGCAGCGCCGCCTGCCGGGAGTTGGCCCGCAGGTAGACCACGACGGTGTTGGTCACCGCGACCAGCGGTACGGCGACCACCGCGCCGCCGATGCCCGCGATCAGCGAACCGGCGGCGACGGAGAGGATCACGCCCAGCGGGTGCACCCGCACCGCCCGGCCGAGGATGAACGGCTGGAGGATGTGGCCCTCGATCTGCTGCACCGCCAGCACGACGACCAGCACCATCAGCGCGGTGAACGGCCCCTGCGTCACCAGCGCTACGACCATCGCGATCGTGCCCGAGGCCACCGCGCCGACCAGCGGCACGAACGCGGCCAGGAAGATGATGACGGCGAGCGGCACCGCCATCGGCACCCGGAGGAAGTAGATGCCGATACCGATGAATATGGCGTCGATCAGCGCCACGATCACGGTGCCGCGCACATACAGGGTGAGGGTGCGCCAGGCACGCGGGCCGGCGCCGCCCAGTCCGTCGCGGGCGGCGACGGGGAAGAGCTTCAGGCACCAGTTCCAGATGTTGCGGCCGTCGTAGAGCAGGAAGAGCGTGCTGAACATCGCCAGCAGGATGCCGGTGAGCAGTTCCACGACGACGGTGACGCCCTGGAGTCCGGCGTCGGTGAGGGCCTTGGAGTTGGTGCCGATCGCGTCCTGGAGGTTCACCGCGATCTGGTTGATCTGGTCGTCGGTCACATGGAACGGGCTGTTGAGCAGCCAGCGCTTCAGCTCGTTGATGCCGTCCTGGAGGCTGTTGGAGAGGTTGTCGACGTTCTCCATGACCTGCCAGACCACGAACCAGCCCACCAGGCCCATGATCACGAAGCCGCCGATGAAGACGATGGCGGTGGCCACTCCGCGCGGCACGCCCAGCCGCTTCAGCCGGCCCACGAAGGGCTGCAGCAGTGCGGTGATCAGCAGCGCGGCCACGAAGGCCAGCACCACCAGCTGGATCGTGCCGATCACCCGCATCAGCACCCAGACGGTGCCGGCCAGCACCAGCAGCCGCCAGCCGACCTCGGCGGCGACCCGCATGCTCCACGGGACCTGGGAGACCGGGTCACCGGGGGCGGCGCCGCGGGGCACGTACCGGCGTGCGGCGGCGGCCTGTTCCTCCTGGCGGCGGGTCTCGGCGCGCGCCTCCGCGCGCGCCTTCTCGGCCGCGGCACGGCGCTGTTCCTCCAGCCGGCCGGCCAGCCTGGCCAGTTCGGCGGCCAGACCGGCGCCCCACTGGCGCTTCTCCGACATCCTTGTACCCCTGTCCCCCGCCCCCCGCGGTCTTTCCGACCGCACCACCGTACGCGCACTGAGCCCCTGAACCCACAGAGGGGGTCAGGGGCTCGGCGGCGCTTTGCGGTGGTACCGGGTGATTCAGACGTATTGCCTAGTACCAGTTGTTGTTCTGCCAGAACGACCAGGCGCCGCAGGGGCTGCCGTAGCGGCTGTTCATGTATTTGAGGCCCCACTTGATCTGGGTGCCCGGGTTGGTGCGCCAGTCGGCACCCGCGGAGGCCATCTTCGAGCCGGGCAGGGCCTGCACGAGCCCGTACGCGCCGGAGGAGGAGTTCGTCGCGGTGTAGTTCCAGCCGCTCTCACGCGTGACGATGTTGGAGAAGCACTGGAACTGGGCCTCGTCGCCTATGATCCCCTGCGCCATCGCCTGGACCTCGGCGGTGGTGTACGAGGCCTTCACGACGAGCGCGGCGCGCTCCGCGGCACGGGAGGCGGCTTCCTGCTTCCGCTTCTCCTCGGCCTTCTTCTCGGCCTCCTTGCGGGCGGCGGCGTCCTTGGCGGCCTGCTTGCGGGCGGACTCCTCGGCGGCCTTCCGCGCGGTGGCGTCGGCGGCGTCCGTCTGTGCCTGCACCTGCTGCGTCAGCGACGCCTGCTGAACCTGCTGCCCCGCGGGGATGTCCGCGAGAACGGTCGTCGCATCGGTGGCGGCGACGGGCTGCAGGCCCGGCTGCTCGCTACCGGAGGCGACACCGACGACAGCGCCCACGGTGGTGACCGCAGTGGCCGAAGCCACCGCGAATCCCCGGACCGAGATCCGGCTCACACGGTTTCCTTCCAGCGTCGCCCGCTTGGTGACCTCGCGGACGCGATCGTGCCCTTCGCGCTGGCTTCTTCATGCACCGGTCACAGAAGCTACTGGCCCGGTGGTCTCCCCCCTTCGAGGCGGGAGTCCGCTGATTCAGCTCGGGCGGCCCACGGCGAACGCTGTTCAATTCTGAGGTTCCGTACGCTTATAGGTACGGGTGTGCCATGGGCAGGGCCTGACAGAACCGACAGCCTGCCCTAGCCGCACTCGTCAACGCAATTCCCTGCCGGGTGTCAAACCTCACACGGCACGTGGGCCCCGGAATTTTCTCGTACCCCCCGGTAGTGGCCGCAGACGCCGCTAGGCTGCTGCGCCCTTGCGGCGCAGCAGCCTAGCGGTACTGCTCAACTGCCCTGACGGCGGGCCCCTGTCGGGCCCGTTCCGTCATCGCGTCACGTCCGCCCGTCCTCCAGCATCTCGGTGACGAGCGCGGCGATCGGCGAGCGCTCGGAGCGGGTCAGCGTGATGTGGGCGAAGAGCGGGTGCCCCTTCAGCTTCTCCACAACGGCGACCACGCCGTCGTACCGACCCACCCTCAAGTTGTCGCGCTGGGCGACGTCATGAGTGAGAACAACCCGGGAGTTCTGCCCGATGCGCGACAGAACGGTCAAAAGGACATTGCGCTCCAGGGACTGCGCCTCGTCCACGATCACGAAGGCGTCGTGCAGCGAGCGCCCGCGGATGTGGGTCAGGGGCAGGACCTCCAGCATGCCGCGCGCCACGACCTCCTCGATGACGTCCTTGGACGTCACCGCGCCCAGGGTGTCGAAGACCGCCTGGGCCCAGGGGCTCATCTTCTCGGCCTCGCTGCCCGGCAGGTAGCCCAGCTCCTGCCCGCCCACGGCGTACAGCGGCCGGAAGACCATCACCTTCTGGTGCTGCTGACGCTCCAGCACCGCCTCGAGGCCCGCGCACAGCGCGAGCGCCGACTTGCCGGTGCCGGCCCGGCCGCCCATCGACACGATGCCGACGTCCGGGTCGAGCAGCAGGTCGAGCGCGATCCGCTGCTCGGCGCTGCGCCCGTGGATGCCGAACGCCTCCCGGTCGCCGCGCACCAGCCGCACACGCCCGTCGGCCGTGACCCGGCCGAGCGCCTTGCCGCGCTCGGACTGCAGGACCAGCCCCGTGTGCACCGGCAGCCCGTCCGCCTCGGGCAGGTCGACGACCTCGCTCTGGAAGAGCTCGTCCACCTGCTCGGCGGGGACCACCACCTCCTCCATACCGGTCCAGCCCGAGGTGATCGCCAGCTCGGCCCGGTACTCCTCGGCCAGCAGGCCGACGGAGGACGCCTTGACCCGCAGCGGCAGGTCCTTGGACACGACGGTCACGTCGTAGCCCTCGGCCTGCAGGTTGCGGGCCACCGCCAGGATGCGCGAGTCGTTGTCGCCGAGCCGGAAGCCGGCCGGCAGCACGCCCGGGTCCGAATGGTTCAGCTCGACGCGCAGGGTGCCGCCCAGCTCGCCGATCGGGATGGGCGCGTCCAGCCGCCCGTACCGGACCCGGTACTCGTCGAGCAGCCGCAACGCCTGGCGGGCGAAGTAACCGAGCTCCGGGTGGTGGCGCTTGGCCTCCAACTCGGTCACCACCACGACCGGGAGTACCACCTCGTGCTCGTCGAAGCGGAGGAGGGCATGCGGGTCGGCAAGCAGCACGCTGGTGTCGAGTACGTATGTGCGCCGGTCGTGCTCACGGCGATTCTTGCTGGTCACCACGTGTGGACGAACCCCCTCGGAAGAGGTCGGGGTGCGACGGCGTCGCGCGGGACAGGGCCGGGAGCGACCACCAGGGCCGAACCACGGCCCTTCGAGTCGACGCGGTCAGTGCCGTCCGAGTCAAGTGCTGAGAACGGCACGTCCGTGAGCAAAGGGCCTCCCGGGCGGACAGCCAGGTGCCGTCCGCTGCTGTCCGACATCCATGGGCCGGATGTCGGTCTGACGGATCTATTCCCTCGAAAGTGGAGGCCTATGCGACTGCATATGACAGCCGTTGGCCCAAGCCCGCGCGTCTCCGCTGCTTCTCCGGCCGTTTTCCCACCGGCCCCCACAGCGCAATCCGGCCACGTCCGTCACGGCATTCGGCCCTGCCCGGTGTGGCGCATCTCTCATCGCGGGCGCCCGTACGGGCCCGCGACCTGCGGCCACGGCTCCGCGGAGGGTGTGCGCGAGATCCTGCGGCGGACACCGCGAGCAGCGGTCACGGGCTGCCCCGTCACACGACCGCGCGGCAGGTCCGGCGTACGGAGGGCGGCGCGAAGGCCCTCGTGGAGGGCGCGCAAGGCGCCGCGGCGGTACTCCGAACGGGTGCTCCACCCCGGCGTGTCGTTTCACGCCCGCAAACCCGACCCCGGGGGGCCGGCGCCGTCAGGTCCCGTAGCGGCGGTGGCGGGCGGTGTAGTCGCGCAGCGCCCGCAGGAAGTCGACCTTGCGGAACGCCGGCCAGAAGACCTCGCAGAAGTAGTACTCCGAGTGGGCGCTCTGCCACAGCATGAAGCCCGACAGCCGCTGCTCGCCGGAGGTCCGGATGACGAGGTCGGGGTCGGGCTGGCCGCGGGTGTAGAGGTGCTCCGCGATGTGGTCGATGTCGAGGATCTCCGCGAGGTCCTCGATGGAGGTGCCGCGTCCGGCGTGCTCGTGGAGCAGGGAGCGGACCGCGTCCGCGATCTCCTGCCGGCCGCCGTATCCCACGGCGACGTTCACGAGTATGCCCTCGACGCCCTCGGTGGCCTGCTCGGCCTCCTTGAGGACGGACTGCGTCCGCGACGGCAGGAGGTCCTTCGCCCCGACGTGGTGGACGCGCCAGCGGCCGCTCGACGCGAGCCCGCGGACCGCGTCCTCGATGATGCCGAGCAGCGGGACGAGCTCCTCCGCCGGACGGTCGAGATTGTCGGTGGACAGCATCCACAGCGTCACGACCTCGACGCCGGTCTCCTCGGACCACCCCAGCATTTCGGTGATCTTGTCCGCGCCGGCCCGGTGGCCCTGCTCGGTCGTGCGCGCCGCGGCCTTGGCCCAGCGGCGGTTGCCGTCCAGGATCACACCGATGTGCTTGGGGCTCTGGGCCGGATCCAGCCGCCGCTCCACCCGGTGGGCATACAGGTCGGTCAACCTGAGGCGTACCAGGTCGCGCAGATTCATTGCCGGGCCCCTCCTGCGGTCGTCCCCCCGCGGCAACACTAACGCGCCTCCCCGCGGGGCGCCGAACCGGGTGCGCGGGCCGCCGGGTGCCCTCGTGATAGGACGACTTCCGTGGATATTCGCACTCTCTACCGCGCCGCCGACGAGCGCTACGACGCCATGGAGTACCGCCGGTCGGGCCGCAGCGGCCTGAAGCTCCCGGCGATCTCGCTCGGCCTCTGGCACAACTTCGGCGACGACCGCACCCTCGACTCCCAGCGCGCCATCCTGCGCCGCGCGTTCGACCTCGGCGTCACGCACTTCGACCTGGCCAACAACTACGGCCCGCCCTACGGTTCGGCCGAGTCCAACTTCGGCACGATCTTCGCCCAGGACTTCCGCCCCTACCGCGACGAACTGGTCGTCTCCACCAAGGCCGGCTACGACATGTGGCCCGGCCCGTACGGCGAATGGGGCAGCCGCAAGTACCTGCTGTCCTCCCTCGACCAGTCCCTGGGCCGCATGGGCCTGGACTACGTCGACATCTTCTACTCGCACCGCTACGACCCCGAGACCCCGCTGGAGGAGACGATGGGCGCCCTGGCGTCCGCCGTCCGGCAGGGCAAGGCGCTGTACGTCGGCATCTCCTCGTACGGCCCGCAGCGCACCCGCGAGGCGGCCCGCCTGCTGCGCGAGATGGGCGTGCCGGCCCTGATCCACCAGCCCTCCTACTCCATGATCAACCGCTGGGTCGAGGACGAGGGCCTGCTCGACGTCCTGGACGACGAGGGCATGGGCTGCATCCCCTTCGTCCCCCTGGCCCAGGGCCTGCTGACGGACAAGTACCTCAACGGGATCCCGGAGGGCTCGCGCGCCGCCCAGGGCAAGTCGCTCGACCCGACGCTGATCACCGACGAGGTCGTCCGCCGGCTGCGCGGCCTGAACGACATCGCCGCCGGCCGGGGGCAGTCCCTGGCCCAGCTCGCGCTGAGCTGGGTGCTGCGCGACCCGCGGATCACCTCGGCCCTGATCGGCGCGAGCAGCGTCGCCCAGCTGGAGGCCAACGTGGGCGCGGTCGGCGCCCCGGCCCTCACCGCCGACGAGCTCGCGCAGATCGACACCTTCGCCCTGGAGTCGGGCGTCAACCTCTGGTCGCGCAGCAGCGAGGCGTGACCGGGAGCACCACCGCACCGTCCGGCGTCCTGGTCAGGGGAGCAGCAGCACCCCGGCCAGGGCGCCGGCCAGCATGAACGGCCCGAAGGGCAGCGGCGTCCGGCGGTCCGCCCGGCGGGCCGCCAGCAGCGCCAGCCCGGCCACGGCGCCCAGCAGGAAGGCCGTGAAGGTCCCGGCCACCAGCGTGTCCCACCCGTACCAGCCCAGCACGAGCCCCGCGGTCGGGGCGAGTTTGACGTCCCCGAAGCCCATGCCGCCGGGGTTGACCAGGTGCAGGACGAGATGGAGCAGCCCGAGCGCCAGCCCCCCGAGCAGGGCGCGCGGCCACGACCCGGCGTGGCCGGGAACCAGCCAGGCGGCCCCGAGCAGGACCGCCGTCCCCGCGGCGGCGGGGAGCGTCAGCACGTCGGGCAGCCGCAGCACCGCCAGGTCGACCCGGGCGAGCAGCACCGCGAGCGGCACCAGCAGCAGCCAGACGGCGAGCTCGGGCCGCGCCCCCGTGCGGCCGGCCAGCGCCGCGCACAGCGCCGCCGTGCACAGGGCGTACCAGCGGCCGTCCGCCCACCACGCGCCGCGCACCGGCCCCAGCCAGCCCGGCACTCCCGCCGGGTACGGCTCCCCTTCGGGGCCCGCCGTCCGCCACGACTGCTCCTCGCCGACCGCCAGACGGTGCGCCGCACGCGGCAGGACGAGACCCGCGACCGTTCCCCAGACGGCGGCCGCGACGATCGGATAGACATGCACCGGGCGACAGTACACGGGCCCGCGACCCGAAGGGACGTGACCGCAATGCGCACCCGCCTGCACGACGGCACCGCGCAACTGCGCCTGCCCGGCGGTGCGGTGCCGCTGGAGGTCGCCGCCTCCTACCGTGCCCGCACGCGCGGTCTGCTGGGGCGTGACGGTGTCACCGGCGCCCTGCTGCTGACGCCCGCCGCGAGCGTCCACACCCTCGGCATGCGGTTCGCCATCGACGTCGCCTACCTCGACCGGCGGCTGCGCGTACTGGCCGTGCGCACCATGGCCCCGGGCCGCCTCGGCCGGCCGCGGTTGCGGGCCCGGCACGTGCTGGAGGCGGAGGCGGGCGCGATGTCCGGCTGGGGGCTGGTGCCCGGCGTGACGGTGGGCGTGGAACCCGCGGGCCACTGACACCCGGGGCACCCGGGGCGGCGCCGCGGCGGTTCCCCAGAGGCATCCCGTGATCACGGTGCGTGTTCGGCGCCCCGACCCGGACGGGAAAAGGAGACGGGCCGGTCCGCAGGGGGGGAGAGCGGACCGGCCCGAGGGGGGGGGCTTCCAAGGTACCGCGTATCCGCCGCATTGCAGGACCAAGGTCATGAGGGAGATGTGAAGGTTCCCTTCAGAAAGGGCCCCACACGGAATCCGATTCACCCCTTTGGCCCAATAAGCGGCGTCCTTCTCCCCAAAACATACCGATGGCGTGCCTGTTTCATCACTCCGCGTGACGGGCGGGCGGCCGGGGAATTTAATCACCCATGGGCCTCGCGTACCCCGCCCGGGTGAGTCGCGCCGTTGACCCGCGGCCGCCCGCACGCCTCAGGAAGGCCGGAACGTGATCTCCACCCGGCGGTTCTGCTTGCGGCCCGCCTCGGTGGAGTTGTCGGCGATCGGATAGTCCTCGCTGTAGCCGCGGACCTGGAAGGAATGGCTGTCGTTCCCGAGCGAGGCCAGCTCCCCGGAGAGGATCTTGTAGACCGCGTCGGCCCGCTTCTTGGACAGCACTTGGCCGTGCTCGTAGGAGCCGAGGTTGTCCGTGAAGCCGAACACCCGGATCGGCTGCGTCACGTTCCTGGCATCGATGTCGGACGCGATCGCCCGGATCCGCGCCGTCGCGGCCGGGTTGAGCTTCGCGCTGTCCTTCGGGAACAGCACGTCGGACTGGAGGGCGTACGTGACCGAGGAGTTGGACTCCTCGTGCCGCTCCTCCCCGTCGTCGGCGGAGGCGTCCTCGGACGAGGACCCGTCCGTCACCGACACGATGTCCAGCACCTTCGGCGGCGCCAGCTTCGCGCCCTCCGGGAGCTCCAGGTCCGGGTCGTCCGCGTCGACCGGCGTCGGCGCGGACGGGGTCGGCTGCGCCGTCGGATCGTCGTCCGCGTGCGCCACCGGCGTGACGAGCGTCAGCGCGAGGCCCAGCACGGCGGCGGCCACGGGCCGGGGACGGGGCATGACTCACCCCTCCGAAAGCGTGATCTTGGCCGGGGGCATCGTCGGCAACTGGAACTCCACCTCGGTGGTGGTGGCCGGCGGAGCCGGGAACTGCGCAAAGATCGGCCGGGTCTCGCCCGGCTTGATCAGGTTGAGGCCCATGGTGCACAAGCACTTGCCCTCGGTGTCGCGCAGCACGTAGTAGCGCTTCTTGCCCGCCTCGTCGACGATCACGGCTCCCGCGACGGATGCGCCGGACTTCTGGACCGCGATCTCCTGCCCCACCCATGACGTGGCGTTGAAGATCGATGTGCCGTTGTTCGTGAGTGTGCCCCTGACGGTGACGAAGCCGCCCGAATCACGCACGGCCTCGTTCAAGGTGATCGTGATGTCCTTCTCGCCCTTCATCTGGGCCAGGATCTGTGCGGGCTCAGCGGACGGAGACCCGCCGTCCGCGCCGGGGCTGCTGGGTGCGGCGCCGGACTTGGAGGGAGCCTTGCCCTCCGGCTTTCCGTCGTCACCACCGCCCCCGCAACCGGTCAGGGCAAGGGCCAGACCCGCCGTGACAGCCACGACGGCCATACCCCTGCGGGCGTTGTGCCGTTGCCGGAATCGCATCGGTCCCCCGTTCCTCACTCGCTGAGATGGACGGAGTAGAACTCCGCCAGGTTCAGGTCGAAGTCGTCGGCGGTCGGGTCCACGCTCAGGTCGCCCTTGTCGCAGGTGAACTTCACCGAGTCGCCGTCCTTGTCGTCCACCGTGCACACGGCCTCGACCACGGCGGTGGCGGTGGCTCGCGCGTGCATGCTCTCCGTGCCGTCCACGACCGACTTGCCCACTGTCCCCTGGGTGTGGAGGGAGACCCGCGCACCGCGCGGGCCGCTGACGAGCTCGCACGTGTCGATCGCCGCGTCGTTCCGTGCCGCGAAGTCGTCGGCTGCGCCACAGGCGCCGGCTCCGTCCATCGGGTTCCCCGCCAGGAGATCTGTCAGCCGGTCGAGGTCACCCGCCTTCAGCGCATCGAGAAAGTCGTCGCGGACGCCGTCCCGGGTCTCCCTGGCGGCGGCGAGCGCTGCCGCGTCAGCGGCGGTCTGCGCACTGTTGCGTACGGAGGAGGCCTGGCCCACGGCAAAGAACGCGAAGGCGAGGAAGAACAGGGCCCCGACGGCCACGATGTAGAGGCCGAGCGTCTGACCCGCGTCTCCGCGCCCGATCAGCCGCTGCCGACGATGTTGCTGATCGCCGTCATGATGCCGTCCTTGACGGCCTGTCCGATGTCCGTGGTCGCCAGCACCCCGATGATCACGGCGATCACCACCGCGATCCCCAGGTACTCGAAGGACGTCTGCCCCGCGTCGCCGCCGGCACGGCCCCGCATCCGCAGTGCCGTCAGCCGTTTCACAACCCACCTGCTCATCTCTCGTGCCCCAAACCGTAGTCACGTGATGTACGCCGGCCGCGCCCCTTGCGTCGGCCGGGCTCTGGCTGTTGCGGCGGGACAGGGCTGCGGCGAGGTTCACGGTGCGCCGCCTCCCCTCGGGCCAACCCGCTGCGGTCCATGCTCGATTGCAGGTGCAAATATGGTTGCGACTGCAAAGGTACACCGCAGTCGCGGACTTCCGCACCCGATGGCGCGGGCATGGGTCAATACCCGTCCCGGGCCCCGGCCATTCCCCCATGTCCCCCTCACCCCAGCAGATCGCCGAAGTTGATCCGGGAACCGAGGATCGTCCCGGTCATGAGGAGGATCATCGTCGCGGGCACGAGCAGCGTCGTGATGACGCCTGTCGCGCGCGGCACCGTACGGGCCGCGCGGCGGCGGGCGTTCTGCGCCTCGGTGCGCCGCATGTCCGTCGCGATCTGGAGCAGCGTGCGCGCGATGGGCGCGCCCAGTTCCTCGCCCTGCTGGAGGGCGGAGACGAACTGGCCCACCTGCTCGCTGCTGTTGCGCCTGCGCAACTGGTCGAAGGCGTCCCGGCGGCTGACGCCGACGTCCATCTGGCGCAGGGCGATGCGGATCTCGTCGCTCCAAGGCCCCTTGTAGACGGAGGCGACGCGTTCGAGTGCCTGTCGGAAGCCGAGTCCGGCGCTGACGACGACCGCGAGGACGTCGAGGAAGTCCGGCAGGGTGCGCTCGATCTCGTCGCGGCGTTTGCGGACGGCGAGCCAGATGCCGAGGTCGGTCCAGCCGAGGCCGTACGCGACCATCAGCAGCGCCGCGAACCAGTTCCCTGCCCGAAGGAGGACGAGGGCCGCGAGCCCGCCCAGGGCCCCGTAGACGGCGCGGCGGGCGGCGTAGCGGTCGACGGTCAGGCCGTAGGGGTGGCCGGCGTGGTCGATGCGGGCGCGGACGCGGCTGACGCGGGCGGGCCCCATCAGGCGCAGGACGAGCGGCGCCCAGCGGATGCCGAGGCGGTCGACGGCGTTGCCGACGCGGGTGGTGCGGGTGCGGCCGACCTCCAGGGCCAGTTGGAGGTCGCTCGGCAGTTTGACCTCGGAGCGGTACAGGCCGATGCCGTAGCACAGGCCGAGGACGGCCAGCGCGGAGCCGGCGGCCAGGGCAAGGGAGATCATCGGTGTCCCATCCCCCTCACACATCGATCCGCGACATGCGGCGGATGAGGGCGAACCCCACGACGTACAGGCCGAGGGCGATGACGACGGCGATCCGTCCGGCCGTCGAGCCGGTCATCGCGGCGAGCGAGCCCGGCATGATCCGGTCCAGCAGCAGCAGCGATCCGATGCCGATGAACGGCACCGCGTAGGCCGTGACCGTGACCTGCGACATCTGGGTGCGGATCTCGCGCCGGGTCTCCTTGCGCTCCTCCAGGGTCACCGTGAGGTTCCGCAGCGACTCCACGACCGAGCCGCCGGCCCGGGAGGACAGGACGAGGGTCGAGACCAGGACGACCAGTTCCCGGCTGGGGAGGCGTTCGCGCAGTTCCTCCAGGGCGTCCTCGATGGAGTGGCCGAGTGCCATCGCGTCGGCGACCTTGCGCAGTTCCTCGCCGGCCGGCGCGTCCAGTTCCTCCGCGGCCATGCCGACGGCCGTGCGCAGGGCGAGCCCGGCCTGGGTGGCGTTGGCGAGGACGCGAGCGAGGTCGGGCAGCTGGGCGATGAAGCGTTCGGTGCGCACCCGCCGCCGCCAGCCGAGGAAGGAGCTGACCGCCCATGCCGCGAGCAGTGCGGCGATCGGCCCGAAGAAGGGCGCCAGGACGACATCGGCCACCAGCCAGGAGCCGCCGACCACGCCGACGGCCGCGGCGGTGAACTGGCCTGGGGTCAGGTTGGTGCCGGTCGCCGCGAGCCGGGCGGCGAGCCGCCGGCCCCACCCGGTGGCGCGCACGCGGCGGTCCAGTCCGGAGAAGGCGACCGCGCTGCGCCGGCCGGCCGGGACCTCGGCGAGCCGGTCGACCAGGGCGGCCCGGTCGGCGCGCCCGCCGGACCAGGCGTGCAGTCCCCACACGCCCAGCAGCAGGGCGATGCCGGTCACCCCGAGCACGGCCAGTGCCATCGTCGCGGAACTCACTTGGCCTCCCGGCTCGACAGCTCCAGTTCGGTCTCCCCGACGCCGAAGGCAGCGGGGACCGACTCCCCCGCCAGGTAGAGGCGTTCGGCCATCTCCCGCGGCACCGGCTGGTGCTGGAACCAGCCGCGGACGATCCGGTCGGCGCCCATCGGCTCGGCGCGGAAGCGGGTGGCGGTGGTGAGCCGGAAGGTGTCCCGGCCGCGGGAGGACAGCAGCGCGATCTCGGCGATGCGGCGGGTGCCGTCCACGTCCCGGCGGAGCTGGACGATCACGTCCACCGCGCTGTTGATCTGGTCCCGCAGGGCCTCGAAGGGGATCTTCACCTCGGACATCGACGCCAGGGTCTGCAGCCGCAGCACCGCGTCCTCGGCCGAGTTGGCGTGCACGGTGGCCAGCGAGCCGTCGTGGCCGGTGGACATCGCCTGGAGCATGTCGAGGGTCTCGCCGCCGCGGACCTCGCCGACGATGACGCGGTCCGGGCGCATGCGCAGCGAGTTGCGCACGAGGTCGCGGATGGTGATCCGGCCGTGGCCCTCGACGTTGGGCGGCCGGCTCTCCAGGCGGACGACGTGCTCCTGCTGGAGCTGGAGTTCGGCGGCGTCCTCGACGGTGATGATGCGCTCGCCGTCGGGGATCAGCCCGGACAGCGAGTTGAGCAGGGTGGTCTTGCCGGAGCCGGTGCCGCCGCTGACGATGATGTTGAACTTCGCCCGCACCAGCGCGGAGAGCAGCATCAGCATGTGCTCGTCGAGCGTGCCGAGCCCGATCAGCTCGTGCAGGGTGTACGCGCGTGGGAAGCGGCGGATCGTCAGGATCGGGCCTGTGAGCGAGAGCGGCGGGATGATGACGTTGACGCGCTCGCCGGACGGCAGGCGCGCATCGACCATCGGGTTCGACTCGTCCACGCGGCGGTTGACCGTGGAGACGATCCGCTCGATGGTCTGCAGCAGTTGCTCCGCGCTGCTGAAGCGGGCGGCGACGGGCTCCACCCGGCCGCCGCGTTCGATGTAGATCCGGTCCGGGCCGTTGACCATGATCTCGGTGATCGACGCGTCCTCCAGCAGCGGTTCGAGGATGCCGAGGCCGAGGGCCTCGTCGACGACCCGGCGGATGATGCCCGTGCGTTCCTTCGTGGACAGCACGGGGCCCTCGCGGCTGATGATGTGGCCCAGGACGCGCTCCAGGCGCACCCGGCGCTCGGCGGCGGCGAGCGCGGACATCTCGGCGAGGTCGATCTCCTGGAGCAGCTTGGCGCGGTAGACGGCGACGAGGTGGCCCTCCTGCGTCTGCGGGGCGGTGTCGTCGTGGGTCGCGATGCGGTCGCGCAGGCTCATCCGTCCGTCCCCTCCTCGTCCTCCCTGGGCATGGTCGCGCTGCGGGTGACGGAGCCGGGGCTCAGGCCGGGGATCACCGAGGGGATCTCGATGGTGGCCGTGGCGTGCGTGGCGTCGCCGCCGCCGTCGGTCGTCACGTTCGTGCCGTCCCGCAGCCAGGAGCTGACGGCCTGTGTGCCGGCCGCCGCGCCGCTCAGGGGGTGGTCGTGGCGGGCCTCCATGCGGGCGGCGGCGCGGGCGGCGGTGCCGGCCTGGGCCGCGGTGTAGGCCGCGATGCCCAACTGGACGCCGGCCAGGGCGATGAGCAGCAGGATCGGCAGCATCCCCAGGAACTCCAGCGAGGCGCTGCCCCGGTCCCGCCGGCGGGAGCGGCCGGTCACGGGGCGTCCACCTCCTCGTCGACCGCCGAGGCGTGGCCGTGGACCCACAGCGGGAAGTCGACGGAGCCGGGGAAGAGCACGGGCACCTTCAGTCCGACGGTCACGTCCACCATGCCGTCGGCCCTGCCGGAGTCCACGGTGACCTGGTTCCAGGCGCCCGGCAGGTCGTCGACCGCGGCCGCGCGGGCGTCCTTGCCGACGGCGGCGGCGCGGGCGGCCTGGTCGGCGGCGTGGCCGGCGAGGGTGAAGGTGTAGCCGGCGAGCACGGCCTGCCAGACCAGGATCAGCACCAGCAGGATCAGCGGTGTCATGCCGAGCGTCTCCAGCGCGACCTGGCCCTGGTCGCCACGCGCGCGCCGGCCCTTGCGGGGGACGAGGGCGCTGCCGGCCGGCCCGGACAGGCCGACCTCGGCGGCCAGCGCCCACACGCCCTGCTTGACGGTGGAGCGGTTGTCGAGGTCCTGGAGCCGTCCGGCGTCGACGACGGCCTGGAGCTCCCGGAACGCCGCCGGGACGACCGCGGCGGAGACCTTGGTCCCGGTGATGCGGGCGACCAGCGAGGGCTGGATCTCGCTGCCGCGGGTGTGCCGGTTGACGGTGACGAGGACGTCCTGCGGTTTGCGGATCTGCAGCCGGTCCCACAGGCGCACCATGCGCTTGGCGGCGCGCACGGCGACGACGTCCGGGGTGGCGACGAGCAGCGCGGTGTCGGCCGTCTCGACGGCGACCGCGTTGGCGGCGGTCATCTGGGTGCCGCAGTCCACGACGACGACCTCGTAGCGCTGCCGCAGTGCGTGCAGGACGTGCCGCGCGGAGCGGTCGGTGACCTCCTCGCCGCGTTCGCCGTCGCCGGGCGCGAGCAGCAGCGCGGGCCCGGCCTCGTGGACGTACATGGCGTCCTGGAGCACGCGGCTGGTCACGTCGGGGATGTCGGCGAGGTCGGCGACCGAGCGGCGGAACTGGACGTCGAGGTACGAGGCGATGTCGCCGCCCTGGAGGTCGAGGTCGACCAGGGCGGTGGACTTCCCCGCGGCCTGCGCGGCCAGCGCGAGCTGCACGGCGATCACGGTGGTGCCGACGCCGCCCTTCGCCCCGGCGACGGCGACCATGGTGCCGCCGGGCACGGCGGGCAACGCGGCCTGCTGCGGGCTGAGATGGCGCCGTACGCCCGCCGCCCAGCCGGCGGCCGCCTCGATGCGGGCCCCGAGTTCGTCGTACGACAGGGGCAGCGAGACGACGCCGCGCGCGCCGGCGTCCATGGCGCCGGACAGGACCGCGGGGCTGGCGTCGGCGGTGAGCAGGACGACACCGACGGCCGGGAAGCGCAGCGCGATCTCCCGGATGACCTCCAGGGCGGGCATCGGGCTGATGCGGTCGTGGACGACGACGGCCTCGGGCAGTTCGTCGATCCCGGTGTCGGCGGCCCGTGCGAGGACGTCGAGGAGGGTGGTCGAGTCGGGCAGCGCGGGGCCGGGGTCGGCACCGGGCAGCTGGTGGAGCAGGCCGGTGAGGGCGCGGGCGGTGTCGGGGTCCGGGGTGCCGGACAGGATGCGGACGCCGTTCACGAGGCGGCTCCGTCACGGGCGAGGGTGTAGGTGCGGTCGCGTGCGGACGGCGCGGTGTCGTCGCCGGGGGCGACGAGGGCGAGGCGTACGTGCCGGGCGAAGGACTCGGCGAAGGCGACGCGCTGGGCGTCCTCGGCGCCGAGGGCGAAGGTGATGGGGACGCCCTTGGCGCCGGCCCGCTGGCTGTCGGCCCCGGTGTCGAACGCCCTGATCTCCCCGACGTCGATGACCCGGGCGTTCGCCACGATGATCTTCGAGACCTCGGGGTCGGTGTCCTTGCGGGGAGCGAAGGTGGCGAAGATGTTGACCCGGGCCCCCGGTGTGATCTTGCCGGCGACGCCGGTCTCCGCGTCGATCATGATCGCGATCTCCATCTGCCCGGCCTGCAGCGCGGGCCGTTCGGCGACCATGTCGGTCTGCAGCAGCGATCCGCGCTCCAGCGGGACCGCGGCGATCTTGCCGCTGAGCTGTCCGATGTTCCGGACGGCCGTGGCGGGCAGCCAGCGCTCGGGTATGCGGACCGGTTCCAGTTGGCCGCGGCCGATGGACTCGTACGCGGGGACGTCCTTGGCCAGCCGGTACGCGGTCACCTTGGGGCCGACCTGGGAGCGCGCGTCGCCGATGACGGTGACGACGCCCGCGAACGCGGCGAGCGCACACAGCGCGGAGACCACGAGGAGGACGACGCCGCGACGCTGACGTGAGTTCATAGAGGTGGGGCCCTATCGCTCAAGTGCCGAGTGCTGGTGGGGAGAGCCTTCGGAGGGATCGTCGGAGGGAGGGGACGGGAGGGAGGGGGCGGTGCGGGCCGCGAGGGTGTGCGGGCGCTGCTGCGCGTGCACGACCTGACGCGGCCGCTCGGGCGGCCGGATGCGCTGGAGTCCGTCGACCGGGGCCGAGCAGAACAGGCAGCGGTCGCCGATGACCGCGAGGCCGCACCAGCCGCAGTTGTCGCGGCGTACGGAGGTGACCAGTTGGTAGAGCACGCCCACGTCGGCGATGTACGCGGTGAACTCGACGAGCTTGCCGGTCCCCCACCAGCGCGCGGAGTCCGCGGGCAGCGGCACCTCGCGCACGTGCTGGGCACGCCAGGTGCGGGCGAGCGGGCCGGTGACCCAGCCGGGGTCGACGCCGTGGCCCTGGGCGAACACGAGCTGGGTGAGGAAGGCGGGTCCGGCGGGCACCGCGGAGGGATCGGCCTCGACGAGGTGCGGCTCGGGATGGGCGAGGACGGCGAAGTGGCGGCCCGGCATCAGCGATTTCAGGTGCGCGCCGACGGGGACCTCCACGCGGTCGAGTTTGGAGACGGAACCCAGCAGCGCGCCGGAGTGGAGGTAGTGGGACAGCAGGCGGGCGGCCCCCGCGAGCACCCCGGGCCCGAGATCGGTCGCGGCGAGCTGCCGCAGCTGCTCGGCGAGCAGGACGGCGGCCAGCGGCGGCAGGTCGACGGGCACGATCGCCACCCGGTCCGCCTCCAGGGCCGCCCGTACGGTGTGCACACGGCGGCGCAGCGGGTCGGTGGGTTCGGGCGGCACGAGGACCACGAGATGGCCGTGGGCCTCCAGAGCGGCGACGGTGCGGCTCACGTGCTCCTCCAGGGGGAGCGCGAGGTCGTCCGTCGTGACCGCTATGACACTCGACACCCGTTGCCTCCCGGAACTCCCGCCCAGTCCCATCGCGGTGAGCCTATCGGTGTGTAGTGGGAGCAGTGCGCTAAGTCGCCGAACACTTGATGAAGTCGGTACCCATGGGACGGGACGAATACGCGTGCGACAGCAGATGCTGGGCGCATATGCGCGACCGCGGCGACGGGACAGCCGTACCGCCCGGGGGTATTGACCGGAGGATTGGTCTGGACCAAACTTCGACCTCACAAGAGTGGCCACTCGCGTACCCGTTGCCCAACTCCTCGCCCCCAGGAGGCAGTAGTGGAACTCGCACGCTCGCGGAGCACCGCCCTGAGAGCCGCGGCGGCCGTCGGAGCCGCCGCCCTCGCGGTGGCGGGACTCGTCGCCAACTCCGGCAGCGCGAACGCCGCCGACACCAACCTCGTGACCAACGGCGGATTCGAGAGCGGCCTGTCCGGCTGGACGTGCACCGCCTCCAGCGGCGCGGTCGTCGGCTCCCCCGTCCACGGCGGCACCAAGGCCCTTCAGGGCACGCCGTCCTCCTCGGACAACTCCCGCTGCTCGCAGACCGTCAGCGTGCGGCCCAACTCGACGTACACGCTCAGCGCCTACGTCCAGGGCAGCTACGTCTACCTCGGCGCCACCGGCACCGGCATGGCGGAGGCCTCGGTCTGGACCCCGTCCGCGACCTCGTACCAGCCGCTGTCCACCAGTTTCACCACCGGCGCGAGCACCACCTCGGTCACCGTCTACCTCCACGGCTGGTACGCGCAGCCCGCGTACCTCGCGGACGACGTCAGCCTGCTGGGCGCGCCCGGCTCGGGCACGCCCACCCCGACCCCCACGCCCACGGACCCGACGCCGACGCCGACCCCCACCCCCACGCCGACCCCGACGCCCACCGGTGGCGGCTCGCTGCCCAAGCACGTACTCACCGGCTACTGGCAGAACTTCAACAACGGCGCGACCGTGCAGACCATCGCCCAGGTGCCGAGCCAGTACGACATCATCGCGGTCAGCTTCGCCGACGCCACCACCACGCCCGGCGCGGTCTCCTTCACCCTCGACCCGGCGCTGAACTACTCCGTCAGTCAGTTCAAGGCCGACATCGCGGCGAAGAAGGCGGCCGGCAAGAAGGTCGTCGTCTCCGTCGGCGGGCAGAACGGGACGATCAGCGTCAGCGACTCCGCCTCGGCGAACACCTTCGCCAACAGCGTCTTCTCGCTGATGCAGACCTACGGGTTCGACGGTGTCGACATCGACCTGGAGAACGGGATCAACGCGACCTGGATGACGCAGGCGCTGCGCTCCCTGTCGGCCAAGGCGGGCTCCGGGCTGATCATCACCATGGCCCCGCAGACCATCGACATGCAGTCGACGTCCTTCGGCTACTTCCAGACCGCGCTCAACATCAAGGACATCCTGACCGTCGTCAACACCCAGTACTACAACAGCGGCACCATGAACGGCTGCGACGGCAAGGTGTACGCGCAGGGCACGGTCGACTTCATCACGGCCCTCGCCTGCATCCAGCTGCAGAGCGGCCTGGCCCCCTCGCAGGTCGGCCTCGGACTCCCGGCGTCCACCCGGGCGGCGGGCAGCGGCTACGTCTCGCCGGCCGTGGTGAACAACGCCCTGGACTGCCTGACCAAGGGCACCAACTGCGGCTCCTTCAAGCCCTCCACCACCTGGCCGGGGCTGCGCGGCGCGATGACCTGGTCCACCAACTGGGACGCGGCGAACGGCAACGGCTTCTCCGGCACGGTCGGCCCGCACGTGCACGGCCTGCCGTAACCCGCCGCACCGCGCCCCCGGGAGGGGTCCCGTCCCCCGGGGGCGCGGTGTCACGCTCAGACCGCCAGGCTCACCGCGCCGGCGACGGCGAAGCCCGCCACCGACAGCACGGACTCCAGCACCGTCCATGTGCGCAGCGTGTCGCGCTCGCTGATGCCGAAGTACTTGGCGACCATCCAGAATCCGCCGTCGTTGACGTGCGAGGCGAAGATCGAGCCCGCCGAGATGGCGCAGATGACCAGCGCCAGATGGGCCTGCGAGAAGTGCCCCGAGGCCAGCACCGGCTGGACGATGCCCGCCGTCGTCACGATGGCGACGGTCGCCGAGCCCTGGGCCACCCGCAGCGCCACGCTCAGCAGCCAGGCCAGCAGGATCACCGGCAGCCCGGCGTCCCCGAAGGCCTTGGCGAGCGCGTCGGCGATGCCGCTGGCCTTGAGGACCGCGCCGAAGACGCCGCCCGCGCCGACGACCAGCAGGATGTTGCCGATCGGCTTGAGCGAGGCGGTGGAGACCTGCTCCAGGCTCCGCCGGCTCCAGCCGCGCCGGATGCCGAGCAGCCAGTACGCGAGGAAGAGCGCGAGGGTCAGCGCCACGAAGGGGTGCCCGAAGAAGGTGAGCAGCGAACGGGCGGTGCCCTCGTCCATCGTGACGGAGGAGAAGGTGGCCAGCAGGATCAGCACCAGCGGGGTGCCGATGATCGCCAGCACGATGCCGACGGAGACCGGTTCCTGACGCGGCGCGGCAGCCGGCTCCCGGCCGTCGCCGAGCACCGCCTGCCGTGCCTCCTCGACGGCGTCCGCCATGTCCTGCGGCACGGGGACGAAGATGCGCCGGCCGATCCACGCCGAGAACGCCCACGCCGCCAGTACCGCCGGCAGGCCGCAGACCGCACCCATCAGGACGACCCAGCCGAGGTCCACCTGGAAGACGGCGGCCGCGGCCACCGGGCCGGGGTGCGGGGGCAGGAAGGCGTGCGTCATGGAGAGTCCCGCGAGCAGCGGGAGGCAGTAGAGCAGAATCGATTTTCCGCTGCGCTTGGCGGCCGCGTACACCAGCGGGGCCAGCACGAAGATGCCGACGTCGAAGAAGACCGGGATGCCGAAGACGAGCCCGGTCAGGCCCATCGCCAGCGGGGCCCGCCGCTCGCCGAAGGCGCCGAGCAGCCGGCCGGCCAGCGCCTCGGCGCCGCCGGAGATCTCCAGGATCGCGCCGAGCATGGTGCCGAGGCCGATGATGATCGCGACATGGCCGAGGATGCCGCCCATGCCGGTCTCGATGAGGCTGGTGGCGGTCGACCGCTGCACGGTGCCGAAGAGTTCGGTGACGCTCAGCCCGGCGGCGAGCGCCACCGCGATGGAGACCGCCAGCAGCGCCACGAAGGGCTGGAGCCTGGCCTTGATGATGAGGAACAGCAACAGGACGATGCCGAGGACGGCGACGGTCAGCAGCCCGGCGGTGCCGGGGATCAGGGCTATGAGACCGCCGGTGTGGGGGACGGGTTCGGTGTTCACTCGGGCTCCCGGTGGGTTTTCGGGCATGGGGGGACCACGGGACGGCGTACGGGTGCTGGGGTGGGACGTGTGGCGCGGTGGGGGGCGGTCGTCAGTCCAGGACGGCGAGGGCGTCGATCTCGACGAGCAGCCCGGCGGGCAGGCCGACGTAGACCGTCGTCCGGGCGGCGGGGGCGCCCTTCAGGTCGGCGAAGTACGCGTCGAAGAGGGCGTTGAACTCGGCGAAGTGGGCGGTGTCGGTGAGGTAGACGCGGATCATGACGGCGTCCTCCCAGGAGGCGCCGCCCGCCTCCAGGACCGCCTGGACGTTCGCGAGCGTCTGCAGGGTCTGCTCCCGCAGCCCCGGCCCGACCGGGGCGGGAGCCCGGCCCGCCACCGCGGGACCGAAGCCGACCTGGCCGGCGACCTGGAGGATGCCGCCCTTGCGGACGCCGTGGGAGAACCGGGCGGGCGGGGTGGTGTGGCCCGGCGGGGTGATCGCGGTCTTGTCGCTCATCAGGCTCCTTGGCTCGGTTTTCCGGAGTACTCGCGGCTGATCGCCTCCGCGGTGCGCTGGATCTGCGGACGCAGTTCGAGCAGCTCCTCCGCGCTGACGACCACATTCGGGGCGGACAGGGAACAGGCGGCCGCGACACGGCCGTCGGCGCCGCGGATCGGCGCGGCGACGCAGTTGATCGACTCCTCGTGCCCGCCGAGGTCGCTCGCCCAGCCCTGCTCGCGCACACGGGCGAGTTCGGCCAGGTGGGCTGTGGCGTCCGGGGTCGAACGGGAGGTGTAGCGCGGGTACTCCAGCCCCCGCACGACCGCGCGCCGCTCGGCCTCGGGCAGATCGGCCAGCAGCAGCTTGGCGACGGCCGCCACGGTGACGGCGACGGGCTTGCCGATCCGCGAGTACATGCGGACCGGGTACCGGCTCTCGACCTTGTCGATGTAGACGACCTCGCCCTCCTCGTACACGGCGAGGTGGACGGTGTGGCCCGTCAGTTCGCCCAGGGCGACGAGGTGGGGGTGGGCGATGCCCCGGACGTCCAGGTGCTCCATCGCCTCCTGGGCGAGCGCGAACAGCCGCGCGCCCAGGCGGTAGCGCTGGTCGTCCTGGCGGTAGACCATGCCGTGCTCGTGCAGGGTGCGCAGCAGCCGCAGCGCGGTGGACTTGTGCACGTCCAGGCGGGTGGCGACCTGTTCGAGGTTGGCGGGCCCCTCCGCGAGCAGGGGCAGGATGCGCAGCGCGCGGTCCACGGTCTGGCTCATGCGCGCAGTCTCCCCCATGCCTCCTCGCCCAGGGCGGCAAGGGAGTCGCCGCGTACCCCGATCGCCGCGGCGGCCAGCGCATGGCCGCGGGCGAGGCGGTCGGGCAGCGGCTGTTCGCGCAGCGTCGCGGACAGGAACCCGGCGGCGAAGGCGTCCCCCGCACCGACGAGGTCGGCCACGGGTGCGGCGGCCGCGGGCACGAAGACGCCCCCGCCGCCCTCGTACGCGATGGCTCCGAGCGCGCCCTGCTTGACGACGAGGACGGCGGGTTCGGGCAGCGCCTCGCGCACGGCGTCGGCGTCCGGCAGGCCCCAGGCGGCCTGCGCCTCGTCCTCGCCGACCAGGACCACGTCGCAGCGGCGGGCGAGCACGGCGAGCAGCGCCGGATCACCGGAACGCCACAGCGCGGGGCGGTAGTTGACGTCGAAGGAGATCAGCGGGCGGCCGGGCGCGGGGGCGGTGAGCTCGTGGACGAGGGCGGCGCAGGCCGCCGAGAGCGCGGCCGTGATGCCGGACAGGTGCAGGACCCGGCCCGCCCAGGCCTCCTCGCGGCCGACCACCGCCGGGGACAGGGCGGCGGCCGCGGAGCCGGCCCGGTAGTAGGCGACTTCGCCGTCGCCGGTGCGGAAGTAGACCCCGGTGGGGCGGTCGGGGTCGCGGCGCACGCCGGACACGTCGACCCCGGCCGCGGCGATCTCCGCGAGCAGGTGGTCCCCGAAGGGGTCCGCGCCGACCCCGCTGATCCAGCGGGCGGTGTGGCCGAGCCGGGCGAGCGCGCAGGCCACATTGGACTCGGCGCCGCCCGTCCCGCGCGTGAACGCGGCGGCCTCGGCGAGGCGCTGCCCCGGCGCGGAGGGCACAAAGGTCACCATGGACTCGCCCACGCACACGACGTCCACGGTCACCTCGGCTCCCTCCGGGCACCGTTGACCCGGCGCCGGCAGGGATGTTAGACACGTCGCAACACAGCACGCAATGACCGTTGCACATCATGCAACGCCCCTGGGAGGCGCGATGCGGATCGACGAGCTGCGCGAGGAACGCGTGGACCACCGCTTCAAGGGCCTTCCGCCCGACGCGGACGGACGCACCGTCGGCGAACTCGCCGCCGAACGCCGCTCCCTGTTCGACGGCGGCTTCACCACCCCGCTGCTCACGCTCTCCGCACCCGCCCTGGAGCACAACCTCACGCAGCTCGCCGCGTACGCGGCCAAGCACGGGCTGGCCTTCGCGCCGCACGGCAAGACCTCCATGGCCCCCCAGCTGTTCGCCCGGCAGATCGAGCACGGCGCCTGGGGCATCACCGCCGCGACCCCGCACCAGGTGCGGGTCTACCGGGCGTTCGGCGTGCAGCGGGTCTTCCTCGCCAACGAGATCGTCGACGCGGCGGCGCTGCGCTGGCTCGCCCGCGAACTCGCGGCGGACCCGGACTTCCGCTTCGTCTGCTACGTCGACTCCGTACGGGGCGTCGAACTCATGGACGCCGCGCTCACCCACGTCATCGACGTCGTCGTGGAACTCGGCGCGGCCGGCGGCCGCACGGGGGCGCGCGGCGCGGCCGAGGCGGCGTCCGTCGCCGACGCGGTGACCGCGTCCCGGTACCTGCGGCTGGTCGGCGTCGCCGGCTACGAGGCGCCTGCGGCGGACCCGCGGGCCTGGCTCGACGAACTCGTCGCCCTCGCGGGGGACTTCGACTCGGCCGGGCGGTTCGCCTCGACCGAGGAGATCGTGGTCAGCGCCGGCGGCAGCGAATGGTTCGACGCGGTCGCGGAGTCCTTCGGCGCGCTCTCCCTGTCCCGGCCCGTGCTGAAGCTGCTGCGGTCCGGGGCCTACGTCACCCACGACGACGTCCACTACAGGGACGTCACCCCCTTCCGCGACCGCCTCGCCGGTGAGGGATCGCTGGAACCCGCGTTCCGGCTGTGGACCCAGGTGCTCTCCCGGCCCGAACCGGGCCTCGCCCTCCTCAACGCGGGCAAGCGCGACGCGCCCTACGACCTCGACCTCCCCGTGCCGCAGGTCGTGCGCCGCGCGGACGGGTCGACCGTCCCGGCGACCGGGCTGACGGTCACGAAACTCGCCGACCAGCACGCGTTCGTGGACGTGGCGCCAGAGGGGGCCGACCTGGCGGTCGGGGACTGGGTGGGGCTGGGGGTGTCGCACCCGTGCACGGCGTTCGACAAATGGCAGCTTGTGCCTGTGGTGGGCGAGACCGGGCTGGTCACGGACTTCCTCCGCACGTTCTTCTGACCCAGGTTTGTCCCCCGCCCACCCGCCCGTGTGCCCATGAAGTCTGGGCGCCCCGACGCGCGTTGTCGGGGGCCGGGTTCGGGGCCTCCGGGGCTGCCATTCTGGACAGCACATTTAGGTGCCTCAGGTACCCGGGATTGATCACTCCGGGTTGTGCACCCAAATATGCTCCAGTGTCCAGAACGCCACCCCTCCGACCCCGCCCCCTCCGTAGTCTCCGCGCCTGATCCCCGGTGGGTGGTCTGAAGCGGCACCGTGCTCGGGCACCCGTTGGCGCAGCGCCAACAAAGTGCGCAGCCGTCACCGCCAACAGACACCCCACCGGCCGTAAGCCGCCCCAACCGGCCCCGGGAGGGGGTGCGCCGGGGTCCGCCCGCAGGGGACGAGCGGCGACCGCAGTACACGAATTGCAGGGGTAACCCGCGAGCGCCGTGGGGGTCCCCCCGGCCGAAGGTTGGGGGAGGACTCCGGAGCGGCGCCGACCCCACAACGCACCCAGCGGGGCCCGCACTTACCGCGCCGGGCACTCGGGAGGGAGGGCGGGGAAAAAACCTTACGGACGAGGAGGAGCGCCGCACATGGATCTGGCGATCAGGAACGCGTACATCGTGGACGGCACCGCAGGTGCACCGTACAGAGCCGACGTCGGCATCCGCCAAGGCCGCATCACCGCGATCCAGCCCCACATACGCGGCGCACGCCGCGAACTGGACGCGACCGGCCTGGCGCTCGCGCCAGGATTCATCGACATGCACGCCCACAGCGACCTCGCCCTGCTCACCGACCCCGCGCACGAGGCGAAGGCGGCGCAGGGCGTGACCTTGGAGGTGCTGGGCCAGGACGGCCTGTCGTACGCGCCCGTGGACGACCGCACCCTGGCCGAGCTGCGCAGCCAACTCGCGGGGTGGAACGGCGATCCCGAGGGTCTGGAGTACGACTGGCGCAGTGTCGGCGAGTACCTGGACCGCCTGGACCGGGGGGTCGCGGTGAACGCCGCGTACCTGGTCCCGCAGGGCACCGTGCGGATGCTGGCCGTGGGGTGGGAGGACCGCCCGGCGACCCCGGCGGAGCTGGACCGGATGAGGGGGCTGGTCGCGGAGGGCATGGCGCAGGGGGCGGTGGGGATGTCGTCGGGGCTGACGTACACCCCGGGGATGTACGCCTCGGACACGGAACTGACCGAGCTGTGCCGGGTCGTGGCCGCGCACGGCGGCTACTACTGCCCGCACCACCGCAGTTACGGCGCGGGGGCGCTGGAGGCGTACGCGGAGATGATCGCGCTGACCCGGGAGGCCGGCTGCGCGCTGCATCTGGCGCACGCGACGATGAACTTCGGGGTGAACGAGGGCCGTGCCCCGCAGTTGCTGGCGCTGCTGGACGAGGCACTGGCGGCGGGCGGGGACATCACCTTGGACAGCTATCCGTACCTGCCGGGCTCCACGACGCTCGCGGCGACCCTGCCGAGTTGGGCCACGGAGGGCGGCCCCGAGGCGACTCTCGCCCGGCTCCGGGACGACGCGCAGGCGGAGCGCATCCGGCACGTGATGGAGGTGGAGGGCTCGGACGGCTGCCACGGCGTGCCGATGGACTGGTCGTCGATCGAGGTCTCCGGGGTGCGGGAGCCCGCCCTCGCGGGCCATGTGGGCCGCCGGGTCCCGGACTTCGCGACCGCGCGCCGCCTGCTGCTGGAGGACCGCCTGGGCACGACGATCCTCCAGCACGTGGGGCATGAGGAGAACGTCCGGGCGATCATGCGGCACCGCGTGCACACCGGCGGCAGCGACGGCCTGCTCGTCGGGGACAAGCCGCACCCCCGGGCGTACGGCACCTTCCCGCACTACCTGGGCCACTACGTGCGCGAGCTCGGCGTGCTCCCGCTGGAGGAGTGCGTCGCGCATCTGACCGGCCGGCCCGCCGCCCGGCTGCGGCTGCCCGACCGCGGGCTGGTCCGCGAGGGGTACCGCGCCGACCTGGTGCTGTTCGACCCGGCGACGGTGGCGGCGGGCGCGACGTTCGAGCGGCCGCGGGCGCTGCCCACGGGCATTCCGTACGTGCTGATCGACGGCCGGTTCGTCATCGAGGACGGCCGTCGCACCGACGTGCTGGCGGGCCGTTCGGTGCGGGCCCGGGGTGCCGCAGGACCTGGTCGATGAGCTCGCGCAGCACGGCGGGTTCGCAGACGACCCCGAGGGCGCCGGCCCGGTGGGCCCGCTCCTCGCGTTCCGGGGAGACCCATCCCGCGTAGAACACCGCGGGGCCGGTGTGGAGGCCTGTGCCGCGCAGGTGCTCGAGGTCGGTGAAGCCCGCCCGGGGATCGCCGTGCCGCTCGATGTCGGAGATCAGCAGGTCCGCGGCGGCGAGCGGCAACCGCTCCTCGGCACCCGTGCGGTCCTCGACGACCTCGACGTGGGCGCCGTTGTGCCGCAGAGCCCGTACCTCGGTGGCGACGGTCCCGGGGTTGTCGTCGATCCACAGCACGCGCCGTCCGGAGTACGGGCCGTCGTCCGGGGCCGGGGAGGGTTCGGGGCCGGGCCCAGCTTCGGGGCCGTCCAGGTCGACGGTCGTGACCACGGCGGCCTGGGGGGAGCGTCGCAGGCGGTGGATCAGTTCGGCGGCTTCGGGCATGCGGACGAGGTCGTCGACGAGGGAGGTGAACGCACGGTCCGCGACCAGCGCGGGAAAGGCCGGCGGAAGCTGCCGCTCCAGTTCGGCCAGGGCCTGGGCGCGCTCCTGCGGTCCGGGGTCGGCAGCGAGCGGCACCTCGTGCTCGGTGAGAAGGCGGCGCACCAGTGCGTCACCCTGGCCGGTGGGCGCCGCGGGCGAGCGCAGCAGGCGCCGCACTGCCCGGTAGTCCAGGAACTCTCTGATCGCATCGCTGCCGCGGCCGCCGATCAGCACGCTGTGGAAGTCGCCGTACAGGTATTGGAGCAGGAGCGTGCGGAGCATGACCTCGGGACCGAAGTCCTGCCAGACGGGGTTGAGCCCGGCCTCCAGGACGAGGCCGTTGAGCAGCTTCTTGACCCGGCGCGGATTGCCCCCGGTGCGTTCGGCGAGCAGGCCGACGTGGGTGTCCTCGAGGAGGGCTCCGATGCCGGCCCGTTCGGCGCATCCGCGCACGTACCCCTCGATGTCCTCCGGGGGCGGGACACGGTAGTTGGTCTGGAAGACCTTCTCCATGAAGGCCGAACCCGCCGGGGAGAGGCCGCCGAGAAGACCGCCCGGGGACAGCGCGGAGCGGTCACAGCCGATGACGAAGGCCACCCCCGGGACGTCGAGATAGACCTTGACGGCCTCGCAGACGGCGAGCACGGTCTCCTCGGTGCAGCGGTCGAGGTCGTCGATGAAGACGACGAGCAGCCGCCGCGGGGCGTACTCGCCGCTGCCGGCCCATTGGGTCGCCAGGGCCCGCAGGGCGTCCCGCATCTCGTTGCGGGCCTGCGCATCGGCGGAGAGGCTGCGCCACAGTTCGTCGACCAGGCCCGCCGCACCGAGCGGTCCGGCGAGCAGCGCGGTCGCGGCGCGCAGGACCCGCAGCAGGGCACGGTGCTCGGTCGCGCGGTGCAGGGCGCGGCGAAGCAGCCGGCGGTCGAACTGCATCAGGACGGACTTGATCAGGCCTTCCAGGGCGTCCGCGCCGCGGGAGGTCCAGGCGTTGTACCAGACGGTGTGGACGTCGGCGGTGCCTCGCAGCTCGGCGTCGACCAGGCGCATCAGGCTGCTCTTGCCCGTCCCCCAGCCGGCGTCGACGGCGAGGGTGAACGGGGTGGAGCCACGCGAGTCGAGGAGCAGCCGGGCCAATTGCCGCGCGGGGCGCCCCGCGCCGAGGAGGTCGTCGTCGGCACTGGTGACAGGTTCGTCGTTGAGTAACGAGAACATGCGGCGAGAGTAGCGGTACGTCACCATTCGGCGCACAGGTGGCCAAGAACACGGGGCGAGGGGGGTGGGCTGGCCGTAAGCTCACGGACATGCAGGTGATCCAGTCCACGAAGCTCTCCAATGTCTGCTACGACATCCGCGGCCCGGTGCTGGAGGAGGCCATGCGGCTGGAAGCGGCAGGTCACCGCATCCTGAAGCTGAACACCGGCAATCCGGCGGCCTTCGGGTTCGAGTGCCCGCCGGAGATCCTGGAGGACATGCTGCGCAGCCTCGGCGGCGCGCACGGCTACGGCGACTCCAAGGGCATCCTCCCGGCGCGGCGCGCGGTGATGCAGCACTACCAGACCAAGGGCATCGACCTGGACGTCGAGGACATCTACCTCGGCAACGGGGTGTCCGAGCTGATCCAGATGGCGATGCAGGCGCTGCTGGACGACGGCGACGAGGTGCTGATCCCGGCTCCGGACTACCCGCTGTGGACGGCGGCGGTGTCGCTGTCCGGCGGCACGCCGGTGCACTACCGGTGCGACGAGCAGGCGGACTGGTTCCCCGACCTGGCCGACATCGAGCGGAAGATCACCGACCGCACCAAGGCGCTGGTGATCATCAACCCGAACAACCCGACGGGCGCGGTGTACGACGACGAGCTGCTGCGGCAGCTGACCGACATCGCCCGCCGGCACAACCTGATCGTCTGCTCCGACGAGATCTACGACAAGATCCTCTACGACGGGGTGACCCACACCCCGACCGCGGCCATCGCCCCCGATCTGCTGACGCTCACCTTCAACGGGTTGTCGAAGGCGTACCGGGTGGCGGGCTACCGCAGCGGCTGGCTCGCGGTGTGCGGCCCCAAGGAGCACGCGACCAGCTATCTGGAGGGCCTGACCATCCTGGCCAACATGCGGCTGTGCGCCAATGTGCCGGCGCAGCACGCGGTGGCCACGGCGCTGGGCGGCCGCCAGTCGATCAAGGACCTGGTGCTGCCGGGCGGGCGACTGGCCGAGCAGCGGGACGTGGCGTACGAGCTGCTGACGCAGATCCCCGGCGTCACCTGTGTGCGGCCGAAGGGCGCGCTGTACGCGTTCCCGCGGCTGGACCCCAAGGTCTACAAGGTCAAGGACGACCAGCAGATGGTGCTGGACCTGCTGCGCGCGGAGCGGATCCTGGTGGTGCAGGGCACCGGCTTCAACTGGCCGGAGCCGGACCACTTCCGGCTGGTCACGCTGCCGTCGAAGGAGGATCTGACGGACGCGGTCGGCCGGATCGGGCGGTTCCTGGACGGTTACGGCCAGCCGTAGGCCGGATGGCTCGATTCACTCCCTCCTTAGACTCTGTCCAAGGTAGGATGTACTCCTGAATGCAGGAGGAGTGCACCCATGTACGAACCGATCCGCACCAAATCGGTCCATACGGCGGCGGCACCGCGCCTTCCGCGACGCAGCCGTGACGAGGAGCTGGACCTCCAGCTCGCCGGACACCTCGCCGCCCTGCTGACCGTCACCGACGAGCTGCGGGGGCCGGTACCGTGCCCCGAGCTCGACCGTGCGGCGGAACAGCTCGCGGACGTGGTGACGCGGCTGTACCACGGACGGCGGCCGCTCCGGCTCCCCGCCGGTCCGCGGGCCGGGGATCCCGACCGCAGGGCCGCCCTCCACCGGCGGGCGCACGCGCTCGCCGGCCGGGCACTGGTCGTCGCCGAGTCACGGCAGGACACGGAGGCCGCGGCGCTCGCCGAGCGCCGTCTCGCCGCCCACGCCGGCACCGTCTGAACGACCCGGGGCCCGGGCACGACGTCGCACGCGTCATGCCCGGGCCCCGGGCTGTGAGGGTCGGCCGGACCCGCCGGGCGAGGGTGGTCAGGGTCAGGGACCCCCCGCCGCCGGGCCGTGCCTACCGCCGGGACCGCCCGCCCGCGCCGCACACGCGAGGAGGGCCGGGCGCCCCGGATTCCGGTGGGCGTCAGCCCAGGCGCTTCACCAGGGCGCGGTACTCGTCCCACAGCTCCTTGGGCGTGTGGTCGCCGAAGGTCTCCAGGTGGGACGGGATGAGCGAGGCCTCCTCGCGCCAGGTGTCGAGGTCGACCGACAGCAGCAGGTCGAGGTCCTTCTGCTCGATGTCGAGCCCCGTGACGTCGAGGGAGCCCTCGGCCGGCAGCACGCCGATCGGGGTCTCGACGCCCTCGGCCCGGCCGTTGAGACGCTCGACGATCCACTTGAGCACGCGGCTGTTCTCGCCGAAGCCCGGCCACACGAACCGGCCGTCCGCGTCCTTGCGGAACCAGTTCACGTAGTAGATCTTCGGCAGCTTGTCCGCGTCGTGCGTCTTGCCGAGCCCGACCCAGTGGCCGAAGTAGTCGCCCATGTTGTAGCCGCAGAACGGCAGCATGGCGAACGGGTCGCGGCGCAGTTCGCCGACCTTGCCCTCGGCGGCGGCGGTCTTCTCGGAGGCGACGTTGGCGCCGAGGAAGACACCGTGCTGCCAGTCGAAGGACTCCGTGACCAGCGGCACCGCGGAGGCGCGGCGGCCGCCGAAGAGGATGGCCGAGATCGGCACGCCCTTCGGGTCCTCCCACTCCGGCGCGATCGTCGGGCACTGCGCGGCGGGAACGGTGAAGCGGGCGTTGGGGTGGGCGGCGGGTGTCCCGGACTCCGGCGTCCAGGAGTTGCCCTTCCAGTCCGTGAGGTGGGCCGGGAGCTCCTCCGTCATGCCCTCCCACCAGACGTCGTTGTCGTCGGTGAGGGCGACGTTGGTGAAGACCGAGTTGCCCCACAGGGTCTTCATGGCGTTGGCGTTGGTGTGCTCGCCGGTGCCCGGCGCGACGCCGAAGAAGCCGGCCTCGGGGTTGATCGCGTAGAGGCGGCCGTCCTCGCCGAAGCGCATCCAGGCGATGTCGTCGCCGATGGTCTCCACGGTCCAGCCGGGGATCGTGGGCTCCAGCATCGCGAGGTTGGTCTTGCCGCAGGCGCTGGGGAAGGCGGCGGCGACGTACTTGACGGCCTCGACTCCGCCGCGCGGCGGGGTGAGCTTCAGGACGAGCATGTGCTCGGCCAGCCAGCCCTCGTCACGCGCCATGACCGAGGCTATGCGCAGCGCGTAGCACTTCTTGCCGAGCAGCGCGTTGCCGCCGTAGCCGGAGCCGTAGGACCAGATCTCGCGGCTCTCGGGGAAGTGCGAGATGTACTTGGTGGAGTTGCACGGCCACGGAACGTCGTCCTGACCGGGCTCCAGCGGGGCGCCCACGGTGTGCACGGCCTTCACGAAGAAGCCGTCCTCGCCGAGTTCGTCCAGCACGTCCTGACCCATGCGCGTCATGGTGCGCATCGCGGTGGCGACGTACGCGGAGTCGGTGATCTCCACACCGAGCGCGGACAGCTCGGAGCCCAGCGGGCCCATGCAGAACGGGACCACGTACATGGTCCGGCCGCGCATGGCGCCGCGGAACAGTCCCCCGGTACCGCCCTCACCGGTGAAGATCTCCCGCATCTCGGCGGGAGCCATCCAGTGGTTGGTCGGACCGGCGTCCTGCTCCTTCTCCGAGCAGATGAAGGTGCGGTCCTCGACACGAGCGACGTCGGTCGGGTCGGAGGCGGCGTAGTACGAGTTGGGGCGCTTGATCGGGTCGAGCTTCTTGAAGGTGCCCTGCTTCACGAGCCCGTCGGCCAGGCGCTGGTACTCCTCCTCCGAGCCGTCGCACCACACGATCTCGTCGGGCTGGGTCAGTTCGGCGATCTCGCCGACCCAGGCGATCAGGTCCTGATGTTGGGTGGGAGCCGCATTGACGCGCGCCACGATCGCTCCGTTCCGCCCGGTGTGCACTCACCTGGCGTCAGTTTTCGAGGGTGTTTTGTTGGGACCCCTTGGGGGCTGCGACCCGGATGCTGCTTCGTGGGTTGCTCATCCGGTGCCGACCGCACTCATATGAGTATCAGGACAGGAAACACGATCTGTCCAGGGCGCGTGGGGTGAGCATCGCCACTCCCAACGTCCGGCGACATTGCAAATTACCTCACGGTAACCTACGCCAGCGTAGGTAGCATTGACCCCATGAGCTCCGTGGACGAGACTCCCGTTGTGCCTCCCGCCCTTGATGAACTCGCCTCCGCCACCGCCCCGCTGAAGCCCAAGCTCAGGGGGTGGTTGCATGCCGGGATGTTTCCCGCCGTCCTCGTCGCGGGCGTCGTCCTGACCGCCTTCGCCGAGAGCACCCGCGGGCGGATCGCCTGCGCGGTCTTCACCGTGACCGCCTGCGCGCTGTTCGGCGTGAGCGCGCTCTACCACCGCGGCAACTGGGGCCCGCGCGGCGAGGCCGTGCTGCGCCGGCTCGACCACGCGAACATCTTCCTGATCATCGCGGGCACCTACACGCCGTTCACGCTGCTCCTGCTGCCCACCGGCAAGCAGGAGATACTGCTCTGGCTGGTGTGGGCGGGAGCCCTGGCCGGCATCGCCTTCCGGGTCTTCTGGGTCGGCGCCCCGCGCTGGCTCTACACGCCCTGCTACATCGCGCTCGGCTGGGCGGCCGTCTTCTTCCTGCCCGACTTCATGCGGCACGGCGGGGTCGCCGTGCTGGTGCTGATCATTGTCGGCGGCCTGCTGTACAGCATCGGCGCGATCGTCTACGGCACCAAGCGCCCCAACCCCTCGCCGCGCTTCTTCGGCTTCCACGAGGTCTTCCACTCGTTCACGCTCGCGGCCTTCATCGCCCACTACGTCGGCATCTCGCTGGTGGCCTACACCCACGCGTAGCCACCCGCAGCGGCCCCGAGAGCCCCGCGCACCGCACCGGCGGTCCGCGGGGCTTTCGCATGCCCGCATTGATAGCTACTCTTTTTTGAGAGTCACTGTCATTTGACGTCGGCTATCAGAAAGAGCTGTGCCATGACAACGAACGACCCCCGCCGCTGGTGGGCCCTCGGGGCCCTGGTGGCGAGCATGCTCGTCCTCGGTTTCGACATGACGATCCTGAACGTCGCCCTGCCGACCATGGCCGCCGAACTCGGCGCCGACACCGGCGACCAGCAGTGGATCGTGGACGCCTACACCGTGGTGTTCGCCGCCGCGATGCTCCCGGCGGGCCTGCTGGGCGACCGCTGGGGGCGGCGCCGGATGCTCATCGCGGGCCTGGCGGTCTTCCTCGCCGGCTCCGTGCTCGGCGTCCTCGCCGGCAGCCCCGGAACAGTGGTCGCCGCCCGCACGGTGATGGGCCTGGGGGCCGCGCTGGTGATGCCGCTCGCGCTGTCCGTGCTCCCCTCGCTGTTCGGGCCCGAGGAGCGCTCGAAGGCCGTCGGCGCGGTCACCGCCGCCATGGCGCTGGGCCTGCCGCTCGGGCCGATCATCGGCGGCGCCCTGCTCGACCACTTCTGGTGGGGCTCGATCTTCCTGATCAACATCCCGCTGGTCGCCGTCGGCATCACCGCCTGCCTGCTGCTGCTCCCCGAGACCCGCGACCCCGCCACCCCCCGGATCGACCTGCCGAGCACCGTGCTGGCGATGACCGGACTCGGCACGCTCGTTCTCGGCATCATCGAGGCCCCGCGGCGCGGCTGGACCGACCCCCTGGTGCTCCTCGCGCTCTTCGGCGCGCTCGCCCTGCTCACCGGACTCGTGATGCGGGAACGACGCCAGGAGCGGCCGATGCTCGACCTCGGACTGCTGCGGCAGCGCGGCTTCCTGTGGAACGCGGTCGCCGCGACGCTGGTCACGTTCATCCTCACCGGGCTGCTCTTCGTCCTGCCCCAGTACCTTCAGGCCGTGCTCGGCAACGACGCCCTGGGCACCGGCCTGCGGCTGCTGCCCATGATGGGCGGCCTGATGGTGGCGGCCCGGGGCAGCGCGCCGCTGGTGGCCCGGTTCGGGGCACGGCCGGTGGTGACCGCCGGGCTGCTGGTGCTCGCCGGGGCCGCCGTGCTCGGCAGCCGTACGCAGGTCCACGACGGCTACGGGTTCACCGCGCTGTGGCTGTCGGTCACCGGGTTCGCCTTCGGCTTCGCGATGATCCCGGCCATGGACGCCGCGCTCGGCGCCCTGCCGAGGGAACGCGCGGGTGCCGGCTCCGGGCTGCTGATGACCCTGCGGCAGACCGGCGGCGCGATCGGCGTGGCGATCCTGGGCAGCCTGCTCGCGGGCGCGTACACCGACCGGCTCGACACCACCGGCCTGCCCGCCGCGGCCGCCGGCACCGCCGCGGACTCCGTCGGTGCCGCGCACGCGGTGGCCGCGGCCCTCGGCGACCGGGCGCTGGCCGCCTCCGCGGACGCCGCCTATGTGCACGGCATGGACCTCGCCCTGCTCGTCTGCGGCGCCGCCTCGGTGGCGGCCGCCGTCCTGACCGCCCTCTTCCTGCCCGGCACCGGCGGGAAGCCGCGGACGGCGGCTCCCGCCGACGTGGCAGCGCCGGTGGTCGATGCCCGACAATGACCACGTGACCGCACCGACCAGCCCGACACGCCCGAGCCTGCGCGAGCGCAAGAAGATCCAGACCCGCCGGGCCATCCGCCGCGCGGCCTACCGGCTCTTCGAGGCGCAGGGGTACGACGGCACCACCGTCGAGCAGATCGCGGACGCGGCCGAGGTCTCCGCCAGCACGGTCTTCCGGTACTTCCCGACGAAGGAGGACATCGTCCTCACCGACGAGTACGACCCCGTCATGGTGGCCGCGCTGCGCGACCGCCCGGCGACGGAGCCCATCGTCGAGTCGATCCGGCACGCGCTGCTGGGACCGATGCGGGAGATGTTCGCCGACCCGGCCGAACTGGACGAGATGCGGCAGCGGTTGCGCCTGGCGCGCACCGTCCCGGCCATCCGCGCCCGCATGGGCGAGAACATCCAGCAGTCCAGCCTGCTGCTGTCCTCCGTCACGGCCGAGCGCCTGGGGCGCCCCGAGGACGACTTCGAGATCCGGGTCGTCGTCGGGGCGCTGATCGGCGCCTGGGGCGAGGCCATCTTCCACTGGATCGACACCGGCGGCGGCGCCGACCTGGCCGACCTCCTCGACCGTGCGCTCACCCTGCTCGCGGCCAACCTGAACGAGCGCTGACCGGCTTTTCCCGCGCGGTCCGCGCCCGCCGGCTACACCGCTTCGAGGGAGCGGACCCAGCCGAAGGCGGCCACCTCCTTGGTGGCCTCCTTGAGGTCCTTGGCGTTGTCGACGCCGCGCCAGTAGCCGTTGATGCGGTACGCGGACAGGCGGTTCTGCTCGCACAGCGCGGGGAAGGTGGTGTCCTCGTGGTCGCCGAGGTCGGGCAGGAGGGCGGTGACCTCCGGCTCGAAGAGATAGACGCCGGCGTTGATCCAGTGCGGGAGCACGGGCGCCTCGGTGAAGCTGCTGACCCGGTCGCCGCCGGCCAGCTCGACGATGCCGTACGGGGACTTCAGCGCGGTGACCGCCAGCGTGGCCAGCGCGGACCGCTCGACGTGGGCGCGGGCCAGGTCGCGCAGCGAGAAGCGGGTGAGGATGTCGCCGTTGAGACCGGCCCAGCGCTCTCCGGGGTGCGGCAGGCCGCGGGCGGCGTACTTCAGGCCGCCGCCGCGGCCGAGCGGTTCGTCCTCGACGACGATGCGCACGCGCAGCGGCAGCGGATGGGTGTCCACGTACTCCTGGAGCGCGTCGGCGCGGTAGCCGCAGGAGATGATCACGTCCTCGATGCCCTCGGCGGCCAGCCAGTGCGCCTGGTGCTCGAAGATCGGCCGGCCGGCCACCTCCACCAGGGCCTTGGGGATCCGGTCGGTGTACGGGCGCAGCCTGCTGGCCTGCCCGCCCGCGAGGACGACGGCCTGGCGGACCAGCGGGCCGCCCCATGCGGTGACGGCGGTCGGGGCGGCGTCGTGCGTGGTGGTCATGATGCCTCCTTGAGGGATGCGAACTGCGGTGCTGCGTGCTGCGGTGCTGCGAGGTCGGTGGGACGGTCACACTCCGGGCAGCGGCCCGATGGAGCGGTCGGACACGGCGAAGGCGGCGAACTCGGCGTGCTGGGTGCGCGGCGTCGCCCAGCTCGGGTCCCCGCCGCCGAAGAAGGTCGAGAAGAACACTCCCCCGATGCCGAGCCGGCCGGTCGTCCGGAACTCCAGCCCCCGGCTGAGCAGGACCTGGGCGCCGTCGAGGAACACGGTGACCGAACCGTCCTTGCGCCCCGGGGTGTTGAGGCGCACGGCCTGCTCCACGCAGGCCCACCGGCCGAGCGGCCATCGCCAGTCGCCGCTGCCGAGCGAGGTGCCGTGCTCGACGGAGGTCGGCAGGTACGCGTACACCTCCGCGGTGCCGCCCCGGCGCCACATGTAGCGCGTGGACAGGCCGTCCGAGCCGTCCGGGATGTGCTTGCCGCTGGTGACGGACCCGCCGTACAGGCCGGGCAGCTTGCCGCCCTTGACGAAGTCGAAGTCCGCGGGGAAGCGCACGTAGTACCGCAGGCTGAGCGCGTCGACGGGCCCCGAGCGCAGCGCGAGGTACAGCTGCGCCCCGCCCTCGGGGCTGCCGAAGTCCCGGGCGACGGTCGGACTCGCCGAGCCCGCCGGGTACCGCACCTGGAGCAGCCGGCCCAGCACCGGGTGCGCCTGGGCCGGCAGCCTGACACGGGACAGCCCGAACGAACCGGCGGCGCGGGGCTCCAGCCGCGGCCCGAACACCCGGGCCGCGGAGGCCATGTCCAACGTGGTGTCCCGGCCGGCGGACGGGCCGGCGCCGCGGGCGGAGCGGTCGCTCCCGTACGCGGAGCACGACGCGAGGGCCGCCGCGGCGCAGGCGCCGCCCCCCGCGATGAACAGCCGTCTGTGCATGGTGCCGCTCCTTTCCTGGGCCCGCTCCGCCCGGTGTCCCGCGTGTGCCGTCGTTATCTGCGCTTGTGCTGATGTGACGTCAGGACGTGCTGACGATGCGGTAGTCCACCTCCGCGGTGCCGGACGGCGCGGTGTGCAGCGTCAGCGTGCCGTCGCTGCCCGCACTGCCGGTCGCCACGGTGGCGCCGCCGGCGGTGAGGGCGTACCGGGCCCCGGGGGTGAGTCCGCCGGCCCGGAAGGCCAGGTCCGTCCCGGCCGTCCCCACCGCCACGAGGGCCTGGTACGGCGCCGCGCCGTTCGGCACCCGCGCGGTGGCGGTGCCGCGGCCGGGCAGCACGGCCAGCGGCAGCGGGGTGACGTTCACCGACGAGGTGCCGACCGCTGCGGAGGTCAGGGTCGCGGTACCGCCGGCCGGGGTGAGCGCGGTGGCCATCCCCGGGAAGCCCGCGACCCGGTGGACCGTGCCCCTGCCGCTGGTGAAGGACGCCGAACTGACCTGGTCCAGCTGGACCTTGGTGGTCTGGGCGGCGTTCTTGAAGACCATGCCGCCGGGTGTGACGGCGTCGCCCTTGACGGTGTAGCCGAGCGAGCCGGGCACGGTGTTGCCGTCGAACACGGTGCCGGTGGTGTACTGCGTGAGCACGCCGGAGTCGTAGTCGCCGGTGAAGGTGTTGCCGGTGAAGACCGTGCCGTCGGCCTGGTTGAGCTTGACCGCGTTGCTGCCGGTGGTGTCGAAGACGTTCCCGGTGAAGGTCAGGTCCGTCGGCCGGCCGGTGGCATTGGTGTACGCCGGGAGGTCCGAGCCCTGGTAGGTGAAGACCGCGTACTGCACGCTGTCGGTGACGGTGTTGCCGTACGTGCTGATGTCCTTCGCGCCGACGCTGTAGCGCAGTCCGTACTCGGCCCCGCTCACGGTGTTGTTCCGGATGATGTCGTCGCTGCTGTCGAAGACGGCGATGCCCGCGCCGTTGGGCTGGTCGTGGACGTTGTTGTCCTCGATCACGGTGTCGGTGACCCCGCGGTGGATCATGATGCCGTGCACCTGGTTGTCCGAGGCGTCGGTGTCGCCCGGGGGCAGGTACGGCGGGATGCCGTTGTGGTCGACCTCGTTGCGGGCGATCAGCAGGTGGTCGCAGCGCTGGGAGCAGATGATCCCGTGGTTGCCGTTGTGATGCGAGTGGTTGTCGGTGATGGTCAGGTTGTCGGAGTCGTCGTGCGGGTCCAGTCCGTACGACTTGTTGTGGTCGTACTCGTTCCCGTCGAAGACCATGCCCTGGGCGTTGAACGTGTAGGTGCCCATGTAGTTGTGGTGGAACCGGCTGCGGATCTCCGAGCCGTGGACGTCGAGGGCCGCGCAGGCGTCGAGATGGGCGGCGTCGCAGCCGCGGCCCTTGTACGCCACCCCGTAGCTCTCGGCCGCGTAGTAGCCGAGGTAGCCGAGGTCGCTGTCGACGATGTCCATCCGGGACTCCCGGGGGACCCCGTCGGCGTCGAGGAACGACAGCGCCCGGATGAAGGAGCGGCCGCGCGCGACGGGCGGCGCGTCGTCGGGCACGCTCGGGTCGGTGTCCGGGCCGCCCGCCGCGTCGTCCCAGGAGGTGATGGCGACCGAGTCGATGTCGATCGTGCCGTACTGGGCCGTGATCGAGTTGACGTTGGTCGCCGCGCTGTCGGCCAGGCTGCGCAGCCGCAGCGTGTCCACGTCACCGCCGCCGGCGGCCGACGAGCCGTGCAGGAGGAGGGTCGCGCCGTTCTGCACGACCAGGTCCGCGCTCAGCTCCCAGGTGCGGCTGGCCGCGTCGACCAGCCGCAGCGGCGCCGACGCGCACAGCGAGGCGATGTCCGACAGGCTCGCGGTGCCGGACTGGAGGTAGATCGTGTTGGTGCTCGACGCGTACCGGATCTGCCCCGCGCAGGTCGCCGCCGACACCGGCCCGGCGGACAGCGTGAGCGCGCCGCCGACCAGCACGGTCGTGGTCAGCGTGGCGGTGAGCGCCCGCAGCCGGCGCGGGGCGGTGACGGCAGTGACGGTGGCGGTGGCGGTGGTCGAAGGTCCGCAGCAGGCGGACGTCGTGGGGCGACGGCGGTCTCTCATAGTGCGGCTCCTGTGGTGACCGCCGGGACGGAGCGGCGGCGGGTGGTGGCGGGTGGTGGGACGCGCGGGGCCGCCGTCCGGCGGCCCCGCGGATCAGGCGGTGTTGCGTACGTGCGAGGCGACCTGCGGGGCCGGCGTCCTGCGATGCCTGACCTGGTGGACGGTCTGCATCCCGGCGGCCAGGGTCAGGGCGAGCAGGGCGGCGAATCCGAGCCAGGGGAACGGCGGGAGGGTGACCTGGGTGCGGCCGCTGCGGTGCACGGCGCCGGGCCCGAACAGCGCGATGGGGGCGCGGACCCGGGAGTCGGTGAGATCCATGCGGCCGTCGCGGCCGACCTCGATCCCCTTGCGTTCGGCCAGTACGTCCAGCGCGGTGCCGCTCGCGTGCACACCGGCCGCGAGGTGCAGCCCCCGTCGGGCGCCGCTGATCGTCAGATGGTCGAGCCGGGCCGACGCGCCCAGGTCGACGGCGGTGGTCGCGCCGGACACCGAGCCGCCGGTCACCCGCAGTCCGGGTGACGCGGAGGACAGGCCCTTCCTGGTGGTGCCGCTGACCCGCACGTCGGTGAGTGCCACACCGGAGGTGGTGTCGGAGGCGGTGACCCCGACCCGTCCGCCGCGCACGGTGACGCCCCGCAGCGCCACCTGGCGGGCCTGCCCGTAGACCGTGATCCCCGTGGGGGAATCACTGACAGCTGTCTGACGGATCGTCACATCGGAGCCGGAGACGGCGATACCGCGCTCGAAGCCCTGGACCGTGCCCCCGGTGACGGTGGCGCCGCTGATGCCCGCCGCGAGGCTGATCCCGGTCGCCCCCGTGCTGAAGTGCGGCTCGTCGACGGACACGTCGCTGCCCGCGCCCGAGACGGCCAGGGCGACCGGGGCCCCGTGCACGGTGGCGGTGTCCACGGCGCACTTGGCGCAGGACACCAACCGGATGCCGCCGCCCTGGTCGCCCTGCGAGGTGACGCCGGTGAGCCGCAGGCCGCTCTGGGCCGTGGCCTTGATGCCGCTGCCGCGGTTGCCCGACGTGGCGACGCCGGTCAGGGCGCGGCCGTCGGTGCCTCCGGCGGTCAGGCCGTTGCGGCCGTTGTCCTGCGAGGTCAGGTTCTCGATGACGGTGCCGGCGTCCCTGTTCAGCACCACGCCGTCCTCGAGGGAGCCCTTGACCGTGACGTCCGACAGCTTCACGCCGGTGGATCCGGCCAGCCGCAGGCCCGTGCGGTTGCCCACGAAGGAGGAGCCCGCGGCGGAACCGGTGCTGCCCTTGCCCCAGGTGACGCCGGAGAACCCGCTGAGACCGGGGCCGGAGCCGGGAAGGCCGAACCCGGTGACCGTGCTGTGGCTGAGGTCGAGGCGTCCGCCCGCCCCCATGAGGAGGTACGGGCGGCCGGCGGCGTCCTCGGGCGCGGGCTCCTTGCCGTCCTCGCCGACCGACGCGAGGGTGGCGTCCCGCACCTCCAGCGTGGCCCTGCTGCCGCGGATCCACGTGCCCGAGGCGGCCGTCGAACCCGCGGCGAACAGCACCTTCCCGGTGTCCGGCCCGATCCGCAGGGTGGTGCCGGGCGTGAGCAGCACCGCGGTCCGCACTTCGACGGCGGAGTCCCCGCCGGTCTGCCGGGCGACCCAGTCGTGCCCGGTGTTGGCCGCGAGCCAGCTCAGGGGAACGGCGCCCGCCTGCGGATACAGCCGGCGGACCACGGTGCCCCGGCTGACCAGGGCGACGGTGCCGGGCCTGATCACCATCAGCCGCTCGGGGCGGCCGGTCCGCTCCCAGGCCGCGGCGTCCGGGTCGCCGGCGGCGACCGCGACGGCGGACGGCAGCACGGCGGTCAGCACCGCGGAGGACAGGGCCGTCACCACGGCCACGGCGAGAGTGCGCAGCGCGGTGCTCACGCGACCACCTCCGACTGGGCGGACCGGTCCTGCGCGGGGACCGAGGCCGTACGGACCACGACGCCGTTCTCCACCGAGACCTGGCGGGTGAGCCAGCGCTGCTTGCGGATCGTGGCCAGCGCGCACAGCTTGACCACGGCCATCACGAACGACACCACCACGAAGCCGGGCACCAGGAAGAACGAAGAGGGCTTGCGGACCAAGTGCGGCAGGATCTTCATGGACCGGCTGATCCACCACCAGCCGGCCAGGCACGCCACGAAGAACCAGTCCTCGCGGACGATCGCCAGCGTCATGAAGATCGGCGAGAAGAGCAGCGTGAAGCTGCTGACCCCCTTGTCGACCATGGTGAAGGCCAGGAACGGGTGCCGCCAGACCCAGCGGCGCGACAGGGCCCGCAGGTCCGAGCGCCAGGTGTTGCGGGCCCAGCGCAGCCGCTGCTTGAGGAAGATCCGCACCGTCCCGGGGAAGGTGGACCACACCCGGGCCGAGCGCTGCATGAAGGCCAGGTGGCCGCGCTCCAGGATGAGCGTGGTCAGCCGTTTGTCGTCGCCCGACATGCAGGGCACGCCCATGAACGTCTCGGCCATGAAGTCCTCGGATATCTCCAGCAGCAGCTTCCGCCGGTAGACCGCGGTGCGGCCGGACAGGCAGGAGACCGCGCGGCCCATCCGGGACTGGGCGGCGTTCTCGTCGAAGTACCGGTAGTCCAGGAACATGTCGTTCACGCGCTGGAGGAAGCCCTTGGGGTTGTAGACGTTCTGCCGGGTGCCCACGCCGCCCACCTTCGGGTCGGCGAAGGGCTTGCACGCCTCGGCCGCCACGTCGTCCGCCCAGATCGTGTCGGAGTCGACGAGCGCCACGAGTTCGGTCCGGCACGCCTCCCAGCCGCGCACCAGCGCGTCCCGTTTGCCCGGGACGTCGGTGATGACGACGGTGACGGGATACCGGGCGGCGATGTCCTGGCAGGCCTGGTCGGTGACGTCGATGACCAGGACCACCTCCTCGACGTCGTTCGCCAGCCAGGACTCGATCGCCAGGGCGAAGATCTCGGGGTCCTCTTGATAGACGGGGACGACGATGCTCATGGGCAGCCTGAAGTCGCCCGCCACGGGCCGGTAGAGGGACGCCGGGGCCCGGCGGACCAGCCAGCACGTCCAGCGCACCAGGCCCAGGATGCCGAGCGGGAGGTAGACGAGGTAGTACCGGAAGTCGAGCACGGTGGTGTCGAAGAATCCGCTCATGTGCCTGTTCTCGTGATGGGCGGTGCGACAGCTTGCTTGAGGTGGGGCGAGCGGGGCCGGGGCCCGGGAGGGGAGTGTCCTCGGTCCTGGGGGGTCGGCCGGGACCGGGACGCCCGGGCCCCGGCGGCTTCCGGGGCCGGGCCCGCCGGGGCGTGCGCCACGCCGCGGGGCGTGGCCGGCCGCCCTACGCGACGTCGGCCGTGAGGGCGTCCGCCTCCTGGTCGACCTTCTCGGCGAGGGTGTCGTTGACGGCGACGACGGCACGCAGCAGCGGCATGTCCAGGCCGATCGTGTCGGCCAGGCCGAGGAAGCCCTGCGTGTCCTTGGGCAGGCACACCCCGCCGTAGGGGGCGCCGCCGCGGATGCCGTACAGCGGGTTGTAGGAACCCTCGGCGGAGCGGGCCACGGTCTGCGCGATGGGATCGAGGTCCAGGCCGAGCGACTGGCTGACCAGCCACATCTCGTTCCAGAAGCTGATCTTCGTCGCGTTGTAGATGTTGTGCGCGCACTTGACGAACTCGGCCTCCGCCGGGTCCGAGAAGAAGCGCATCTCCCCGCCGAAGGGCAGCAGCAGTTCGGCCAGCCGCTCCCGGGTCCGCGCGCTGCGCGAGGCGATCACGGTCATCCAGGGGTAGCGGAAGTCCTCGACGGCGGAGGCCGCCCGCAGGAACTCCGGGTTGCTGGCGAGCATGAAGTCCTCGCCCAGGCGGCCGCCCGAGTACTTCTCCAGCAGCGGCTGGACGAGCCCCTCGGCGGTGCCCGGCGGCACGGTGGAGCGGACCACGACGATGTGCTTCTCCGCCGCGTCCGCCAGCGCCTCGCCCACCGAGGTGGAACCCGCCTCGAACGCGGACAGGTCGTAGCGGTGCCCGACGTTGGGCGTCGGGAGGGTGAGGAAGAGGAAAGCGCCGGGTTCGGCGCGCAGGTCCAGGGTGTCGCGTGCGTCGAGTCCTTCCGAACGCAACTGGTCTATCCGCTGCGGCAGGACATCGATGAATGTCACCTCGTGACCGGCATGGAGAAAACCCTTGCCGGTGGCGGTGCCGACAACTCCGGAACCGACGATGAAGATTCTGGCCATGGGACTGCCTCCTGATGGGACCTTGACGGGAAACGCGTGGCGCCGACATCAGCGTGGAATACATGTGAAGCGCGGGTGAACGAACAGCCGGGACGAATGGATCCGCCGTTCCCGGCCCACCGCCCCCGGTCCACCGGTCACGGCGGAAGGGGGGCACGACGGAGCGGGAGCCGCCCCGCCGCCCGGGGACACGGAGCGACGCGCGGTGAGGTGACGGCCGGTTGCTTCCGGTCGGGTCCGACGGGCCCGCGGCACGCCGGGCACCCGTACGGGCAGCCGGGAGACATCGCCGAGGCGTCGGCCGGTGCGGCGTACCAGCCCGCACCACCCCGCCTGCCAGTGGTTTTCCCCCGCCGCACGGGACGCCGGACGCGGATACGGAACGCCGGACGCGACCCGGCCGGCTCACCGCGCCGGTGTCGCCCCCCGGCCCGGCGGGGACCACTGACAGCGGCCGGTACGGCCGCGCTTGCGGAGCCGGCAGCTGTTCGCCGCCTTCGGCACCGTGCATTCCGGACCACGCGGCGCCGCACCCCAAGCGGCCCCGCACCCGTGAATCGTGAGTGCCATCGAGCACTCACCCCCCCTCCGAGTCGGAGTAAGAAAGTTATACAGGGGCCCCGGAAGCCCGCGGGTAAAAGAGTTTGTTACGGGCACATGTTGTCCAGATGACGCGCCGGACTCCCCCGTTTTCTGACACTCCGCCAGAAGTGCTTCTGCGTAAGCGACTTCAAGATCGCCGGCGCGGCCCCGTTCGGGACTCCCCGGAAAAGGCGGCGCCCCGAGGAAATCGACGGCCGGACAGGGCCGCAAAACAAAAAGAGAACTCCCGTGCATTGCGGACCCTTTACGGAATACACGCCCGGCACTCCGCGCGCCTTTACATTTCCCCGTCGCGCGCATCGGGCCGGCCGCGCGTGCGGCACCGCGCGGCCGGCGGCCGGACGCAGGGCCGCCCGACCTGCGGTCGGCCTCCGGTGCGGCGGCGGCCCGCCGTCCGCGGCGCGGGGCGGCCGGCACCGCCGCGAATGAGGGCGTCCGCGCCCGGCCACAGGGTGCCGAATACCAACGGGAAGCAGACACTCCGCCGGAACCCGGACATGGCGCCCGTTCGGTACGTAGGGCACCAGTTCGGCGGGCGAAAACCCGCACTCAATTCCCGGCGGACCCCCGGGGACGCAGGGGCCGCGCCCCACAGCGCGTCACCGACAGTGAGCACTGCGCAGTTGCCGCCCGGTTACCGGCACCGCCCCACGCGTCATGATCACCCACTCCCGCCGGCCATGTCCGGAACCGGACACTTTCCGCCGGATGCCCCGCAACCGCATCACATATCGACTGATAACCCATCAAATCACCCGACGAAAGGGGCACATGACGTCGTGACGCGGTCCCGTTCAGCGCGCGCCGAGCTGCTCCGCCAGCGCCCCGGGGTCGGCGGTCGGCGCCGCGCACACGAAGTGCCTGCAGACATAGGCGGCCGGGCGGTCACCGAGCAAGGGGCGGTCGGCCAGCAGGGCGTACTCGTCGCCCCCGGGCGACCCGACGGCGACCACCGCGCCCGGGGCGGTGCCCAGCAGCGCCACGCGGTGCAGCGCCGCCGTTCCGGCATCGCCCGCCGGACCCACCACGGCGACCTCGCGGGGACCGTCGAGGGCCGCCTCGGCGACCGCCAGACCCCAGCCGATGAACCGCGGCACCCGGCCCGCGAGGGCACCCACGACCCCGAGCGCCCGCTCGGCGGCCTCGCGGTGCCGGTCGGACCCGGTGTACGCGGCGTACGACAGCAGGGCCCCGGCCGCGGCCGTCCAGCCCGAGGGCGCGGCGTTGTCGGTCGGGTCCTGGGGCCGGCGGATCAGCGCCTCCGCGTCGTCCGCGGTGTCGTAGAGCGCCCCGGCCTCGCCGGTGAAGTGCCGCAGCACGGAGTCGAGCAGCAGCCCGGCGAAGTCCAGCCACACGCCCTCGCCGGTCACCGCGGTGAGCGCCAGGAAGCCCTCCGCGACGTCCGCGTAGTCCTCCAGCACACCGGCGTTGACACCCACCACGCCGTCCCGCGAGGTACGGGCCAGCCGGCCGTGCTCGTCCATGTGCACCCGCACCAGCAGGTCGGCGGCCGCCACGGCCGCCGCGACCAGGTCCGGCCGCCCGAAGTACGCACCGGTCTCGGCCAGCGCAGCGATCGCCAGCCCGTTCCACGCGGCGACGACCTTGTCGTCACGGCCGGGGCGCGGACGGGCCTCGCGCGCGGTGAAGAGCCGTTCGCGCACCGAGGCGATGCGCTCGGTGCTGTGGCTGTCCGCCGGCCCGGCGTCGGCGGGCAGCCGCAGCACGGACGCGCCCTCCTCGAAGGTGCCCTCCTCCGTCACCCCGAAGTGCGCGGCGGCGAGCGCCGCGTCCGCCGGGCCGAGCACGTCCGCCAGCTCCTCGGGCGTCCAGACGTAGAACGCCCCCTCGCCGTGGCCGCCGCCCGGCTTGTCGCTGTCGGCGTCGAGCGCGGAGGCGAACCCGCCCTCGTGGGTGCGCAGTTCGCGGACGAGGAAGTCGGCGGTCTCCAGGGCGACCCGGCGCGCCAGGCCGGAGCCGGTGGCACGCCACAGGTGGGCGTAGACCCGGCACAGCAGGGCGTTGTCATAGAGCATCTTCTCGAAGTGCGGCGTCACCCACTCCCGGTCCACGGAGTAGCGCGCGAAACCGCCGCCGAGCTGGTCGTAGATGCCGCCGCGGGCCATCGCCTCGCAGGTGTCCGCGGCCATCTGGAGCGCGCCCTCGGAGCCGGTGCGCGCGTGGTGCCGCAGCAGGAACTCCAGGGCCATCGACGGCGGGAACTTGGGCGCGCCGCCGAACCCGCCGTGCGTGGCGTCGTAGTCCCGGGTCAGCCCGAGCAGCGCCGCGGCGAGTTCCTGCTCCCCCGGCGCGGTCGTCCCGGCGAAGGCCGCGGAACGCGCGCCCAGGTCCTTCACGATGCTCGCCGCGACCTCGCCGACCTCGTCGCGGCGCTCCCGCCAGGCCGCCTCGACGCCCTCCAGCACCTGCCGGAACGAGGGCATGCCGTGCCGCGGGGCCGGCGGGAAGTAGGTGCCGAAGTAGAACGGCTCGCCCTGCGGGGTCAGGAACACCGTCATCGGCCAGCCGCCCTGCCCGGTGGCGGCCTGCACGGCCTCCATGTAGACGGCGTCGACGTCGGGCCGCTCCTCGCGGTCGACCTTCACCGACACGAAGTGCTCGTTGAGGTACGCGGCGGTCTCCTCGTCCTCGAAGGACTCGCCGGCCATGACGTGGCACCAGTGGCAACTGCTGTACCCCACGCTGAGCAGCACCGGCACCCCGCGCTCCCGCGCCTGCGCGAAGGCCTCCTCGCCCCAGGGCCACCAGTGCACGGGGTTGTCGGCGTGCTGGAGCAGATACGGCGAGGTCGCGTCGGCGAGACGGTTCGGCATGCCCCCATCCTTGCCCATCACGACGGCGCGGACCCACACCCCGTGCCGACCGCGCCGCCCCGCTCCGTCCGGCAGCAGGACGGCCGGGCCGCCCGTCGCCCCGGCCGAGGCACCGGGCCCGTCGCGAGTGGAACCCGCCCCTCGACGACGCCCGTACCGCCCGCGACCCGCCACTGGACGAGGCCGCGGGAACTCCCGCGACTGCGCTGCCATCCCGCCGGTACCGGTCGGTGTTCCGTCAACGCGGCATGGCGCGGCTGATTTCCCGCACGCGTTCCCGGAGCTGCCTTCTCGCGCGGCCATGGTCAACCAGATCGGGGGGCACGGGGACCTGGACATCCCGCTCGCCCTGCGCCGCGACACCCGGTTCCGCCCGCTCCAGATCGACGGCGGCCCCCTCCGCGAGAGCCAGCACCGTGGCGACGAAGCCCTCGGAAAGCACCAGGACGACGGCGTGCCGGGCCCGCCGGTGCCATGCCAGAAGAGCGGAGGCGAAGACCGCGAACGCTACCGGTTCGACCTGGCACTCGTCGTTCTCCATCGGGCCGATTCCACCGGGAAGACCCAGCTCCGCCTCAAAAACAGCCAGCTGCCCGAGGAACAGTCGAGTCGCCCCGTTCGACGGATTCCACAGCGTCTCGTCACCGAGGTTGAAGTGCTGGCTCATTCCCACCCCCTCCGCACATGAAGCACGAGCCTAACGAGCCGGGCTCCTGGCAGGTGCGGCAGAGACCACGTGGCAGACCCATGGCTTGCGGGGTGCACCCGGGTGAGGCCGCCGCCCCGGAACTGTAATAGTTCTTGTCGTACACTTGGTCCCGTGAAGACGAACCGAACCGGATCGACCGAGAACATCTCCGTGTCCTTGCCGTCGGAACTGGTCGGAGCATTGCGCGCGCGTGCCGGCCGACGTGGCGTGTCCGCCTACATCACCGAGGCGGTCCGGCACCAGCTCGCCATGGACGGTCTGGCCGAGATCGTCGCCGACCACGAGGCCGAGCACGGCGCGCTCACCGATCAGGAGATCGAGGCGGCGCACCGTGAACTCTTCGGCGAAGAACAGCAGTCCCGCGAAACCGGACCGAACGCCGCGTGAAGGAGCCCGCAGCGCGATCGCTGGTCCTCGACTCCCAGGCGCTGTCCCTTCTGCTCGGCAATGACCGGCGGACGGTCACCCGCATCGAGGCATCCCGCCGGGCGGGTGTGCCGGTCCTCGTCTCCGTTCTCACCGTGGTCGAGGCCGTCCACGCCAAAACGGATGTCGCGCGGCTCGACTGGATCCTCTCCCGGCTCCAGGTCGAGCAGGTCAGCCAAGCAGACTCGATGACCGCCGTACGCCTGCTGCTGGATGCGGGCGGCCTGCACGGGCACAAGTACGCGATCGACGCCCTCGTCGCCGCGCTGGCCCTGCGCTCCCCGGCCCCTGTTCTGGTCCTCACCTCTGACCGTGACGACTGGTCGCAGTTGTGCGGGAGCCGCGTGGGTACCGTCGACGTCTGACGGGCCCGAGCTGCCGCGCCCCCGGGCCGACGCGAACGCCTCCCCTCTCCCGGCCCACCCGGCACCGTCGGGCGGTTGCCCGCGGCAACGGACGTTGTCCCCGGGCGGATGTGCTGATGAAATCGACCGCCGGACGACACCCGCGGTGAAGGGAGGGGCGAGATGCTGGAGACGGTGGGCCTCACGGCAGCCGAGGGCGATGTGTACCGCCTGCTGCTCGTCGCCGAGTCGGCGTCGGCCGAGGCGCTCTCCGGCCGCTGCGGCCTCGACGCCGCCGCGGTCCGGCGGCTGCTGCTCACGCTGGAGGCCAAGGGACTGGCGTACCCGGTGGAGGACAGTCCCGGCTGGTTCGCGGCCATCCCGCCGGAGGTCGCCCTCGTGCCGCGGCTGCAGCGCCACTCCGAGGCCCTGGACCGCACGCGGGCGGCCGTCGTCGAGATGGTGCAGACGTACCAGCGCGCCGCGCGGACCCGGGTCGGGGGCGAGGCGGTCGAGATCATCAGCGGTGCGGCCGCCCTGCGCCAGCGGCTGCGGCAGCTCCAGGACGGCAGCCGCCACGAGATGACATGGTTCTGCAAGGCCGGTTATGTGGCCATGTCCCCGGAGAGCAACCAGGAGCAGTTCGCGGCGCACGCGCGGGGCGTGCTCTACCGGGTCCTGTACGAGCAGGCGTACTTCGACGACCCCGGTTCGGTCGACAACGTCGTCACCGGGGTGCGCGCCGGCGAGACCGCGCGTGCCGTGCCCCGGCTGCCGCTGCGGATGGCGATCGCCGACCGGTCGGTGGCCGTCCTGCCGCTGGCCTCCTCCGCCGGACCCGGCAACCCCAAGGAGCTCACGGCGGCGCTGGTGCGGGAGAGCAGCCTGCTGGAGGCGCTGATCGACCTGTTCGAGCGCTACTGGGAGGTCGGCGCCCCGCTCCGGGTGACGGAGGAGGGGCGGATCGGCGGCGCGGGCCCCGAGGAACCGGCGCCGCTGGCCGCCGAGGACCGGCACCTGCTGTCGCTGATGGTCGCCGGCCTGACCGACGAGGCGATCGCCGGGCAGCTCCGCGTGAGCAAGCGCACCGTCCAGCGCCGCGTCCAGGGGCTGATGGGCCTCGCGGGCGTCGCCACCCGCATGCAGCTGGGCTGGCACGCGGCACGCCGCGACTGGCTCTGAGAGACCGGGCGGACGGCGGACGGGCCCGCCGGAACGTCTCCGGCGGGCCCGCGCCCACTACTTGAGCAGGTACGCCCTGATCACCGTCTGCCGGAAGGAGTTGCCCGCGGCGTCCTTGACGTACGTGCGCAGGCTGACCGATCCGCCCGCGGCACGGCGCGGGCTGTCCACGGTCACGGTGCGGTGCGTGCCCGAGCCCTTGACCGCGGCCGGCTGCCAGGTCCTGCCCTCGTCGTAGGAGACCTCGGCCGTGAAGGTGCGGACGGGCGACTCCGCGGCGCCCACCGCACGCTGGACCAGGACCGGGATGTCGAGCCGCTTGCCCGCAACGGCCCGGTTCCACTCGTCCAGTTCCGGCGCCATGCGCACCGCGTACAGCGGCAGCGCCTGCCGTGCCGACGGGGTCTGCGACCGGAAGCCCCACTCGGCCCGCAGATGTGTGGAGACGGCGCTGAGCGGGGCCAGGTCGCGGTCCTGGTCGAGCGTCAGCCGGTAGTCGGCGGGCGTGGTGTCGGTGGGCACCGCCGCGTAGCCGTAGAAGTACGGGACGGTCTCACCGTTCCGCCGCAGCTCCCACTTCGGCTCGTTGACGGAGGACGTCGCGGCCACCAGGTCGAGGTTCCCGTTGGCGGCGTCCTGGATCGCGAACACCATGTCGTCGCCCTCGCGGTAGGTGTTCACCTCCTCGGGGGAGAAGCCGGCGGCCTGCACTCCCTGGTTCCAGTGCTCCTCGACCCGGGAGCCGGCCTTGTAGCCGTGGATGGTGCTGAGGTAGCTCTGCCCGCGCGGGCTGTCGGGGTCGAAGAAGTTCCACTGGTCGAAGGCGGCCGACCAGCGCAGCCCGTCGGCCGCGGAGAACCAGTCGACCCGCCGCTCGGGGACCGTCAGTCCCTGCATCCGGTGCGAGGTGAACCGGACGTTGTCGACGTACATGTAGATGAAGCGGGCCGCGGTGGTCCCCGGGGCGGTGGCGGCGAAGGTGCTGGTCACCCGGGCCAGTTCCGACCGGTGGGGGCGGTAGCCGGGGTCCGCGGGGATCTGGCCGTGCACCGGCCGGGTCAGGTAGTAGGCGGACGAGGGGTTGCCGTCGTCGGCCGCGGGCTCGCCCCAGATGGAGCTGACCAGGTAGGTGAACGCCGAGTGCCTGGCGCGCGCTGTCGGCGTCGCGTACAGGCCCGCGATGTGGTCGTCGCCGATGGCGTTGTTCACGGTGACGGAGAGCAGTTCGTCGTGCAGGCCGATGGTGCCGACCTCGGTGGAGATGATGCGCGCCGACCGGCTGGGGGCCGAGATCGTGACGGGCTTCGCCTTCCGGGCGTCGATGGTGACGGCGCGGTCGGCGGTGGCCACTACCTCGGGGTCGCCGACCACGACGCACTCGGTGAAGTCGGCGTTGAAGAAGAAGCCGGTCACGGAGTAGGTGTCGTTCGGCAGCCGGAACGTGGTGCTGCCCTTGCCGAGCAGTTCCTGCTCGTAGGCCTTGCCGTCGGCCGATTCGACGAGCAGGTAGGCGTTGTCGGGGGCAGCGCCCGCGCGGTTCTTCAGGGTGATGCGCAGGTCGTGGGACGGCTGCTCCAGGTCCATGCCGAACGGGACGCGGACGGAGACCCCGCCGTCCGCGGAGACCGCGCTCACCACGCCGCTGTAGGCGGCGTAGAGCGTGGTGGCCTCCGGGGTCACGGTGAGGGTGGCCTCCGCGGTCCCGTGCGCGGGCACGGTGACCGTGTCGGTGCTGAGCCGGAAGAGGCCGGCGGGCGCGGGCTGGTCGAGCCTGCCGGTGCTCGCGTTCTGCCGGAGCCGGAGGGTGACGGGCGCGGCGCCCGGGTTGCGGTAGGTGATCTTCCGGCTCACCGGCGGCCGCTGGGCGTCGGTCCAGCGGACCAGCCCGAAGTCCAGCGCGGCGGCATCCGCGCCGACCTCCTGGTCGACGGCGCGTGCGACGTCCACGCGCCCGGCGCCCTGGTAGTAGGCGCCGTGCTCCTTGGCACCGGTCGCCGACTGCATCAGCTGCCGCTTGACCTGCTCCGCGGTCCAGTCCGGGTGCTGCTGGAAGAGGACGGCGGCGGCTCCCGCCACGTGCGGCGTGGCCATGGACGTGCCGTCCATCGTGATGTAGCCGTCCTCGGCGGTGGTTCCGCCGGCCCGGGCGGCCACGATGCCGACGCCGGGGGCGATGACGTCCGGCTTGAGGCCGGAGTCGCCGGTCCGCGGGCCGACCGAGCTGAAGACGGCGCGGTCGTCGTCGGTCTCGGCGGCGCCGACGGCCAGCGCGCGGTCCGCGGAGGCGGGCGAGGAGACCTTGCTGCCGGAGCCGTTGTTGCCGGCCGCGGCCACCACCAGGACGCCGTAGTCACGGCTGACGGTGTCGACCATCGCCTCGACGGCGTCGGTCTCCGCGGTGTCCGTGTCGCCCAGGCTGAGGTTGATCACCTTGGCGCCGTGCTGGGCGGCCCAGGCCAGTCCCTCGATGATGGCGGAGTTGTCGCAGTTGCCGTCCGCGGTGCACACCTTGCCGGACAGGATGCGCACGCCGGGGGCCACGCCCTTCCAGCGGCCCGCGGAGAGCGCGCCGGAACCGGCGATGGTCGAGGTCACGTGGGTGCCGTGGCCCATCAGGTCGTCGGTGTTCGGCTCGCCGGTGAAGTTCGCCGACTCGGTGACCACGCCCGCCAGGTCCGGGTGGTTCGGGTCGTAACCGGTGTCGAGCACCGCGACCTTGACGCCGTTGCCCGTCCAGCCCTTCTCCCAGGCGTGGGGGGCGCCGATGCGCGGCACGGAATCCTCGGCCTGGACCCTGGACCGGCCGTCGAGCCACACCCGGCGCACGCCCGCGCCCAGGGACGTGACGTCCGCCCGGCCGGGGGCGATGCCCCGCCAGAACCGCGCGGCGTCCTCGGGGCGTTCGGCCAGCGTCGCGAAGGAGGTCCCGTTGACGGCGTCGACGCGCTCGGCCCCGGCCGTGGCGAGCCGGCGTTCGGCGGTGCCCGCGTCGCCCGCGTACTGGACGATCAGCGGCAGGGCCGGGCGCTCCGCGTACTTGCCCCTGACCAGGGCCGAGACGTTGAACAGCGCCGTGTCGAGGCGGCCGGTGGCCAGCAGGGGGAGGGCGTCGGCGGGTATCACCGTCCAGTCGCGGCCCTGCTGCCGCTTGACGAACGTGATGTGCTCGCGCCCCGCGGCGGGCTCGGCGCTGACGCTCTGCCGGCCCGCGGGGTCCGTCTCCAGCGTGACCCGGTCACCGGTGATCAGGGTGACCTGGTGCCGGGTGACCCCGGCCGCCGGCCCGGCGGCCCGGTCCTGTGCGCCGGGCTGTCCCGCGGCCGGCGCGGCGCCCCGGCCGGTGTCCTGGGCCGCGCCGGGCGTCGCCGTCAGACCCGCCAGCAGCGCCGTGAGGGCGGCGGCCGCCATGTAGCGCGGTCGCGGGCTCCGGACCCTCGGCCGCCACCTGCTGTTCATGTGTCTCATGGCGAGTCAGCATGTCGCCGCGGACGGCGGGGGTCAGCACCCCGCCGCTGTCCAGCAGGTGCCAAGTCACCTTTGCGCCAGGGCACCGGGGGTACGAAGCAGCACAAGCGGGGAGGAAATCGCGGAACGGGCCGGTGGCCGGCGCCTGCCCGGCCCGCTCCGCGCTTCCGCAGCCCCGGCCGCACCGATGGTGTCGCGATACGGCGGGTTCGGCAGGACACTTGGGGCCTGGCTCGGCGACCGAGGGGGACCGCGTTGACGAAGCGGACTGCGGAACTGCACCCGTCCGACCGGGCGGAGGTGTTACGGCTGCTGGAGCGGGCCGTCGCGGGAGAACGACGGCGCAGGCACCCCGAGGACGGCGACGAACTGCTGCGCAGGGGGCGCGCGGCACTGGAGACGATCGCGGACGAGGCCGCGGGCGAGTACACCGCCTACGCGGCGGCCCGGGACGCCGAACGCGCCGGGCGGCGCGCCGCGTTCGGCACCCCCGCCCTGGTGACCGCCGTGGCCGCGGTCGCCACGTGCGTCGCCGACCTCGGCTGGGGCACCGGCGCCGGTACGGCCCTGGGCGCCGCCGCGGTCGTCGCGGTGGCGGGGGCGGCCACGACGGCGGCCTGCTCGGCGGGCGGCTCCGGTGCGGGCGGCGGGCGCCCCGGCGAACTGCGCCGCGCCTGGCTGGAGGCGGTGGACCGGCGCGGCGTCCGCCCGTTCCTGGAGCGGCAGCTCACCGCGCCCGCCCCGGCACCCGCGCCGGGTCCGGCCCTGCCCGCGCAACGGCGCACCGACCGCAGCGCCGCCGCGCGCGGCCGCAGCGTCCTGGAGCAGTCCTTCGCGCAACTCCCGTCCACCGACGGGCCGTTCGCCGGTCGCCGGGACCATCTGCGGTTGATCGCCCAGTGGGTGCGCCAGGCGCGCGTCTCCCCCGACAGCGGGCCCGTGGTCGTCGTGCTGCACGGTCCGGCGGGCTCGGGGCGCACCACGCTGGCCCTGCGCGCCGCCCGGCAGCTCAAGGACCAGTTCCGCGGCGCCTGCGTGGTCGATCTGCGGGGCGCGGCCCCCGGCGAGCGGCCGCTGCCCACCCGTGACGCGCTGCTGCACCTGCTGAACCGGCTGGGCGCGCCCCGCGAGCAGTTGCTCTTCCGCGAGCGCACCTCCCAGGAGCAGAATCTGCGGCGCCTGGCCGACGAGTACCAGAAGCGGCTGACGGGGGTGCCGGTCGTCGTCGTCCTGGACGACGCGGCCGACACCGCTCAGGTCAGGGCCCTGGTCCCCGAACGCTCCGACAGCCTCGTCCTGGTGACCGCGGCCGGGCCGCTGGCCCTGGACGTGCCGGCCGCGCGCGTCCACGACCTGCCGGTGGAGCCCCTGGCGGCGGGCGCCTCGCGGGAGTTGCTGACCGAGCTCGGCGGGGACGCCGGGGCGGCCGGGGCCGGCGCGGAGGAGATCCGGCGGTTGTGCGGCGGGCTCCCGCTGGCGCTGCGCGTCGCCGGCAGTTCGCTGCCCCTGCGCGGCGCGGCGGCCCTCGCGGCGGAACTCGGCGCCTACGGGCCGCTCGACCCGGTCGACCGGGCCCTGTCCCTGCGCTACCAGGACCAGCCGGAACCCGCCCGCAGGCTGCTGCGGCGCCTGGCGCTGGCCGGGCGCACCAGTCTCGGGGCGGCGGCGGCCGCGGCGCTGCTGGCGGCCGACGAGCAGGAGGCGGCACGGCGGCTGGGCGAACTGGCCGCGGCCGGGCTGATCGAGCACGTCCGCGGCAGCCGCTACCGGCTGCACGATCTGGTGCGCCGCTTCGCGCACGCCCGCCTGCTCGACGAGGAGGACCCGGACGAGCGGGCCGCCGCCCAGGAGCGGCTGATCCGCAGCTACGCCGAACTCGCGGACTCCGTGATCCGCCTGGTGGACGGCCGTACCTCCACCCGGGCGGACCGTTTCGGGCCGCAGGGCTTCGCGTCGCTGGACCTCGCACTGCGCTGGCTGGACGAGGAGTCCAGTTTCATCACCGCCGCGCTGCGGCAGGCCGACGGCGTCGACCAGCGGGTTGTGCAGCACCTGCTGGGCGCGCTGTGCGACTACTGCCTGCTGCGCGGCGACCTGTACCGGCTGGGCGAGATCAGCGAACTGGCGCAGCGGCACCAGCGCGAGGCCGACCAGAACGTGCTGGTGCGCTCCGTGCAGTGGCGCACGGGGATCGCCGCCCGGCAGCTCGGCGAACTCGACAAGGCCCGTTCCACGCTGACGTCCGTGGTCGACCTGTACTTCGAGGCGCAGCACCCGGCGGGCGCCGCCCGCGCGTTGTGCAGTCTCGGCATCACGCTCCAGCAGCAGGGCAGCCTGCACGAGGCGGAGGCCAGGCTCCGCGAGGCCCTGGAGCTCCAGGCGGCGGAGGAACTGCGCGCCGACCGGGCGTGGACGCAGCACGCGCTGGCGGCGGTGCTGCGCGACGCGGGCCGGCTGGCGGAGGCCGGCGAGCTGCTGGCCGAGTCGCTGGCCCTGCACCGCGAGAGCGAGAGCGTGCACGGCCAGGCGTGGGCCCATCTGCAACTCGGGCAGTGGCAGCTGGCGGTCGGCGACGCGGACCGCGGCGAGGCCGAACTCCGGGCCGCCGGCGAGGCCTACGCGGCCACCCGTGATCCGCGCGGCACCGCCTGGACGGCCACCCAGCTCGCCCGCGCCCGCCTCCTGCGCGGCGACGCCCCCGCCGCGCAGCGCATCCTGGGCGACGCCCTGGTGCGCCACCGGGCCAACGAGGACGCCCGGGGTGAGGCGTGGTCGCTGTACTACCTCGGCCAGGCGCTGGAGGAGGCCGGGGAGCTCGATCCGGCGCTGCGGGCCCTGGAGCGTTCCCGCACGATGTTCAGCCGCATGCGGGACGTCTACGGGCTGGCCTGCGCCCGGCACCACTCGGCGCGGGTCACCCGCGACCAGCGGGCCGCCCTGACCGGCAGCCTCCGCAACAGCGGCTTCGCCCGCCAGTTGCTCCAGGACGCCCGCGCCGACTTCCGCCGGATCGGCGTACCGCACGGCGAGGCCTGGTCCTGCGTCGAACTGGCCGTGATAGACGCGGGCAACGGCCGCGTCCCGGAGGCGCTGGAGCTGCTGCGCGACGCCGAGCGCCTCTTCACCGCGCTGCCCGACCGCCGGGGCGCGGACTGGTCGCGTTTCCTGCAGTGCACGCTGCTGCCGCTGCTGACCGAGGACGGCGCCGCCGAGGCGCGCGAGGGGCTGTCCACGTTGCTGCGGGACACCTACGAGGGACGCGACCTGGACCTGGAGGAGTACGCGGAGGCGTACGCGCTGCTGCTGGAGCGCGGCGTCGAACCCGGCACCCCGTGGGAGGCCTGGCGGCTGGGCATGGTGCCGTCGCGCGGGGCGCGCATGGCGATGACGCCGCCGCCGGCGGACCGGGCGGGCTGATCCTGCCGCACCGCGGACCCCGGGCCGAGCGCCGCGGGGCGTCTCAGGGCATGCCGCGACCCCGGGCGGGCTCCGCCCGGGGTCCCGCGGCGCGGTGCGGCTGGATCAGCCGGCGCGGCCGGCGCCCTTGCCGGGGGCCGGCTCCGCCTCGGCGGCGGGGTCGGGCTCCTCGACAAAACTGATCTTGTGCATCTGCTTGTTCATGTTCTTCATCAGCCACCACAGGGCGAGGCCGATGAGGGCGAAGATGACGAAGCCCAGGAGTCCGGGCGTCACCTTGTTCTCGTCGAGGTCCTTGACGGCGAGAGGAACGAGCTGGGCTGCGGCCGTGCCGAATGTCGCGTTCACGCGCTCAATTCTCCCGGATGCCCGCGAAGAGGTCGTCCTCGGGGAGGGTGGTGTCCACGCGGGACTTCGCGAGCTCGTAGTCCTCGTTCGGCCAGACCTCCTTCTGGATCTCCATCGGCACCTGGAACCAGGCGCCGTCGGGGTCGATCTGGGTGGCGTGCGCGAGCAGCGCCTTGTCCCGGATCTCGAAGAACTCGGCGCACGGCACGTGGGTGGTGATGGAGCGCTCGGGCCGGTCGAAGGTCTTCCACCGCTCCAGCCACTCGCCGTACGGGGACTCCAGGCCGCGGGAGAGCAGGGCCTCGTGCAGGGCGACCGTGCGCTGCCGGTTGAAGCCCTGGTTGTAGTAGAGCTTCAGCGGCGTCCAGGGCTCGCCGGCCTCGGGGTAGCGCTCCGGGTCGCCGGCGGCCTCGAAGGCGATCATCGAGATCTTGTGGGTCATGATGTGGTCGGGGTGCGGGTACCCGCCGTTCTCGTCGTACGTGGTGATCACGTGCGGACGGAACTCGCGGATGAGCTTCACCAGCGTCCCGGCGGCCTCGTCCACGTCCTGCAGGGCGAAGCAGCCCTCGGGCAGCGGCGGCAGCGGGTCGCCCTCGGGGAGGCCGGAGTCGACGTAGCCGAGCCAGGACTGCTTGACGCCCAGGATCTCGCGGGCCTCGTCCATCTCCTTGGCACGGACCTCGTGGATGTGCTCCTCGATGTACGAGTCGCCCTGGAGCTTGGGATTGAGTACGGAACCGCGCTCGCCTCCCGTGCAGGTGGCGACCAGGACGTCGACGCCCTCGGAGACGTACTTGGCCATCGTGGCCGCGCCCTTGCTCGACTCGTCGTCGGGGTGGGCGTGCACGGCCATCAGTCGCAGCTGATCGGTCAAGGTTGGATCCTCAGTCAAGGGTCGGAGTAGCGACTTCTATAGTGACCGAAGCAAGGGGCTGTTTAATTCCAGGGCCGGACTCCCGGCCCCCGGGAGGACTGATCGATGAGCGCGGCGACGTCGCAACTGCCCGAGGGCCGGTACGGCCGGAGTGCGGACGCGGACGCCCGCACCGACCGCAGACTCAAGGTCATCGGGGCCGTACTGGGCGCGTTGACGCTGGTCCTGCTCGTGTGGATCGGCTGGGACAAGATCGCCGGCACCGAGGTGAGCGGCCAGGTGATCACGTTCCAGGTGGTCTCCGACCACGAGGTCCAGGTCCATCTGGAAGTGCGCAAGAACACGGACACCGAAGCGGTCTGCACGCTGCGCTCGGTCGCCGAGGACCACTCCGAGGTGGGCCGCCGCGACGTCCGGCTGAATCAGCACAGCGATCGCATCGACACCGTGGCCACCATTCGCACCACCAGTCGCGGGACTTCCGCGGAGCTGATCGGCTGCCAGCCGACACACTGATCGGGCCGGTTCCATCGACACCCGCCTGACCTGCGCTGATGCCCTTTTGATGCTTTTCCTCTCGCCGATTGTCGGGGGGAATTGTTAGGCTCGTGGTTTCGCCCTCCCGCGAAGACGCATCTTTCTGGGTAGGGCGTTCATTTGTAAGCAAGCGAGTACCGACGAGGAGCACCTGTGACCCAGACCAGTGAGAACGTCACCTGGCTGACCCAGGAGGCGTACGACCAGCTCAAGGCCGAGCTGGAGCATCTGTCTGGTCCGGCGCGCGCCGAGATCGTCGCCAAGATCGAGGAAGCCCGCCAGGAAGGCGATCTCAAGGAGAACGCCGGCTACCACGCGGCGCGTGAGGACCAGGGCAAGCTGGAGCTCCGGATCCGCCAGCTGACGCAGCTGCTGCAGCACGCCAAGGTGGGTGAGGCCCCGGCGGACAACGGTGTGGTCGCGCCCGGCATGGTCGTCACCATCGCCTTCGACGGCGACCCGGACGACACGCTGACCTTCCTGCTCGGCTCGCGCGAGTACGTGTCGTCGGACCTGGAGACCTACTCGCCGCAGTCGCCGCTCGGCTCGGGTGTGAACGGCAAGAAGGTCGGCGAGGACGCGAGCTACGAGCTCCCCAACGGCAAGAAGGCCTCGGTGAAGATCATCGAGGCGAGGCCGTACAGCGGCTGACCGACGCGGGCGCCGGCACCCCGGCATCCCCGCCCACGGACATGACGGAGCCCCCGGCCGCGAAGGCCGGGGGCTCCTTCGGTGTCCGCACGTTCACGCCGTGGCGGAGCGGTACTTGCGCACGGCCAGGGTCCGGAAGACCACGATGATCACGACCGACCAGATCACCGAGGCGAGCACCGGGTGCTGCATGGGCCAGGCGTCCGCCTCCCGGTAGTTGGGCGGCAGGTTGCCGAACAGCTCCCGGCAGGCGAGCACGGTGGCGCTGAAGGGGTTCCACTCGGCGATGTGGCGCAGCCACGGGGTCATCAGGTTGGAGTCCACGAAGGCGTTCGAGATGAACGTCAGCGGGAACAGCCAGATCAGGCCGCCGGAGGTGGCCGCCTCCGGGGTGCGCACCGACAGGCCGATCAGGGCGCCGATCCAGGAGAAGGCGTAGCCGAGCAGGAGGAGCAGCGCGAACGCCGCGACCGCCTTGGCCAGGCCCTCGTGAATGCGCCAGCCGACGAGTACCGCGACGATCGCCAGCACGACGACGGTCAGCGCCGTCTGCACCAGGTCCGCCAGGGTGCGGCCGGTGAGCACCGCGCCGCGGGCCATCGGCAGCGACCGGAAGCGGTCGATGAGGCCCTTGTGCATGTCGTCGGCGATGCCCGCGCCCGCGCCGGCGGTCGCGAAGGTGACGGTCTGGGCGAAGATGCCCGCCATCAGGAACTCGCGGTAGACGGTCGGGCTCGTGGAGCCGCCGACGTTCATGGAGCCGCCGAAGACGTAGCTGAACAGCACCACGAACATGATCGGCTGGACGAGGCCGAAGATGACGACCTCGGGGATCCGCATCATGCGGATCAGGTTGCGCTGGGCGACCACCAGCGAGTCCCGGACGGACTGCACGAACGGGTTGGTGGTCGGGCGCGGCTTGGCGGTGGCTACCGCGTCGGTCGCCGTGGTCACTGGGACTCCTCTTCCTTCTCCTCGGCGGCGTGGCCGGTGAGCGACATGAAGACATCGTCGAGCGTCGGGCGGCGCAGACCGATGTCGTCGATCTCGATGCCGCGGGTGTCGAGTTCGCGGATGACCTCCGCGAGCAGCTTCGCGCCGCCGGTGACCGGCACGGTGATCCGGCGGGTGTGGTTGTCGAGCGAGGTGTCGCCCTTGCCGAAGCCCTGGAGAACCTCGGTGGCCGCGGACAGGTGCTCGCGGTCGTGCACCACGACCTCGACGCGCTCGCCGCCGGTGCGCGCCTTGAGCTCGTCGGAGGTGCCGCGCGCGATGACCTTGCCGTGGTCGATCACGCAGATGTCGTGGGCGAGGTGGTCGGCCTCCTCCAGGTACTGCGTGGTGAGCAGCAGGGTGGTGCCGCCGGCCACGAGGTCCTGGATGACCTCCCACAGGGCGAGCCGGTTGCGCGGGTCGAGCCCGGTCGTCGGCTCGTCCATGAACATCACCGGCGGCCGGACGACCAGCGCCGCCGCCAGGTCGAGGCGGCGGCGCATGCCGCCGGAGTACGTCTTGGCCGTGCGGTCGGCGGCCTCGGCGAGGTTGAAGCGCTCCAGCAGTTCGGTGGCGCGCGCCTTCGCGTCGCGCGCGGACATCTGGTAGAGCCGCCCCACCATCTGCAGGTTCTCGCGGCCGGTCAGGTACTCGTCGACGGCGGCGAACTGACCGGACAGACCGATCTGCCGGCGCACCTCGTTGGGGTGCTTGAGCACGTCGACACCGGCGACGACGGCCTTGCCGCTGTCCGGCTGCAGCAAGGTGGTCAGGACGCGGACGGCTGTGGTCTTCCCGGCTCCGTTCGGGCCGAGCAGACCCAGGACGGTGCCTTCGGGGACGTCGAGGTCCACTCCGTCCAGTGCCCTTACGTCGCCGAAGGTCTTCACCAGACCTTCGGCGTGGATGGCGCCTGGCATGCGTTGTCTCCCCTTCAGGGCGTGAGATGTGAGATGTGGGGATGTACGGGCGCGCGGCCGGAGCGGCGGCACACGCCGATACATCGCGAGCATCCCAGACGCGATATATCGCGTCAACCGGTTTTTCCGCGGCTCCCTCTCCCGTGTCCCACCGCGTCCGCAACACCCTCGTCCAGCCTGCCGCACGCCACTGACAATCGGGCCCGCAGCCGAGCACGCAGGGGGTCAGAGCAGCGCGTACCCCGAGTCCCGCAGCGCGGAGACCACCGCCTCGCGGTGCTCCGGCCCGCGCGTCTCCACCCGCAGCTCCACCTCGGCCTCGGTCAGCCCGAGCCGGGCGTCGGTACGCACGTGCGCGATGTCCAGCACATTGGCGTCGCTCGCCGACAGGATGCCCAGCAGCGCCGCCAGGGCGCCCGGCCGGTCCGTCAGCCGCAGCCGGAACGACAGATAACGGCCCGCCGCGGACATACCGTGCCGAAGAATACGCTCCATCAGCAGCGGGTCCACATTGCCGCCGGACAGCACGGCCACCACCGGCCCCTCGAACGCCTCCGGCCGGGCCAGCAGCGCCGCCACCGGGCTCGCCCCCGCCGGCTCGACGACCTGCTTGGCCCGCTCCAGGCACAGCAGCAGCGCCCTGGACAACTCGTCCTCGCTGACCGTGTGCACGTCGTCCAGCAGATCCCGGATGATGCCGAACGGGACGTCCCCGGGACTGCCCACCTTGATGCCGTCCGCCATGGTGGCCACCGTGTCCAGCACCACGGGCCGGCCGGCCCGCAGCGACGGCGGGTAGGCCGCCGCGCCCTCCGCCTGCACCCCGATGACACGGACGTCGGAGCGCACCGACTTCACCGCCAGCGCCACACCCGCGGCGAGCCCGCCGCCGCCGACGCCCACCACGATCGTGCGCACCTCGGGACACTGCTCCAGGATCTCCAGCCCCACGGTGCCCTGGCCCGCGATGATGTCGGGGTGGTCGAAGGGATGGATGAAGACGGCACCGGTCTCCTCCGCGTACACGCGGGCGGCGTGCAGCGTCTCGTCCACCACCTGCCCGCGCATCCGCACCTCGGCGCCGTACTCCCGGGTCGCCGCGATCTTCGGCAGCGGGGCCCCGACGGGCATGAAGACGGTCGAACGCACCCCCAGCAGCGAGGCGGCCAGCGCCACGCCCTGCGCGTGGTTGCCCGCGCTCGCCGCGACGACCCCGGCGGCCCGCTCCTCCGGCCGCAGACCCGCGATCCGCACATAGGCGCCGCGCACCTTGAAGGAACCGGTGCGCTGGAGGTTCTCGCACTTGAGGTGCACGGGCGCGGACACCAGCCCGGAGAGGTAGCGGCTGCCCTCCATCGGAGTCGTCCGCGCGACCCCCGAGAGCATCTTGTGCGCACCGCGGACGTCGTCGATCGTGACCGGGTGCGAAGGGGGCGGGCCCGCCGGACGGCGGACGGGACGTACTGGACTTGCCGGGCTTTCCATGAACCCCAGTCTTGCAGCCGGGCGCAGGGGGAGCCGGGACCGAACAGTTTTCCCCGGCAGGGTCCCGGGGTGTCGCTCTCCGCGTACTCTTCTCCCAACCTTCGCAGGACCGACAGAACGCGAGCTTCCGGCCATGCCCATTCCCTCGGAGACAACGACCGACCTCCTGGAGCGGCTCCAGCACCAGGTGGCACTCTTCGCCCGGCGCGCGGAGCAGACCCGTCTGGGTGGCGTCGGCAAGGCCCGCAACTCCATGGACCGGGCCGCATACCTGCTGCTCAACCGGCTGGACAACGAGGGGCCGATGGGCGTCAAGGCGCTCGCCGAGGGCATGGGCATCGACTCCTCGACCGTCACCCGGCAGGTCGCGCCGCTCGTCGACAGCGGTCTGGTCAAGCGCACCTCGCACCCCGAGGACGGGCGCGCGGTGGTCCTCGCGCTCTCCCCCCGGGGGCGCACGCGCCTCGAAGAGGTGCGCACCTCGCGCCGTGAGCTCATGTCGGTCGTCACCGAGGACTGGACCGAGCAGGAGCGGGAGATCTTCACCGACCTCCTCGGCCGCTTCAACTCCGCGTTGGCGGACTATCACACGGCCATGACATCCGGGGACGAGCAGAGCTCTTGACCTGAGGTCGCCGTCTGCCGTCCCATGGCGCTGTGGGAGAGCGCCGGGCGGCAGCGGAACGCCTGCGCGACGCCGAGTTCGCGGCGTTCGCGGCGGGCGCGGCAGGGCGTCTGCTGCATGCCGCCACCCTGCTCACCGGCGACCGCGAGGAGGCCGCCGAGCTGCTGTGCGCCGCCCTGTCGCGGACGTACGCCGACTGGTTCCGGCTCCGCGGCGAGGACCCGTACGTCCACACCCGGGGCGAGATCGTCCGCCGCTTCGCGCTCCGCCCCCGGTGGCGGCGGCCGCGCGGCGGACTGCTCGTGCCGCTGACCGTCCACGAGCGGCTGGTGGTCGTCCTGCGGCTGTACGAGGGGATCGCCGAGGAGCAGACCGCCGCCCAGCTCGGCATGCCGGTCGACCGGGTGCGCGCGGTGTGCCTGCGGGCCACGACCGCCCTGCACGGCCCGCGGCCGGCCGCCGAGCCCGCGCCCCGGGTCCGGGAGGCCGCCTCGTGACGTGGAGCCGCAAGGAGGACCAGGTCCGCCGGCTGCTCGACGGACCGCACCCCGTCGTGCCCGCGGGTCTCGCCCTCTCGGCCGCCGAACGCGGCAGGCGCCTGATCGCGCGCCGCCGCGTCCTGCGTCTCGTCCTGTGGGTGCTGCTGCTGGCCGCCCTGACCGCCGCCCTGGTGGCGGCCGCCCTGTGGTGGCCGGAGCCGCAGCCGCTCCGGACGACACCCCTGGTGTACTGGTAGCGGGCGCCGCGGGATTTCCGGCGCCCGCCGTGCCCGTCAGCCGAGGGCGTGCCGCAGGTCCTCCAGCAGGTCGTCGACGGACTCGATGCCCACCGACAGGCGCACCAGGTCGGCCGGCACCTCCAGCGCGGAACCGGCCGCCGAGGCGTGCGTCATCCGCCCCGGGTGCTCGATCAGCGACTCGACGCCGCCCAGCGACTCGCCGAGGGTGAACAGCCGGGCCCGGTTGCAGACCTCGACCGCCGCCTCCTCGCCGCCGGCGACCCGGAAGGAGACCATCCCGCCGAAGCGCTTCATCTGCTTCGCGGCGACGTTGTGCCCCGCGTGCTCGGCCAGGCCCGGGTAGAAGACCTGGGTGACCTTCGGGTGGGTGGACAGCAGGTCCGCGACCTTCTCCGCGTTGTCGCTGTGCCGGTCCATGCGCACCGCGAGGGTCTTGATGCCGCGCATGACCAGCCAGGCGTCGAAGGGGCCGGCGACCGCGCCCATCGCGTTCTGGTGGTAGGCCAGTTCCTCGCCGAGGCCCGCCTCGGCCGCGATCAGCGCGCCGCCGACCACATCGGAGTGGCCGCCCATGTACTTGGTCGTGGAGTGCACGACCACGTCCGCGCCGAGCGCCAGCGGCTGCTGGAGGTAGGGGCTGGCGAAGGTGTTGTCGACCACGAGCCGGGCGTCCGCGCCGCGCGCGATGTCCGCCAGCACGGCGATGTCGGTGATGCCGAGCAGCGGGTTGCTGGGCGTCTCGACCCAGATGACCCGGGTGTTGGGGCGGATCTCGGCCCGCACCGCCGCCGGGTCCGAGGTGTCGGCGACCGACCACTGCACGCCCCAGCGCTCCACGACCTTCGCGAAGAGCCGGAAGGTGCCGCCGTAGGCGTCGTTCGGGATGACGACGTGGTCGCCGGGCTTCAGGACCGTACGCAGCAGGCAGTCCTCGGCCGCCAGCCCCGACGCGAAGGCCAGACCCCGCCGGCCGCCCTCCAGCGCCGCGAGGTTCTCCTCCAGCGCCGTGCGGGTGGGGTTGGCGCTGCGGCTGTACTCGTAACCGCCGCGCAGACCGCCGACACCGTCCTGCTTGTACGTGGAGACCTGGTAGATCGGCGTCACCACGGCCCCGGTCCGGGCATCGGCCGCCTGACCCGCGTGGATCGCCAGGGTCTCGAAGTTCTGGTGCTGCTGCTCGCTCATAGCGCCGAGCGTAGTGCCGCCGACGGGACGGGGGCGTGCCCGCCGGGCGCGCGTACGCTTGCTCACCATGGAATTCCTCTGGGTGCTGTACGGAGTGCTCCTGATCGCCGCCGTCGTGATGTGGCCCCGCCTGCAGCGCGGCCGCGCCGAGTGGGCCAGGGCCGCGGCCGACCCCGGCCTGTACGGGTTCGTGTCGCAGGACATGATCGACATCCGGCTGCCGGGACCCGACCCCGAACTCACCCAGGCCCTCACCGCGACCCAGCGCACCCAGGACTGGCGCGCGGTGGCCGCCCTGCTCAAGGGCACCCCGGTGGAGGGCGAGGCCCGCTGGCAGCGGGTCCAGACGCTGGCCGGTGCCGCCGCAGTGGAACTGGCGCGCGCCCCCGGCAAGGGCGGGACCTGGCTGCGCACCTGGCGGGTGGAGGAGCCGGAGGACCCGGGCGGCGCGGCAGTCCAGGCCGCGTTCCTGGTGCAGCGGGCGCGGCGCGCCGCGACGGGCTCGCCCGACGTGCCGATGATCCTGGAGGAGGCCCGCACGGTCGCCTCGGAGGCCGCGCTGCTGGCGCCGCGCGACCCGGTCCCGTACATCGTCGACCTCGCCGCGGACGGCGACTTCACGACCGCCTGGGAGAAGATCACCGCCCGCGCCCCGCACCACATGGGCGCGCACCTCGCCGCCCTGTCCCGGCTGCCCGAGGACGCCGCCCGCGACTTCGCCGAGCGCGCCGCCGCCTCGGGGCCCGAGGGCAGCCTGCTGCCCGCACTGCCGCTCTTCCAGGTCTTCGCGCACCTGCCGGAACTCGTCCTGACCAGCAGCTTCTACCAGAGCGAGGTCATCTCCCGGGCCGTCGGCGGCGCCCTGTACGCCACCGAGCACGCCTCCCCCAACGACCCCGTGGTGCCCCTGGTGCGGCACCTGCTGATCTCCTTCCTGGTGCGGGCCGAGCGCTACCCCGAGGCCGTCGAGCAGTTCCACCACGTCGACGGCTTCGCGGGCGCGGCCCCCTGGTCGTACGCCGACGACCCCGCCGCCGCGTACGCCCTCTACCGCGCCCAGGCCATCGCCGGACTCCAGCGCAACTCCGCGCCGGGACCGGCCCGTTGACGACCGCCCCGTTCCCCCACCACGGCCTGCGCCTGCCCTCCGCCGAGGAGGCCCTGCCCGGCCGCGCCTCGCCGCCGCACGTGCTGCCCGCACGGCACCTGCTGCTCGGCACCCCGCTCGCGGGCCCTTGTCCCGCGGGCCTGGAGGTCGCCGACCTCGCCCTCGGCTGCTTCTGGGGCGCCGAACGCACCTTCTGGCGCCTGGACGGTGTGTGGACGACCCTCGTCGGCTACCAGGGCGGCCACACCGCGCACCCCGTCCACGAGGAGGTGTGCAGCGGCCTCACCGGCCACGCGGAGACGGTGCGGGTGGTCTTCGACCCCGCCGCCCTGCCCTACGACCGGCTGCTGCGCGTCTTCTGGGAGGCCCACGACCCCACCCAGGGCTACCGCCAGGGCCACGACCACGGCACCCAGTACCGCTCCGCCCTGCGCACCCACTCCCCCGCGCAGCACGCCACCGCCCTCGCCTCCCGCGCGCTCTACGCATCCGCGCTGGCCGCCGCCGGCCACGGCCCCGTCACCACCGGGATCGCCCCCGCGGGCCCCTTCTACCCCGCCGAGGCCCGCCACCAGCAGTACCTCGCCCAGAACCCCGCGGGCTACTGCGGCATCGGCGGCACGGGCGTGACGTGCCCGGCGGGAGCTGCCTTGTGACAGTGCCGCAGGACCACGTCCTCGCGGGCGGCTGGGTGTACACGGAGAACCTCCGGCCGCTCTGCGAGGTCGTCTCCGGCCTCGCCGGCCACGCCTTCGACGACAGCGACTGGCAGGCGGTCGAGTACGGCCTGTCCACCACGGGTTCCGCTGTCCGCTCGTCGGTAGGCGGCGCGTGGACCTGTGCCTGGCCCAGGCTGCCGGCGGCTCGGTCGTCTCGCTCCGGCTCCTCGGCGACGCCGACGAGGCACTTGCGGCCCGGGCCGACGCCGTGATCGGCGTCCTCGCGCAGTACTGGGTGTACGACAGACCGCCGCAATGACCGGTGCCGATGCGGAGCCGGCGCAACGGTGCCCTACACGGCGACCAGCCGCACCCGGTCACCGCACAGCCTGGCCATGTCGTCGACGTCGGAGGTCAGTATCGCCACCGGCCCCGGCCGGCGCAGGGCCGTCTCGGCCACGGTGGCGTCGATCGCGTACGTGTGCCCGTGCAGTCCCGCCGCCTTGAGCAGACCTGCCGCCGCGCTGGCCGAGGACTCGGTCACCGGCTCGACCTTGACCCGTGACAGGGCCCCGTTCAACCGCGGCAGGTCCACGCGCGCGTGGCCGACCTCCACGATCGTGTTGGCGCCGACCACGAGATCGGCCCCCATCCCGTGGAACACCTGCAGCATCGCGAGTACCTTCCGGTCCTGCGCGATCCAGGCCGACAGCCCCTGTGCGTCCAGAACAACGGTCTCGAAGCGGTCGCTCACGCGGCGTCCGTGTGTCCCGCCGGTGCGGCGTCGCCAAGGATCCGGGCACGCGCCTCGGCCAGTTCCCCGTCCGTGAAAGCGCCGCTCTCCTCCTGGTGCCGCCGCAGGTCGTCACCGAGGAGCTGATGCCGTATCCGGCGGGACACCGCCTCGGCCACGTAGCCGGAGACGTTGTCGGTGAGCTTCCTCAGCTCGGCCACCTGCTCGGTGGGCAGGGTGACGGTGATGCGCGTCGTGGCGGACATACAACGAGCATGCTGCGGTATGCACCATGACGGCCTCCCTTCGTATGCCCTGCGACAGCATGGAATCACCGTGCCGGACACACCGCGCGGCCCCCTCAACCGTGCCGGTTTTGTCCATGCCGACAGACTTCCGCGCGCAGGCCCGCCGGACAGGGGCTTCGAATCACCCGGTCCCTACCGGGCCGGCACCGGCCCGCTGCTGTCGCGGACCGTCAGGCGGGGCTCGATGAGGTGCACCCCGGCCGAGGGGGCGGCGGTCGGGGTGCCGCCGAGTTTGGCCATGACGAGTTCGACGGCGCGGCGGCCCATCTCCTCCGCCGGGATGGACACCGAGGTCAGCCGGGGTGCCGACTGGACGGCGACCTGGTCGGGGCTGATCGCGACGACGGAGACGTCCTCGGGGACGGCGCGGCCCTGCTGGCGCAGGCGCGACAGGAGGGGGCCGATGGCGGCCTCGTTCTGGACGACAAGGGCGGTGGTGTCGGGCCGTTCCTCGAAGATGCGGGCGAGCGTGCCCGCCGTCGACTCCCAACTCCCCTCGCAGGGGCGGTGGATGAGCCGCATGCCATGTGCGGCGGCGCGGGAGCGCAGGCCCTGGAGGGTGCGTTCGGCGAAGCCGGTGTGCCGCTGGTAGACCGCGGCGGCCTCGCCGACGACGGCGACGTCGCGGTGGCCCAGACCGGCGAGGTGGTCGACGCAGAGCGCTCCGGTGGCCTCGAAGTCGAGGTCGACGCAGGTCAGTCCCGCGGGTTCGGCGGGCAGGCCGATGAGGACGGCGGGCCGGCCGCCCTCGCGGAGCAACGGGATGCGTTCGTCGTGGAGTTCGACGTCCATGAGGATCATCGCGTCGGCCAGCCCGCTCGCGGCGACCCGGCGCACCGCGGTCGGCCCCTCCTCGCCGGTGAGCAGCAGCACGTCGTGGCCGTGCTGCCGCGCGGTGGTGGCGACGGCGATGGCGATCTCCATCATGACGGGCACGTACATGTCTGTACGCAACGGCACCATCAGGGCGATGATGTTGGACCGGCTGCTGGCCAGTGCGCGGGCACCGGCGTGGGGGTGGTAGCCGAGTTCCTGGATGCTGCGCTCGACCCTGTGCCGCGTGGCCTCGGAGATGGACCGCTTGCCGCTCAGGACGTACGACACGGTGCTGGCGGAGACCCCGGCGTGCCGGGCGACCTCGGCGAGCGTGACCATCCGGCGACTCCCTCGGGTGGACGGGCGGCATGCGCGGTGCGCCACCTCGATGGTGAAGCGCTTCGACGAATGACCGTATCCAGTGCCCGCTTTCCTGTCCAGAGAAGTGTCGAAGCGCTTCAACTCACCCCGCATGGAGCTTGTACGGACGCACGGAGGACACTTGGCCGGAATCCATCGCGACGGTTGCCTGCGGGGCTCTGGAGACCTCAGGTGCGCGGGGTGGATACTGCAACGCGAGGCGGGGGGCCTCGCCGGGGGATCGCCGCGGGGGGAACATCGCGTGCGCGCGTCCGGGAATGAGGGCTCCCGCGTGTCATGACTCGGACACCAGGGGAGAAGTTGCACGCACACTGGAGCAAGGCGCGCGCGTCGGCGCTCGCAGCGGGGGTCGTCGCGGTGCTGACCGCGGGCGTGGCGCTGCCGGCCACCGCGGCGGGAACGCCGGGATCGCCGGGAACGCCGGAGATACAGACACCGGCCGGCGCGGTCGCCGCCCGGCAGGGCGGCGGGCAGGAGTGGATCACCCTGATCACGGGTGACCAGGTCGCCGTGAACGCCAAGGGCGCGCCCGTCGCCCTGAAGCGCGCGAAGGGGCGCGAGGGCATACCCGTCCAGACGCGCCGTCAGAACGGCCATGTCTACGTCGTCCCGCAGGACGCGGCGCAGCTCGTCGCACAGGGCCGGGTCGACCGCCGGCTCTTCGACGTGACCACCCTCAGCCGCGCGGAGTACCGCAGGGCGGCCCAGCGGCACGGCCTCGGGCTGATCGTCACGTACCGGGGCGGCGCGGCGGACGCCAGGTCCGAACTGCACGCGGCCGAGGGCACGAAGGTGACGCACACCTTCACGCGGCTCAACGGCGAGTCCGTCACCGCCCCGGAGAAGGACGCGGCCGACGTCTGGGCAGCGCTGACCAACAACAGAAACGATTCTCCGTACGCCACCGCGGAGTCCGGCCTGGGCACGGTCTGGCTGAACGCGATCCAGCGGGCCGCGCTCGACAAGAGCGTGCCGCAGATCGGCGCGCCGACCGCCTGGAAGGCCGGCTACGACGGCACCGGCATCAGGATCGCCGTACTGGACACCGGCGTCGACACCCGCCACCCGGACCTGCCCACGGGCACCAAGGTGGTGAAGACCGCCAACTTCTCGGAGTCCGCCGACACCGTCGACCACGTCGGCCACGGCACCCACGTCGCCTCCATCGCGGCCGGCACCGGCGCGAAGTCGGGCGGGAAGTACAAGGGCGTCGCCCCGGGCGCGCAGATCATCAGCGGCAAGGTGCTGGACGACGAAGGCTTCGGGGACGACGCCGGCATCATCAAGGGCCTGGAGTGGGCCACCGCGCAGGGCGCCAGGATCGTCAACCTGAGCCTCGGCGGCACCGACACCCCGGGCGTCGACCCGATCGAGGCGGCCGTCAACAGGCTGTCCGCCGGCGCCGGGGCCCCGCTGTTCGTCATCGCCGCGGGCAACGAGGGCGACAAGGCCTCCACCGTCGGCTCGCCCGGCAGCGCCGACGCCGCGCTGACCGTCGGGGCCGTCGACAAGACCGACCGGCTCGCCGACTTCTCCTCGCGCGGCCCGCGGGTGGGCGACGGCGCGATCAAGCCCGATGTCACCGCCCCCGGCGTGGACATCACGGCGGCCGCGGCCAAGGGCAGCGCCATCGACACCGACCCGGAGGTCCCGCACCCCGCGGACGGCTACCTGACCATCTCCGGCACCTCCATGGCGACCCCGCACGTCACGGGCGCCGCGGCGATCCTCGCCCAGGAGCACCCGGACTGGACGGGCCAGCAGATCAAGGCCGTTCTCGTCGGCTCCGCGGAGGACGGCGGCTACACCCCCTTCCAGCAGGGTTCCGGCCGGATCGACGTGGCCCGCGCGATCGGGCAGACGGTCGTCGCCGAACCGGCGTCGCTGAACTTCGGCACGGCGCTGTGGCCGCACAACGACGACCCCACGACGACGAGGACCGTCACCTACCGGAACTCCGGTCAGCAGGACATCACGCTCGACCTGTCGCTCACCGGCCAGGGACCGCGCGGGGGCGCCGCCCCCGCGGGCTTCTTCCGCCTCGACAAGCAGCAGGTGACCGTGCCCGCGGGCGGCACCGCCGAGGCGACCGTGACCGTCGACTCCACCCTCGGCGGAACCGTCGACGGCGCCTACAGCGCCTACGTGGTGGCCACCGGCGGCGGCCAGAACGTCCGCACCGCCGCGGCCGTGATCCGCGAGAGCGAGTCGTACAACCTCACGATCACGAACCTGGACCGCACCGGCCACGCGGCCCCGGCCTTCGACACGATCGTCACCGGCCTGGACGGCCTCGGCGCCCCCTGGGAACTGACCGCCGGCACCACCACGGTGCGGGTGCCCAAGGGCACCTACAGCGTGGACAGCCTGATCATGAAGATGAAGGCCGACGGCAAGACGCCGCAGAGCGTCGACTGGCTGACCCGGCCGCTGGTGAAGATCACCGGCGACACCGCGCTGACCTTCGACGCGCGCACCGCGAAGCCCTTCGTCTTCAAGCTGCCGGACAGCGCGGCCCGCCAGGCGGATCTGTCCGTCGGCTACGTCCTGTCCAACGGCACCGACGGCAGCGGGCTGAGCTACGACGCCGGTACCCTGACCGACTTCCGTACCGCGCACGTCGGTCCCGAGCTCACCTCATCGCAGTTCCAGGCGGCGGTGAAGGGCACCTTCGAGCACGGCGCGAACGTCTTCAACGTGGCCTACGGGCGCAGCAAGTCCTTCTTCACGGGCTACACCCGGACCGTGGCGAGCGGCGACCTGGCGAGGATCGCCACCACGGCCGGCGCCCCGGCGGCGAACAAGCTCGGCCTGCTGTTCACCGAACCGACGGTCAACGACGCCTTCCTCATGACGAGCGGCGTCGCCGTCAGGCTGCCGTACACCAGGAGCGTCTGGATCAACGCCGCGGGCGTCGCCTGGGCCCAGCGGTTCCTGCAGCTCGACACCACGGGCAACCCCGACGCGGCCTGGTTCGCCGACGAGCAGTTCTTCACCAAGGGCCGGAGCTACAACCGCACCTGGAACGTCGGCGTCTTCGGCCCGAAGCTCGACTCCATGTCGGGGCTCTTCCGCTCGGGGGACGAGATCTTCGGCTACGTGGGCACCTTCGACGACGGATCCGGCCACGACGGCGGCTCCCTCTACGACAAGGCCAGCACGACCCTCTACCGGAACGGGACGAGGATCGGCACCGTCGCCGGCATGCTCGACGACGGCGTCTCCTTCACCGTCCCGGCCGGCAAGGCCGCCTACCGGCTCTCCACCACGGTGAACCGCAGCAAGCCCGCCACCGTCAGCACCCGGATCACCACGACCTGGACGTTCACCTCCCAGCGCGCCGAGGCCGGGCTCCCCGTCTCCGTGGTCCGCTTCACCCCGGCGCTGAGCGCGACGAGCAGCTCCACGGCCGGCGCCACCAGGACCGTCCCGGTCACGGTCCAGGGCGCGGCCGCGGGCACCAACCTCAAGTCGCTGAAGGTGTACTGGTCCACCGACGGCGGCGCCCACTGGAAGCCGCTCACCGTCAAGAGCGGCAAGGTGACGCTGAAGAACCCCAGGGCCGGCACGGGCGTCTCGCTCAGGGCCCAGGTGACCGACAAGAAGGGCAACACGCTCGACGAGGCGATCTTCAACGCCTACCGCACGAAGTAGTCCCCTCGGGCCGACCGCGCCCGGAGGAACGCGCCTTGTGACGGCCCGCCCGGAACGGAAACCACCGTTCCGGGCGGGCCGTCCGCGTTTTGTCCGCGTCCGGTCACAATCCCCGCTCCCCGTACGGGTGTTCGTCGGTCGGGTGTCAGGATGTGCTGCCCGATCCCCTCCCATCGACCCATGGAGCTTCTTTGAGACTCGGCATCACGAGGACGCACCGGCTCGGCGCCGCGCTCCTGGCCTCCAGTGCCCTCGTCGTGGCGGCCCCGGTGGCGGCTCCCGCCCAGGCGGCCACGGTCAAGGCCCCCTCGGTGACCGCCACGGGCGCCTTCCTGCTCGACAGCACGGCCAACAAGACGCTGTGGAGCAAGGCCGCCGACACCAAGCGGCAGATGGCCAGTACCACCAAGGTGATGACGGCCGCCGTCGTCCTCGGCACCCCGAAGCTGGACCTGAACAAGAAGATCACGATCAAGCAGGCGTACCGGGACTACGTCGTCCGCAACGGCGCCAGCACCGCCGACCTGAAGACGGGCGACACGGTCACCGTCAAGCAGCTGCTCTACGCACTGATGCTGCCCTCGGGCTGCGACGCCGCCATGGCGCTCGCCGACACCTACGGCACCGGCACCACCGTCTCGGCCCGCACCGCGTCGTTCATCAAGAAGATGAACAGCACGGCCGCCGCGCTGAAGATGAAGAACACCAAGTACGACTCGTTCGACGGCATATCCTCGGCCGGCAGCAACTACACGACCCCGCGCGACGCGGCGGTCCTGGCCCGCAAGGCCATGTCGTACGTCAACTTCCGCGATGTCGTGAAGTCCGCCAAGTCGGTGCAGAAGGCCACCAACGGCCGCACCTACACCTGGTACAACACCAACAAGCTCCTCGGCTCGTACAACGGCGCCGTGGGCGTGAAGACCGGCACCGGCACCTCGGCCGGCCCCTGCCTGATCTTCGCCGCCACGCGCAACGGCCGCACGGTCGTCGGTGTGCTGCTCCACAGCTCCAGCGGTGACAACCGCTTCACCGACGCCACCAAGATGCTCAACTACGCCTTCGGCACCAGCAGCACGTCCGCTGCCGGCACGCTGAAGCTGCGTTCGCTCCCGGCCGGCGCGCAGCGCGACTGACCCGGGCGGCACCCCGCCGCCGCCCGGCAGGAGCCGGGCGGCGGGACGGGCGGCCGTCAGGCCGCGGGCGTGCGGTCGGAGACGGTGATCTGCCCCCGCTTGATCGTGGCGACCCGGGTCGCCCGGCGGGCGATGTGGGAGTCGTGGGTGACCAGGACGAAGGTCAGCCCGTACTCCTTCCACAGTCCCTCCAGGAGCGCCAGGATCTCGTCGCGGGTGCCCTCGTCCAGGGCGCCGGTCGGCTCGTCGGCGAGCAGCACCTTCGGCTTCTTCACCAGCGCCCGGGCGATGGCCACGCGCTGCTGCTGACCGCCGGAGAGCTCGCTCGGCAGGTGGTGGAGGCGGTCGCCGAGGCCCACCGAGTCGAGCGCCTCGGCGGCGCGGGCGCGGCGCTCGGCGGCCTTGACGGCGAGCGGCACCAGCGCGGTCTCGACGTTCTCCTGCGCGGTGAGCGTCGGGATCAGGTTGAAGCTCTGGAAGATGATGCCGATGCTCTCGGAGCGGACCTTGGTCAGCCGGGTCTCGCTCAGCCGGGCGAGGTCGACGCCGTCGAGCTCGACCGAGCCGGAGGTCGGCTTGTCCAGGCCGCCCAGCATCTGCAGCAGGGTGGACTTGCCGCCGCCGGTGGGTCCCTGGACGACGAGCTGTTCGCCGTCCTCGATGACCAGGTCCACGCTGCGCAGCGCGTCCACGACGTCCTTGCCGCGCGAGTAGCGCTTGGTCACGCCGCTCAGCTTGTACATGAGATGACTCCTGAAGCCTGGGAGGAGAAGGGGGTGGGTGCCGCACCCCGCCAGGGGGATGGTGCGGGGCGCGGCACCCGTCTCGGGGAGGGGTTGCGGCTACTCGACGCGGCGCAGGGCGTCCGCGGGGCGCAGCCGGGAGGCGCGCCAGCCGCCGAAGGTGCCCGCGATCAGGCCGCCGGCGATCGCCAGCACCACGGCGACGACGATGGTGTTGACGCTGACCGGCGCCTCAAGGGCGATCTTGAGCACGTCGGACGCCGCCTGCCGGCCCTGTCCGCCCTGCCCGCCGCCGAAGGCGCCGCCGCCGAAGCCGCCGCCCCGGCCCCCGAAGCCGCCCCCGCCGCCGCGGGCGACGGACGCGTCCAGGGTCGGGCTGATGGCGGTGATGAGGTAGGCGCAGCCGAGGCCGAGGGCGATGCCGAGCACGCCGCCGATGAGGCCGTTGACCAGGGCCTCGCCCATGACCTGGCGGGTGACGCGGCCGCTCTTCCAGCCGAGTGCCTTGAGCGTGCCGAACTCGCGGACCCGGCGGCTGACCGCGGAGGAGGTGAGCAGCCCCGCGACCAGGAACGCGGCGATGAGCACGGCGATGGACAGCCACTTGCCCACGTTCGTGGCGAGGTTGGACGCCGTGGACAGCGAACCCGACACCGTGGACGCCAGGTCCGAGGAGGTCGTGACCGTCGTGCCGGCGATGTTCTTCTGGATGGCCTGCTTCACGGCGCCGATCTTCTGGGAGTCGGCGGCCTGGACGTAGACGGTGGTGACCTTGTCCTTGGAGTCCGACAGCGTCTGCGCCTGCTGGAGCGGGATGTAGACGTTCGCGGTGGACGAGCCGCTGTCGGCGGTCGCGATGCCGATCACGGAGAACGTGGTGCCCGAGACGGTGAGCGTCTTGCCCACCGACAGCTTCTTCTGCTTGGCGTACGCGCTGTCCAGGACGGCGACCTTGGCATCGGCCTGCGCGGCCGTGAAGGTCTTCCCGGAGGTGATCTTCGAGGAGGTCAGCGGGCCGAGCTCCATGTGCGCCACGTCGGTGCCGTAGAGCGTGAAGTTGTCGATGCCGAAGTTGGCACCGCCGCCGCGCACGGTGCCCTGCGGCCGGTTGCCGCCGAACCCGCCGCCCTGCCGGCCGCTGTTCGGGGACTGCTGGTACTGCCCGCGCTGGAACTGGCCGTTGATCTTGATGACGACCAGGCTGAGACCGCCGACGGCCTGCTTGACCCCGGTCTGCCCCGCGACGTCGCCGACGACGGAGGACTTCAGGGTGGTGAAGCCCTGGACCATGACACGGTCGCTGCTCTGCTCCTTGTCGTCGCCGCGCGCGTTGAACTGGAACCGCGGGCGCTCCGCGCCCGTCGAGGACGGGTCGGCGGCCTTGGTGACGGTCATGTCCGTCCCCAGGCCGTAGAGCGACTGGAGCACCTTGCCCTGCGCCTGTGTCATGCCCGCCGACACCGAGTTGACGGTGATGACCAGCGCGATGCCGAGTGCGAGGCCCATCGCGATGACGAGCGCCGCTTTCCTGCGGCGACGGAGTTCGCGCCGGAGATACGTGAAGAACATCGATTCCTCGCCGAGTTCGGAAGCCGGGGGGCGGGAGGGAGGACGGACTCGGCCTCCGTCCCGCTGCCGTGACGCTAGGAATCGGCCCTGATGAGAGTGTGAGGCCGGGATGAGAGGGCGATGAGAAACCCGGCGTCCCCGGAACCGGGACGGCCGCCGCCCGCGACAGCCGCCCGCGACGGCCGTCTCGGTTCCGGGGACGTGCGGGGGCTGCAGTACCTTGTCCTGTGCCTGCCCCGTCCCTGCCGGCCCGCCCTCGCGGGGCCGTCGCGACAGGCCGCGGGAGGGGATTCACGGAAGGCGGAGGCGCACATGTGGATCGGATGAGAAGGTCGGCGCCGGGACGGAAAGCGCTTCGACGACGGTGCACGGGACCAGCCGCGCGCCCACGCACGAGGGGGAGAGCCGGAGTTGACGGACGGAACGCCGTGGGACGGGGAGGGTCACGGCCGTCGCCGGGGGTTCGGCGACGGCTCCGGACCGGGACGCGAGCCGGGGTACGGACCTGACCCCGGCAGCGGTTTCGGCCCCCCTCCCCCGCCTCCGTACCCGGCGATGCCCGCCCACGCGCCGGCGCCGCCGCCCGCCCGGCCGCGGCGCTCCGCGCTGCTCCTGGCCCTCGTCGGCGTCGCCACCGCCGTGCTGGTGGCCGGCCTGCTGATCGCGAGGCCCTGGAACGACGGTCCCGAAGGGGCGGGCTCCGGCTCGCCCGCGGCCGGCAGGGGCACCGCCGTCGACGCCGCGCGGATGCTGCGCGAGGCCGCGGACACCCTGGAGAAGGCCCATGTGCTGTCCTACCGGGGTGAGTTCGCCCGCGATCCGGGCACGGCCACAGGCTTCGACCTGCAGACCACCCCGGGCGGATGGGGCCGCGGCTCCCTCGGCGACGGGGGCCGGACGGTCCGGTTGCTCACCGCGGGCGACCACCGGATGGCCAAGGCGGACCAGGCGTACTGGAAGGGCCGCGGCTACTCCGGCGCCCTGCTGGACCGGATCTCCGACCACTGGCTCGACGCGTCCTCCGACCTCCCGGAGATCGACGACGTGACGGCCCCGCTGGCGCCCGCCAACGTCGCCGGCCTGCTCCGCGACGCGGCCGGCAGCGCGTCCTCGGCCACCGCCTCCCCGACCCGGGTGGCCGGCCGGGCCGCCACCGTGCTGTCCACGCCCGGCGGCACCTTCTCCATCAGCGACTCCGCGCCCCACACCCTGCTCCACCTGGCCTCAGGGTCCTCCCCCGCCGCGACCGGGCCGCTGCCGCTGGCCGACGGCACGGACGTCTCCGTCGCCGCGCTCACCGGTGTCGACCGTGCGGCGTTCACCACCGGCTTCGAACGGGACCTGGCGGAGCTGAGCACCGCGGTCGACCCCACGGTCACCTTCACCACGGTCGGCAAGGCGCGCTTCTCCCCCTGCGGCAGCACGACGTGCACGGCCCGCTTCACGCTCCAGAACTCCGCTTACGGTTCGGCGGCCGCGGAGGCGAGCACCGACGACGCGGTCCACGCGGAGATCACCATCGACATCACGCTCGACGGCAGGAGCATCAAGCGCTGCTCCTACCAGCGCACGATGGAGCCCTCCGGCTCGGTCGCCCTGACCTGCACGGCCGCCTACAGCGCCGCCACGACCAGCGACCACACCGTCAAGGGCCAGCCCGACGCCTGGGCACGGGCCGTCCCGGACGACGAACTGGCCAGGCTGCGCGCGGACTTCGCCAAGGGCGCGGCGGACGGCCAGGCCGCCTGACCCCGCGCGCGGCGGCCAGGCGGCCCCGCCCGGGAAACGAGCCCCGGTCACGGTGAGCGTCACCCGGGCGTCCATCACCCGGGGAAGTAACGCCACCACTCGTTCCGGCCCCCGCCGAGTTCGAGCCCCGTCCGCACGCCGTCGCCGAGGACCTGCTGACGTCCCCGGTCCGGGAACCCGCGGCGGCCTGCCCGGACGGCGTGAACGTCGAGTCCGAGGCGAGCCGGACCCCGCGCACGCCGCCGTGCGCCTCCACGAGCGCCGCTCCGGCAAGACCCGCTCCCGCGGCACGGAAGCCCGCGCCGTCAGGGTCGCCGCCGCCCGCCGCGACGGGGTCGACCCGGCGGGCACCCCCGGGGTGCCGCCGACACCCCGACACGCCCTGCCCGCACGGGACTTGAGGTGGCGCCGGTCCCCGGCGCCCCTTGCCGTGAGTCCACTCGAAGGCGTTGGCTGGTCTCCCATGGAGTACACGCAGCTGGGCCGCACCGGCCTGAAGGTCGGCCGCATCGTGCTGGGCACGATGAACTTCGGCGGGCAGACGGACGAGCAGGACAGCCACCGGATCATGGACGCCGCGCTGGACGCGGGCGTCAACTTCTTCGACACGGCGGACATCTACGGCACGGCCGAGGAGAAGGGCCTGACGGAGAAGGTCATCGGCAGGTGGTTCGCGGGCGGCGCCGGACGGCGCGACAAGGTCGTGCTCGCGACGAAGGTGTACGGCAACATGTCGGACGACGGCAAGGCCTGGCACGAGCAGTCCTGGCCCAACCACGACCGGCTCTCCGCGCTGAACATCCGGCGGGCGGCGGAGGCGAGCCTGCGCCGCCTCGGCACCGACCACATCGACATCTACCAGTTCCACCACATCGACCGCGCGACGCCGTTCGAGGAGATCTGGCAGGCGGTCGACGTGCTCGTCCGCCAGGGCAAGATCCTCTACGCCGCCTCCTCGAACTTCCCCGGCTACAAGATCGCTCAGGCCAACGAGACCGCCGCGAACCGCGGCATGGTGGGCCTGGTCAGCGAGCAGTGCCTGTACAACCTGGCGGAGCGCCGGGCCGAGGCGGACGTGATCCCGGCCGCCCAGGCGTACGGCCTCGGGGTGATCCCGTGGTCGCCGCTGCACCAGGGGCTGCTGGGCGGCGCCCTGCGCAAGGAGCGCGAGAACAGCGGCTCGCGCACCAAGGCGGGCCGTTCGGCCGCGGGGCTGGCGGATCCGGCCGTGCGGGCCCGGGTCCAGGCCTACGAGGACCTGCTGGACAAGCACGGACTGGAGCCGGGCGAAGTGGCCCTGGCGTGGCTGCTGACCCGGCCGGGGGTCACGGGGCCGATCGTCGGGCCGCGCACCATGGAGCAGTTCGCCTCGGCGCTGCGCGCGGCGGAACTGGAGCTGGACGCGGAACTGCTGGCCGGGCTGGACGAGATCTTCCCGGGGCCGGGTCCGGCCCCGGAGGCGTTCGCCTGGTGATTCCCGTCACACCGGTGCCGCCTGGAGCCGCTTCGCCATGAGGCGCTCCGGGCGGCCGTCGGGCATCCGCCCGAGGGGATCGGCGGTGAACTCGAAGCCGTTGCGGCGGTAGAGCGCGGCGGCCGGCTCGTTGCCGTCCGCGACGGCGAGGGTGAGCAGCGCGGCGCCGGTCCCCGCGGCCCAGGTCTCGACGGCCCGGATCAGCAGGTCGCCGACGCCGAGGCCGCGTGCGTCACGGGCCACCCACATCGAGATCAGTTCGGTGGTGCCGGGGTGCTCGCCGCGGATACCGCTCGCCATGCCGCAGGGCACTCCGTCGTGCACGGCGGCCAGGTGGGTGCCGGGCAGGGCGAGCCGGTCGCGCCAGCGCTCCTCGCGGTCCCCGGTGCCCTGCCAGTCGGCGAGCCGGGAGCCGAAGGCGTACGGGGCGTCGGCGAGGGCGGCCAGGCGCAGGCCGCGCCACAGCCGCCAGTCCTGCGGGGTGAGCGTGCGCAGTTCGGTCATGCGGGCAGGTTGCCGCCGGGCGGGACCCGACGGCAACCCGTTTACGGCCCGGGGGCCGCGCTCCGGCCTGCTCAGCGGGTGCCGAGCAGGTGGTCCATGGCGAGCTGGTCCAGCTGCTCGAAGGCGGACCCGCGGGTGGCGACGGCGTCGGCGTCGAACTCCTCGTAGGCGCCGCGGTCGGCGAGCAGGTCGGCCAGGCTCTCGCCCGCACCGAGGGTCGGCTGCGCCAGCTGGTCCAGGCGGGAGGCCTTCAGCGCCTCCTGCACGGCCGGGTCGGCGCGGAACGCGGCGGCGCGCTCCTTGAGGATGAGGTAGTTGCGCATGCCGCCGGCGGCGGACGCCCACACACCGTCCATGTCCTCGGTCCGCGGGGGCTTGAAGTCGAAGTGGCGCGGGCCCTCGTAACCGGCCGTCTCCAGCAGGTCGACCAGCCAGAACGCGGAGCGCAGGTCGCCGGCGCCGAAGCGCAGGTCCTGGTCGTACTTGATGCCGGTCTGGCCGTTGAGGTCGATGTGGAAGAGCTTGCCGTGCCACAGCGCCTGGGCGATGCCGTGCGGGAAGTTCAGCCCGGCCATCTGCTCGTGGCCGACCTCGGGGTTGAGGCCGACGAGCTCGGGGTGGGCCAGCTCGTTGATGAACGCCAGCGCGTGGCCGATGGTCGGCAGCAGGATGTCGCCGCGCGGCTCGTTCGGCTTGGGCTCGATGGCGAAGCGGATGTCGTAGCCCTGCTCGATGACGTACTCGCCGAGGAGGTCGAACGCCTCCTTGAAGCGGTCGAGGGCGACCCGCACGTCCTTGGCGGCACCGGACTCGGCGCCCTCGCGGCCGCCCCAGGCGACATAGACCTTGGCGCCGAGCTCGGCGGCGAGGTCGATGTTGCGGATGGTCTTGCGGAGTGCGAAGCGCCGCACCTCGCGGTCGTTCGCGGTGAAGCCGCCGTCCTTGAAGACCGGGTGCGTGAAGAGGTTGGTGGTGGCCATCGGCACCTTCAGGCCGGTGGCGTCCAGGGCCTGGCGGAAGCGCTTGATGTGGCCCTCACGCGCGGTGTCGTCCGAGCCGAAGGGGATCAGGTCGTCGTCGTGGAAGGTGACGCCGTACGCACCGAGCTCGGCCAGCTTGTTGACGCTCTCGACGGGGTCGAGGGCGGGGCGGGTCGCCTCGCCGAAGGGGTCGCGACCCTGCCAGCCGACGGTCCAGAGACCGAAGGTGAACTTGTCGTCGGGGGTGGGGGTGAAACTCATCGCGGCGGCTCCTATTCGTAAGACCGTTGAACAAATTAATATGCGAACGCCGCTTTGTGAAGGGAGCCGCAGCATGAGCCGCGACATGGCGCACGGAACGATCGCACTGGGTGTGGACAGCTCCACGCAGTCCACCAAGGTGCTGGCAGTCGAGGTGGAGACCGGAAAAGTGCTGGCCAGGGGCCAGGCACGGCATGTGGTGAGCGAGGGCGAGGGACGCGAGACCGACCCCGAGGTGTGGTGGACGGCACTCGGCGAGGCACTGGCCCAGCTGGGCCCGTACGCCGCCGAGGCCGGCGCGATCTCCGTCGGCGGGCAGCAGCACGGCCTGGTCGTGCTGGACGCGGACGGGAAGCCGGTGCGGCCCGCGCTGCTCTGGAACGACGTGCGCTCCGCGCCCCAGGCCGCCGCCCTGGTCGAGAAGCACGGCGCCGCCTGGTGGGCGGAGCGCTTCGGCAGCGTGCCCGGCACGAGCTTCACCGTCACCAAGTGGGCGTGGCTGGCCGAGCACGAGCCGGAGGCCGCCAAGGCCGCGGCGGCGGTGCGGCTGCCCCACGACTTCCTCACCGAGCGGCTGAGCGGCGCCGCCGTCACCGACCGGGGCGACGCCTCCGGCACCGGCTGGTGGGCCACCGGCACCGAGGCGTACGACGAGGCGATGCTCGCCTCGATCGGCCTGGACCCGGCCCTGCTGCCCCGCGTCCTGGCCCCCGGCGAGCGGGCCGGCGCCGTCCTGCCGGGCCTGCCGCTGCGCGAGGGCGCCCTGGTCGCCGCCGGCACCGGCGACAACGCCGGCGCCGCCCTCGGCCTCGGCCTCGCCCCGGGGCAGCCGGCGCTCAGCCTCGGCACCTCCGGCACCGTCTACACGCCCTCGGCGGCCCGTCCCGCCGACCCGACGGGCATCGTGGCCGGCTTCGCCGGCGGCCACGGCGGCTGGCTGCCGCTGGCCTGCACCCTGAACTGCACGCTCGCGGTCGACAAGGTCGCGGCGCTGCTCTCCCTGGACCGGGAGGCCGTCGCCCCGGGCGGTTCCCCCGTGCTGCTGCCGTTCCTCGACGGCGAGCGCACGCCCAACCTGCCGTACGCCTCCGGCTTGCTGACCGGACTGCGGCACGACACCACGCCGGGGCAGATCCTCCAGGCCGCCTACGACGGCGCCGCGTACGCCCTGCTCAGCGCGCTCGACCAGGTGCTCGCGGTCGACGGCACCGCCTCCGACGCGCCCCTGCTGCTGATCGGCGGCGGCGCGCGCGGCACCGCCTGGCGGGAGACGGTGCGGCGGCTGTCCGGCCGCGCGGTGCGCGTCCCGGTGGCCGACGAGCTCGTCGCCCTCGGCGCGGCGGCCCAGGCGGCGGCCCTGCTGACGGGCGAGACCCCGCAGGAGATCGCCCGCCGCTGGAACACCGCCGAGGGCCCGTCGTACGACCCGGTCCCGCGCGACGAGGAGACCCTCGGCCGCATCGGGGCGGAGCTGTCGCGGGCCTTCGGCGTGAAATAGGCGCTCCCCGGCGGCGGCGCGGCCGCCGGGTGCGGCCCGCGCGGAATGCCGTCCGCGCGGGCCGCACCGGGGCGGGAGACCGCCCGCCACCCGGTACGGTCTTGACAACCGTGCTTGCCGGAACGGCAAATGGAGTCATGACGGACGACGACATACCCGGCGTGCTGTCCGGCGTCGGACCGCGGCTGCGGGCGCTGCGGCGCGAACGGGGCGCCACCCTGGCGCAGATCGGCGAGCGGACCGGCATCTCGTCGAGCACGCTGTCGCGGCTGGAGTCCGGGCAGCGCAAACCGACGCTGGAGCTGCTGCTGCCGCTGGCGAAGACGTACGGCGTGCCGCTGGACGAGCTGGTGGGAGCGCCGCCGACCGGGGACCCGCGCGTCCATCCGCGCCCCGTCACCCGGCACGGGAAGACCTTCGTGCCGCTCACCCGCTATCTGGGCGGGCTGCACGCGTACAAGATGATCATCCAGGCGCCCCAGGACCCGGCGGTCCGGCCCGAGCAGGGGCAGCACGAGGGGTACGAGTGGGTCTACGTGCTGTCCGGACGGCTGCGGCTGACCCTCGGCGACCACGATCTCGTGCTCACCGCGGGTGAGGCCGCCGAGTTCGACACCCGCACCCCGCACGGCTTCGCCAACGCGGGACCGCAGCCCGTGGAGTTCCTGAGCCTCTTCGGGGCCCAGGGCGAGCGGATGCACCTGCGGGCCCGGCCGACGGGCGGTTGACCCGGCCGCAGGGCGTGCGAGGGTAGGACAGAACACCACCAATCAGACAGCAGGCATCGGACGAGAGGGGATCGGCACGTGGCGGAAGGCCCGGGATCGCAGGCGGGCGTGCGGAGGCGGAATCTGGCCCTCGTGGCCCATGCCGTGGCCGAGCACGGCGAGATGTCGCGCGCCGCGGTGGCCGCGGAGGTCGGCCTGACCCGCGCGACGGTCTCGACGCTCGTGGACGAGCTGCTGGCGACCGGGCTGCTGGTGGAGCTCGGCACGCAGCGCCCCGGCACGGTCGGCCGGCCCGGCACCGCGCTCGCCCTCAGCGACAGCGGCCCGGTGGGCCTGGGCGCCGAGGTCGGGGTCGACCACCTGGCGGTCTGCGCGATCGACCTGCGCGGCACGGTCCGCGCCCGGGCCCGCGTCGAGGCCGCCAACCGCGGCCGTCCGGCCCTCGAAGTGCTGCGCGAACTGGCCACGCTCGTCCGGGAGGTGACAGCCGAGGTCCACGACAGCGGGCTGTTCCCCGCCGGGCTCACGGTCGCCGTCCCCGGGCTGGTCGGGCGCGACCGGCGGGAGGTCACCCGCGCCCCCAACCTCGACTGGGAGGACGTGCCGGCCGCACAGTACTTCGACGCGCTCACCCCCACCCCGACCCTGATCGACAACGAGGCCAACCTCGGCGCCCTGGCCGAGCTGTGGCTCGGCGGCCACGAGGGCGTCACGGACTTCGTGCACGTCTCGGCGGAGATCGGCATCGGCGCCGCGCTCGTGATCGACGGCCGGCTCTTCCGCGGCGCCCGCGGCTTCGCCGGTGAGCTGGGTCACGTACCGGTGTTCCCCAACGGCCCCCACTGCTCCTGCGGCTCCCGGGGCTGCCTGGAGCAGTACGCGGGCGAGGAGGCGGTGCTGCGGGCCGCCGGGATCGGCCCCGACCGGCTGGACGCCCTCAAGGCCCTGCACACCGCCGCCGCCGGCAACGACGCCGCGGCGCTCAAGGCGCTGGCCGCCGCCGGCCAGGCGTTCGGCATCGCCCTCAGCGGCGCGGTGAACCTGCTGGACCCGCAGGCCGTCGTGCTGGGCGGCACCCTGGCCGCGCTCGCCCCCTGGCTGCGCGGGGCGCTGGTGCGGGAGCTGGACCGGCGCGTGACGGACCGCCAATGGCCCGCGGACGCGGTCCTGGTGTCCCGGCTGGGGCGCGAGGGCGTCCTGCTGGGCGCGGCGTACAGCGTCGTGCGCGACCTCCTCGACGACCCTCAGCAATTGCGAACCCCCTAGACACCGCTGGCCGTTACGATGCGCATCCGCGCCGCACGGGGAGGCGGCGCGGATCGTTTCCGTCCCGGGGGGATTCCCGTGCTCGTGCTGTGCATCCTGTTGCTGATCGCGGCCGTCGTGCTGTTCTTCGTCGGCCGCGGCCGCACCGGGGGCTGGAAACTGGGCGCCGCCCTCAGCGCGCTCGCCGGCGTACTGGCCGGCGTCTTCGCCTGCGTCCACGTCGTCAGCGCCTACGAGGTCGGCGTGCCCGTGACCTTCGGCAAAGTCGGCTCGCCGCTGACCTCCGGCGTCCACTTCACGTCGCCGTTCACCGACATCACCGCCTTCTCCACCCGCCCCGCGGACCTCAACCTCTACGACAAGGACGTCGTCGAGGTCCGTTCCTCGCAGGGCGGTGTGCTGTACGCGGACGTCACCGTGAAGTGGGCCGTGGTGCCCGCCAAGGCCGTCGGCCTCTACCGGCTGGCGGGCAACGAGGAGGCCATCCAGGAGCGCCTGGTGGTGCCGGACAGCCGCGAGATCATCCGCAACGTCTTCGCCAAGCACACCAGCGAGGAGGGCTACGCCTCCGCCCGCGAGGAGATCGGCGGGGAGATCGACGCCCTGATCAAGGAGCGCCTCGCGCCGCGCGGCATCGACATTACCGCCGTCAACCTGCGCAATGTGCGGCCGTCCGACCAGCTGCAGACGCAGATCGACAAGAAGATCCAGCAGGAGCAGGACACCGAGCGCGCGGTCGAGGCGGCCCGCACGGCCAAGGCCGAGGCCGAGCGCAAGCGGATCGAGGCGGAGGGCATCGCCCGCGCCAACCGGATCATCGCGGGCTCGCTCAGCGACAAGGTGCTCTACAACCAGTGCCTGGACGCCTACAAGGAGGCCGCCAAGGCCCACCCCGTCTACGCGGTCCCCTGCGGCACGAACAACAGCGGCACCCCGGTCATCGTGGACGGCTCCAAGGACTGACCGACCCGGCATGCACAGGGGCCCGGAACCGTCTGGTTCCGGGCCCCTGTGGCGCCCTGGCGAGTGAGCCAAAGGGGCGCGCGCCTGTCGAAAGGGAGAACGCGCGGAGGTCCCGAGGAACGAGGGACCGAGCACGATCGACCGTCGACAGGCGCAACAGGCGCCCCGGAGGCGAACCGAGCCCTTAAGACGAAAAAATCAGACCGCGCTGCCGGCCTTCCAGTCGGCCCAGCTCAGGTTCCAGCCGTTGAGGCCGTTCGCCGGGTCGACCGTCTTGTCCTTGGAGTTCTTCACGATCACCACGTCGCCGATGATCGAGTGGGTGAAGAACCAGTACGCGTCGGTGCTGGTGTCCTTCGCGCCCTTGGTGTCGTTCAGGCCCACGCAGCCGTGGCTGGTGTTGACGTGGCCGAAGACCCCGTCCGAGCCCCAGTAGTTGCCGTGGATGAAGGTGCCGGACGTGGTCAGGCGGATGGCGTGCGGCACGTCCTTGATGTCGTACTCGCCCTTGCCGTCGTCGTCGGTGAAGCCGACGGTCGCCCCGTTCATCCGGGTCTCGGTGAACTTCTCGGACATCACCATCTGGCCGTTGTAGGTGGTGTGCTCGTCCGAGCCCGCCGAGATCGGGATGTTCTTGATGACCTGGCCGTCGCGGACGACCTTCATCTGGTGGGTCGAGGCGTCGACCGTGGAGACCTGGCTGCGACCGATCTTGAACGAGACGGTCTTCTGCTGGACGCCGTAGACACCGCTGGCGCCCTGGACGCCGTCCAGGTTCAGCTTGACCGTGACCGTGGAGCCGGCGGTCCAGTAGTTCTGGGGGCGGAAGTCCAGGCGGGTGGAGTTGAACCAGTGGCCGACGACCTGCTGGCCGCTGCTGGAGGTGACCGTGATCCCGGTCTGGACGGCCTTCTTGTCGGTGATGGCCTTGTTGAAGTTGATCGACACCGGCATGCCCACGCCGACGGTCTGGCCGTTCTCGGGGGTGTAGTACCCGATGAAGCTGTGCGCGGCGGAGACGGTGGTGAAGGTCGAGTTCTCCGTGGCCTTGCGGCCCTTCGTGTCCTCCGCCTTCGCGACGATCGAGTACTTGGTGGCGCGCTCCAGCGGCGCGTTCGGCGCCCAGCTCGTGCCGTCGGCGGAGATCGTTCCCTCGACCTCCTTGCCGTCGGCGACCGAGGTCATCGTCACGGCGCTGAGCTTGCCCTCGGTGACGGCGACCTTGGAGCCGGAGTTGATGCTGACGTTGTCGGCACCGGCCTTGGGGGTGATGGCTATTCGGGCGTCGGAGGCGTCCTTGGCCGCCGCGTCGTCCACCGACGCCTGGGACTTGACGGTGTTGTCGGTGCCGGCGTCCGCCTTGTCTCCCCCGCAGGCGGTCAGCGTGATCGCGCCGACGGCCAGCAGAGCAATCGCTGCCAGCTCAGCCCCCCGCTTGCGGGTGGGGCGCGGGTCGTTGGCTGTGCCGGTCTCGGCGCGCTTCACACGAATCTCCAATGTCTTCGGTACGCGATCCCCCAGCCCGCGGCTACGCAAGCCGCGGACCTCATTCGAGCGTCGGTCGTACTCTCGGGAACTGCCAGGGTCTTAGGTCCGTTCCTCCATGCCGCAGAGTGTGGGGAACAACACGATCGCGTTGTCCGCAGCAGCTCATACGGAACCCCGGACCCAATGATGGGCCCGGGGCCTGTGAGTCACGTACAGGGGATGACGCGTTCAGCGGCCGCCCGGTTCCTTCCCTTCCGCAACTCGGTCACCGTCTGCCTCCTCGGCGTCGTCGGCGTCGTCGGCGGATGTCTCGTCGTCGTAGAGGTCCCACTCATCGGAGTCGGGGTCGTACTCCGTGTGAGCGCAGGACCAGGACGCCTGGACCATATCGACTCCCGGCACGCCCGTGACCAGGTCGAACGGATCGACCAGGTACGCCAGCGCCTCGGACTCGTCCTGGCGGACCGAGGACTCCGCGTGCTGCCGCTCGTCCTCCGGCATGTACTCGTCGCCGCCGAGCTGGTCGAGCGCGGCATCCGTCAGCTCGTCGGGCCCCGTGATCTCCAGGACCAGCTCGACCTGGAGCCGCACGTAACGCGGCCCGCTCTCCCCGATGGGGATGTCAGTAGTGCTCATGTGACGGAGCGTATGCTCGCGCGGCCCGCCGCGGGGGGAGGCACCCGGATCCGGCCGGGAGGATACCCGCCGGAGCGGCACGGAGGTTGCGGAAGGGTGTGTTCCAGGTTCGAACTTCCCTCCGCACCCCTTGTCTCACTAACATCGGGCTCCACGGTCAAGTCACCGCATCCGCTGGGGGATCCATTGACCTCGTACCGCTCTCCCGCTTACGTCGCCGTCGCCTCGGCGGCCGTGCTCGGCGCGCTCTACTTCGTGCCGAACGCGTCCGCCAATCCGGAGCACACGACGACGACGGCTGCCGAGGTGTCCACGGCGACCTCCACCACCGCGTCCGGCGGTGACGGGGAACAGCAGCTCGCGGACACCGGCAGTGTCGACACCACGCCGTACCTGATCGGCGGCACCGCGTTCCTCGGCATGGGCGCGGCGCTCGTCCTCAATGCGAGCCGCCGCGCCCGCGCCTACTGACCGGCAGGTCTCAGGCCAGCGGCCCGGTCGCCGACTCGGCCGCCGCCACCAGGGCGCCGCTGCGGACGAACTCGTACGCGGCCGCCAGGTCCGGGGCCAGGAAGCGGTCCGGGCCCGGGCCGGTCACATCCGCCTCACGCGCGGCCTTCAGCACCGCCTGTGACGCGGGCGCCGGCACCAGGACCTCGCTGCCCTGCACGCGCATCTCGATCGCCCGGGACGCGGCGACCAGTTCGATCGCCACGATGCGGGTCAGGTTGTCCACCGCCTGCCGCAGCTTCCGCGCGGCCGACCAGCCCATCGAGACGTGGTCCTCCTGCATCGCCGAGGAGGGGATGGAGTCCACCGAGGCGGGCACCGCGAGCCGCTTGTTCTCGCTGACGAGCGCGGCCTGCGTGTACTGAGCGATCATCAGGCCCGAGTCCACACCCGGGTCGTCGGCCAGGAAGGCGGGCAGGCCGTGCGAACGGCTCTTGTCCAGCAGCCGGTCGGTGCGCCGTTCCGCTATCGAGCCGAGGTCGGCGGCGGCGATGGCCAGGAAGTCCAGCACGTAGGCCACGGGAGCGCCGTGGAAGTTGCCGTTGGACTCCAGCCGCCCCTCGGAGCCCTCGTCCCCGAACAGCACCACGGGGTTGTCGACGGCCGAGGCCAGCTCGCGCTCGGCGACGGTCAGCGCGTGCGCCACGGTGTCGCGGCCCGCGCCGGCCACCTGCGGGGCGCAGCGGATCGAGTACGCGTCCTGCACGCGCGGCGCGTCGTCCTGGTGGTGCCCGGTGAGCCCGGAACCGGCCAGCACACGGCGCATGTTGGAGGCGCTGGCGGCCTGGCCCGGGTGCGGACGGATGGCGTGCAGTTCGGGGGCGAGCACCTTGTCGGTGCCGAGCAGCGCCTCCAGGGACAGCGCGGCGGTGACGTCGGCGGAGGTGAACAGCAGACGCAGGTCGTCGAGGGCCATCACGAGCATGCCGAGCATGCCGTCGGTGCCGTTGATGAGGGCCAGGCCCTCCTTCTCGCGCAGTTCGACGGGCTCGATGCCGTGCGCGGCCAGCAGCTCGGGAACCGGGCGCACGACGCCGTCGGGGCCCTCCGCCTCGCCCTCGCCCATGAGCACCAGCGCGCAGTGCGCGAGCGGGGCCAGGTCGCCGGAGCAGCCCAGCGAGCCGAACTCGTGGACCACGGGGGTGATGCCCGCGTTGAGCAGGGCGGCCATCGTCTCGGCGACGACGGGGCGCACACCGGTCCGGCCGGAGGCGAGCGTCTTCAGCCGCAGGAACATCAGCGCGCGGACGACCTCGCGCTCCACGCGCGGGCCCATGCCCGCCGCATGCGAGCGCACCAGGCTGCGCTGGAGCTGGGCGCGCAGCTCAGGGCTGATGTGCCGCACGGCCAGCGCGCCGAAGCCGGTGGACACGCCGTAGACCGGCTCCGGCTTCGCCGCCAGCGCGTCCACGACGTCGCGCGCCGCGGCGATCCCGGCCAGCGCCTCCGCCGACAGCTCCACGCGCGCGCCACCGCGGGCGACAGCCAGCACATCCTCCACCGTGGCCCCGTGGGCCCCGATCACCACGTTATGCATACCCATATTCACGCACCCTACGGACTGAATCCCAACCTGTCACGCGTCCGGTTTCCGACCCTACGCGGGGGGCCGCGGGCCCCCACGACCCGGCCTGCGGCACCGCACCCGCACAGGCCCACCCCCGGGCGGGAACGACCTGCCCGCCCGAGCCCACGAGCACCCCGCACGGCGCCGACGACCACAGCAGCCGCGAGAGGCACCGACCCGTCCGCGCAAGCCGAAACTGCCGGCCACGGCTGCGCACCCCGCACGACGGCGACCGCGGAACAACCCCCATCGCAGCCGGGACGGCACGGGCACGCCGCCCACCACAGACCACGCGCACCGCGCGCACCGCGGCGACCAACCGGCCAAGCCCTCGCGCCCGCGCAAGCCCCTCAACGCACTCCGCACGACGGCGACCAACACCCGCAGCGTCGGAACAACCCCCGCCGCAACCGGGACCGCGACCCCCCTGCGCGACCCCGCGGCCACCCCGCACACCGGCGACGAACCGCCCGAGCCGCCGCCCCGCGCGGGCCCCGGACACACCGCACCAACAGCCGGAACAGCGCAAGGCTCCAACCCGCCCGCACGAGCCCGGCTTCCGCCGCCCACCACAGACCACGCGCACCGCCGCGGCACCCCGCACGCCGGCAACCAACGCCCGCAGCGCGGGAAGAACCCCCGCCGCAACCGGGACGGCCCAGGTACCGGGCCGCACGCGCGAGCCCGGCTTCCGGCGCAAGCCGTAACCGCCGACGGCCGACGCAGCGCAGTCGGGACCCCGCGGGCCGCGGCCCGCCTAGTCCCGGCCGCGGAAGCGGCGGCGTTCCACGTCGTGGCCCGCGGGCTGGTCGGCGAGGCGGACGACCGGGTCCTCCGGTGCGCCGCGGCCCGCGACGACCGGCTCAATGGAGTGCAGGGCCTTCGCCCGGTACTGGGCGGCGTCCGCCAGCCGGAACAGCCGCCGGGCCGAGGTGACCGGCCCGATCTCGGCGTCCGTCGAGGCCACCCCCACGGCGACCCCGTCGCCCAGTCCCAGCCATTTGGTCCGCACGCACAGCTCCTCGGCGACCCGGACCACGTCCTCGGCCCCGTGCCCCACCGACAGCAGGCAGAACTCGTCGCCTCCCAGCCGGGCCACCAGGCTCTCCTCCAGCGCCGCGCCGCACAGCGAGAGCACCGAGCCGAAGCCGACCAGCAGGCGGTCGCCGACCGCGTGCCCGAGCTGGTCGTTGACCCGTTTGAGGCCGTTGAGGTCGCAGACCACGAGGCTGACGGGGGTCCCGTCGGCGCGGTGCCGCTCCAGGGCCTCCTCGAGGCGCTGGTCCACCGCGCGCCGGTTGGCCAGTCCGGTCAGCGGGTCGGTGAAGGCCAGCCGCCGCACCTCCGCCAGCCGCTCGGTCTGCGCGATCCCGGCGGCGGTGAGCGCCGCCAGGACGGTGGCGAACTCGGTGTCGTCCCGGTCGAAGACCGGCCGACCGGCCGCCCGGGCGACGTAGAGCTCGCCCCAGGCGAGCCCGTGCAGCAGGATCGGCGCGATCACGCACGAGGAGCGGCCGCGCCGGCGCAGCATGGCGACCCGCTGGTGGCAGTAGGCGCCGGTACGGTCGCCCGCGGGGCCGTCCGCGGTCTCGACCCAGGCGTGCGGCTCGCCGCCCTCGGTCCACCGGCCGTGCAGGAACTCCACGATCTCGGGGAAGTCGGCGACCGAGTAGACCTCCTCGTCGGGCTGCGCCTCCTCGTCGGGCGCGAGGTCGCCGTCGTTGACCAGGACCCGCAGCCGTCCGCGGTCGCGTTCCCAGCGGGAGACCGCCGCCATGGTGCCGCCGAGGGCGACCCGGGCGGCGGTGGCGGCGGCGACGACCGCTTCCATCGGCGACTTCGCCGCGGCCACTGCCCGCGCCAGCTCGGCGACGGCGCGCAGTCGCACGTCCCCGCCGCCGGTGCCGTTCATGCGCCCGTCTCCTGTCGCCGCACACTTTTTACCAGTTTGCGACGTTTACCGGATCATGCGCGCTCCGGGCCCGCCCGGCACGGCCGTTTCCCGCGCCAATCACTCCCCCGGCCACACCGGGTCGCGCTTCTCGTTGAACGCCGCCACGCCCTCCGCCCGGTCCCCGGAGAAGGCGACCGTGCGCCAGGCCGCGTCCTCCACGTCCAGGCCGGTGCGCAGGTCCGTGCCCTGGCCGAGGCGCAGCGCCCGCTTGGCGGCCCACAGCCCGACCGGGGAGTTCCTGGCCATCCGGGCGGCCAACGCCAGCGCCTCCGTACCGTCCTGGCCCTCCTCGGCGAGGACGTCGATCAGGCCCAGCCCGAGCGCCTCCGCCGCGGGCACCCGCCGCCCCGTGAAGATCAGCTGCGCCGCACGGGCGGCGCCCACCCGGCGCGGGAGCAGCTGCGTGCCGCCGCCTCCGGGGATCACGCCGACCGAGACCTCGGGCAGCCCGACGACGGCCGTCGGGTCCGCCACGATCACGTCGCAGGCCAGCGCCAGTTCGTAGCCGCCGCCGAGTGCGAAGCCGTGCACCGCGGCCACCGAGGGCATCGGCAGCTCCAGTACGGCGGTGTAGGCGGCCCGGGTGTGCGGGCGCTGCTTCATCAGGTCGGCGTCGGAGAAGGAGTTGCGCTCCTTGAGGTCGGCGCCGACGCAGAAGGCCCGCTCATGGGTGGAGCTCAGCACGGCGACGCTCACCGAACGGTCGGCCGCCAGGGCCGCGCACGCCTCGGCGATCCCTCGCGCCATGTCCGTGGAGACGGCGTTCATCGCCTTCGGCCGGTCGAGCACCAGCTCGGCGACCCGACCCGCGTCACCGTGCCGGCGGACCGCCACCCACTCACCAAACCGCTGCTCGGACATTGCCCACGCACCCCTTCGGGTCGGCCGTTAACGATCGTGAACCAACCCGAGCAGGGTAGGGCGCCGGACCCGCGGGCGAAAGCGTCCCCGGCCCGCTCAGCCGCCGCGGCGGCTCAGCAGCCAGGGCTCCACGACGCCCAGACCGCGCACCGGCCGCCGCCACATCGGCTGCAGCGCGAAGCGGTACTTCTCGTCCGACCCGGGCTCGATCTCCGCCTCCGACTCGGGCGCCTCGCCGCCGGCGACCAGCGCCTGCGCGAGCTCCCCGTCGACGAGCACCGCGTCGCGGGGCGCTATCGAGGTCAGCCGGCTCGCCAGGTTCACCGTGGTGCCGAAGACGTCGCCCATCCGCGTGGTGACCGTGCCGAAGGCGATGCCCACGCGGAGCGCGGGCATCGTCTCGTCGCCGTTCATCGTCTCGATCAGCCGCATGCCGATCTCGGCGGCGGTGCCCGGGTCGTCGGCGATGAACAGCACTTCGTCGCCGAGGGTCTTGACCAGCCGCCCGCCGTGGGCGGCGACCTGGTCGGCGGCCGTGGTCTCGAAGGCCTCGACCAGTTCGCCGAGTTCCTCCTCCTCCAGCCGCCGGGTCAGCCGGGTGAAGCCGACGAGGTCGGCGAAGCCGACGGCGAGCCGGCGGTCCACGGCCTCCTCGTCGTCGGAGCGCACGACCCGGCTGGTGGCGGCGGCCAGCTGGCGCCGCCAGACGTACGTCAGGAACTCCTCCAGCTCCGGCAGCAGCAGTTCGACCAGCGGGTAGGCGACCTCGGCCCGGGTCAGGCCGGGCTCGGGCGGCTCGGTCAGCTCCTCCAGGAAGGAGTCGGTCTGCCACTCGGCGAGCCGCGCGGTGGTCTGGCCCGTGGAGCGGGCCACTTGGATGGCGGTGTTCTCGCTGATCAGGCCGGCCTCCACCAGGCCCGCCAGGCGGCGCAGCGCGAGCACGTCGGCCTCGGTCAGGGCCCGTGCCTGGCCGATGTCGGCGAAGCCCATGGCGCGCCAGAAGCGCGCCGCGAGGTCCATGGAGACACCGGCGCTGCGGGCCGCCTGGAACGGCGTGTAGAGCCGTTCCGCGCCCATGATCAGCGCCTCCAGGCGGAGCGCGATGGGGTCCTCGTCCGGACCGGGGGTCCCGGCCCCGGGATCGTCCTGCGGCTCGGCGTCCGGCTCGTCCTCGGGTGCGGTGCCCTCGGGCCCGCTGCCCGGCTCCCGGTCCGGTCCGTCGTGCGACGGGAGGTCGCTCGCGTCGTCCACGCTCACCGCCCGCCCCCTCCAGGGTCCCTGCGCTCCGGCCCCTCCGCACACCTGTTGTATGGCGGCTGCCGCACCAACCATACGACAGGTGTGGCCTGGCTCACTCTCCCGCCGGCCGCACATGGACGACGTCGCCCGCGGCCACCGCCTGCTCGCCCGTACCGGTGGCGACGACCAGGCGTCCGTCCTCGTCCACGGCGACCGCGCGGCCGGTCACCTCGGCCCCGCCGGGGAGCATCGCGCGCACCGTGCGGCCCAGGGTCGTGCAGCCGGCCGCGTACGCCTGCTGGAGCCGCGAGGCGGCCGGATCGCCCTCCGCGGCCAGCCACTCGCCGTACCAGTCGGCCAGCGAGCGCAGCACGGCGCGCAGCAGCGGATCGCGGTCGGCGACCTTGGCCCCGGCGAGCGCCAGCGACCCGGCGGTGGGCACCGGCAGCTCGTCCTCGCGCAGGGTGACATTGAGCCCGATGCCGAGGACGACGGCGTCGTCGCCCACCCGCTCGGCGAGGATGCCGCCGGTCTTGCGCTCCTCGCCCCCGACGGTCACCAGGACGTCGTTGGGCCACTTCAGGCCCGTGTCGACGCCCGCCGTGCGCGCGACGGCGGTCGCCGTGGCGACCCCGGCGAGCAGCGGCAGCCAGCCCCAGCGGTGGGCGGGGGCGGCGGACGGCCGCAGCAGGACGGAGAAGAACAGTCCGGAGCGGGCCGGCGCCTGCCACTGGCGGTCCAGCCGGCCGCGGCCCGCCGTCTGCTCCTCGGCGACCAGCACCGCGCCCTCGGGCGCGCCCTCGCGGGCGCGGGCGCCCAGGTCGCTGTTGGTGGAGCCGGTGGCCTCGACGAGGTCGAGGGAGGTCCACCGGCTGTCCGGGGTGACGATCGCCTTGCGCAGGGCCGTCACGTTCAGCGGCGGGCGGTCGAGGTCGGACCAGCGGTTCGATGTCATGTGCCCCAGCCTAGGAGCAGGGGTGTGGCCAACGCCGCACTGACCGGGCAGCATCCACGCGGTTACGCTACGGAAACAGAATTACTCGCCAGTCACGTCACACCCTCAGACCGACCGACGGGAACAGGAGAGCCGCCTCCCATGGCTGAGCCGGAGTACGACATCCACACGACCGCGGGGAAACTCGCGGACCTGCGCCGCCGCACCGAGGAGGCGACCCACGCAGGCTCGGCGCGCGCGGTGGAGAAGCAGCATGCGAAGGGCAAGCTGACGGCCCGTGAGCGCATCGAACTGCTGCTGGACGACAACTCGTTCGTGGAGCTCGACGAACTCGCGCGGCACCGCTCGACCAACTTCGGCCTGGAGAAGAACCGCCCGTACGGGGACGGCGTCGTCACCGGCTACGGCACCGTCGACGGGCGCCCGGTCGCGGTGTTCTCGCAGGACTTCACGGTGTTCGGCGGGGCGCTCGGCGAGGTCTTCGGCGAGAAGATCGTGAAGGTCATGGACTGGGCGCTGAAGACCGGCTGCCCGGTCATCGGCATCAACGACTCCGGCGGCGCCCGTATCCAGGAGGGCGTGACCTCGCTCGGCCTGTACGGCGAGATCTTCCGCCGCAACACCCACGCCTCCGGTGTGATCCCGCAGATCTCGCTGATCATGGGCCCGTGCGCGGGCGGCGCGGTGTACTCCCCCGCCATCACCGACTTCGTGGTGATGGTCGACCAGACCTCGCACATGTTCATCACGGGCCCCGACGTCATCAAGACCGTCACCGGCGAGGACGTCGGCTTCGAGGAGCTCGGCGGCGCCCGCTCGCACAACTCGGTCTCGGGCAACGCGCACCACATGGCGGGCGACGAGAAGGACGCCATCGAGTACGTCAAGGCGCTGCTGTCGTACCTGCCGTCCAACAACCTCCAGGAGGCCCCGGCCTACCCGCAGGAGGCGGACCTGGAGGTCGGCGCCGAGGACCTGGAGCTCGACGCGCTGATCCCGGACTCGGCGAACCAGCCGTACGACATGCACCAGGTCATCGAGCACGTCCTGGACGACGGCGAGTTCCTGGAGACCCAAGCGATGTTCGCCCCGAACATCGTCACCGGCTTCGGCCGCATCGAGGGCAGCCCGGTCGGCGTCGTCGCCAACCAGCCGATGCAGTTCGCCGGCTGCCTGGACATCAACGCCGGCGAGAAGGCGGCGCGCTTCGTCCGCACCTGCGACAGCTTCAACGTCCCGGTCATCACCTTCGTCGACGTCCCCGGCTTCCTGCCGGGCACCGACCAGGAGTGGAACGGCATCATCCGGCGCGGCGCCAAGCTGATCTACGCGTACGCCGAGGCCACCGTGCCGCTGATCACCGTCATCACCCGCAAGGCGTTCGGCGGCGCCTACGACGTCATGGGCTCCAAGCACCTGGGCGCCGACCTCAACCTGGCCTGGCCGACCGCCCAGATCGCCGTCATGGGCGCCCAGGGCGCGGTCAACATCCTGCACCGCCGCACGCTCGCCGAGGCCGGTACGCCGGAGGAGGCGGAGTCGCTGCGCGCGGAACTGATGCGGGAGTACGAGGACACGCTGCTGAACCCGTACGTCGCGGCCGAACGCGGCTACGTCGACGCGGTGATCATGCCCTCGGAGACCCGCGTGCACCTGGTGAAGGGGCTGCGGACGCTGCGCAACAAGCGCGAGAGCCTGCCGCCGAAGAAGCACGGCAACATCCCGCTGTAAGGAGTGTGCCCACGATGATGATCAAGGTCGAACGGGGCAACCCGACCCCGGAGGAACTGGCGGCCGTCGTCGCCCTGGTCCAGGCGCGGGCCGCGGCCGCGCCCGGCGCCGCCGACGGCCCGCGATCCGCCGACGAGTGGGCCGACCCCGCGCGCAACGTGCCGTCCAGGGCGCTCCGCCCGGCTCCCGCCGCCTGGCGCGCCACCTACTGGCCGCACTGAGCCGGGCACCGCGTCCGCGCGTGCCGTCCGCGGCTGAGTATCCGTACTCAGGCGCGGGCGGCCGCACGCGGCGCACCCTGGACGGATGCTGTGGTCCGAACCGTCCGACGAACCCCCCGAGGAGATGCGGCAGGCCCAGGCGATGATGCGCCGGGCGATGCTCGTGATCGCCGTCGCCGTCCCCGTCATCACGGCCCTGGTGGCCTGGCGCTGCTGACTACGATGACGGCATGACCGACAGCCGCAGCGCCCGCACCCGCCCGCTCGTCCTCGCCTCGGCCTCCCCGGCCCGGCTCGGACTGCTCAAGGACGCCGGACTCGACCCGCGGGTCGTCGTCAGCGGCGTCGACGAGGAGGCGGTCACCGCCGGCAGCCCCGCCGAACTCGCCCTGGTGCTTGCCGAGGCCAAGGCCGCCGCGGTCGCCGCGGGACTCTCCGGCGACGAGGTCGTCATCGGCTGCGACTCCGTCCTCGACCTGGACGGCCAGGCCCTCGGCAAGCCCTCCGACGCGGAGGACGCCACCGCGCGCTGGAAGGCCATGCGCGGCCGCTCCGGCGTGCTCCGCACCGGACACTGCGTCATCGACCTGTCCCAGGGCGGCCGCCGGGTCTCGGCCACCGGCTCCACCACGGTCCGCTTCGGCACCCCGGACGACGACGAGATCGCCGCCTACGTCGCCTCCGGCGAGCCGCTCAAGGTGGCGGGGGCGTTCACCCTCGACGGGCGCTCGGCACCGTTCGTCGACGGCATCGACGGCGACTCCGGCAATGTCATCGGGCTGTCGCTGCCGCTGCTGCGCCGGCTCTTCGCGGAGCTCGGTCTGCGCATCACCGACTTCTGGGTCTGAGACCCGGCCTCAACGGCCCTCAGATCGCGACCGGTGCCACGGGAGGCGGCGGCGGGGCGCCCCGTCCGGCTTCCCGGCGACCGGGACCGCCGGGGTGTCGCCATCGGCGTGCAGCACCAGGCTGAGCACCTCCAGCCCTCGGGCAGCCCGGTCAGCGCATCCCCGACTTCTGGGTCCGAGCACCAAGGTCAGCTGCCGCCGGCGGCCCTCAGACCGCGGCCAGGACCGTGGGGGCGGCGCCATCGGCGACCGGCAGACCGGCGCCGGCGCCACGGGAGACGGCGGCGGGGCACCCCGTCCGGCTTCCCGGCGGCCGGGACCGCCGGGGCGACGCCATCGGCGTGCAGCACCAGGCTGAGCACCACCAGCCCTCGGGCAGCCCGCTCCGCGCACTGAGCCCAAAGGTCAGCTGCCGCCAGAGGCCCTCAGACCGCGGCCCGTGCCACGGAAGGCCGCGGGGAGGCGCCCGGTCCGGCTTCCCGGCGACCGGGGCGACGCCATCGGCGTGCAGGACCGGGCGAGCCCTGAGGTCGGCTGCCGCCGGCGGCCGTCAGACCGCGGCCGGCGCCACGGGAGGCGACGGGGGCGTGCCCCCGTCCGGCTTCCCGGCGACCGGGACCGCCGGGGTGTCGCCATCGGCGTACAGCACCAGGCTGAGCACCACCAGCCCCATGATCACCACCATCCCCACGAACGCCGCCCAGCCCACCGGCGCGGCCAGGCCGGCGGCGAGCACGCCGTGGGTGACGGCGCAGACGATCAGCAGGACGCGGCCCAGGCGCCGGGGGGCGCGGTCCCGGAGCGCGGCACGGGCGAGGACGACCGCGCAGCCGATGAGGAAGAGCGCCATCACCACGCCGGCCGCCCACGCCCCGGCCGCCATGGCACGGGGCGCCAGGCCGCCGAGCGACATCTGCTGGTGCTCCACGGCGATGCCCATCACCCAGTTGACGACGGCGAAGCCGAACGCCTCCAGGACGAGCACTACGGCCGCTGTCGCGGCGACACTCCTGCGCACTGCGCGCCCCCTGTCCCCGACCGGATTACCGCCGGTATCACGTAGGGCGCACGCTACTAACGGGTAGGTGTCGCGGCAAGGGTTTCGTCACCGCCACCCGTATGGGGCGCCGCTCCGGCAAAGTTTTCCCCGGGCCTTCGTGGAGTTCCCACAAAACCAACACCCCGTCGGCCACGGTGGAGACAGGTGACCCGGCCCACACCCCAGGGCCTCAAGCACCGGGATGAAGAGGGATTTACCGTGGAAAGCCACGGCATACCAGCCCCCCGCGGGGACCCGTGTCACCCTCCGTGTGGGCAAGCTCACCCCCAGGGGCGCCTCGGCACGAAGTGTCGCCAGTACCTAAACTCTGCTTGTTTCAAGGAGGGAGCCATCGTGCGCAAGGTCCTCATCGCCAACCGCGGTGAAATCGCAGTCCGCGTCGCCCGTGCCTGCCGGGATGCCGGGATCGCCAGTGTGGCCGTCTACGCGGAGCCGGACCGGGACGCGCTGCATGTGCGCGTGGCCGATGAGGCGTACGCGCTGGGCGGTGACACTCCGGCCACCAGTTACCTGGACATCTCCAAGGTGCTGGCGGCCGCAGCCGAAGCCGGGGCGGACGCCGTCCACCCGGGGTACGGCTTCCTGTCGGAGAACGCCGACTTCGCGCAGGCCGTGCTCGACGCCGGCCTGACCTGGATCGGCCCGCCGCCGCAGGCCATCCGCGACCTGGGTGACAAGGTCGCCGCCCGGCACATCGCGCAGCGCGCCGGTGCGCCGCTGGTGGCCGGCACTCCCGACCCGGTCTCCGGGTCGGAGGAGGTCGTGGCGTTCGCGCGCGAGAACGGCCTGCCGATCGCCATCAAGGCCGCCTTCGGCGGCGGCGGACGCGGCCTGAAGGTCGCCCGCACGCTGGAGGAGGTCCCGGAGCTCTACGACTCCGCGGTGCGCGAGGCCGTCGCCGCCTTCGGGCGCGGCGAGTGCTTCGTCGAGCGCTACCTGGACAAGCCCCGGCACGTGGAGACCCAGTGCCTGGCCGACCAGCACGGCAACGTGGTCGTGGTCTCCACCCGTGACTGCTCGCTCCAGCGCCGCCACCAGAAGCTCGTGGAGGAGGCGCCCGCGCCCTTCCTGACCCCGGAGCAGAACGAGCAGCTCTACCGCGCCTCCAAGGCCATCCTCAAGGAGGCCGGCTACGTCGGCGCGGGCACCTGCGAGTTCCTGGTCGGCACCGACGGCACGATCTCCTTCCTGGAGGTCAACACCCGCCTCCAGGTCGAGCACCCGGTCACCGAGGAGGTCACCGGCATCGACCTGGTCCGCGAGATGTTCCGGATCGCCGACGGCGAGGAGCTCGGCTACGACGACCCGCCGATGCGCGGTCACTCCTTCGAGTTCCGCATCAACGGCGAGGACCCGGGCCGCAACTTCCTGCCGGCCCCCGGCACGGTCACCCGGTTCGACACCCCGTCCGGCCCGGGTGTGCGCCTGGACGCCGGCGTGGAGGCCGGCAGTGTCATCGGCCCCGCCTGGGACTCGCTGCTGGCCAAGCTGATCGTCACCGGTGCCACCCGGCAGCAGGCGCTGCAGCGCGCCGCGCGTGCCCTGGCCGAGTTCCAGGTCGAGGGCATGGCCACCGCCATCCCGTTCCACCGCGCGGTGGTCGCCGACCCGGCGTTCGCACCCGAGGTGCACGGCGGGAAGGGCCCGTTCACGGTCCACACCCGGTGGATCGAGACCGAGTTCGCCAACGAGATCCCGCCCTTCACCGCCGTCGGCGACGGTGAGGAGTCCGACGAGTCGGGCCGCGAGACCGTGGTGGTCGAGGTCGGCGGCAAGCGCCTGGAGGTCTCCCTCCCGGCCTCGCTGGGCATGACCCTGGCCCGTACGGCGGCCGCCGGCGGCGCGCGTCCCAAGCGGCGCACCGCGAAGAAGGCGGGCTCCGCCGCCTCCGGCGACAGCCTGGCCTCGCCGATGCAGGGCACCATCGTGAAGGTGGCCGTGGAGGAGGGCCAGGAGGTCAAGGAGGGCGACCTGGTCGTCGTCCTGGAGGCGATGAAGATGGAGCAGCCGCTCAACGCGCACCGCTCCGGCACCATCAAGGGCCTGACCGCCGAGGTCGGCTCCTCCGTCTCCTCCGGCGCGCTGATCTGCGAGATCAAGGACTGATCCACGTCTGCGGCGGCACAGCGCCGCACGCACGGCACCGCACGCAGGCCCCGGCCGAGGATCGGCCGGGGCCCGCGGTGGTCAGCGGCGGCGCGGTGCCAGGTCCGCGATCCGGGCGGCCTGCTGCTCCCCGGCCAGTTGGGCGGTGCGCAGCGGCGACATGCTGCCCGCCACGCCTCCGGCCGACTGCCCGGCGGCCCGGGCGCGCGGCTCCCCGGGCGGGGCCGCGCTGCCGGCGGAGTAGCCCGGCTGCGGGTGCTGGTGGCGGCGGGGACCCGGCACGGGCGGCATCTCCCGCCGCTGCCGCCCGTGGGGCATCCCGCCGTCCACACCGTCGGTCGACGCCACCGCGACCTGCACACCGCGGTCGGCCAGCGCCTGGAGTTCGGTCGCCGCGCGGTCGTCGCCCGCGGGCGGCGCGTCGGTGACCAGATGGGTGATCAGGTCCGTGGGCACGGTCTGGAACATGGTGTCGGTGCCCAGCTTGGTGTGGTCGGCCAGCACCACGACTTCCGCGGCCGCCTGGACCAGTGCCCGGTCGACGCTCGCGGAGAGCATGTTCGAGGTGGACAGGCCGCGTTCGGCGGTGAGGCCGGCCCCGGACAGGAACGCCCGGGAGACCCGCAGCCCCTGCAGGGACTGCTCGGCGCCGCTGCCGACCAGCGCGTAGTTGGACCCGCGGAGCGTGCCGCCGGTCATGACGACCTCGACCCGGTTGGCATGCGCCAACGCCTGCGCCACGAGCAGGGAGTTGGTCACGACGGTCAGCCCCGGCACCCGGGCGAGCCGGCGTGCCAGCTCCTGGGTGGTGGTACCGGCACCGACGACAATGGCCTCGCCCTCCTCGACGAGACCGGCCGCGAGATCGGCGATCGCCGTCTTCTCCGCGGTCGATAGATGGGATTTCTGCGGGAAGCCGGACTCCCTGGTGAAGCCCCCCGGCAGCACCGCACCGCCGTGCCGGCGGTCGAGCAGTCCTTCTGCCTCCAGCGCCCGCACGTCACGCCGTACGGTCACTTCCGAGGTCTGGACGACGCGGGCGAGCTCACGGAGGGAAACGGCTCCGTTGGCGCGCACCATTTCGAGGATCAGTTGGCGACGTTCTGCTGCGAACACGAAACTGACAGTAACGCCAATGACCGTCTGCTATCAGCAGTTTGCACCGATTAACAGAAGTTGTTCGTGAAGTCGGACGTCGCGTGCTATACGGAAAGCTGCGGCCCCGCGCCCCGCGGTTACAGCTCCCCGGCGGCCTTCCGGGTGGCCAACTGGCGTGCGGCCTCCGCGATCGAGCCCGACAGCGACGGATAGACCGTGAAGGTGTTCGCCATCTGCTCGACGGTCAGATTGTTGTCGACCGCGATCGAGATGGGGTGGATCAGCTCGCTCGCGCGCAGCGACACGACCACGCCGCCGACCACGATCCCGGTGCCCGGACGGCAGAAGAGCTTCACGAAGCCGTCCCGGATGCCCTGCATCTTCGCCCGCGGGTTGCGCAGCAGCGGCAGCTTCAGGACGCGGGCGTCGATGATGCCGGCGTCGACGTCGGACTGCGTGTAGCCGACCGTCGCGATCTCGGGGTCGGTGAAGACGTTCGAGGAGACCGCCTTGAGGTTGAGCGGGCCGACCGTCTCGCCGAGGAAGTGGTACATCGCGATCCGGCCCTGCATGGCGGCGACCGACGCGAGCGCGAAGATGCCCGTGACGTCACCGGCCGCGTACACGCCCGGGGCGGAGGTGCGGGAGACCTTGTCGGTCCAGATGTGGCCGGACTCCTTCAGCTTGACCCCGGCGCCCTCCAGGCCCATGTCGGAGCTGTTGGGTATGGCGCCGACCGCCATGAGGCAGTGGCTGCCGGTGATGACCCGGCCGTCGGAGAGCGTGACCTCGACGCGGTCGCCCACCCGCTTGGCGGACTCGGCGCGGGAGCGGGCCATGACGTTCATGCCGCGGCGGCGGAAGACGTCCTCCAGGACGGCGGCGGCGTCCGGGTCCTCGCCGGGCAGGACGCGGTCGCGGGAGGAGACGAGCGTCACCTTGGAGCCGAGCGCCTGGTACGCGCCGGCGAACTCGGCGCCGGTCACGCCGGAGCCGACCACGATGAGCTCCTCGGGGAGCTCGTCCAGGTCGTACACCTGCGTCCAGTTGAGGATGCGCTCGCCGTCCGGCAGCGCGTCGGGGAGCTCGCGGGGGCGACCGCCGGTGGCGATCAGCACGGCGTCGGCGGTGAGGGTCTCGGTCGTGCCGTCGGCGGCCGCCACGACGACCTTGCGGGAGCCGTCGATGGCCTGCATGCCCTCGAGCCGCCCTCGGCCGCGCATGACCCGGGCGCCGGCGCGGGTGACGGAGGCGGCGATGTCGTGCGACTGGGCGAGCGCGAGGCGCTTCACCCGCCGGTTGACCTTGCCGAGGTCGACGCCGACGACGCGGGCCGCCTGCTCGACGTGCGGCGTGTCGTCCGCCACGATGATGCCCAGTTCCTCGTACGAGGAGTCGAAGGTGGTCATCACCTCGGCCGTCGCGATCAGGGTCTTCGACGGCACGCAGTCGGTGAGCACCGACGCCCCGCCCAGGCCGTCGCAGTCGACGACGGTCACCTCCGCGCCCAGCTGGCTGGCCACGAGGGCCGCTTCGTATCCGCCGGGTCCGCCACCAATGATCACGATCCGAGTCACGTACCCCATTGTCCCGCACGCGCCAAGTGATCACCTACGGGGCCCCGCGGCCCGGCCGTCGTGGGCGGGTGGGCGGGGTCCCTCTGTCGTACTCTCGTCACCATGTCGCTCTACGCCGCGTACGCCGGCAACCTCGACGCGCGGCTGATGACCCGCCGCGCCCCGCACTCGCCGCTGCGCGGAACCGGCTGGCTCGACGGCTGGCGCCTGACCTTCGGCGGCGAGCAGATGGGCTGGGAGGGGGCGATCGCCACTCTGGTGGAGGACCCGCTGCACCAGGTCTTCGTCGGGCTGTACGACATCGCCCCGGTCGACGACGAGTCGCTGGACCGCTGGGAGGGCGTCCCGCTCGGCATCTACCGCCGCCACCAGGTCCGGGCGCACACCCTCGACGGCGACGTGACGGCGTGGATCTACGTCCTCAACGACTACGAGGGCGGCCTCCCCTCCGCCCGCTACCTGGGCGAGATGGCCGACGCGGCCGAGTCCGCGGGCGCCCCGCACGACTACGTCATGGAACTGCGCAAGCGCCCCTGCTGACCGCGGGGCACGCCCCGGACCGGGCGGCGGGCGGAGATGAACACTGGGTGATGCGCGGGGAAAGCGCTCACCACCGGACTCCCCGGACGGCACAATGGGACCGTCAATCGTCGGATCCTCCGAAGTTTCGCAGACCGTGACCTGAGACGTCTACGCGCGTAGGAGATAACCGGCTACCCTCATCGGCGTGAACTCTTCCGCACATCCCAACGCAGCCCGCACTCCGCAGGGCGACCCGTACGCCGCCGCCACGGAGGCCGCCGCTCGCCTGCGCGAGCTCACCGGCGACGAGACCCACGACGTCGCCCTGGTGATGGGCTCCGGCTGGGTGCCGGCCGCCGACCGGCTCGGAGAGGCCGAGTACGAGTTCGCGATCACCGAGCTGCCGGGCTTCCCGCCGCCCGCCGTCGCCGGGCACTCCGGCAAGGTGCGCTCGGTGCGGATGGGCGACCGGCGCGCGCTGGTGTTCCTGGGCCGCAACCACTACTACGAGGGCCACGGCGTGGCCACCGTGGTGCACGGTGTGCGCACCGCCGTCGCCGCCGGCTGCAAGACCGTCGTGCTCACCAACGGCTGCGGCGGGCTGCGCCCCGACTACCGGCCCGGCCAGGCCGTGCTGATCAGCGACCACATCAACATGACGGCCACCTCGCCGATCGTGGGCGCCAACTTCGTGGACCTCACCGACCTGTACTCGCCGCGGCTGCGCGCGCTGTGCAAGGAGGTCGACCCCTCCCTGGAGGAGGGCGTCTACGTCCAGCTCCCCGGCCCGCACTACGAGACGCCCGCCGAGATCAACATGGTCCGCACCATCGGCGGCGACCTGGTCGGCATGTCCACCACGCTGGAGGCCATCGCGGCCCGCGAGGCGGGGGCCGAGGTGCTCGGCATCTCCCTGGTCACCAACCTGGCCGCGGGCATGACCGGCGAACCCCTCAACCACGAGGAGGTCCTGGAGGCCGGCCGCGACTCCGCCGCCCGCATGGGCGCCCTCCTCGCCCAGGTGCTGGAGCGGATCTGACCGTCCGGCGGGACCCCGACCGGCACAGGGCGGAACCCGGGCACCGCCGCCCCGCCCGCCCGTGCGCGCCGTGGGCGCCCGGTTCACCTGGTTAGGGAACCGGCGGGCGCGGGGAGGTTACCCCGGTAACTCACTGGTCCCCCGGCACGCGCCGCCCCCACCCGGCCCCCGGCCCCCGGTCGGCCCCGGCACGCCGGTCCCGGGACCGGCCGCCGCGGCGGCGGAGGCGGCACCGACGACCGAGACATCGCAGGAGCATGACGTGGCAAGCGCAAGCAACAGCGCAGAGCAGCTGATCCGGCAGGCCCGTACCTGGCTGGCCGAGGACCCCGACCCGGACACCCGGGACGAACTGGAGGTGCTGCTCGCCTCCGCCGAGGCCGGTGACCGGGCCGCGGCGGACGACCTGGCAGACCGGTTCGCGGGCACCTTGCAGTTCGGCACCGCCGGTCTGCGCGGCGAGATCGGCGCGGGTCCGATGCGGATGAACCGCTCGGTCGTCATCCGCGCGGCCGCGGGCCTGGCCGCGTACCTCAAGGCGCACGGCCAGGGCGACGGACTGGTCGTCGTCGGCTACGACGCCCGCCACAAGTCGTACGACTTCGCGCGCGACACGGCCGCCGTCATGGTCGGCGCCGGGCTGCGCGCCGCCTTGCTGTCCCGGCCGCTGCCCACGCCCGTGCTCGCCTTCGCCGTACGCCATCTCGGCGCGGCCGCGGGCGTCATGGTGACCGCGAGCCACAACCCGCCCCAGGACAACGGCTACAAGGTCTACCTCGGCGACGGCTCGCAGATCGTGCCGCCCGCCGACTCCGGCATCGCCGCCGAGATCGCCGCGATCGGCCCGCTCGCGGACGTGCCGCCGGCCGGTGACGGCTGGCAGGTCTACGGCGACGAGGTCGTCGAGGCCTATCTGGAGCGCGTCGCCTCGGTGGTGGACCGGCACTCCCCGCGGGACCTGTCCGTGGTCTACACCCCCCTGCACGGCGTCGGCCGCTCCACGCTGACCGCCGCCTTCGCGCGGGCCGGTTTCGCCGCCCCCCACGTCGTCGCGGAACAGGCCGAGCCCGACCCGGACTTCCCGACGGTCGCCTTCCCCAACCCCGAGGAGCCGGGGGCGATGGACCTGGCCTTCGCCGCCGCCCGCGCGCTCGCGCCGGGCGTCGACACCGACATCGTCATCGCCAACGACCCCGACGCGGACCGCTGCGCCGTCGCCGTCCCGGACCGCGGCACGGAGGCCGGCTGGCGGATGCTGCGCGGCGACGAGGTGGGCGCCCTGCTCGCCACGCATCTGGTGCACCAGCGCGCCACCGGGACCTTCGCGGCGAGCATCGTCTCCTCCTCGCTGCTGTCCCGCATCGCCGCCCGGGCGGGCCTGGACTACGCCGACACCCTGACCGGCTTCAAGTGGATCTCCCGCGTGGAGGGCCTGCGTTACGGCTACGAGGAGGCCCTCGGCTACTGCGTGGACCCCGGGGGCGTCCGTGACAAGGACGGCATCAGCGCGGCCCTGGCCGTCGCCGAACTCGCCGCCGAGCTCAAGGCCAAGGGCCGCACCCTCTCCGACCTCCTGGACGACATCGCCCTGGAGTACGGCCTGCACGCCACCGACCAGCTCTCGGTGCGGGTCGCCGACCTCGGCCTCATCGGCGAGGCCATGACGCGGCTGCGGGAGCGGCCGCCGACCTCGCTGGCGGGGCTGGCCGTGACGACCGCCGAGGACCTCACCCGGGGCACCGAGGACCTGCCCCCGACGGACGGCCTGCGCTACCACCTGGCCGGCGCCGGTCCCGTCGAGGCGGCCCGGGTCATCGTCCGCCCGAGCGGCACGGAACCCAAGCTCAAGTGCTACCTGGAGGTCGTCCTCCCGGTCCCCGGCGGCGCCGAGACCCTCGCGGCCACCCGCACGCGGGCGGCGGAGGTCCTGGCCGCGCTCAAGTCCGACCTCGCGGCGGCCGCGGGCATCTGACCCACCCGTCCGCTGACGGAGCGACACGGCCGCGCTCCGTCAGCGGCGCTCGGTGGCCCGCGGGTGTCCCGCACCCGCGAAGGTGATCCAGCACGTGTCGTGCGCCGTGTCCACCAGGTACCAGACGCGACCGCCGCCGGTGACTTCGATCTGCCATTGCTCGCAGGTCCGCCCTCTGTGGGTGCCGTGCGCCAGGCTGCCCTTGAGCCGATGGTGCCGGGATGTCTCCACGACCGGGCGGGGGTTCGTGCGCATCGTCAGCCACGCACGGTACGTGTTTCCAGGGGCCTGCCCGGCAAGGTTCTCCCATCCCTTGGCCGAGGCCGCGTCCGCGAAGCGGACCTCCCACTGACCCTCCGGCGCCGGAGGCGCCGTTCGGTCGCCCGGCCGGCCGTCACACCGTGTCCCGCGGATCGGGTACCGCGCCGTAGTCCTCGTCGTGGTCCCTGGTGAGCGCGGCCAGCAGTTCGGGATCGGAGTGGGCCTCGGCCGTGTGCTGCCAGGCGACGAGCACCTGGGCGACGGATGCACTGTTCCCCAGGGCATCCGCGGCACGCATGGTGTCGACCAGTTCGACGGCGAAGGCGTGGACATCGGGCTCGGGCAGGAAGCGCACCCAGGGAAACGCGTCAGGAAGCAGGTCGAGCAGGAGTTCCATGCTGCCGGGCTCCCGCCGCGCGATCGCGGCGAGCATGCGTGTGGCGGCGGACACCACGGTCTGGTCCTGCTCCGCCCGGGCCGCGGTGGTGAGGACCAGGTCCTCTCCATCCCTGCGGTGCAAGAGCAACCGGGGCGATTCCTTCAGCCGGGCGAGAGTCTGCTTGTTCTTGTTCACCAGCTCGGAGAAATTCACGGCGCCGGTCTCGGTAGGCATGTTTTTGAAAGTACTTCGAAAGTGACGATGCCGCCATCCCCCGAACGGGCGACGCACGCCGTCCCGGCGCGTCAGCGGAGCGGCTGGGCCCCTATAACGGAGAGCAGACGCAACTTCTCGTGGCTCTCGGTGCCGGGGATGGCCGTGTAGACGAGCAGTGAGTGGGCCTGTTCGGGATCGACCAGGCGCTGGCACGTGAGATCGAGGGGGCCGACCTCGGGGTGCACGAAGCGTTTCACCTCGTGGGCGCGTACGCCGATCTCGTGTTTGTCCCACGCCCGGCGGAACTCCTCGCTGCTGCCCAGGAGCAGGTCGGCCAGTTGCGCCGCGCGCGAGCCGGGCCCGCGGAGGGTGACGACCTCGCGCAGTCCCGAGGCGTACATGCGCGTGAGGAAGGCGTGTTCCTCCGGCGCGTAGCGCTGGCGTGCCGAGGGATCGGTGAACCACCGGAACCCGGAGCTGCGGGCCGGTCCGGTGTAGCGGGTCATGTCCCCGGACAGCGCGACGCTCATCGGGGTCTGCCGCAAGGTCTCGCCGAGCTCCGTGGCGATCTCCGCGGGGGTGTCGCTGAGGCGGTCGAGGATGCGCAGCAGGCCCGGGCTGATGTGCTCGCTGATCCCGCTGGGGTCCGGCGGCCGCTGTCCCGCGAGGCGGAAGAGGTGGTCGCGCTCGGCGAGCGAGAGATGCAGCCCCAGGGCCATCGAGGCGAGCATCTGGCTCGACGGCTGGGGCCCGCGCTCGCGTTCGAGACGGGAGTAGTAGTCGGTCGACATGTGGCAGAGCGCCGCGACCTCCTCCCGCCGCAGACCGCTCGTACGGCGCCGGGAGCCGCGTGGAAGGCCGACGTCCTCGGGTTGCAGCGACTCCCGGCGCTTGCGGAGGAACGCGGCCAGCCCGACGCGATCGATCATGGTCTCCCTCTCCCCGGTCCTGTGCCGTCCTTTCTACCGGCCGCGTCCGGCCGGAGCCACGGACCGGCGATCCCCCTCTCCCGCAGAAACGGAAGGGTGCATTCCCTTTCTCCGTATCCATGGATGGGCAGTCCCTGGAACGAGGTCGCGGTGTCCCCGAGTGTTGTTCCGGAAACAACGACCCAAGGAGTGCATCGTGGCTCGTCGCGAGATCGACATCACCATTCCGGACCTTTCCGGAAAGCGCGCCCTCGTCACCGGCGCCAGCGACGGAATGGGCCGGGAAATAGCCGCGCGGCTCGCCGCCGCGGGAGCGGAGGTCCTCATGCCGGTCCGCAATCCCGCCAAGGGCGAGAAAGCGATCCGGGAGATCCGGCACAGCGTTCCCGGGGCGAAGGTCTCCCTGCGCGTCCTCGACCTGGCCTCGCTCGATTCCGTCGCGGCCCTCGGCGACACCCTCCGGCAAGAGGGCCGGCCCCTCCACATCCTCGTCAACAACGCCGGCGTGATGGTCCCCCCGGCCCGGCAGGCCACGGCCGAGGGCCACGAGCTGCAGTTCGGCACCAACCACCTGGGCCACTTCGCGCTCGTGGGCCACCTCCTCCCGCTGCTGCGGGCCGGCCGCGCCCGCGTCACCTCGCAGGTCAGCATCGCCGCGCGCAGCGGCTCCATCAACTGGGACGACCTCAACTGGGAGCGCGGGTACGACAAGCAGCGCGCCTACGTCCAGTCCAAGATCGCCTTCGGGCTCTTCGGCATCGAACTGCAACGCCGCAGCGAGGCGAACGGCTGGGGCATCACCAGCAACCTCTCCCACCCCGGTGTCGCCCCCACGAGCCTGCTCGCCGCCCGCCCGGAACTGGGCCGCCCCAAGGACACACCCGCGGTCCGCCTCATCCGGGCGCTCTCGGCGAGCGGCATCCTCGTCGGCACCGTCGCCACGGCGAAACTGCCCGCATTGATGGCGGCGACCGATCCGGCCGCGAAGGCCGGCGCACTCTACGGGCCCAGCGGCCCCGGCAACCTGGGCGGGCCGCCCGCCGAGCAGCGGATGTACTCCCCGCTGAGCGGCGCGACCGACGCCGAACGCCAGCGGCTGTGGGACGTCTCCGAGCGGCTCACAGGGACCACCGTCTGATCCCCGCGCCCACGCGCATCACTTTCCCGTGAAATGGCGGACCCTGCGAAAGTCCGGATTCCACTTGGACGTCCTGTCTTCGAAATCCAGCGACAAGGAGTTCAGAGGTGAACGTCGTATCTCGCGCGGTCCTGGGACTGGGCGTACAGACGGAGCCGGCTCATTCGCGCCTGAGGTAGCTGAAGCCCGTATTCGGGCCGACGCAGGACTGGAGGGTCAGGTCGCCCCAGTAGAGGCCGTGGGAGGGGGTGCCGCGGCCGGGCTCGGTGTGGTGGGCGTAGACGCGGTACGTGAAGGTGCCGCGCGGGGTCGTGGCGGTGACGGCCGTGCCGATCGGCAGGGTGGCGAACCGCTGGAAGCCGCAGTAGTCGTGGCCCACGACGACGGCGGTGCGCAGGGCGTATCCGTCCTCGCTGCCGAGTTCGGGACCGTCCCACTGGACGGCGTCACGGCAGGCGTCCACGGTCTCCTGGTCGCCGCGGACGACCTGGGCCGACCAGTCGCCGATGTGGAGGGCGGTGGCCGCGTCCGGTACCGGCGAGGAGGGCACCGGGGAGGCGGCCCGTGACGACGGCGGTGGCGAGGACGCCGGGGCGGTGGGCGTGGCCCGCGGGGTCGGCGGCGCGGACGGGGAGGGGGGCGCCGTGCGCGACAGATCCGGGAGTCCGGGCCGCGGCGACGCGGTGGTCGCGCCCGCGGACGGCGGGACCGGCGGGTGGGTCCGCGGCGGTGCCGACGGGGGGCGCCGGGGGGCCGCGGCGCGCGACGCCGTGCTGGTGACGGCCGGCGTGACCGGGGCAGCGGACGCCGACGGCGTCCGCGATCGGGTGGGGCTCGCGACGGGGACCGGCTCCGGCCCCGCGAGCGGTTCACCGGCCGGGGCCGGGGCGCCGCAGCCCGCGAGGGCCGCGCACGCCACCAGGCCCGCAACGGTCGCGGCCGCCCGGATGCCTCTCATCGCGCACCTCCGTTCGGACACCGGTCGACTACCCGAAACGGCCGTTGACGTAATCCGTGGTGCGCTGGTCCTGCGGGTTGTTGAACATCGCGTCCGTGGCGCCGTGTTCGACGATGACACCCGGGGTGCCCTGCTCGGCGAGGAAGAACGCGCACTGGTCGGAGACGCGCGCGGCCTGCTGCATGTTGTGGGTGACGATGACGATGGTGACCTCGTGGGAGAGCTCGTGGATCGTCTCCTCGATGCGCCGGGTGGAGGTCGGGTCCAGGGCGGAGCACGGCTCGTCCATCAGCAGCACCCGGGGCCGCACCGCCAGCGAGCGGGCGATGCACAGGCGCTGCTGCTGGCCGCCGGAGAGGGCGCCGCCGGGCTGCCGGAGGCGATCCCGGACCTCCTTCCACAGGCCGGCCTTGGTCAGGCACTCCTCGACCAGGGCGTCCTTGTCCTGGCGGGCGGCCTTGATGCCGCCCATCTTGAGGCCGGCGACCACGTTGTCGTAGATCGACATCGCCGGGAAGGGGTTCGGCTTCTGGAAGACCATGCCGATCTGGCGGCGGGCCTGGGTGATGCGGCGCCCGCGGTCGTAGATGTCGTCGCCGTCGAGCAGCACCCGGCCGGCCAGCGACGCGGAGCCGACCAGCTCGTGCATGCGGTTGAGGATCCGCAGGAAGGTGGACTTGCCGCAACCGGAGGGGCCGATGAGCGCGGTGACCTGGTGGGCGGGCATGGTGAGCGACACCTCGTCCAGGACCTTGTGGTCGCCGAACCACGCGGAGATCGCGTCGGCCTCCAGGGTGGCCGGGCTGCCGCTCGCCACGGCGGCCGGGGCGGCGACCGGGGGGATGCGCAGGGTTTCGCCGACGAGCGTGTCGGTGGGATCGGACATGACGTGGCTCCCAGTGGTTCAGGGGTCGGTCAGAGCAGGTTGGGCAGCAGACGGGCGGCGGCGCCCGAGACGGCGAGGCCGAGCGCGACCAGGACGGGTACACCGGCGATCCAGGTCTGCCAGCGTCCCCACACGCGATGGGCCCAGGTGGTGAGCAGCGCCGCGCCGAGCAGCGCCAGCGACCACAGGAAGACCGGGAGCCAGACCGAGTTCTCGCGGCCCAGGGCCTGCTCGGAGCCGTCGATCCAGCCGGCGGCCTGCGGACGCGGCGGGTTGGGCTGGACATCGCTCACCAGGTCGGCGTCGACGCGCAGGACGCCGGAGGGGGTGTAGGCGGGGCCCTCGGCGGTGATGAGGGTGAGCCGGCCCCGGCCCTGTTCGAGGACGGACGGCAGCGGGTCGCCCGCGCGGCGGAGGCCGGTCACCTCGTAGCGGGCCGTGCCCTGCCCGGTGGTCAGCTCGATCGCGGTGCCGGGGGCCAGCCGGTGCAGATCGTTGAACGGGCCGCCGTACCCCCACTGGCGGCCCATGATCACGCTGGTGCCCGCCTGCCCCGGCAGCGGGGTGTCACGGCGGTGCCCGGGACCCGCCATCAGCACGCCGGAGGTGGTGCCCTCCTCGACGACCTCGTCCAGACCGAGTTCCGGGATGCGCAGCAACGCGACGGGGGCGCCGGGTTCGAGCGGCTTGCCGTCGAAGGTCCGCTGGCCCACCGGGGCGGTGCCCAGGGCGAGTTGCCGGCGCAGCTCGTCGTACGCCGTCCGCTGGTCGCGGGCGTGCTGGAGATTGCCCACGAGGGTGAGGTCGGCGGCGAAGCCGAGCAGCAGCGCGGCGAGGACGCACAGGGCCGCCCCGGCGAACGCGAGGCCGGGGCGGGTGAGCGGTGGCCCGGCATCCGGCGGGCGCGCGGGCGCCACGACGGGCGGGGGCGGGGACAGCGTGGTCACGGGGTGCGCTCCCTGTGGAGTGGTGTGGGTGGAGAAACGGAAGCGCGGGCGGCGGGGTGGGGGCCCGCCGCCCGTGCTCCGCGGGCCGTTACGAGCGGGGCGGGCCGAAGGTCAGCAGCTTCCTGCGGCCGCCGAGCCGCACGAAGGCGAAGCCGGCCCCGAACAGGACGACGGCGCCCACGCCGGAGAACAGCGCGATCTGGCTGCCGGTGGAGGCGAGGCCGCCCTGAGGCGAGTTCCCGCCGGAGCCGCCGGTGCCGGAGCCGCCGCTGCTGCCGGTGCCTCCGGTGTCACCGCTGCCGCCGGAGTCACCCGCGGTGTCGCCGCCGCTGGTCCCGGACGTCGTGCCGGACGTGTCCGTCGCGGAGTCCGTGGGCGACGGGGAGTCGGAGGGGTCGTCGGTCGGATCGTCGGTGGGCGTCGTGGAGTCGGTGGGGCTCGGGGACCCGGACGGCGGCTCGGGGACCTTGAACGCCATCGTCGGGAACGTCGGGTCGCAGTTCGGGGTCCACACCCAGTTGTAGTTGGGGCTGGCGACCGCGTCCTCGGGAACCGTGAGCGCCTCCCAGGTCACCACGCCGCCGGCGTCCGCCGTCCTGTCGGGGAACGTGGCATCCGTGGGACCGGCGCCCAGATTCATGGTCAGTCCGTACGAGTCGCCGGCTGCGCATCCCCGGAGGATCAGCTTGACCGTCTGGCCGCGCTGGAGCTCCGAGCCCGGGGCGATCCGCTGACCGGCGTTGTCGAGCATCTCGGCCCGCGGCAACTGCACCGTCACGGTCCGGGCCTCGGACTCGGACGCCCCGAACTCGGCGGGGTTGTCCGGGGTGAACCGGGCGATGATCGAGTGGCCTCCGTCGGACAGCGTCGACGTCTTGAACTCGGCCTTCCCGGCGGCGACCTGGACCGGCGTCTGGTTCAGCGGTGTCCCACCGTCCAGGAAAGTCACCGTGCCGACTGCCTCCGCCGGCGTGACCGTTGCCGTGAGCGTCACCTCCTGGCCCGGCTCGGGCTGGCTGGGGCTGTACTCCGGCAACGCGACAGTGACGGCCGTGGCACCCTCTCCGACCACCCAGTTGTCGCCGGTGACGGTGATTTGCTGGGTCCAGTACGGAGAGTCCGGGTGGGTGCCCGAGAAATCGTCCATGCATTGCAGACGCAGCTCGTAGGTGCCGTCACCGCTGAAGATCTGCGACAGGTCGTGGACCGCCAGATCGGGGTTGTCCGCCGCGGCCAGCGAAATCGTCTTCGCCGAGTCGTAGGGCCGGTCCGCGTCGTTGTAGATGCCGTCTATCGCGCGGACCTCTGTGCCGTCCTTGACCACATTGAGAAAAAGGCCCCAGTTGAAGGGGAAGGTGATCACGCCACCGTTTCCGTCGTCGATGACGAAGTCGGGGCACGCGGCAGGTATGCCGATGGTGCTGCCGAGCGGCTCCGGATCGCTCAACTTGCCGCTGGGCGCCATGGTGAAAGTCCCGATGGACGCCGCCCGGGCGGGCTGGGACTGGGATGCGACCAGGGTCACGAGGCCCAGGGCGAGCAGGGCGCAGGCGGCCGCGATCGATGCCGCTCTTCGGAAGGGATGGAGCACTGTCATGGCGATTGCCCCCCGGGGGACGGTTGGTGGACGGATAGGGCGACAGCACGTGGGGCCGGGCACCTGGAGGGTGCCCGGCCGTCACGCGGGGATCAGAGGACGATCACGGGTCAGCTCTTGCCCGTGAGGGTGGTCGCACCGCAGTTGGGGATGGCGGCGAAGCCGTAGGTCGTGATGGTGGTGGTGTCCTGGCAGACATCCGCCGTGTCGCCCGGGACGCTCGACTTCACCACGAACGCCTCGTCGATCGCGGCCTCGTTGAGCCGGGAGGTCTGGACGACGTTGTAGACGTCACGGGTGAAGACGAAGCTCGGGTTGAGCGCGAGCGCGCTGCCGGAGCCGGTGGTGGGTGCCACACCCCCGATGTTGCGCAGACGCGACTCGCCGCGGCGGTTCGGGACGCCCGGGAGGCTCTTGCCCTGGGCGATCCACTGGGCGACGGAGTACGGCATGATCTGGTTGAGGTTGGTGATCGCCGTACCGTCGTGCTCCTGGATGGTGTCGACCAGGCCGCAGCTCGCCTTGGCCGCGGTGATCTGCGCCTCGGAGACACTGATGGACGACAGCCAGTACGACCGGGTGCCGGAGCCGGCCTGCGGCAGCAGCGGCTGCACCGTGTGCACGGCGCCCGCGGCATCCGTGTACTTGCAGGTGGTGTAGATGTCGTGCAGCTGCGTCGTCGTCAGAGACGGGTTGCTCGAGGTGCCGGGCGCCTGGGACCCGATGGTGCTGCCCAGGTCGGTGGCGTACGTGACCGCGTCCTTGGCGAACGGGATCCAGGTGAGGTCCGCGCTGCTGGTGTCGTTCGGCTGACGCGAGGAGCGGGCGAAGTCGAGGCAGACGCTCCCCCCGTTCGCGATGTCGGCGTTGAGCAGCTTGATGCCGTTCGAGGAGCCGTTCGCCTCCGCGCGGGTGAACGTGCATCCGGGGGTCGTCGCCGGGTTCTTGGTGGTGAACGGGTCGGCGGCGCCCGACTGGGCGACGGCGTCCCACGACGTGACGTAGTTCGCGCCGCCGGCGTTCACGACGACGCTGCCGTTGGCCAGACCGTTCATGACGTACTGCGTGGTGTCCGAACCGACACCCGCCAGCTGACGGATCGGGGCGTCCGCGGACGCGGGGGCGGCCAGGATGCCGACGCCGAGCGCCGCGGCGCCGAGGATCGCGGCGCCGACCTTGGCGCGAGACTTGACGTTCACTTCAGAACTCCTTGTTTCGGGATTTCGAAGACTGGACGTTCAAGCTGAATCCGGATTTCCGTGCTGCCGACCCGTCGGCCGGCCACCGCATACGCTTCCAAGTTTTTAATGCGGTGGCCACCAATTCCCATGGAGGAAAAGGTTACGGGCAAGCCTCCTAGGTGTCTCCTAGGGGGTCCGCCGTTGCGCAAAACGAAGAAACACCGGGCCTGTCAGAGCCGCCGCCCCACCGAGAACAAGAACGGCGAGAAGGACCCAGCGGATCACTCCGAGGGCTTCGCCGGGGGTAATACCGGATTTCGCGACATTCTGCTGCGGCACGACGGAAGGAGGCGCGGATCCGGGCGCGGCGGCCGATGAATTCGACGGCACCGCGCCGGGGCCGCCGCCGGCGCCACCGGTGTCGCCCCCCGTTCCGCCCGAGGACGCTCCGCCGGCGCCCGTGCCGGAGGACGTTCCACCTGTTCCGGCCCCGGATGCGGGACCGCCGGAGCCACCGCCGGAGTCACCGCCCCCGGGATCGCCCGGTGCCGGCCCACCGGTCGAAGGGCCGTCCGCGGGCGCTCCTCGTTCCAGGGCGTCGGCGGCAGCCTCGGCCTGCTGGCGGAGCTTCGTCGGCAACGGCGCGTAGCCGGGCGGAAGTTCGCCTGCCGACCGGCCCGGCGTCTGGCCCGGCCCCGCGGCGAACCTGATGAAATTCGCGTACGCCTTGCGGGCCTGCGCGTCCTGGTTCACCGAAGCGGCGGCGTAGGTCACCGCGGTCAACGGGTACGCCTGGCCCTTGGCCCGTGCCGGATCGGGCTTGAGCACGGCGGAGTTGTCCGGCCACGGTCGCATGGCATCGACGCCTGCCTGCAGCGTGCCGGCCGAGGGCCTGACGAAGTTTCCGTCCGCATTGCGCAGGGCCGCTGTCGGCAGTCCGTAACGCTCCGCGGACGCGGCATCGACGATCGCCATCACGGCATGGTGGCCCGGGAAGATCTCGTCGGCCTTGAGACCCCTGGCGTTGGTGGTGGAGCCCACATCCTGCTGGATGGTTCGGCCGTTGTGGCCCCGGCGGGTACGCAGGGCGCCGTCGTGCAGATCGGCCACGTACGGGGCGAGGTCGATGATTCCGTAGTCGGGCGGGTCCGGCGGGAGTCCGGCCAGGGCCGGGGCGCGCGTCTCGTCCACCTTGGGGAAGTTGTTCAGGGCGGTGTCCAGGCCCAGGTCCTTGAAATAGGGGTTCAATTTCATTCCCCAGGGATCTTTCTTTCCGGCAAGGAAGTCCCGGGCGTCCTTGTCCGCCTGGAGCCAGTTCCAGATCATGCGCGCGGTGTCAGAATTCCCCTGCGGAACAATGAGGCTCATGGGCGTAATCTGACCAGGGAATTCCGGGTTCAGTTCCTTGAATTCCGGGTCCTGGGTCCAGTAATCAGGATTGCCTTTCACATGCCCCGGAACAGGGATGGCCCACGGCACGTCTCTCACATAGGAATGGGTGAGCATCTTGGCCACGAGCCGCGGTGTCAGATTCATGTCGCGCACCACGCCGGAAGGGCCTTCTATGAAGAAGGCGAACCCCAGACCGGACAACGCCACCGGAGCGTGCACGACGGATGGTCCGCCTGCCGGCTGAACCACCGGGTCGACGGTGACCCCCAGCCCGGGCGTCTGGGGCGTGGTGCTCAGTACCTCGCCCCTGGCGCTCTCCTCGTCCTCCCGGTTGAAGACGAACGTGCTCCCCGTGGACGAGCACAGCGTCGGCCCCCACGACGCGACCGCGTCGTCGGCCAGTTCGGAACCCGATACGGTTCGCTCCGCCTGGCCCACCTGGCAGAACGAGCCGATCGGCTGGAAGTCCAGGCGGAAGACGATCCGCTGGGCCCAGTTCGTCGCGGACAGCGGCGAGGTGTCGAGCTTGTTGCCCGCGCCCCTGTCACTGCCGTCCGCGTCGTGAGTGCCGCGCGGCACGACGACCAGCCAGCAGGAACGCGGAGTGACGGCAGCGCCGGGCGGCGCCGTGTTCGCACCGCAGCCGAGATGGTCGGCCTGGCTCCCGTCCTGTACTTCGAATCCCACTTCACCCGTGCCGTTGCCGAAGATCCGGCCGGCTATCTGCTCGTTGGTGTCCAACGGCCCGAAGTACGTGTAGTCCGTGGAGGACGTGGTGGGCGCCCCGTGGACGGGACGGAAGGGCACGAAGTTGTTGGTGCCGGGGTACTGCGTCTCCCCGGGATCGCCGACGCCGGACCCGGTGCTGGCGACCCGCCGGCTACTGGTCATGATGCCGGGAAGCGGAACTCCCGTGGCGCCGAATTCGCACTGCTCTCGCGCGGGCCCGGCCGGATCGTCGCCCCAGCACTGCATGATCTGCAGGAAGTTGGTGTTGAACTGAGTGTCCGACTCCGTCGGCGTCCCGCCTTCCCAGCTGACCCGCACGCTCTGGGAGCGCAGGTCCTTGGTCTGGTGGACGGTCACCTTCAGGTGGGAGAAGTCGTTGTACGTGCCCTTGGTCCCCGTCTTCGTCACCGCGGAGGACTCCGCGCCGGCGTCCGCGGCGGCGGCGGTGCCGGTGGACGGCAGCGGGACCAGGGCCACCACGAGGGCGGCCAGCAGCGAGCCCACGGCCAGGAGGATGCGCGGCCGGGGCCGGTTCAGTGCGGTCCTCATGCCGAGCCGCCGTTCCGGCGGGCCCGGTTGGCCATCACGCGGGCGACGAGTGGTGGTCCGACGACGACACCGAGCAGCAGCACGGCCGACAGTGCCATCAGTGCGGTGCGCAGTCCGAGGGCGTCGTCCGTGCCGAGGGAGACCGGACTGGCGACGACGGAGGTGTCGCCGGTCTGTTCGGTGCTGACGAGCTGACCGGTGTCGGGGTCGAGCACGGTCCCACCGCTCGTCCCGCCCGCCGCGGTGCCGGGGTCACCGGTGGTACCGCCGCTGCCGCCCGTCGATCCCGTCGCCCCCGTGGAGCCGCTGCCTCCCGCGGAACCCGTGGAGCCGCTGCCGCCGGTCGATCCCGTGGAACCGCTGCCTCCCGCGGAACCCGTGGAACCGCTGCCGCCGGTCGATCCCGTCGCCCCCGTGGAGCCGCTGCCCCCCGTGCTGGACGTGCCGCCGGAGGTGCCGCTCGGCACGGTGGGCTGCTGGGCGCCGGCGGTGCCGTCGGCGCACTGGTCGGGGCCCTTCTTGTCGCACGCCTTCGGGTGCGGGGCGTTGAGGATCAGGGTGTTCCTGCCGCCGGAGAAGGTCGGGTTGTTGCACGTGTTGATGTCGATGGTGTTCCCCACGGCCCCGGGGATCTTCCGGGTCTGCGCCATGGCCGCCTCCACCAGGTTGCGCGGCAGCGGCGAGTAGCCGAGCCGGTCCGCCAGCTGCTGGCCCTCGCACAGGAAGTAGTTGTTGAAGGCGCTCAGCGTCCTGCCCTTGGCCTGGGTGAAGCCCATCTCCTCCTTGGTCGGGATGATCATGTAGCTGTAGCTGGACAGCGGGTAGGTCCGGTCGTCGCCGTACCGGTAGACGTTGTCCAGCTGCTGCGTCAGGTAGTTCGCGGAGCGCGGGTCGTTGTTGATCTCGGCCTTCGTCAGGGCGACGGCCACGCTGGACGCGGTCGGCTCGACGTAGTAGCCGGCCCTGTTGAGCACCTTGACCACCGGGAAGCCCGCGTTCCTGGCGTACGAGTACTCGACGTAGGTGATGGCGCCTTCGGCCTGGGGCTGCCGGGTGTAGCCGGCCACGCCGAGGGAGCCCGACTGGGAGACGAAGCCGGAGCCGGGGATGTTCGGGAAGTACGACGTCAGTCCGCAGGGCGGTGTCTTGCCGGCCCGGCGGCAGTAGTCGTTCCAGAGCCCGGAGTGCTCCTTGGACATCCAGAGGGTGAACTGCGCGGTGGTACCGGAGCCGTCGGAGCGGACGACCGGGACGATGCGCCGGGCCGGAAGGGTCAGCCTGGGATTGTCGGCCTTGATCTCCGGCGAGTTCCACATGGTGAGCTTGCCGGTGAAGATCTTGCTGAGCACATCCCCGGACAGCCGGAGGTTGGTGACCTGCCGACCGCCGATCTTCAGGTTGTACATGAACGAGGTACCGCCGGCCACGATCGGCATGTAGGCGTACTTGCGCGTGGGCGGGGGGTCCTGCTGACCCAGGTCGGTGAGGCCGTACGGAATCTCGGACACACCGAAGTCGGACGTCCCGGACGCGAACTGGCTGCGGCCGACCGTGGAGCCGACCGACGCGTAGTTCACGGTCATGCCCTGCTGGCGGACGTTGCGCCGCCACTGCTCGATGGCGTTGGCGCTCCAGGTGGAGCCGGATCCGCTGATCTTCGTGTAGGAGGCCGCGGCGGCGCCCGGCGGCCGGACCGCCAGCAGCGCGCAGACCACGGCGACGAACAGCGCCAGTGCCTGGTACGCGCGCAGGGGGCGCGTACGGCGGACGGGTGCGGGTATCACGGGGTGCTCCTCGTCGGTGCGGGACGGACTGGCGACTGGTCTGCTGTTGCGGACGGCGCGAAGCGCCGGGCGTCACGCTGCGAGGCCCTGACCGCGCGATGCTCCTGACGATGCGTCAGCTTGCCCGGACCGCGGCCGCCGAAGATGCGGGCCATGACGAACAGGACGAGCACCAGCACCAGCAGCACCGCCGCGGTGCCGAAGCCGCGGGCGATGTAGGTGGGCTCGGGGGACTTGACGAGTTCGAAGGCGGCGAGCGGCAGCGACACCATCGGGTCGTGGAGCGGATTGGTGTTGAGCTCCGCGGTGAAACCGGCGGTCAGCAGCACCGGTGAGGTCTCGCCCACGCCGCGCGCGGTACCCAGGATGACCGCCGTGGTCAGCCCGGACCGCGAGGTGGGCAGCACCACGTGCCAGACGGTGCGCCACCGCGAGGTGCCGAGCGCGTAGGACGCCTCGCGCAGCGTGCCGGGAGTCAGCCGGATCACCACGTCCGAGGCGCGGATGATGATCGGCAGCATCATCACGGAGATGGCGAGCGCGGCGGCGAGACCGGACTGGTCGAAGCCCAGCCCCAGGATGAACATGGCGTAGATGAACAGACCGGCGACGATGGACGGCAGCGCGGTCATCGCCTCGACGATGGTGCGGACGAACCGGCTGAAGGCACCGGGGATCTCGTTGAGGAAGACCGCGCACACCAGCCCGGCCGGGATGCAGATCACCAGCGCGATGCCGATCTGCCACAGCGTGCCGACGATCGCGTGCAGGATGCCACCGACGTCGAGCGGTTCGAGCGGACCGGCATCGGCCATCGACTGGGTGTAGAAGTTCAGGTGCGGCAGTGCCTTGCGGCCCTCGAACAGGGTGAAGACGACCACGAACGCCAGCGCGGTCAGCATCACCAGACCGAGACTCTGGACGACCGCGGCGGCCACCCGGTCCCGGACCGCGGGACCGTCCTCGTCGAAGGAGACCGTCAGCGCGTAGATGCCGATGAAAAGCGCGTAGGCGATGACGACGAAGCCCAGCGCGCCGTTGAACGGCAGCAATCGGTCGTAGAGCAGCCAGGTGACGGCGACGGACGCGGCGCCGGCGCCCACCATCGCGTACATGTCGGTGGCACGCAGGGTGGACAGGTTGCGGCGCGCCTCACCGCGCGCCGTACCGTCGCCGGTCCGGCGTCCGGGCAGGTTGGTGCCCGCGCCGGATCCTTTCTGCGGACCACCGGGGTTCGGCCCGGGACGCAGGCCCTGCCCGGTCTTCTGGCTCTGTGAAGCGGTGACGGTCATCGGACTCGGTCTCCTAGGAGTCGCTCGCCGCGCCGGAACGGCTGCGGGCGACGATCGACGACGCGGCGAAATTGACGACGAGGGTCATCAGGAAGAGCGCGAGGCCGGCGGCCATCAGCGCCGACATGCCGAACGGGGTGGCCTCGCCGTACCGCAGGGCGATCAGGGAGGAGACCGAGTTGGCGCCGTTCTGCAGGATGTGCGGCTGGATCGCGAAGACCGGCGAGATGATCATGTAGACGGCGATGGTCTCGCCCAGTGCCCGGCCCAGGCCCAGCATGGTGCCGCCGATCATGCCGCCCTTGCCGAAGGGCAGGACGACGCTGCGGATCATGCCCCAGCGGTTCGCACCGAGCGCGTACGCCCCCTCCCGCTCGCCGACCGGCGCCTGCGAGAAGACCTCCCGCATCACCGAGCAGGTGATCGGCGCCACCATCAGGGCCACGACCATGCCCGCGATGAAGGTGGAGGAGGTGTACACCGTCGCGGTGGCGAGCGGGTCGTTCGGATCCGAGCCGTCCACCTTGAAGGCCGGTATCCAGCCGAAGTAGGTGGAGATCCAGCGCGAGACGGTGACCACGTGCCCCTGGTAGTAGAAGAGGCCCCACAGGCCGTAGACCACCGACGGCACCGCGGCCATCAGGTCGACGACGCTGATGAGGGTCTGACGGATCCGCGGCGGGGCGAACTCGGAGATGTAGAGCGCGGTACCGAGAGCGAGCGGCACCGCGAACACGATGGCGACAGCGGCGATGAGCACCGTACCGACGAGCACCGCCGCGATGCCGAAGTTGTGCGCCTCCGGCTCCCACGCCTGCGTGGTGATGAAGGACCACTTCGCGACCGACAACGCCTGCCAGGCCCGGTAGGTCAGGAAGCCGCCGACAAGCAGCATGATCGCGAGGACCAGGGCGCCGCCGCCGCGCAGAATGGCCCGGAACACGCGGTCGGACAGGCCTGGGTCCGGGTACAGGCGTCTCGGCGGTCGAGGGGCCGGAGCCACTGGCTGTTCGGATGTTCGCGTCGTCACGTGCTACGACACTTCTGGGACGCGGTGGACACCCGCGCACACGAATGTGAACGAGACGCCCCCTAGGGGCAACTTCCGGCAACAGCCGTGTGTGGATTTCATTTCAGTCGGCGTCGTCCCACAACGCCGCCCGCCCCGAACCGAGTTCGGTCAGGACCGCACGGAAACGGTCGTATGCCGTCCGGCACGTCGAGTGCCGCTCATAGGCGCGCGAGGCCACGGCGACGGACCGGCCGCTGCGGTCGCGCACCCGCCAGACCCAGCCGTTGCCCTCGGCGGAATGGTGCAGTTCGCCGGGTAAGCCCTCGGCCTCCGCACACAGGTACTCGAACGCGGCACGGCACTCGCCGTAATCCCTGTACACGGTCGCGGCCACGGCGATCACCCGGCCGTTCGACGCGGTGAGCCGCCACGAGTAGGAGCCGTCCGCCTCGATGTCTATCTGGCAGCGCGTGCCCGGTACGGCCGCGCCCCCCCTAAGTGCCGCCATCCCCGCCCCTGTTGTCTGATGTCAGGAAACGTTGCATGTGCTGTTCGTGGTTGAGCGCTCATGCAGCACACGCAGGGTAATCAGACAAGAGTGCACTGTGGTCGTGCCGGTTGGCTGCACGAGCCACGCTTCGCGGCGATGTTGCCCCTCGTTCATCCGGCGGACTCACAGGAACCCCACAGCCACGGGGCCCGCGCCGCCGGCCGATCGCGGGCCGGCCGCCCCCCTCCGGGCGGCGGGCCAGGACCGCGACGGTGCGTCCGTGGCCGCCGGGTCGACTGAAATTCGGATTGTGTTTCTCCTTCGGTTTCCCGGGAAATCGACGCGAACGATATTCCGCATTGTTTCCCCTGACGGAAATCGACGACCGGCTTCTCTCTTTTGGAGAAAACGTTCCGAACTCTCCACAGGATGAGTACGCTGCACACGTCAATTCGAGTCTGCCAGGGGGAGATTGGCAGGCTGTGGCACTCACCTTGGGGAATTCGCATGCGTATTAGCTCAGTCGTCGCCGCCACGTCCGGCGTCCTGGCCCTGTCCGCTCTCGCCCTGCCGGCCGCCCAGGCGGACCAGAAGTACGGCGACACCGAGATCACCAGCGTGGTCGTCAACGACGGCCGGCCCGTCGTCGTCGGCACGACCGAGAGAGACTTCACCGTCAAGGTCACCGCGACGGACCCGTCCGGCCTGGACCAGATCAACGCGTTCCTGTACCACGGCACGTTCGAGAACCAGGATGTCACCGTGCCCTCGGCGGCGGCCTGCGAACCGACCACTGCCACCACCAGCACCTGCACCCTGACGTTCACCCTCACGCCCGGCACCGTTCCGGCCGACGGCTCGCTGGCCGGCGCCTGGAGCCTCTCCGCCTACGCGATCGCTCCCGACAGCGACGCCGTCTTCCTGGACGCCGCCGCCACCTTCAACGTGCAGCGCGACACCCGTGTGACCGCCGACGCCACCCCCGAGCCGGTGAAGTTCGGCAAGAACCTCACCGTCAAGGGCAGCGTGCAGCACGCCGACTGGGCGGCGGGCGCCTACGCCCCGGCCGCGGCCGGCCGCCCCGTCGCGCTGCAGTTCCGCCTGGCCGACTGCGACTCCTGGATCACCGTCAAGACCGTCAGGACCGCCGCCGACGGCACTGTCTCCACCACCGTCCCGGCGCTCCTCGACGGTTCCTACCGCTGGTCCTGGGCCGGCACGGCCGACACCGCGGCCGCGGTCTCCGATGCCGACTACGTCGACGTCCGCTGAGCCCTGAGCAGCCGCCGGCGCCGGGCCCCCACGGGGTCCGGCGCCGCACTCTTTCCCCCATCGGTGAATGCGGCGAGCAAGGGGGTCCTGCGGGGCAAATTCAAGATGAATCCGCCGGACCGGCAATAACTTCCGCACGGAAGCAAAGCGCGCGCCCGCCCTACGGAATTCGGTCCTGACGTGCCGTTCTTGTTTTCCGGGATCTCTTTTCGCGGGTGGATCATGCGGGAGCGGCCTATTGACGGAGAGGGCGTCCACGGGGTTGGGTCATTCGCTCTTCACGCCGTCCCCGGACGCGCGACGGCCAGGCGCGGCACTACATCTGAAATATCACCGGGCCAGGCTGGTGCCCGGTCGCCGTAATCCATGACCGCACGGACCGTCTGCCGTGTCCGGCGGACAGCGGAACGACCGGGCGTCGGGACGTCGGGACGCCGGACGACCGGACGTCGGGACGACCTGCCGTGCGGGGGCTCCACAGAGCGCCCCTCACCGGCGGCAGTCCGGCCGCACGGCTGCTCGCGACCCGGGCGGCGGGCACGATCGCCCTCCTGCCTTCCCGGGCGAAGCCGTCACGCGCCGGCCCCGGGGTCCCGGCCCCGAGCGGGACCGCCCGCGGTACTCGGGCGGCCCGACGCCACGGGTGCCACCCGGCCCCGAGCGCCACGACGGTTCACCCCAGGGCGAGCAGCACCACCAGGGCGATCGCCCCGGCCACGGCGGGGGCGATCACCTCGTACGCCCAGCGCACCGTGACCTCGCCCTGGGCGGTGTCCCGGCCCGCGTTCTTCTCGGCGAGCTCCCGCAAGTCGGCGACGACCTGGTCGGACCAGGCCCGGGTGGGGGCGGCGGCGTCCGGCGCGCCGAAGCGCCCCTTCGCCGTCGCGCCCGAAGCGTTCCCGGACGCCGCCCGGGACTGGGCCCGCACCGCGCGCTTGCGGGCGCGCATCGACACCGGGACCGCCCACAGCTGGTACTTCTTCGCCCCGGCGAACAGCTCGGTGGAGTACCCGGCACGCAGTCCCTCCACCTCCGCCCAGGGCGCGACGATGGTCCGGAAGGGATTGCGCACCCGCAGCCGGTCCTCCCCCGCGAACACCACCGGGCGCAGGCTGAAGGCGATGATCAACGGCACGACCAGCACCAGCAGTGCCAGAGCGACCCAGGGAGTGCGGCCGTCGCCCCGGACCATCGCGTCGATGCCGAGCCACAGCGCGATGGCGAGCATGACCACACCGCCGGCGATACCGGCCGACGAGCGGTAGGACCGGTCGGCGTACTTCGGCTGCCCCGGATCGGGCTGCGGGTCGGGGGCGGGGGTCTGCGAGCTCGTCATGAGATCAGATTGTGCCCGACGGGCCGCCGCTGCCTCGCGGGGCGGAGGTTGCGTTAGTGCATCGGCGTCAGCCACTCACCTTCTGCTGGTACGCGGTGTCCTGCCGCGAGTCGTAGACCAGCGTGCCCGCCGCGTTGTAACCCTTGACGCGCGGCGCCGAGGTCACGGACTCGGTGAGTATGCCGGTGGCCGTGTAGTAGCCGTGGTCGAGCGCGGCCTCCTCGGTGACGCCTCCGTAGGAGACGGTGACCCGGGCGACCTGGGGCTCGACCGTGCCGATGCTGCCCCAGCGGTAGGGGAGCCTCCATGCGTGGCCGGGGAGCACCGTCTGCTGGTAGAGCTTCGTGGCGTTGATGTCGGGTGCGACCGCGCCCCGGCCCGGGTCGTCGTCGGCCCCGGAGTTGATGCCGGAGGCCTGGCCGTCCCTGATGTCGCAGATCAGGCGCTGGGACGTCGAGTGCAGCCTGTCGACTGCGACGACGCTGAACCCGTCCCCCGGCGAGTTGTCGTCACCGGTGGCCCTCAGGGCGAGGATCACGCGGTAGTCCTCGGCCGCCCAGGAGAGGGAGTCCCCCGGGAACGCATGCTTCCGGTCGAAGCGCAGGCACTTGTCGAGCCCTTCGGCTGCCTGCCGCATCGTGATCCCGTCCACGAGCTGCCCCGGCGTGGCCGGTCCCGCGGGCCCGGACGGTGTGCGGGAGGCACGCACCGCCGGCGCGGAGGACTGCGGACGTACCGTGCCGGCGCTCTTCGCGGGCACGGTTCCGGCGGCCGGCTGCCCGGTCGCCCCGCCCCCTTCCGGCTGGAAGTGCACGGCCACCGCCGTCGACGGCACCGCCACCAGTGCCGCCAGGCCCGCTCCGGCCACGGCCAGACGCCGGCGGCGGTCGTTCCTGCCCTGCCGCACGATCGAGGCGTAGGGCGCCTCACCGGGACGGAATCCGTCCGTCTCCCGCTCCAGCAGATCGCGCAGCCTCGCCTCGAACGGGGTGTCCTCCGGCTCCCCCGCCGCCCCGCTCCCGCTGTCCGTGCCGCCCGGACGGTCCTGCCGGTCCTGCCGGTCCCGTCCGTCCGGTCCGTCCTGCTCCATGCCGCTCATCGGCCCCTCCTCCTGCCTGTGCCTACCTCGCCGTGTCGCGCCGGCCCCTCTTCCGGGCCGGCGCCCGCCATCACCGCTTCCGCCCCCAGGTGGCCGCGGAGTTTGGCCAGGCCCCTGGCGGCCTGGCTCTTGACCGTCCCCACCGAGCAGCCCAGCACCTGGGCGACCTCGGTCTCCGACAGGTCGTCCCAGTACCGCAGGACCACCACCGCCCGCTGCCGGGCGGGGAGTTCGCCGAGCGCGTCCAGCAGCACCTCGCGCTGGGCGATCCGCGCCGTCGGATCGGCCCCCGCGCCGTCCGGCGGTGCGTCGACCAGCCGCTCCGGCACCCGTTTCTTGCGGAACCGGTCGTTGTTGCAGGTGATCAGGATCCGGCGCACATAGGCGTCGGGGTTGTCCCTGCGCTGGAGCCTGCGCCAGGACCGGTAGGCCTTGGCGAGCGCCGTCTGGGCCAGGTCCTCGGCGTGATGCCTGTCACCTGTGAGGAGATAGGCGGTCCGCACCAGATGGGCCCATCTGGCACGGACGTAGCCTTGGAACTGCGCCTCGTCGTCCGGATTCATCGATGACCCCCTTCACCTCCCAGACCACCGGTCGCGTGAAATCGGTTGCTCGGCCCGGCCCCCGGTCCTCACGAATCCCCCACTCGGGTGGTGACATGTGCTACGCGCGTAGATATGCTCATGTGGTGACCATGCCCACCACAGTTCCCGCTCACGGCCCGGACGCCGCGGCGAGGCTGGCGTCGATGTCCGACGTCACGTCCTCCGACGCCGCGCTGCGCCGCTTCCTGCACGGGCTGCCCGGCGTCGACGCGGTCGGCCTCGAGGCCCGCGCCGCCAGCCTCGGCACCCGCTCGATCAAGACCACGGCGAAGGCGTACGCCATCGACCTGGCGATCTCCATGATCGACCTGACCACGCTCGAAGGCGCGGACACCCCGGGCAAGGTCCGGGCGCTGTGCGCCAAGGGCGTCACGCCGGACCCCACCGACCGCACGGCCCCCCAGGTCGCCGCGATCTGCGTGTACCCCGACATGGCCGCGATCGCCAAGGAGTCCCTCGGCGCCTCCGGCGTCCGGGTCGCCTCCGTCGCCACCGCCTTCCCGGCCGGCCGCGCCGCGCTGCCTGTCAAGCTCGCCGACACCGCCGACGCGGTGGCCGCCGGGGCCGACGAGGTCGACATGGTCATCGACCGGGGCGCCTTCCTCTCCGGCCGCTACCTGAAGGTCTTCGAGGAGATCAAGGCGGTCAAGGAGGCCTGCCTCCGCCCCGGGGGCGGCGCCGCCCGGCTCAAGGTGATCTTCGAGACCGGTGAGCTGGCGACGTACGACAACATCCGCCGCGCCTCCTGGCTCGGCATGCTCGCCGGCGCCGACTTCATCAAGACCTCGACCGGCAAGGTCGCGGTCAACGCGACCCCCGCCAACACCCTGCTGATGCTGGAGGCCGTGCGCGACTTCCGCGCCGCCACCGGCGTCCAGATCGGCGTGAAGCCCGCCGGCGGCATCCGCAGCTCCAAGGACGCCATCAAGTTCCTGGTGCTGGTGAACGAGACCGTGGGCGACGAGTGGCTGAGCAACGAGTGGTTCCGCTTCGGCGCCTCCAGCCTGCTGAACGACCTGCTCATGCAGCGCCAGAAGCTGAGCACCGGCCGCTACTCCGGTCCCAACTACGTGACGGTGGACTGAGACCTCCCATGACCAAGAACACGCAGAACCCGCGGACGAGCACGGCCCCGCAGCCCGGGCCCGGCTCCGCCTTCGCGTACGCGCCCGCGCCGGAGTCCCGTTCCGTCGTCGACATCGCGCCCTCCTACGGCCTGTTCATCGACGGCGAGTTCACCGAGGCCGCCGACGGCCGGGTCTTCAAGACCGTCAGCCCGTCCACCGAGGAGGTGCTCTCCGAGGTCGCCCGGGCCGGTGAGGCGGACGTGGACCGCGCCGTGCGGGCCGCCCGCCGCGCCTTCGGCACGTGGTCGGCGCTGCCCGGCTCCGAGCGCGCCAAGTACCTGTTCCGCATCGCCCGGATCGTCCAGGAGCGCTCGCGCGAACTGGCCGTGCTGGAGACGCTGGACAACGGCAAGCCGATCAAGGAGACGCGCGACGCCGACCTCCCCCTGGTCGCCGCGCACTTCTTCTACTACGCCGGCTGGGCGGACAAGCTCTCGCACGCCGGCTACGGCCCGAACCCGCGCCCGCTCGGTGTGGCCGGCCAGGTCATCCCGTGGAACTTCCCGCTGCTGATGCTGGCGTGGAAGATCGCCCCGGCGCTGGCCGCGGGCAACACCGTGGTCCTCAAGCCCGCCGAGACCACACCGCTGTCGGCGCTGTTCTTCGCCGACATCTGCCGCCAGGCGGGACTGCCCAAGGGCGTCGTCAACATCCTCCCCGGCTACGGTGACGCCGGTGCCGCGCTCGTCGCGCACGAGGACGTGGACAAGGTCGCGTTCACCGGCTCCACCGGGGTCGGCAAGCAGATCGCCCGCGCCGTGGCCGGCACGAAGAAGAAGGTCACCCTCGAGCTGGGCGGCAAGGGCGCCAACATCGTCTTCGACGACGCCCCGGTCGACCAGGCCGTCGAGGGCATCGTCAACGGCATCTTCTTCAACCAGGGCCAGGTCTGCTGCGCCGGCTCCCGGCTGCTGCTCCAGGAGTCGGTGGCCGACGAGATGCTGGACGCGCTCAAGCGCCGGCTGTCGACGCTGCGCGTCGGCGACCCGCTGGACAAGAACACCGACGTCGGCGCCATCAACTCCGCCGAGCAGCTGGCGCGGATCACCGCGCTCGCCGACGCCGGCGAGGCCGAGGGCGCCGAGCGCTGGTCGCCCGCGTGCGAACTTCCCTCGTCCGGCTACTGGTTCGCGCCGACGCTGTTCACCGGTGTCACCCAGGCGCACCGCATCGCCCGCGAGGAGATCTTCGGCCCGGTGCTGTCGGTGCTGACCTTCCGCACCCCGGCCGAGGCCGTGGAGAAGGCCAACAACACCCCGTACGGCCTGTCGGCCGGCATCTGGACGGAGAAGGGCTCGCGCATCCTGTCGGTCGCGAACCAGCTCCGCGCGGGTGTGGTGTGGGCCAACACGTTCAACAAGTTCGACCCGACCTCGCCCTTCGGCGGCTACAAGGAGTCGGGCTTCGGCCGCGAGGGCGGCCGCCACGGTCTGGAGGGGTACCTCGATGTCTGAGAAGGCAGAGAAGTCGGACAAGGCGGACAAGGCGGAGAAGGCAGAGTCGGCACGGCTGTCCGTCTTCAAGACCTACAAGCTGTTCGTCGGGGGCAAGTTCCCCCGCAGCGAGAGCGGGCGGGTGTACGAGGTGACCGACTCCAAGGGCGATTGGCTCGCCAATGCCCCGCAGTCCTCGCGCAAGGACGCCCGTGACGCGGTCTCCGCCGCCCGCAAGGCCGTCGCCGGCTGGTCCGGCGCGACCGCGTACAACCGGGGCCAGGTCCTCTACCGCGTCGCGGAGATGCTGGAGGGCCGCCGGGACCAGTTCGTGCGCGAGGTCGCCGAGGCCGAGGGGCTGTCGAAGTCCAAGGCGGCCGCCGTGGTGGACGCCGCGATCGACCGCTGGGTCTGGTACGCGGGGTGGACGGACAAGATCGCCCAGGTCGTCGGCGGCGCCAACCCCGTGGCGGGGCCGTACTTCAACCTCTCCAGCCCCGAGCCCACCGGTGTCGTGGCGGTCCTCGCGCCGCAGGAGTCGTCCTTCCTCGGCCTGGTGTCGGTGATCGCCCCGGTGATCGCCACCGGCAACACGGCGGTCGTCGTGACCAGCGAGAAGGCCCCGCTGCCCGCGCTGTCGCTGGGCGAGGTGCTGGCCACCTCGGACGTGCCCGGCGGTGTGGTCAACCTGCTGTCCGGCCGGACGTCCGAGGTCGCGCCGACGCTCGCCTCGCACCAGGACGTCAACGCCATCGACCTCGCGGGCGCGGCGCACGACGCGGAACTGGCCCGGGAGCTGGAGGTGGCCGCCGCCGACAACCTGAAGCGGGTGCTGCGTCCACAGCCTGTGGACTGGTCGGCCGAACCCGGCACGGAGCGCATGACCGCGTTCCTGGAGACGAAGACCGTGTGGCACCCGGCGGGTGCGGGCGCGGGCTCCGGCTCCGCCTACTGAACCGGACTCCCCGGCGGCCCCTCCCGCCGCCGGGGAGCCCGTCGCACCACGGCCGCGCTCACCCGGCGCCCTCCGCCGCGCCGGCATCGCCCGTCGTCGTGCCGGCGAGTAAGGAGACGAAGCGCTCGTACGCCGTCTGGCAGGTCGAGTACCGCTCGTAGGCGCGGGGCGAGACGGCCAGCGTGCGGCCCTGCGCGTCGCGCGCGGACCAGCACCAGCCGCTGCCGTCCCCGGGGGCGTGCAGCATCACACAGGTGAGGTTGTCGATCTCGCTCTTGAGGAGCGTGAAGTCCGCGAGACAGGCGACGGGATCCGGCCTGCTTTCGGCCGCCACCGCCACCACCCGGCCGTTGTATGCCTTCATGCGCCAGTGATGGCCCCCGTCCGGGGACCGCTCGACGCTCCACCGTGCCCCCGGCGCAGGTCCGCGGTCCCTGCGTGCCGCCATCACCTGTACCCCACCCCATCTCCCCGTCGGACCCGAGCCGCCGACCTGGCTGATCTCGGTTCGCGGAATGTAGTGGTCGGTGCGGCGCCGGACGCCCCATCGGTCCGAATACAGAAAGGGCTTCACACCGAAGTTGTCCCTCATTCACGCGGGACAGTTCGCCCCGCCTGACCGAAAATCGCTGGTCGGAGCGGGGCGAAGCGGAAACCCCAGTCGGTGGGGCCAGTGGGGCCAGTGGGGCCAGTGGGGCCAGTGCGGTCAGTGCCCCTGGAGCTTGCGCACCAGGCCGCCGACGAGCGGCAGATCGGCGACCGAGCGGCTGTCGGCGACCGGCTTGGTGAGCATGGCGGTGGAGACCGGCTTGAAGTCGCTGACCTGCGAACCCACCGCGTTGTCCAGCGGGTTGACGCTGGTGCGCGCCAGCGGGTTGACCGGCAGGTAGTTGATGGTGCCGACGAGGGCCGACGCGGTCTCCTTGCCGGCCTTGTCGGAGCTTCCCTGCCCGTCGGGCTGCGCCGCGCCCGCCTGCGCCGTCCCGGCCACCGCGAGGGCGGCGACGGACGACACGGCGAGGGCTGCGGCGCGGAGAAGGGTACGGGGGAGCTGCGGCATCGAGAGTCCACCTGCCTGGTCGCTGAACCGGTGCCGGGCCGGGGACGCCGAAAGAGGCTCGCTCGCGGGCCGTCGGCCGTCTCCGTGCGCGACGATGTCGCCACGTACGGTATGCGGTTGAACATCACGCGTCCAAAACATGTCCCCGCGGGTCACTCCAAAGGCCGAATGCCTCACACTGGTGTTCCGTGAGCTCCCACCCCGCCGCCCGCGTGATCCTGCTGACCGGTCCCTCCGGGTCCGGCAAGTCCTCCCTCGCCGCCCGCACCGGACTGCCGATCCTCCGCCTGGACGACTTCTACAAGGAGGGCGACGACCCGACCCTGCCGCGGCTCGCGAGCGGCGCCGGCACCGACTGGGACTCGCCCGTCTCCTGGAACGCGGACGCCGCCCTCACCGCCGTCGCCGAACTGTGCGCGACCGGCCGGACCGAGGTCCCCGACTACGACATCTCCTCCAGCTCCGTCGTCGGCCGCACGGCGGTGGAGCTCGGCGGGGCACCGGTGTTCATCGCCGAGGGCATCTTCGCCGCCGACATCGTGGGGCGCTGCGCCGGTCTTGGGCTGCTCGCCGACGCCCTGTGCCTGAGCCGGGGAGCGGTCACCACCGCCCGCCGCCGCTTCGTGCGGGACCTGCGCGAGGGCCGCAAGTCGGTGCCCTTCCTGCTGCGCCGCGGCTGGAACCTGATGCGGGCCGAACGGCGCATCGTGGCACGGCACTCGGCGCTCGGGGCCTATGTGTGCGACCGGGACGAGGCGCTGGATCGGATCGCCGGTGCGCGATTCGCGCCGGTTCCCGTTCAGGTTTGAACGGATCGGCGCGCACGCCCGTACACATGCACGAGGGAGCGGTGCGCACGGACCCCCCGCCGTACGCAACCGCTCCCTCTCCCCCGTCCCCCCGCGGTGGAGCCCCCGCTCCCCCGATCCCCCCGGGGCTCCGCGGCGTCAGGCCACCAGCTCGCCGAACGCCCCTTCCTCGTCGACGCCCGCGCTGAGCGTCTGGTCCTCGCGCAGCCGGCGCAGGGAGCGCCAGATGCTGCTCTTCACCGTGCCGACGCTGATGCCGAGGATGTCGGCGATCTCCGGGTCGGTCCGGCCCTCGTAGTAGCGGAGCACCAGCATCGTGCGCTGGGTCTCCGGCAGCTTGGCGAGCGCCTGCCAGAGCACCGCGCGCAGCTCGGTGCCGCGCATCTCGTCGGAGTCGCCCACCGTCTCCGGCAGTTCCTCGGTCGGGTACTCGTTGAGCTTGCGGCGCCGCCAGGCGCTGATGTGCAGATTGGTCATGGTGCGGCGGAGGTAGCCCCCGACCGCCGCCTTGTCGCTGATCCGGTCCCAGGCCCGGTAGGTGGAGAACAGCGCGCTCTGCAGCAGGTCCTCCGCCTCGAACCGGTCACCGGTCAGGTGGTACGCGGTCGCGTACAGAGAGGCCCGGCGCTCCTGGACGTAGGCGGTGAAGTCCGCCTCCGCCGAGAGCCGCCGCTCCCCCTCGCCGCCCGTGGCCGGGCCGGCGAGATCCCCCGAGGCCCCCGTGGCCTCTCCGTACGCGACACCCCCGTGTCCCCCGTGACCGCCCTCGATCGCCGTGAAGTACGGCGGCCGGTTGCGGATCACCCCACGCCCGGCGCCACGCGCGCACCCCCGCCCGCCCGTGGCACCGGACTTCTCCACGCCCCGCCCCGCGGTGTGCACCGCGGCGGCCGGGCGAAGCTCCTCCCCACGGACCTGCTGGTGGGAGACGAGCGGGAGCGGCTGAAGTACTGCCGTCGTCGTGCTGTGCAGTGCGTTCATTTCGCGCCCCCGTGGGTGGAGCCTGCCTGGTGTCTGTCTCGGTCCGGCAGGGGCTCCCCCCAGGGATGCCCTCGCCGTGACCAATAGACTGCCGGGCCAGTTTCATGACGCTGTCCGCCGAGTGTCACAGGCCCGTCACAGACGCCACAGGTACCTTCCGCGGCCATCCTTGGTGGAGAATGCGGGCGTGCCTTTCCTGTTGCTGATCGAGGACGACGACGCCATCCGAGCGAGCCTCGAACTCGCCCTGTCGCGCCAAGGCCACCGAGTGGTGGCCGCGGCGACGGGCGAGGACGGGCTGAAGCTGCTGCGCGAACAGCGGCCGGACCTGATCGTGCTGGACGTCATGCTGCCCGGGATCGACGGTTTCGAGGTGTGCCGGCGCATCCGGCGGACCGACCAGCTGCCGATCATCCTGCTGACCGCCCGCAGCGACGACATCGACGTCGTCGTGGGCCTGGAGTCCGGTGCGGACGACTACGTCCTCAAACCGATCCAGCCGCGGGTGCTCGACGCCCGCATCCGCGCGGTGCTGCGCCGCGGCGAGCGCGACAGTTCCGACTCGGCGGCCTTCGGCAGCATCGTGATCGACCGGTCCGCGATGACCGTCACGAAGAACGGCGAGGACCTGCAACTGACCCCCACCGAACTGCGCCTGCTGCTGGAGCTCAGCCGCCGGCCCGGGCAGGCGCTGTCCCGGCAGCAGTTGCTGCGCCTGGTGTGGGAGCACGACTACCTCGGTGACTCGCGCCTGGTCGACGCCTGCGTGCAGCGGCTGCGCGCGAAGATCGAGGACGTGCCGTCGTCGCCCACCTTGATCCGTACCGTCAGAGGCGTCGGATACCGCCTGGACGCCCCGGCGTGAATCCAGGGCATCACGAGTACGCCGCCGAGGACGACGCCGCGGAGCAGCGGCTGAACGGCTGGCGATCACGACTGCTGCGGCTCACGAGCCTGCGGCTGCGCCTGGTGGTGGTCTTCGCCGCCGTGGCGCTGGCCGCCGCCGTGTCCGCCTCCGGCATCGCGTACTGGCTCAACCGCGACGCCGTGCTGACCCGCGCCCAGAACGCGGCGCTGAACGACTTCCGCGCCTCGATGACCCGCAACGCGGGGTCGCTGCCGCGCCATCCGTCCTGCGACAAGCTGGCCGAGGCGACCCGCAGCATCGGGTCGAGCACCCAGAACTACCAGGTCATCCTCATCGGCACCGGGCCGGACGGCGAGCGCTGCGCGACCAAGTCGAGCAGCGACGGCCTCTCCCTGGACGCGGTGCCGCCGTCGCTGCGCAAGGCCGTCGAGAAGCGCAACCCCAAGCAGGGCGACCCCGCCGAGTACCACCTGTACTGGCAGCGGATCACCCGCGGCGGCCAGCCCTACCTGGTGGGCGGCGCCAAGGTGATCGGGGGCGGCCCGACCGGCTACATGTTCAAGTCGCTGGAGGCCGAGCGCAAGGACCTCAACTCGCTGGCCTGGTCGCTCGGCATCGCGACCGCGCTCGCCCTGATCGGCGCCGCGCTGCTGGCGCAGGCCGCCGCCTCCACCGTGCTGCGGCCGGTGGCACGGCTCGGCGAGGCCGCCCGACGGCTCGGCGAGGGCAAGCTCGACACCCGGCTGCGCGTCACCGGCACCGACGAACTCGCCGAGCTGTCGCGGACGTTCAACCGCACCGCCGAGCGCCTGGAACGGCGCGTGGACGAGCTCAGCCAGCGCGAGGCGGCCAGCCGCCGCTTCGTCGCCGACATGTCGCACGAGCTGCGCACCCCGCTGACCGCGATCACCGCCGTCACCGAGGTGCTGGAGGACGAGGCGGACTCCCTCGACCCGATGATCGCCCCCGCGGTGCGGCTGGTGGTGAGCGAGACCAAGCGGCTGGGCGAGCTGGTGGAGAACCTCATGGAGGTCACCCGTTTCGACGCGGGCACCGCCCGGCTCGTCGAGGACGCGGTGGACGTCTCCGACATGGTCACCGCCTGCATCGACACCCGCGCCTGGCTCGACGCGGTCGAACTCGACGCCCCGCGCGGCATCATCGCCCGGCTCGACCCGCGCCGCCTGGACGTCATCCTGGCCAACCTGATCGGCAACGCCCTCAAGCACGGCGGCTCCCCGGTCCGGGTCAAGGTGCGGCAGGACGGCGACGAGCTGGTCGTGGAGGTCGCCGACAACGGCCCCGGCATCCCCGAGGACGTCCTGCCGCACGTCTTCGACCGGTTCTTCAAGGCCGACGCCTCCCGCGCCCGTTCCGAGGGCAGCGGCCTGGGCCTGTCGATCGCGCTGGAGAACGCGCACATCCACGGCGGCGGCATCACCGCGGCCAACGCCCCCGGCGGGGGCGCGGTCTTCACGCTGCGGCTGCCGATGGGCGGCGGGGACGACCTCGCCCCGGAGCCCGAGGAAGGGAACGTGAACACATGACGCAGCCGTTCCGGGGCACCGCCCCGTCGCCTGCGGCTCCGGGCGCCGCCCGCAGGTGGCGCGCCCCGCTCCTCGCCGTGGTGTGCGCGGCACTGGCGGCCGGCTGCGGCATCCGCACCACCTCCGTGCCGGTGGACGCGGGACCGGCGCCCTCGCGGGTGTCGTGCGCGGTCCCGGACAGCCCCCGGGCGACGACGGCGTCCGCCTCCGCCACGGTGTCGGCCTCCGCCTCGGCCTCGGCGCCGGCGCCGTCCGCCGCGGAGTCCGTCGTCACCGTGTACCTGGTGTGCAGCTCGCAGGTCGCCGACGTGCACCGCGCGGTCGCCCTCGCCGGGCTGACCCGGCTCGGCACCGCCGTGGCGCTGCTGCGCGAACTCCAGCAACGCCTCGGGATGACCGAGGCGACCGCCGGCTTCGGCACCGCCGTGCAGGGCGACCTGGCCGTGGAGGGACCGCATCCCGGCGATCCGCGGGACGCGCTGCGGCTGAGCGCGCCGCTGTCGGAGCTGCCGCCGTTCGCGCTGGCGCAGGTGGTGTGCACCTATGCGGCCGATCCGTCGCTGTCCTCCGGCGGCTCGGTGGTGCTGGGGGGTTCCGACGACACCCAGGTGCGTCGTTACACCTGTACCAGCGACCTGCGCACGGACCCCGGCGCGGCCGAAACCGCTGGAACCGCCGTGAAGTGACGGACGTCCTTCCATTCGTGCGGCGCGACGGCTCTTCCCCGAAAGTGCGCGCGGTGGGCCTGGTACTCGCCGCGGTTCATCTGACTCTGGTGGGATGGATGCTGCTGCGACCGCAGTACGTCGCCTGGGTCGACGCGCCCAACCTGCGCCCCCTGGCGACGATCCGCACCGACCTCGCCCTGCCGCCCCTGGAGGCGTTCCGCGAACTGGGCGCGGGGCTGGTGCTGCTCGCGCCGCTGGGGGTGCTGCTGCCCATGGCCGGGGGGCGGGTACGGGTCTCCGGGCCGGGTTCGTTCGCACGGACGGTCTTCGCCGGGCTGATGATCTCGCTGACCCTGGAGTTCATGCAGACCGGCGTGCCGGGTCAGATCTTCGACGTCGACGCCCTGCTGCTCAACACGGTGGGCGTCGCCCTGGCCCACCTCGCGGTCGTACCGGCCGCGCGCGCCTGGCTGCGGCGGCGCGGCGCGCGGGTCACGGCCCCCGGCGCGGCCGGTTCTCAGGGCCGGACCCCGAGGATTCCCAGGGTCGGAGTCGCCCCGTAGAGCGACGATTCGAGGTGGTATGCGCTTCTACGGTGGTGTCATCGGCCGGAGGGACCGGCCTGGAACTCCCGAAGGAGCACCCGCCATGTCCGCTCTGGTCCGCCCGCGTCACGGCCGGATGATCGCCGGGGTCTGCGCCGGGCTCGCCGACCGGTTCGGCACCTCGCACACCACGATGCGCGTGATCTTCCTGCTGTCCTGCCTCCTGCCCGGCCCGCAGTTCCTGCTCTACCTGGCGCTGTGGATCGTGCTGCCCGCCGAGGGGCGTCCCTCGGCCGCCCTGTAGCCGCCGGCGCCGCAATGCGTGAGGGCCGCACCCCCGGTCGGGGGTGCGGCCCTCACGTGCGGGCGGGGTCAGCCGCCGATGGGCAGGCCCTGCAGCGGGAGCTGCCCGATGGGGAGCTGCCCGATCGGCAGCTTGCCCAGCGGCAGACCGCCGAGCAGCGTGTTCACCGCCACGGGGGTGTTCTGCGCGCCCGGGACGACGCTGCCCGTCTTGGGCAGGTTGCCGGCGAGCGAGTCGAGCGGGACCGCCTGCGCGACCTGGTTGACCGGCAGGGAAGTGGCCGGCAGGTTCGGCACCTGGGGCAGGCCCATGTCGGTCGTCGACGGGGCGGCGGATGCGGCGCCCGCGGCGGCACCGACGAAGGCCACGCCCAGCGCGGCGGCACCGAGAGTCTTGACGGTTCCGGTCTTCATGGTTGCGATCCTCGTGATGGGGGAGATGGAGCGCCCGCCGCGTCGACACACGGGCCGTAACCGCGGGAATCCGGAACGTAGCGAGGCGGGGCACCCGGGCGCAAGCGGAGGCGCGCCGTCGCGCGGCGCGCCGTCGCCGCGCGGCGGGCCCGCGCCCGCCCCGCCGGCCACCGCCCGCCGGACGCGGAACCGCTGGCCGAGGGGGGTGCGGCGGACGCCGGACGGAACGGCCGCGCGGCCCTCGGCCTCCGCACACCCGGGCCGGCGGACGTCATCGATCATGGCCGGTCGTTCAGCGAAAGGGATGAACGCCGACTTCGTCGCGTTGACGGTCCGCATCGGAACTGCGGGGCACCGAGGCCGGATCGGAGTCCGTTCTATGCGCGTAGGAGTTAGAGTGCGGAAATGACGAGCCAGAGCGTGATCCCGAGTTCTGAGCAGATCCGGCGCGCGCCGAAGGTGCTGCTCCACGACCATCTGGACGGCGGCCTGCGGCCGGGGACGGTCGTCGACCTGGCCCGCGCCTCGGGCTACGAGGGGCTGCCGGAGGAGGACCCCGGCAAGCTCGGGGTGTGGTTCCGCGAGGCGGCCGATTCGGGGTCGCTGGAGCGGTACTTGGAGACGTTCTCGCACACGGTCGGCGTGATGCAGACGCGTGAGGCCCTGGTGCGGGTCGCCGCGGAGTGCGCCGAGGACCTCGCGGCCGACGGTGTGGTGTACGCGGAGGTGCGGTTCGCTCCGGAGCTGCACGTGGAGCGCGGCCTGGGCCTGGAGGAGGTCGTCGAGGCCGTCAACGAGGGCTTCCGGGAGGGGGAGCGGCGGGCCCGCGAGGACGGCCGCCGTATCCGGGTGGGGGCGCTGCTGACGGCGATGCGGCATGCGGCGCGTTCACAGGAGATCGCGGAACTGGCGATCCGGTACCGGGACGCGGGCGTGGTCGGCTTCGACATCGCGGGCGCCGAGGCGGGCTTCCCGCCCACCCGCCACCTGGACGCCTTCGAGTACCTGCAGCGGGAGAACTTCCACTTCACCATCCACGCGGGCGAGGGGTTCGGGCTGCCGTCGATCTGGCAGGCGCTCCAGTGGTGCGGCGCGGACCGGCTCGGCCACGGCGTCCGCATCATCGACGACATCGAGGTCGCCGACGACGGCTCGGTGCGACTGGGCCGGCTGGCGTCGTACGTGCGGGACAAGCGCATCCCGCTGGAGATGTGCCCGACCTCGAACCTCCAGACGGGCGCGGCGTCCTCGTACGAGGAGCACCCCATCGGGCTGCTGCGCCGGCTGCGGTTCCGGGTGACGGTGAACACCGACAACCGGCTGATGAGCGGGACGAGCATGAGCCGGGAGTTCGAGCACCTGGCGGCCGCGTTCGGGTACACGCTGCGGGACTTCGAGTGGTTCTCGATCAACGCGCTCAAGTCGGCCTTCATCCCGTTCGACGAGCGGCTGGCGCTGATCGACGAGGTGATCAAGCCGGGCTACTCGGCGCTGCGCAGCGAGTGGCTGTTCCAGGGGTGAGGTGCCGGCCCGGGGCCGGGACGCGGACCGTCCCGGCCCCCGCGGGCGGCTACTCGCAGGCGACTCCGTCGCTGTCGCGGTCGAGCCCGCTGCGGTAGCCCGGGTCGCCCACGTGGAGCGGGGCGGCCCCGGCGGCGCGGGCCGCGGTGCAGTTCGCGTAGTAGGCGCTGCCGCCGCCTCCCCCGCTGTCGCTGCCACCACCGCCGGACCCGGAGGCGGCCTCGACGGTCCTGGTCACCGTCACCCGGGGCAGCGGCTTCGCCGTGACGGTCCTGGTCACCGTCGGGCCGGGCTCGGGGGACGCGGTGACGGTGGCCGTGGCCGTCGCGGTGACGGTGACCCTCGCCGTGACCGTCGGGGCGGCCTTCGCCGTCGCATTGGCCTGGCCGGCCTCGTTCCCCGTGGCCGCGGCGGTGATCACCACGGCGAACACGAACACCCCGATCCCCGCGAACCAGACGCGCTTGCGCCGGTGCAGCGGCCGGGAGTCCGGTACGCGCGGCGCCCCGGACGTGTCGTACGGATGCGTGGGCGGCCGGCCCCATCCCTGCTGCTGCGGCCCCTGTCCCCACCCCTGCGGCTGCTGCGGGCTGTTGCTCATTCGGTTGTCCCTCCCCATACCCCTGCGGACAGCGCTGTCCGCATGGCACCCGGCCGGGGCGTCGAACCCCAGCTCACGCTCCCGAAGGGACCGGGCGGCACGCGTGCCGGGGAACAACCGGGCGACACAAGGCCGCCACTCCCCCTTCACAGGAAGCACACAGTAGCGAGAGGCTACGACAACGGAAGGCGCCGGCACCGGGTTTCGCGCGAACAAGGCGGCCGCGTCCGGGTTCCACCGGTACGTGACGCAATGCCGCGCCGGGCGGCCGTCCTCTCCGGAGGGCGGCGGACCCGGCACAGCCGTACGCGCGTAGAACTTGTGGATGATGCTGAATATTGACCTCCCGGCCAGGTCGTGCACACCTTCCCGTCTGCCATGGTTACGCCATGGCTTCGCAAGCTTTACCGGTGCGTGGTGCGCGGTTGGGAAAGAGAGTCACACCGGGGCTGACCCCGGCGGCACGGCGGGAATCGGACGACACGGTCCGGGCCGCCGTACTCGTGCTGCCCGGGGGCAGCGCGCTGAGCACGCGCCGGCGCTCGCCGGTGGCGGCCGCCGCCATGGTGCCCCTGGCCCGGCGGCTGGTACGGGCGGCAGGGCGCGGCGAGGGACTGGCCGTGCACGTCGTGCACTACCGCTTCCGCGGCTGGAACGGCGGTCACGCCCACCCCGCGCAGGACGCCGAGTGGGCCGTGGACGAGGTAGTGCAGCGCTACGGCGACGTGCCGGTGGCCCTGGTCGGCATGGACATGGGCGGCCGCGCGGCGCTGCGCGCGGCCGGGCACACGGCCGTCGACTCCGTGGTCGCGATAGCGCCCTGGCTGCCCGACGCGCTGGAGCCCGACCCCGTCAAGCAGTTGATCGGCCGTCACGTGATGATCGTGCACGGCACGAACGACCACTCCACCCACCCCGACCTGTCCTACCGGCTCGCCGAACGCGCCAAGAAGGTCAACCGGGACGTGTGCCGCTTCGAGGTCCACTCCGACGGCCACCTGCTGACCGAGCACCGCTCCGAAGTCTCCGCCCTGGCCGCCGACTTCGTCCTCGGGACGCTGCTGGGGCGGTCCTTCGCGCGTCCCGTCGCCGACGCGCTCGCCGCCCCTCCCCCGCTCGGCCTGCGCATGCCGCTGGCGGCGGGGTTCGGCCGCGCCCCGCTGCACTGAACAGGCCTCTCCCCGGCACCAAGAGCTGTCCCGGCGTTCGCCTGCGCGCCGTACGGACGTACGGCCGGTGTCAGGGGGGCGGGGGAGCATCGCGGCAGCCGGTGGAAAAGCGAGGTCCGTCATGTGTCTGCACCAGCCGCAATGCCCGTCCGCCGACGCTCCCGACCGCGAGGCGGCGCTGGCCACGGCGTCCCACAGCGAGCAGGGCTGGAGTCTGCTGTGCAACGGCGTCCTGCTCTTCGAGGACACCGGCGAGATCCTGCCCGACGGCCGGGTGGTCGATCCGCGCCGCCCGACGGACACGCTGCTCACCCCGGGATGAGCCTGCCGCGCCGCCCGATCAGGAACTTCTTGAAGGCCGCCACCGGCGCCGTGTCCGGGTGACCGCCGAGCCAGGCCACCCCGATCTCGCGCACCGCGCGCGGCGCCGTCACCGTCAGCTCCACCACACCGGGACGCGGCACCAGCGGCGGCGGCAGCAGTGCCACCCCCAGGCCCGCGGCGACCAGGCCGCGCAGCGTCTCGGTCTCCTCGCCCTCGAAGGCCACCCGCGGGGTGAACCCGGCCTCGGCGCACAGTGTGTCGGCGATCCGGCGCAGCCCGTAGCCCGGTTCGAGCGTGACGAAGAGTTCACCGGCGGCCTCCGCAAGCCGGATCCTGCGCCGTCCCGCGAGCCGGTGGCCGTCGGGGACGACCAGCCGCAGCCGCTGCTCGTCCAGCCGCCGGGTGACCAGATCGGGCGCGTCCGGCACCGGTGAGGTCAGGCACAGGTCCAGCTGACCCGCGCGCAGCCCGGCCAGCATCGCCTCGCTGTAGTTCTGCACGAGCTGGAAGCGCACCCGCGGGTGGTCGACGCGGAACTCGCGCAGCAGGGCCGGTACGGTCTCCGAGCCGAGGGTGTGCAGGAATCCGAAGGCGACGCGCCCGGTGGCCGGGTCGGCGCCGGCGCGTGCCGACTCCGCCGACCGCTCCACTTCCGCCAGCGCGCGCTCCACGGAGGCGAGGAAGCCCCGGCCGGCGGGGGTGAGCGACACGGTGCGCCCCTGGCGGGCGAAGAGCGTGACGCCCAGATCGATCTCCAGCCGGACCATGGCCCGGCTCAGTGTCGACTGGGGCATGCCCAGCTCACGCGCCGCCCGTGTCACGTGCTCGTGCCGCGCGACCGCCGCGAACTGCGCGAGCCGGGGCGCGAGTACGGCCGCCCAGGAGGCGCTGTCCAGCTCCGCGCGCATGTCGCTCGCGTCACTCGGCGACGGAACCGGAGCCGTTGACCTCGCTTCATGCGTCATGGGAACGATTATGGCCAGTCCGTGCATTGGACGCATGAAACGGGCCGGTCCTAGCGTGGGGGACATGCCTCCTGCCGATACAGGGGCGTCCGCCGTGACACGGCCGGACGCCGCCTCCGCCACCGCCTCCGCCACCGCTCTCCGTCCGGGCGGACCCGGCTACCGCCGCGCCAATGCGGCGCTGTTCGCCGCCGGTCTCGCGACGTTCGCCCTGCTCTACTCGACGCAGGCCCTGCTCCCCGCGCTCTCCGCCGGCCTCTCCCTCACCCCGGCGCAGTCCAGCCTCACCGTCTCCGCCACGACCGCGGCACTCGCGCTGGCCCTGCTGCCGGTGAGCGCGCTCAGCGAGAAGTACGGCCGTACGGCGGTGATGACGGCCTCGGTGTTCAGCGCCTCCGCACTCGCCCTGGTCATCCCCTTCGCCCCGGACCTCACCACGCTCGTCGTGCTGCGCGCCGTGCAGGGCGTGGCGCTGGCCGGACTGCCCGCGACGGCGATGGCGTACCTCGCCGAGGAGATCCACCCCAAGGCGGTGGCCTCCGCGATCGGCCTGTACGTGGCGGGCAACAGCATCGGCGGGATGAGCTCCCGGGTCCTGACCGGCGCCGTCGCCCAGGCCTTCGGGTGGCGCACCGCGCTGTTCGCCGCCGGAGCCATGGCGCTGCTGTGCGCCGCCGCCTTCCGCGTGCTGATCCCGCCCGCCCGCAACTTCCGTCCCGGGCCGGTCAATCCGGCGGCCCTCCTGCGTACCGTCGGGCACCATCTGCGCACGCCGCTGCTGCGCCGTCTGTACGTCATCGGGCTGCTCTTCATGGCGGTCTTCGGCGCCGTCTACAACGTCCTGGGCTACCGGCTCGGGGAGGCGCCGTTCGGCCTCTCCCAGACCGCCATCGGCCTCATCTTCCTGGTGTACCTGGTCGGTACCGCCGCCTCCGCGGCCTCGGGTGTGCTGCACGGCCGCATCGGCCGCCGCGGCGCCCTGTACGTCGCCGCGGGCCTGGTGACCACAGGCCTGCTGCTGAGCCTCGCGGGCTCCCTCGCCGCCGTGCTCACCGGCCTCGTGCTGATCACCGCCGGCTTCTTCACCGGCCACGCGATCGCCTCGGGCGCCGTCAGCCGCACGGCCACCACCGGCCGCGCCCAGGCCTCCGCCCTCTATCTGACGGCGTACTACATCGGCAACAGCCTCGGCGGCACCCTGGGCGCCTCCGCCTTCCACTCCGCCGGCTGGGACGGCACGGTGGTCCTCTGCCTCGCCGCGGTCCTGGGCGTCGCCGCGATCACCCTCCATGCCACGCGGCGTGCCGTGGCCGAGCACCGCGGCCGGGCGCTGCGCACCGCCGGCTGAGCGGCGCACCCCACGCGGAGGGGAGCGGAGGGGAAGAGAGCGGGACCGGTGGACGTCCACCGGTCCCGCTCCCTGCGCCGCACGGGCGTGACCGTCAGGCGATGCGGTCCAGCACGATCGGGCGCGGCGTGAACGCCGTGCCCTCGGGGGAGATCTCGACGCCGCCGGCCAGGGCCGCCAGGGCGTAGTCGAACTTCTCCGGGGTGTCGGTGTGCAGGGTCAGCAGCGGCTGGCCCTGCGTGACCGCGGCACCCGGCTTGGCGTGGATCTCCACGCCCGCCCCGGCCTGTACGGGGTCCTCCTTGCGCGCGCGGCCGGCGCCCAGGCGCCAGGCGGCGACGCCGACGGCGTAGGCGTCCAGGCCGGTGAGCACGCCGGAGCGCTCGGCGGTGACCACGTGCCGCTCGCGCGCGACGGGCAGCGCCGCGTCCGGGTCGCCGCCCTGGGCGGCGACCATGCGGCGCCACACGTCCATGGCGGAGCCGTCGGCCAGCGCCTTGACCGGGTCGGCGTCCGTCAGGCCGGCCGCGTCGAGCATCTCGCGGGCCAGGGCGAGGGTCAGCTCGACCACGTCGGCCGGGCCGCCGCCCGCCAGGACCTCGACGGACTCGCGGACCTCCAGGGCGTTGCCCGCGGTGAGGCCCAGCGGGGTCGCCATGTCGGTGAGCAGGGCGACGGTGCGCACACCGTGGTCGGTGCCCAGGCCCACCATCGTGGAGGCCAGCTCGCGGGCGTCCTCCAGGTTCTTCATGAAGGCGCCGGAGCCGACCTTGACGTCCAGGACGAGCGAACCCGTGCCCTCGGCGATCTTCTTCGACATGATCGAGGAGGCGATCAGCGGGATCGCCTCGACGGTGCCGGTCACGTCGCGCAGCGCGTACAGCTTCTTGTCGGCCGGGGCGAGGCCGTCGCCGGCCGCGCAGATGACCGCGCCGGTGTCGCCCAGGACCCGCAGCATCTCCTCGTTGGACAGCAGCGCCCGCCAGCCGGGGATGGACTCCAGCTTGTCCAGGGTGCCGCCGGTGTGACCCAGGCCCCGGCCGGACAGCTGGGGCACGGCGGCACCGCAGGCGGCCACGAGGGGCGCGAGCGGCAGCGTGATCTTGTCGCCGACGCCGCCGGTGGAGTGCTTGTCCGCGGTGGGGCGCGGCAGCGAGGAGAAGTCCATGCGCTCGCCGCTGTTGATCATCGCCGCGGTCCAGCGGGCGATCTCGGCCCGGTCCATGCCGTTGAGCAGGATCGCCATGGCGAGCGCGGACATCTGCTCGTCGGCGACCTCACCCTTGGTGTAGGCGTCGATGACCCAGTCGATCTGCTCGTCGTCGAGGCGGCCGCCGTCGCGCTTGGTGCGGATGACGGAAATGGCGTCCATGATTCACGTACCTTCTTAACGGTTGGTCAGATCGTCCGGGCCGAACGCGTCGGGCAGGACGTCCCGCATGGTGCGGATGCCGTCCGACATCTCGACCAGCAGATCGGGGCCGCCGTGCTCCCACAGCAACTGGCGGCAGCGGCCGCACGGCATCAGCTGGTCGCCGTTGCGGTCGACGCAGGTGAACGCGGTGAGCCGGCCGCCTCCCGTCGCGTGCAGCAGCGAGACCAGCCCGCACTCGGCGCACAGGCCGAGGCCGTAGCTGGCGTTCTCCACATTGCACGCGGCGATGACACGGCCGTCGTCGACCAGGGCGGCCGCACCCACCGGGAAGTGGGAGTAGGGCACATAGGCCCGGGACATGGCGTCCCGGGCCTGTGCCCGCAGGTGCTCCCAGTCGACCCCCGCGGGGTCGACCGGGCCCGCGGTGGCGGTCACTTTCCTTGACCCTTTCGGTAGCGCATACCGTCAGCCTTGGGCATGCGCAGGCGTTGCGCCGACAGGGAGAGCACCAGCAGGGTGACGACGTACGGGGTCGCGCCGACGAACTCGGCCGGGACCTCGTCGGTGACCAGGTACCAGACCAGCACCAGCGCGCCGACGGCCAGGCTGGCCACGCCCTGCCACACGTGCCGCTTCCACAGCTTCCAGGCGCCGAGCAGCACGACCAGGATCACCAGGAGCAGCAGCAGCGCGTGGACGGTGGGACCGCCGTTGCGCAGCTGGAGCGCGTCGGAGTAGCCGAACAGCCCGGCGCCGGCGGCGAGTCCGCCCACCCGCCAGTTGCCGAAGATCATAGCGGCGAGACCGATGTAGCCGCGGCCGCCGGTCTGGCCCTCCAGGTAGATGTGCGTGGGCACCATCGCCAGGAAGGCGCCGCCGAGGCCGGCCAGGGCACCGGAGACGATCACGGCGACGTACTTGTACAGGTACACGTTCACGCCGAGCGACTCGGCGGCCACCGGGTTCTCACCGGCCGACCGCAGCCGCAGCCCGAAGGCCGTGCGCCACAGCAGGTAGAAGCTGCCGACGAACAGCACGGCGGCGATGATCGTCAGCGCCGAGACATCGGTGACCAGGCCGCCGATGACACCCGCGAGGTCGGAGACGAAGAACCAGCCGTGCTTCTCGATGCCGGCCAGCCAGTCGGACAGCCCGGGGATGTCGAACGACGGCAGGGAGTCGACCGGCGGGGACTGCTTGGGGTTGCCGCCCTTGGCCGCCGCCTCGCCGTTGGTGAACCACAGCTTGGCGAGGTACTGCGTCGCGCCCAGTGCCAGGATGTTGATCGCGACACCGGAGATGATGTGGTCGACGCCGAAGGTGACCGTGGCGACGGCGTGGACCAGACCGCCGACCGCACCGCCGACGACACCGGCGAGGACGCCGATCCAGGGGTTGGTCTGCCAGCCGGCCCAGGCACCGAAGAAGGTGCCGAGGATCATCATGCCCTCGAGGCCGATGTTGACCACGCCGGAGCGCTCGGACCACAGACCGGCCAGACCGGCCAGGCCGATCGGCACGGCGAGCCCGAGGGCCGCGGTGATCTGGCCCTGCGCGGTGAGCTGGTCCTGGCCCGTGACGATCCGCACGACCGACACCAGCGCGAGCGCGCCGGCGATGACCAGCAGGATCATCGGGAAGGAGAGGCGGACCTTGCGGCCCTTGGTGCCGGCCGCCTTGGGAGCCGCGGGCGGCGGGGTGTGGGTCGTCGTGGCGGTCACGCCGTCACCTCCGTCTTGGTGCGGGCCTGGGCGGCGAGCTGCTCGCCGACCTTCTGCTGCTGCCGCTTGAGGCCGTAGCGGCGCACGAGCTCGTAGGCGATGACGACGCACAGGACGATGACGCCCTGCATGACGCCGACGATCTCCTTGTCGTAGCCGTCGAACTCCAGGCGGCCGGAGCCGCGCTCCAGGAAGCCCCACAGCAGCGCGGCCAGCGCGACACCGACCGGGTTGTTGCGGCCCAGCAGCGCCACCGAGATGCCGGTGAAGCCGATGCCGGCCGGGAAGAGGTCGGCGCCGTAGGCGTGCACGTCGTTCAGCAGCAGCGGCAGACCGGTCAGGCCGGCCAGGCCGCCCGAGATCAGCATGCTGATGACCACCATGCGCTTGACGCTGACACCGCTCGCGGTGGCCGCGCTCTCGGACATCCCGACGCTGCGCAGGTCGAAGCCGAAGCGGGTGCGGCCCAGCACGAACCAGTAGCCGACTCCGATGATCACGGCGAGGACGACGAAGCCGTAGATCTGGCCGATGTCCTCGCCCATGTCGAAGTTGAACAGGTGGCCGGAGGAGGGCAGCGGCGTGGTCGACACCGAGGTCTGCGCCTTGTCGAGATGGCCGAGCCGGCCGGCCTTGAGGAAGTAGCCGACGATGGACAGCGCGATCGCGTTCAGCATGATGGTCGCGATGACCTCGCTGACCCCGCGGGTGGTCTTCAGGACACCCGCGATGCCGGCCCACACGCCGCCGACCACCATGGCCACCACGATGATCAGCGGGATCTGCAGGAAGCTCGGCAGGGTCACCGCGCCGCCGATCGCGGCGGCGAAGAAGACGCCCAGCCGGTACTGGCCCTCGACGCCGATGTTGAACAGGTTCATGCGGAAGCCGACGGCGACCGCGATACCCGCGATGTAGTAGGTGGTCGCCTTGTTGATGATCTCGACCTGGCTGTCGCTCTTGAAGCCGTAGTCGATCATCGTGCCGAAGGCCCCGAAGGGCTCCTTGCCGGTGGCCAGCAGCACGAGCGCGGTGATCACGAACGAGGCGACGATCGCCAGCACGGGGGCGGCGACACCGAGGAGCAGCCGCTCCTTGTCGATCTTCTTCATCGGTCCTCTCCCCCGTGCGCGGCGTCGCCGTTCTCGTGCTCGAGATGGCCGGCGGCGGCGCCGGTCATCGCGGAGCCCAGCTCCTCCGGGGTGATGGTGGCGGGGTCGGCGTCGGCGACCAGGCGGCCGCGGTACATGACGCGCAGGGTGTCGGACAGGCCGATCAGCTCGTCCAGGTCCGCGGAGATCAGCAGCACGGCCAGGCCCTCGCGGCGGGCCTCGCGGATCTGGTCCCAGATCTGGGCCTGGGCACCGACGTCCACACCCCGGGTGGGGTGCGCGGCGATCAGCAGCCGCGGCTGGTGGCTCATCTCCCGGCCGACGATCAGCTTCTGCTGGTTGCCGCCGGACAGCGACGCGGCGGTGACCTCGATACCGGGGGTGCGGACGTCGTACTCGCGCACGATCCGCTCGGTGTCGCGGCGGGCCGCGGCCGGGTCCAGCAGGCCGCCCTTGCTGTTGGGGCGCTCGGTGACGTGGCCGAGGATGCGGTTCTCCCAGAGCGGGGCCTCCAGCAGCAGCGCGTGCCGGTGGCGGTCCTCGGGGATGTAGCCGATGCCGTCCTCGCGGCGCTTGCGCGTCGGGAGGCCGGTGATGTCGGTGGTGCCGAGGGTGATCCGGCCCGCGTCGGGCGGGAGGATGCCCATGATCGCCTCGACCAGTTCCGCCTGGCCGTTGCCCTCGACACCGGCGATGCCCAGGACCTCGCCCTTGTGGATGGTCAGGGAGATCCGGTCCAGGACGACACGCTCGACGCCCTCCAGGTCGGTCTCCGACAGGTGCAGACCGTCCAGGGTCAGCATCGGGACGTCCGTGACCGTGGACTCGCGGGTCTCCGGCGACGGCAGCTCGCTGCCCACCATGAGCTCCGCGAGCTGCTTGGGCGTGGTGCTCTTCGGGTCGGCCGAACCGACCGTGGTGCCGCGCCGGATGACCGTGATCTCGTCCGCGACGGAGAGCACCTCGCCGAGCTTGTGCGAGATGAAGATGACGGTGAGGCCCTCGGCCTTCAGACCGCGCAGGTTGTCGAAGAGCGCGTCGACCTCCTGCGGGACCAGGACCGCCGTCGGCTCGTCGAGGATGAGCGTACGGGCGCCTCGGAAGAGGACCTTGAGGATCTCGACACGCTGACGGTCGGCGACACCGAGGTCCTCCACCAGGACGTCCGGCCGCACTCCGAGGCCGTAGGCGTCCGAGATCTCCTTGATCCTGGCACGGGCGCGGCCGCCGATGCCGTGGAGCTTCTCGCTGCCGAGCACGACGTTCTCGAGGACCGTCAGGTTGTCGGCGAGCATGAAGTGCTGGTGCACCATGCCGATGCCGCGGGCGATGGCGTCGCCCGGGTCGTGGAAGGTGACGTTCTCGCCGTCGACGGTGATGGTGCCCTCATCCGGCTTCTGCATGCCGTAGAGGATCTTCATCAGGGTCGACTTGCCGGCGCCGTTCTCACCCACGAGGGCGTGCACGGTGCCTCGGCGGACGGTGATGTCGATGTCGTGGTTGGCCACGACACCCGGAAATCGCTTGGTGATGCCGCGCAGTTCGACGGCATGGGGACTGGGGGGGCTGGACGCGTTGATGACGCACTCTCCTCGCGGAAAAGAGCGGGGCGGGGCGGGTGTGGCGAACGTACCGCGAGGAAAAAGCTCTATGCGCGTAGCGTTGCCAGATCCATAGTGGTGCGAGTCAGAACAGAAACCACAGGGACCGAAATCGGGCGGAACGCAGGCGAGAGGCCCGGTGAGGGAGAGCCTGGGCTATCCCCCACCGAGCCTCGCGACCGTGACTCAGAGGAGACCGGGCGTCACTTCTTGACGGTCGTGTCGACCTTGATGTCGCCGCTCACGATCTTCTGCTTGGCCGCGTCCAGCTGCGACTTGATGTCGTCGATGAAGCCGCCGCTGGTGGCCAGGCCCACGCCGTCCTTGGCGAGGTCGTAGGTCTGGGTGCCGGTGAGCGGGGAGCCGTCCTTGACGGACTTGACCGCGTCGTAGACCGCGACGTCCACGTTCTTGAGCGCGGAGGTCAGGATCGACTTCTGGTACTTGACCAGGCCGGTCTGCGCGTACTGGTCGGAGTCGACACCGATCGCCCAGGCGCCGGTCTTGCCGGCGACGGCCTCGATCGCGCCGTTGCCGGAGGAGCCGGCCGCGGCGTAGACGACGTCGATGCCCTTGTCGAGCATGCCCTGCGCGGCCGCCTTGCCCTTGGCCGGGTCGGAGAAGCCGGACAGGTCGGAACCGCTCGTCAGGTACTGGGTGGTGACCGTGACCTTCGGGTTGGTCTCCGTGACGCCCTGGCGGAAGCCGGCCTCGAACTTGTTGATCAGCGGGATGTCGACGCCGCCGATGAAACCGACCTTGTTGTCCTTGGTCTTCAGGGCCGCGGCGACACCGGCGAGGTAGGAGCTCTGCTCCTCGGTGAAGGTGATGCTGTCGACGTTCTTGGCGTCCACGACGGAGTCGACGATCGCGAAGGTGGTCTTGGGGTACTTGGCGGCGGCGGCCTTGATCGAGTCGCCGTAGGCGAAGCCGACACCGATGACCGGGTTGTAGCCCGCGTCCGCGAGGTCCTCGAGGCGCTGCTCGCGGTCGGCCTCGGTGTCCGAGGTCTTCGCGGTGAGCTCCTTGATCTCGATGCCGAAGTCCGTCTTGGCCTTGTCCAGGCCCGCGGCGGCGGAGTCGTTGAACGAGTGGTCGCCACGGCCGCCCACGTCGTAGGCGACGCCGACCTTGAGCGCACCGCTCTTGGCGCTGTCGCTGTCGCTGTCCTTGGAGCTGCTGCCGCATGCGGTCGCGGTGAGCGCGAGGGCCGCGGAGGCTATACCCGCGGCGGCGAACTTGGTTACCCGGCGCAAGAGGGTACCCCTTCACTAGAAGCGCCCCGTCCGGCGCTGGCTTAACCCGGAGCTTAACGCGCGTAGATGTCAGGTAAAGGGGGGTTGGCGGCCCGTTATCGGATCGACGCATTTCGGCCAGGTGACCCGGCCGTGTCAGCCGGGTCACCCACCGTCATGCCAGCAGCGCAGCGGAGGTGAACAGCTCCACCCCGACCTTGATCGCGCCCTCGTCGACGTCGAAATCACCCTGATGCAGATCACGCTTGGAATTGTCCCCCACCGGACGCACCCCGAGCCGCGCGAGGGCGCCCGGCACCTGCTCCAGGTACCAGGAGAAATCCTCCCCGCCGAGGCTCTGCTCGGTGTCCTCCACCGTGTGCGCGCCGTAGCGGGCCGTCATGGCGTCGCGCAGCAGCTCCGTCGAGTCGTGCTCGTTGACCACCGGCGGGACCCCGCGGTGGTACGTCAGCTCCCACTTGGCGCGATACATGCCGGCGATCTGGTCGATCACCTCGTGCACCAGGTCCGGGGCCTCGTGCCAGGCGGTCAGGTCCAGGCAGCGGACCGTGCCCTCCAGCTCGGCGTGCTGCGGGATGACGTTGCAGGCGTGGCCGGCCTCGATACGGCCCCACACGATGCTCATCCCGGACCGCGGGTCCACCCGGCGGGCCAGCACGGCCGGCAGCTCGGTGGCCATCTTGGCGGTGGCCGTCACCAGGTCGGTGGTCAGGTGGGGGCGGGCGGTGTGACCGCCCGCGCCGTCCAGGGAGAGCTCCAGGCGGTCCACCGCGGAGGTGATCGGCCCCTGCCGCAGCCCGATCCGGCCCACGTCGACCTTGGGGTCGCAGTGCACGGCCAGGATGCGGCCCACGCCGTCCAGCGCGTTCGCCTTGATGGCGTCCAGCGCGCCGCCCGGCATGACCTCCTCGGCCGGCTGGAACACCAGCCGCACCGGCCGCCGCAGCTTGCCCTCGCGCAGCAGCTCCGCCAGCACCAGGCCGGCGCCCAGCACCACCGTGGTGTGCACGTCGTGGCCGCAGGCGTGCGCCCGGCCGGGGACCGTCGACCGGTAGTCGACCCGCTTGGTGTCCGGGATCGGCAGCGCGTCCAGATCGGCGCGCAGGGCCAGCCGGGGCCGCTCCGGGTCCGTGTCCCCGATGTCGCAGATCAGGCCCGTCCCGCCCGGCATCACGCGCGGCTTGAGACCGGCCTGCTCGAGGCGGGCCTTCACCGCGGCCGTCGTACGGAATTCCTGGCGGCCCAGTTCGGGATGCATGTGCACATCCCGCCGGAACGCCACGAGCTCCGTCCGCAGGCGCTCGGGGAGCACACCCAGAAGGGCGTCGTCCGGCGCGGCAGGAACGGTTGGGGCCACTGACACAGGGGTTCCGGAGGGTTCGGAGGGTGAGTCGTTCACCTCCGACAGGCTAGACCGCATCTGCACTCCCGATCGCTGGATCGCCGTAAATTCATTCCGCGCGAGGAAGAAAAACTCCCCCGTTCGGCGCGTACCCGGCTCCGTACAGGGGTATCAACACGGTTTACCCCTCGCCTCTCCATAGTGGCTCAACGATCGCGCCGTCGCGCGGCAACGCCCCGTGAGCGGCGTCACCACGGCGTGGCGGGCGGCGGTCAGCGCGGACCGAGCAGCCGGGAGTAGAGGTCCAGGAGCGGGGCGGACTGCGTCTGCCAGGACCACTCACGCAGCGTGTCGCCCCGGTCGTACGCCTTCCGGTAGCGCCGCGGGTTGGTCAGCACGGCGCCGACGGCGCGGACGAAGTCGGCGGTGTCCAGGGAGCGGAACACCTCGCCGTTGCCGATCTCCAGCGTCGGCCGGGCCAGCACCCGCACATCGCTGACGACCACGGGCAGGCGGGCGTGGGCGTACTCGAAGTAGCGGGCCGGCAGGGCCACCTGGTGCGCGGGCAGGCGGTGCACGGGCAGGACGCCGATGTCCGCGGAGGACAGGAAGCGCGGGATGTCGGCGGGCGGCACATAGGGCAGCACATGCAGGCGGCCCTCGACGCCGAGCTCCGCCGCACGGTCGGTGAGGACGCGCACATAGGCGTCGCCGGGGTCGGGCACGACCAGCGCCGCGTGCAGGTCGTACAGCTTGGGCAGCGCCTCGATGACCGTCAGCAGCCCCCGGGCCGGCCCGACCGCGCCGCTGTGCACCAGGAGGGGGACCTCGGGGGCCAGATGGCAGTGGTCGCGGACCCCGGAACGCGGCGGCGCGGCATGGGAGGAGGGTGAGGGTGAGGCCGAAGCCGGCGGGGCCTCGTACGGCGGGGCGTTGCGCGCCACGGCCGGCCGGGCGGCGAGGCCGTGGCGCTCGCGCAGCCGGTCGGCGTAGGTCTCGGCGACGGTGACGACGCCGTCGACGAGCGGCACATAGGTGCGCTCGTGGGCGTCACGGGCGACGGCGGCCCGATGGCTGGGCTCGGTCTTGGCCGTGGTGTCCCAGACGACCTCGACACGGTGCCCGGTGCCCTCCGCCCGCAGCGCGGCGCGGACGGCCGTGCCCAGGGTGCGGTGCCCGAGGGCGTGCACCAGGTGCGGGCGCAGCTCGTCCAGGACCGGTCCGTAGGCGATCTCCAGGTCGAGCAGCAGCGGGTCCAGCCTGCGCCAGCTGCGCTTGCCGAGCAGCAGGCGCGTGGTGGCGGTGGACAGCCGGTCCAGCAGCCCGTCGGGCGTGGCCCTGCGGCGGACGGCGGCCCGGTACTGCGCCGAGCGCAAGGCGTTCCAGGCCCGGCGCACCGCGTGCTGGAGACGTGCGCCGCCGTGGCCGAGCCGGGCGGCGGCCTTCACCGGTAAAGGGCTGTAGATCACGTCCAGCTCGGCCTGGCGGGAGGCCAGCAGGGCCGTATGGGCGGCCACGAAGGCGTTGCGGTACGCATAGGACTCCGCGCTGCGGTAGGCCAGGGCGCGCAGCAGGCCCGGACGGGGGCGCTGCAGGCGTCTGCGGTGCAGGGTCTCGGCGACGGAGACGCGGATCAGGCGCACACCTTCGGGCGCGATCCCGGCGCTGTCATCCCGGCAGTCCCGGCAGTCCCGGCAACCGTGGCCCTCGGCGGCGCGGCCGATGATCGTGACCTCGTAGCCCGCCCCGGCGGCGGCCGCCGCCACGCGGTGCGCCCGTGAGTCGCGCTCCAGCGCACTGTCCGCGAGGACCGCGATGCGCCGCGCGGGCCTCGGTGCCGTTGCCATGGAGCAAGGCAACCTGGTTCGGGTGACTGATCGGTTACGTACGGCTTGCGCGGAGCGGAACGCCCCCGGCAGCCGGAACACGCGCCCCTGCGCGCCCCTCGCGCCTCGAAGCGCCCCGGCGCGCCTGGTTTTCGCACATCCCCTGCCTTTTCGGGACTTGTGCGGGCGCCCACACTGATGGGAACAGGGGGAAATGGGGTGGGGGATGTGACATGGCGACACCCGGGTGCCGGAAGCCCGGGGGACACGGCCGGGACCGGCGTCGAGGACGGCACGGGGGACGGCGGGGAAGAGCCTGCCGCCCGCGTCGCGGGGACCGCCGCGAGGCGCCTGCCGCCCCCGCGTCCGGCGGCCGCGCCGGGCGGCAGTGGCAACACCGGCACCGGCGAGGATGACTGGAGCGCGTCGACCCGCTACATGTGCGCGGGTGCCCGCCTCGACGAGGGCTTCGCCCGCCGGGTGGTGCACGAACTGCGGCACGAGCGCTACCGGGCCTGCGCCCCCTCGTACGGTGTCGACCTCGGCCGGGTGGGCACCCACGCCGAGCAGACCCTGCGGGACCTGCGCAGGCGCGACCTGGCCGTCGGCGGCGCCTTCCTGGTGTCCCTGCTGCTGGCCCCGGTCGCCACCGTCGTGTACTGGTTCGCCACCGCCTTCCTGCCCGGCGGCCCCCCGCAGGGCCCCGCCGCGCCCCGGTGGGTGCGCGGCCGCGAGCGGTCCCGCGAACCGGCCGTCCCGGCCGTGCTGCGGGCCCTGGCCGTCCAGGTGCTCGTGCTGCTCGCGGGCGCCTGGCTGACCCCGCTGGTACCGCTGTGGCTGAACGACGTGCCGGTCGCCACGTTCCTGCTCACCCTCGTCCTGCTGGTCGTCTGCCCCTGGGCGTTCACCTGGGAGCAGCGCGGCCGGGCGTGGGGCGCCATCGGCGAGCAGCTGACCCGCGAGGCGTTCCGCTCCGCCGCGGACGGCCCGCCGCCGGGCGGGCACACGGGCGGGCTGCCGCAGTCCTCGGTCGGCGGCGACGCCAACCTCGTCGTCTACAGCGGCTACCGCCCCTTCGTCGGCGCCGGCGACGAGGTCACGTCCTGGTCGTTCGCCATGCGGCTGACCCCCGAGGGGCACGAGCCGGGCACGGGCACCGAACCGCCCCCGGTGCCCTTCGACACCGCGGGCCTGGTCCGGCGGATGGCGGACGACCTGGACGCACTGCGCGCGGGTGCCGGTGCGGGCCCGGCCTTCGCGGCCGACCGCGTCCCCGGTCTGGAGGTCACCGAGAAGGTCTTCGTCCACGGCACCGAGCTGCGGCAGAACGCCCTGTTCGGAGAGGCCGTGTTCTGGCCCGGCGCCGCCGGGCACTGGCCGCCCGAGGGCAGGCCCGCCGACCAGCTCTCCTCGGAGCGCATCGCCACCGCCCGCGGCAGCGTCGACGGGCCCGTGCGGCACTGCCTGTGCGCCCAGGTGCGCAGTTGGGGCACCGACCTGGTGCTGTCGGTCTTCGTCCAGGTCGCCGTGAGCGCGGCGACGCTCTACCTCCAGGCGAACACCCTGGTGCTCACGCCGGTCAAGGAGGAGTACCGGGTGGCCGACTCGCTCGCGCGCCCCGGGGACCTCCAGGACCCGGGGAGCGCCGTCCCGGGGCTCGCCGACGCGCTCCTGCACAGCCGCTCGGTGCTGCAGGCGGCGCCGGCCGCCGCCTTCTCGGAGCTGCGCGCACCCGCCCGGCGGCAGCGCGCCCTCCAGGCGCAGCGCGCGGCCATGTCCGACGACCGGCGGTACGACTTCGGGGCCCGGCTCAGCCTTCGCGAACTCGCGTCGTCGCACGCCTTCCGGGACTTCTTCCAGCGTGTGGACGTCAACCGCATCGGCAAGCAGATCGAGCTGCAAGTCCTCGGCACCGCCGCCGAGTTCCTCGCCGAGCACGGCCTGGACCTCGGCGACCTGACACGGCACCGCAACGTCATCCTCAACCAGGGGATCATGATGACCGGAGGATCCATGAGCGGCAGCATCGCCGCCGGGGCCGGCGCGGCGGCGCTCTCCACCGCCCCCGCGCCGCAGCGGGCCGCCGACCCCGGCGAGGGGGGTGGCACGCGATGAGCGGCACGGACGAACCGCGGACCAACCACGGCATCGTGATCGGCGGCAGCGCCAGGGTCGGCGACTCGGCGCTGGCCGCCGGGGCCGGCGCCGTCGCCCACCGCACGGGACCGGCGTCGACGGCCGCCGACGGCGCGCTCGCCGCCCTCGGTGAACTGCGCCGCAGGCTCGACGCCTTGGAGGACCCGGGGGTCGGCGGGGCCGCGCGCACGGAGGCGGCCGCCCTGGCCGGGGAACTGGCGGATGAACTGGCCGCGGGGCAGGCGGACGGCGAGCGCGTCGAGCGGCGCCTCGCCCGGCTCCGCGCCCTCATCGGCGACGCCACCGCGCTGACGGGCCTCGTCACCGCGGTGCACGCGAGTGTGCGGGCGGTCACCGGTGGCTGAGCGCCTGCGCTGGACGACGGCGCTCGCCCTGCTGCTCGGCTGTGTGAGCGCGGCCGCCGCCTGTTCACCGGCCGGGCACTCCGCCGCCGGCAAGGGCGGCGACGGTCATCGTACGACGGCGGTGTTCACCCCGCGTGAGCCGCTGGGTGAAAGGCGGTTGGGGCAGACCGCGGACCTGATGCGCCGCCGCGCCGAGGGGTTCGGTCTGCGGGACGTCGTGGTGCGCACGGTCGACGGCAAGGTCACCGTCACCGCGCCGGGGGCCACCCCCGAGCAACTCGCCTCGCTCGGCGAACCGGCGGTCCTGGTGCTCCGGCCGGTGGTCGCCGTCGCACCGTCCGGCGACGGGGCGCCCGCCCCCTCACCGGGGGCCGGGGTCGCGGAGTTCCAGGCGCTCGACTGCTCGTCGGCCGCCGGCCGCACGGATCACCAACGGGGCGACGGTGAGCGGGCGGTGGCCTGCGCGACGGAAGTGGTGGGCGGGGTCCGGGCGAAGTACCTGCTCGACCCGGTCGCCCTCAACGGCACCGAGATCAGCGAGGCCGAGGCGGTCTTCGACCAGGAGAACAGCACGGGATGGCAGATCCGGTTGCGGCTGACCTCCGCCGGGGCGAAGACGTTCACGGAGGTCACCGGGCGGCTGGCCGCGCAGGTGAGCCCGAACAACCAGTTCGCGATGGTGCTGGACGGGGCGGTGCTGTCCGCGCCCGCGGTGAACAGCGCGATCCCCGGTGGGATTGCCGTCATCACCGGCAACTTCACGCGCGCGTCGGCCGGTCTGCTGGCCGCGCAGATCAGCGGCGGCGCGCTGCCGACACCGATGGACGTGTCGTCCATGACGCGCTGAGGCGCCTCATGGACGACGACGTCCGCGGTGCGGGATCAGGGCGCGAGGACCGTGGTCTGCCCGGAGACCACCGACGCGAGGCCGTGCAGGTCGCGGGCAGTGCCGGTGATGCCGGACAGGAAGCTCTGCGCCCGGGGCGAGGCCGAGTCTGTCAGCCACTCCGGGTCGACGTCGCAGACCTGGATCTTGACGCCGGTGCCCTCCAGCGCGAGCGGGAGGGTGTGCACGACCGTGGAGGGGAAGCTCAGGATCGTGTGGCCGATCGGACCGCGCCGGGCGACCAGTTCCAGGGGCAGGTCGGGACGCACGATCTGCAGACCGGTCTCGACGGAGAGCCGGTGCAGCTTCTCGACGCTCTCACGGCGGTGCGCGAAGTAGCGGGCGGCCCCGTTGCTCCTGGCCAGGATGGCGACCGCGGTCAGATACCGCTCCAGGTCGACGACGCCGGTCTCCACCAGGGAGGTGCCGACGATGTCGGTGCCGCTGCTGATGGTCGGCGGGCCGAACCGGGCCCGCGTCCAGGCGAACCGGTTGGCGCGCAGCGCCATCCCGGACGGCGGGGTGGCGGGCATCGAGCTGAACAGCTCGACCTGCCGGCCGCGGCCCGGGGTGAGGCGCCGCCGGGCGGCCGAGGCGAAGACGCCGAAGGCGGCGTCCGACGGGGAGGGCCGCCGGCCGCTGCGGTGCCAGCGGACCAGCCGGGCGCCCTTGCTCAGCAGCTCGGTGAACTCCATGGTCGCCGTGCCGTCGTCCACGACGATGATCTCCCGCGCCCGGGTGAGCGGCAGGAGGACCTGCACCAGCCGGGAGAAGGGGTCACCGAGGACGACCCGGCCCGCGGAGCGCAGCGCCGGGGTGAGTTCTGCCGCGGTGCGCAGCAGGGAGCCCCGGGAGGAGCGCGCCTCGCACCAGCGGACCGTGATGCCCTCGTCCATCGCCAACTCCGCCATCCGGCGCAGCTGTCCCCGCGTCATGGGGTCGCTCGGGGCGAGGGCCACCACGGTGATCGGTCGACCGGGTGCCACCGGGCCCGGGGCGGCCGAAGCCGCCCCGGGTCGCGGTGTGGGCACCGCGGGCGGGTGAACATGCGCCCACTCCAGCACGTTGAGCAGCTGAACGGGGCTCTCTACGAGTGCCAGAGTGCCGCTGTCGCCCATGGATCAGGCCGACACCGACTCGGCGTCGGCGGCGGCGGCAGCGGCCGCCTCCTGCTCGGCGATGACGCCGGGCACGCGGCGCAGCTTCTTCATCGGGCCGAGCTCGCCCTCGTAGACCTTCTTGACACCGTCGCCGAGCGCGGACTCGATGATGCGGATGTCGCGGACCAGGCGGTCCAGACCCTGCGGCTCGACGGAGGCGGCCTGGTCGGAGCCCCAGTTCGCGCGGTCCAGGGTGATGTGGCGCTCGACGAAGACGGCGCCGAGGGCGACCGCCGCGAGGGTGGTCTGCAGGCCGATCTCGTGGCCGGAGTAGCCGACGGGCACGTTCGGGAACTCACGCTGCAGCGTGTTGATCATCCGCAGGTTCAGCTCCTCGTGCTTCGCCGGGTACGTCGACGTGGCGTGGCACAGGATGATGTTGTCGCTGCCGAGGACCTCCACCGCGTGGCGGATCTGCTTCGGCGTGGACATGCCCGTGGAGAGGATCACGGTCTTGCCGGTGGCGCGCAGGGCGCGCAGCAGCTCGTCGTCGGTCAGCGAGGCCGAGGCGACCTTGTGGACGCGGACGTTCTCGAACTTCTCGAGGAACTCGACCGAGGGGACGTCCCACGGGGAGGCGAACCAGTCGATGCCCTTGCTGACGCAGTACTCGTCGATGGCGCGGTACTGCTCCTCACCGAACTCCACCTTGTGGCGGTAGTCGATGTAGGTCATCCGGCCCCAGGGGGTGTCCCGCTCGATCTCCCACTGGTCGCGGGGGGTGCAGATCTCCGGGGTGCGCTTCTGGAACTTCACCGCGTCGGCGCCGGCCTCGACGGCCGAGTCGATCAGGGCGAAGGCGTCCTCGAGGGAGCCGTTGTGGTTGATGCCGATCTCGCCGGTGACGTAGACGGGCTGGCCGGGGCCGACCAGGCGGTCGCCGATCGGACGAAGGCGGGCGGGGGTGGTGGTCACTGGGAGAGTTCCCTTCGGGAAAGAGAGGGGCCGAGGATCCACGAGGCGACCTCGCGGATCGCACCGCGCCCTCCGGGCGTTGCGGTGATGGAACGGGCCGCGTCCTTGACGACGTCGTGCGCGTTGGCGACGGCGGTCGGCCAGCCGACGAGCGCGAAGCAGCCGAGGTCGTTGACGTCGTTGCCGACGTAAAGGACCCGCTCGGGGGCGATACCTTGCTCCTTGCACCACTGCTTCAGTGCGAGGTCCTTGCGGTCGATGCCGTGGAGCACGGGGACCTTGAGCTTGCGGGCCCGTGCGGCGACGACCGGGTTGGTCTCCGTGGACAGGATCAGGACCGGAAGTCCGTTGTCGCGCAGGGCGGCGATCCCGAGCCCGTCACCACGGTGCACCGTGACGGTCTCGCGTCCCTCGGAGTCGACCAGCACCGTGTCGTCGGTCTGGGTGCCGTCGAAGTCGAGTACGACCGCGTCGATGTCGGCGCGGGTCGGCAGTGCGGCCGGTGCCGCGGACTCCTCGGTCCGGGCGGCGGAGCCGGTCGCGGGGTCGAGCAGCGGGGCCAGGGCGCGGGCACGGGACAGGTCGTCCGGCTCGTCGATCTCCAGCACCCGTGCGGGGTCGGTGCGCACCAGCGCGGTGTGGCCGAAGAACCGGTGCTTGGCCTCGCGGAAGCCCTCGACGTGCATCGCGTAGGCGGCGCCGGTCTCCAGCAGGTCCTGCGGGCGGTCCTGACGACGCGGCCGGTGCGCCTTGTCGTGGTTGACACCGTACCCGCCGGTCGTGGTGGCGGCCAGGGCCGTACGGCCCTCGCCGGTGACGGCGGCGGCACCGGAACGGTCCGTCGCGGCGGCCGCGGCGCCCATCTCGTCGGCGGCGTCGCGCCAGATGAAGCCGTGGAACGGGGCCACGGTCACCGCCGTGTCGGCGCCGTCCTCGACGACCGCGGCGGCCACGCCGTTGACGTCCTCGACGGAGATGAACGGGCTGGTGCACTGCACGAGCAGCACGACGTCCGCGCTGACCCCGGACATCGCCTGGTACGCGTCCATCGCGTGCAGCACCGCCGCCTCGCTGGTCGCGGTGTCGCCGGCGATGGCGGCCGGGCGCAGCACGACCTCGGCGCCGGCGGCGCGGGCCGCGTCGGCGATCTCGGGGTCGTCGGTGGAGACGACCACGTCGGTGATCAGCTCGGCCTCGCGGCAGGCGCGCACGGCGCGGGCGACCAGCGGGACGCCGCCGACGGGGGCGAGGTTCTTGCCGGGTACGCCCTTCGACCCGCCGCGTGCGGGAATGACGGCCAACACCGTTGGCATGGGGGCTCCTTGCGAATTGTGGGGACTCACAGCTGGCCCCATCGGCGGATCACGGGCGCGACGCGCTGAACGCCCTGGCGGTACGCGGTGCGCGCGGAGTTGCGCGCGAAATCGCGGACGGCGCGGCGCAGCGCGCTCGGCTCGGCGGGCTCCACGGCGGCGCCGGGCAGCGGCTCGCCCTTCGGGTCCAGGCTGTGCCGGGCGAGGACCCCGGGGAGGTAACCGGGCGCGGTGGCGGTGGTGTAGTACGGCGCGAGCGGGGGCAGCTCGGCCGCGCCGGCGAGCGCGGTGACGCGCTCACGGACGGTGCGGAACGGGTCGCCCTCCGAGGCGATGCCCTGGGCGCGGGCCCACGCGGGGCGCACGCGGGGCACCTGGCCCGCGTCGATGTGGTCCCAGGAGGCGTAGGCGCCGGACCCCAGGAAGTGGTGGTTGCCCAGTGCCTCGCGGATGCCGAGATCGGTGAGGATCGCGGTCGGGATGCCGCGGTGCATGGACTCCAGCGCGGCCGTGGAGCTGACCGTGACCAGCAGGTCGGTGCGGTCCAGCACCTCGCCCATGTTCCCGTAGACGAGCTTGAGGTTCCTGGGCGGGTCCAGCCGGGCGACCAGCTTCTGGTACGGCTGTTCCTCGATGTGCGTGGTGTGCTCACCGGGCTTGCTGCGCAGCTTGACCAGTACCTCGCGGTCCGGGTGGAAGCGGGCGTGGTCCACCGCGCGGCGCAGCAGGTACATGCGGTCCTTGCGGCTGTCCGGGACGGACGGCTGGACGGCGAAGACGACGGTGAACGGCCGGTCCGCGGAGGCCTCGTACGGGTTGCCCTCCAGGAACGGCAGCGCGGTCTCCACGATGGAGCCCGCGTCGGCCCCGACGCCCTCGTACACCGCGCGGAAGCGGTCGGCGTCGTGCGCGCTGTTCGCCAGGACCGCGTCGGCGCCGGAGCGCAGCAGCAGGCCGTCGGCGAGCTTCTCGTAGACGACGCCGACGTAGCCGGTGACGACGACGGGCCGGCGGGGGGTGCCTTCCCACGCGCGGGCCAGGCCGTGCAGCATGGCCTGGACGGTGCCGCCGACACAGGACAGGACGACCACGTCGGCGCTCTCGCGGGTGGTCGTGGCCAGGAAGTCCGCCGCCGTGACCTCGCGCATGGAGTCGGCGGGGATGCCGACCTCGGCGAGCTGGCGCTCGGTCGGCGTCGCACGCCCGCGAAGGAGGCGCGCGTCGAGCCGCGCGTGGGGGGCGATACGGCGAGCCGTCAGCGCACCCCATTTCCATCGGGTGTCCGAGTCGGCGAGGACGGTGACCTTGATCGGGTCGGTGGTGGTACTTGCTGGCACGCCGCAAAGTTAGGAAGACATTCCTAGCGGGCGCCCAACGCCACGCCAACGGACGGTTAACAACACGCCGCCGGATGAAGAACCAGCACGCCAGGCTGACGCATTCACAAACCCGACACCCCACGTTCACCAAAGAGCCTGCGTCGTGTCAGCACGACGGGCACCGGGAGTCATAGGGTGCGCCCCGTGAGTAAGCTTTCCGTCATCGTCCCGTTCTACAACGTGCAGGCGTTTGCTCCTGACATGTTGAGAAGTCTCCGTGCGAACGCCCGGCCGGATTTCGAATTCATCCTGGTGAACGACTGCGCCACGGATGAGACGCCGAAGATCCTCGAGCGCGCCCTGCCGGACCTCCCCGGGGCGAGACTGATCTCGCACGAGCAGAACGGCGGCCTCGCCACCGCCCGCAACACGGGCATCGACGCCGCCACGGGCGAGTACGTGACCTTCCTCGACGGCGACGACTGGCTGGCCGAGGGCTACCTGCCGCAGCTGCTGGACGCCATCGAGACCCTCGGCACCGACTTCGTCCGCACGGACCACGTCGTCTGCCACGGCCGCAAGCGCACCGTCGCCCGCGTCCCGCACGGCCGCCGCGGGGTCTCGCTCGACCCCCGCGGGGCGATCCTGCCGCCCGACCGCACGACCTCGGTGGACTACCCGTACGCCTGGGCCGGGATCTACCACCGCCGGCTGGTCGACGCCGGGCTGCTGCACTTCCCGGACGGGCTGCGCACCGCCGAGGACCGGCCGTGGATCTGGCGGCTGCACCGCGAGGCCAAGAGCTTCGCGGTCGTCGGCCTGCTGGGCGTCTTCTACCGGCGCGGGGTGGCCACCTCGCTGACGCAGATCGGCGACGTCCGGCAGCTGGACTTCATCCGCTCCTTCGACCAGGTGCTCGCCGAGACGGCGACGGACCCGGAGGCGGACCGCTTCATGCCCAAGGCCGTGCGCACCTACTGCGCGGTGATCTCGCACCACCTCGGGGCCATGGGCCGCTACGAGCCGCAGGTGGCCCGTAAACTCAAGGCCATGAGCGCCGCCGCCCTGAGGCAGATGCCGCAGGACCTCCTCGCCGAGGCCCTTGACTCGATGGACATGGAACGCAGCCTGCGCCTGCGCCGGCTGCTGCGCCGGCGTATCGGCGGCGGGGCGGTGGCCGCGTAATGGGCCGTACCCAGGTCTTCCTGGCGGCGGGCCTGACGGGCGTGGCCGCGATGGCGGCCGCGCTGGACGCGGGACTGCTCACCCCGGCCGACCGGCGGCTGCTGGTGATCAGCAACAACGCCCCGGTGCCCGAGATCTCGCCCGCCGCGGACGCGATGGCTGGCTTCGAGGCGCTGCGCGGCCGCTTCGACCGCGTGCTGTCGTGGAACGAGGCGATCTCCCCGCTGCACCCGCGCGGCTGGACCCCGCGTCCGGACGACGTGCCGATGTGGGAGCGCCATCTGCGGCGGCTGTGGGACCTCGGCGACGACGACGTGGAGCTGGTCGTCGAGTCGGTGCACATCGACCCGGCGCTCGCGCTGGTCACCGCGTTCACCGCCGCGCCGGTCGTGGCGTACGCGGAGGGGCTCACGGCCTACGGCCCGACCCCCAACAAGCTGGAGCCGCTGGTCTCCACGCGTATCGGCCGGCTGCTGCACCTGGGGCTCGTGCCGGGACTGCGCCCGCTGATGCTGACGGAGTACGGCGTGCCGGAGGAGGTCGTCCCCGCCGAGGCGTTCACCAAGGTCCTCGCGGAGGTCGCCACGGCCGCGGAGCTCACCGCGGACGGCGGCACGCCGGCCAGGGGCGGCGCGCTCCTGCTCGGCCAGTACCTGTCGGGGCTGGAGATCCTCAGCGACCGGCAGGAGGAGGAGCTCCACCTGCGCATGCTGCGCGCGGCCGTCGCCGCCGGGCACCGCACGATCGTCTTCAAGCCGCACCCGACGGCTCCCGCGCACCGCGCGGGGCAGCTGGAGCGCGAGGCGGCGGAGCTGGGCGCCGAGCTGCACGTGGCGGATCCGGCACTGCCGGCCGAGGCGCTCTTCCAGAGCATCCGCCCCGAGCTGGTCGCCGGCTGCTTCTCGGCGGCGCTGTTCACCGCGTCCACGCTCTACGGGCTGCCGGTCGCCCGGATCGGCACCGAGACGGTGCTGGAGCGCTTCTCGGTCTACGCCGACAGCAACCGCGTGCCCGTCACCATCGCCGACCGCCTCCTGCCCGACCTGGCCGACGCCGCCGCGGTGGCCGGCTGGACCCCGCCGGCCGCCGAGCGCGTCGCGTCCGAGGTCGGACCGCTGCTGCGCGCCGTCGCCTTCTGCATGCAACCGCAGATCTACGCGTCCCTGCGCAACGAGACCGCCGCCTATCTGTCCAACCGCCTCAACTCCGGCAGCCAGCGCTACTTCACCCGGCGCCGGCTCAGCAGGCTCGCCCTGCCCGGCGGGGTTCCGGCCCAGCTGGCCTTCCTGCCGAACAACCCGGCCGTGCGCCGGGCGGCCCGCCGGCTGCGGCACGTGGCACGCCGCTGACCCCCGCGGACGGGGCGCGTCAGCGCGCCCCGTCCGGTGCGAGGGTCTGTACGACACCGGCGACGAGGTTCCGCAGGCCGGTCTCGAAACGGGCCTCGTAATTGCCGAACATCTCCCCGCTCACCGCTCCCAGCAGCGGGTACTCGGCACCGAGCCGCGCCCGGCGCTCCTCGGGGTCGTAACGTTCGTCGCGCTCGCCGGGGACCGGCTGCACCGCCTGCTCCTCGATCACGAAGCCCACCGTGAAGGTGTAGGCGGTGAACCAGGCGTTGAGGGCGTTCTCGACGGTGAACCCCTGCGCCACGAAAGCGCTCATCCACCGCTCCAGTGACGCCGCGTGCGTGTCGTCGGTCAGATGGGTACCGCTGAAGACCCGGGCACCGTCGCGGTGGGCCGGCTGGGCGTCGGCCACCGCGGGGGCCCGCTCACCACCGAGACCCGCGACGGCCTGGCCGGCGATCGCGCGCCGGACGCGCCGCTCGCCGACGGCGGCCGGCTCTTCGACGTCTTCCGCGGCCCGCACTTCACCGTGCCGGCGATCGGCGCGGAACCACCCGCCGCGCTGCCGGGGTTCACCCGCGCGCACCGCGAGGAGTCCGGCGGCGCCGCCCACCGGGCGTACGGCGACGGCCTGTTCGTCGTCCGCCCGGACGGTTACGTGGGGCCGGCCACGGACGATCCCCGGCAGGTCGGCGGGTACCTGGCCCGTTTCGGCGGCTGAGCCCGCCTCAGAAGGCGTCGACTGGGACGTAGGTGCCCCAGACCTCGCGCAGCGCGTCGCAGACCTCGCCGACCGTGGCCCGGGCGCGCAGCGCGTCCTTCATCGGGTACAGCACGCCCGCCCCGCCCGGCCCGCTCTCCGCGGCCGCGCGCAGCGCGCCCAGTGCCGCCGCGACGGCCCGCCGGTCGCGCCGGGCGCGCAGGGCGGCGAGCCGCTCGGCCTGGGCGGCCTCGATCGCCGGGTCGACACGCAACGGCCGGTACGGATCCTCCTCGTCGAGCCGGAAGCGGTTCACCCCGACGACGACCCGTTCGCCGGAGTCGGTCTCCCGCGCGATCCGGTAGGCGTTCCGCTCGATCTCCGACTTCTGGAAACCGCGCTCGATGGCGCCGACCGCGCCGCCCATGTCCTCCACCCTGCGCATCAGGTCCAGCGCCGCCGCCTCGACCTCGTCGGTCATCGTCTCCACCACGTACGAGCCGGCGAACGGGTCCACCGTCGCCGTCACGTCGGTCTCGTAGGCCAGCACCTGCTGGGTGCGCAGCGCGAGCCGGGCCGACTTCTCCGTGGGCAGTGCGATGGCCTCGTCGAAGGCGTTGGTGTGCAGCGACTGCGTGCCGCCGAGCACCGCCGCCAAGCCCTGCACGGCCACCCGCACCAGGTTCATCTCGGGCTGCTGCGCGGTCAGTTGCACGCCCGCCGTCTGGGTGTGGAAGCGCAGCATCCAGGACCTGGGGTTCCGCGCCCCGAACTCCTCGCGCATGACGCGGGCCCAGATCCGGCGCGCGGCACGGAACTTGGCGACCTCCTCCAGCAGCGTCGTCCGCGCGACGAAGAAGAACGACAGCCGGGGCGCGAAGTCGTCCACGTCCATGCCGGCGGCGACGGCGGTGCGGACGTAGGCGATGCCGTCGGCCAGGGTGAAGGCGATCTCCTGCACGGGCGAGGCCCCGGCCTCGGCCATGTGGTAGCCGGAGATGGAGATCGTGTTCCAGCGCGGGATCTCGGCACGGCAGTAGCGGAAGAGGTCCGCCACCAGCCGCAGGGAGGGACCCGGCGGGAAGATGTAAGTCCCGCGGGCGATGTACTCCTTGAGCACGTCGTTCTGGACCGTGCCGGTGAGCCGGTCCGCGCGGACCCCCTGCTCTTCGCCCACCAGCTGGTACATCAGGAGCAGCAGCGCGGCGGGCGCGTTGATGGTCATGGACGTGGAGACCTCGCCGAGCGGGATGCCGCCGAACAGCACCTCCATGTCCTCCACCGAGTCGATCGCCACCCCGACCCTGCCGACCTCGCCGTGCGCGAGCGGGGCGTCGCTGTCGTGGCCCATCTGCGTGGGCAGGTCGAAGGCGACGGACAGGCCGGTCGTGCCGTGGGCGATGAGCTGCCGGTAGCGGGCGTTGGACTCCGCGGCGGTGCCGAAGCCGGCGTACTGGCGCATCGTCCAGGGGCGGGTGGTGTACATCGCCGGGTGGACGCCGCGGGTGAAGGGGTAACCGCCCGGCTCGCCGAGCTTCTCCGCCGGATCCCAGCCGTCCAGTGCGGCGGGACCGTAGACCGGATCGATCGGCAGACCGGATTCGGACTCGCGTGCCATGCGTCATCCTCCAGGGAATCGCCCCCTGGTCCCAGTGTGCGCGGATTTCCCGCGATGTTGGCGCAACTACATGCCAGGGAAATCAGTCCAAGGGGATACCGGTTCTCACAGGGGGATGACAGACATGGCACTCATATCGATCGCGCGATCACGCGCGGCCGCGGTGGCCGCGGCACTTCTCACCGGGGCGCTGCTGGCCGGCTGCACCGCCCACGCCACCCAGCCGGTGGCAGCCCAGGGCCCGTCCGCGTCGTCGGCCGGCGGGGACAGCCCGAGCCCGGCACCGTCCACGAGCACGAGCACCTCGCCGGCCCCGACGCCGGCCCCGAGCTCGACGCCGTCCACCGCGAAGCCCAGCCCGTCCGGCACGCCGAAGGCCCCGCACACCGCGCGCACGGCCGTGGTCGTGGGCCCCGGCAGCAGCAGCGCCCGCGTACGCGAACTCCAGGCCCGCCTGCGGCAGCTCGGGCTCTTCGACCGGGCCCCCACCGGCTACTACGGCAGCGTCACCGCGAGCGCGGTCCGCTCCTTCCAGGGCAAGCACGGCCTCGCCGCCTCCGGCTCCGTCACCAAGTCCACCTGGACCACTCTCCGTTCCCTCACCCGGCAGCCCTCCCGCGCCGCGATGTACCCGCCGACCACCAACCCGGTCGCCAAGCTGGACCCGCGCTGCCTGAACGGCCGCGTCCTGTGCATCAGCAAGACCAGCCGCACCCTGGCCTGGGTGATCGACGGCAAGGTCGTCTCGGCGATGGACGTCCGCTTCGGCTCCCAGTACACGCCCACCCGCGAGGGCACCTTCAGCGTCTTCGCCAAGAGCCGCCACCACGTGTCGACGATCTACCACACGGCCATGCCGTACGCGATGTTCTTCAGCGGCGGCCAGGCGGTGCACTACTCCGCCGACTTCGCGGCGCGCGGCTACGCGGGCGCGTCCCACGGCTGCGTCAACGTGCGGGACGCCGGCAAGATCGCGGCACTCTTCGACCAGGTCCGGATCGGCGACAAGGTCGTCGTCCACTGGTGAACGCCCACGGCCGGCCGCTAGGGCCGGTCCCCGGCGAGCAGCGCGTCCAGCGCGCGCCCGAACACCCGTCGGCCGGCCCACGCCGTGGGCCGGCCGAACGCCTTCGGAAGCCCGCGCACCCGCAGTTCCTCGCGCCACACGATCCGCGACCCCGGCCCGGGGTCCCGCGGCCACACCTCGATCTCGGCCCAGCCCAGCACGACCGCGCCGCGCTTCTCCAGCCGGCACCGGCCCGGCCCGCCACCGGCGTCCGGCGGCTCCCAGCGCACGATCTCCATCGGGTCGGCAAAGGACAGCGGGCCGACACCGGTCCGCGCGATGAAGCCCGTGCCGCCGTCGCGGACCTCGACCGTGGTCAGGGGGACGTGGGCGGCGTGCCGTTCCCAGTCGGTGACCCGGCGCCAGGCCTCGGCGGGCGGCAGCGGCGACTCGCGCTCGACGCGGAAGGCGGGCACGGAGGTCGTGGTCACGAGGGCAATCTATGCCGCCGCGGGCCGGAGAGCGGGGACGCGGGCAGGGCGGGGGGAAAGCGCCCCGCCCACGTCTCTCGTTGGGGGCCCGGTACGGGGAGACCGGGCTGCCCCTCGACCGATGACCAGTCGGTCTACTCGTTAAAGCGCCCAGGGGGCCGAAAGTGTCACTCGCCCCGCGGAGGCCTCACGTGCTCCGCCGGGACGCGTGGGACGGCCCGCAGGTGTCACTGCCCGCCGGCGCGGGGCGAGTGCCGCTCACCGAAGCGGTGATGGCCGCCGGAACGGTTCTTCCCGTTCCCCTTTCCCGCGTGGTGCAGCCGGCCGGGGGCGTCGTCCTTCGGGCCGGCGACCTTCGGGCCGGCGTCGCCCGCCCTGCCGACGCGGCGGCCGTGCGGCCCGAGCACCGCGGCGCAGTAGCGCCGCACCATGGGCTGGCCGCCGCCCGCGGCCTTGCGGAGCTGCTTCCAGACCTGCTCGTCCGTCTTCCCCCGGCGCCAGCCGGCGGCCGCGTAGGCACGGCACAGCGCCGTCGGACCGGTCATCGCCCCGGGCGGCGGCACGGAGACCCTCGGCGCCCCGGGCGCGGCGGGCGCGCCACCCGGCACGGTGCCCACCGGGACGCCGCGTCCGGACCGCGAGGGCGCGGGCGGGCGGGGGGAGACGGCCGGGGTCGCCGGACGGGTGCCGCCCGTCGCCTGCGGCGCCGCGCCCTGGGTGTGCACGGGGGCGGGCGCCTCGTCCCCACCGCCCAGCAGCACCGGCAACGCGCCCGCCGCGGCGGCGAGGGCCACCCCGGCGACGGCCGCGGTGGCCAGCAGGGCGCCGCTGAAGGCCCTGGCGGTACGGCTCTTGGGCCCACCGGAACGCCGGCCCGCCGCGTCGCGGCCTCCGTCCCCGCCGCCCTCCTCGTTGCCGCGGCCGCCGCCGACGGGCGACAGCTCGGGACCGCCGTCCCGCGCGTCCCGGAAGGCGGCGAGGGCCGCCTCCTCGCGCGCGGGGTCGAGCGCCGCGGGTACGGCGGCCGCGGCGAGCGTCCGGGCCAGCGCCGCGGCCCGCGGGTCCGTCCATGCCGGGCCGGCGGTGTCGTTCTTCGCCGCCCCGCGCAACAGCCTTTCGGCGGTGGTGTCGTCGAGCCAGTCCTGTCCCTTGTTATCGCTCATCTCATGTCCTCAAGCGCTCGAGACGCCGAAAACGTCACACTTGACGACCCGTCGTCGGATTCCAGCAGTTCAGCGAGGCGCCGCAGGCCGCGGCTGGTGGCCATCCGCATCGCCCCCGGCCGTTTGCCCACCACCGCGGCGGCGGCGCGGGAGTCCAGCCCCATCACGACGCGCAGCAGGACCGCCTCCGCCTGGTCCCGGGGAAGGGCCGCGATCGCGGCCAGCGCGGCCCCGGTGCCCACCGCGGCCACCGCCTCCTCGGCGGTGTCGGAACCGCCGGGCCGGTCGAGGAGCTCCTCCACCCCGGCGGCGGTCAGCGGACGGCGGCCCACGGCCCGCAGGTGGTCCAGCGCGCGGTTGCGGGCGATGCGCGCCGCCCAGCCGCGCAGCGCGTCCCCGTCGCCGTGGAACGACGACAGGTCCCGGGCTATCTGCAGCCACGTCTCCGATGCCACGTCCTCGGCGTCCCCCACGCCGACCAGCGAGCGTACGTACTGCAGCAGTTGCGGTTGCACCGCTCGGTACACGAACCGGAAGCCGTCCTCGTCCCCCTCTTGCGCCGCGCGTACCGCGGTCGCCAAATCCACGTTCGAGCCTCCCCCTTGGAATCGCGCACCATACTGCCCCATGCGGCGCGTTCCGACAGGCCCTGGGGGGCGGCTACTCACGGGTCACAAAGCTGACGAAAACAGCCGCGCCACCGCCGGGACCACGTCGGGCCGACGCGGTTCCCGGGAGGGGGTGTGACACTTTCGGCCCGCAGGACGCTGAACAAGACAGAAGCGGCCGGAGACGCTCCTGTGGGGGGAGGCGGACTTCGGCCGCTTCACCTGCGACGGCGACCGTCCGGCCCCCTCACCCTTGCCGCCGGAGCCGCGAATTCCCGCCAGCTCCCTCCGGGCCGGCCCGGGTCCCGCAATGGCAGGCGCCTGCGGGCCGCGCGGCTTCCGGCACGACCCCGGCCCTCGTCGCAGGCACCGCAGCACGGCGGCGCCGGCCGCGGCACCCCCGGGCGTGGGAAACCGGCGCGCGGAAGGGGCGTTCCCGGCCGCGCCCGGTCGGCGCCCCGCGCTCGCCGCCGCCCGAGTGCCGGGCACCGCGGGGCAGAGCGGCGCGAACCGCCGAAGGCAGTGTGCGGCATGACACCGGGGACTCGGCCGGCACCCGTCCGGCCGAACGGAGCCCGGGAATCCCGCGTGTGGCGCGGAACCCCCGCCGGCGGCGCCGGCAGGCACCGTCACCCCCGTTGGAGGACGTGACTGCTCCTCCGTTCGGGTGAAAGCGGCAAGCCGATCCCGCCGGGGCCGGACTCGCCGCCCGTACGAGGTCCGCCGGCCGGCGCCCTCCGGCGACGGGCGCGGGGTGGCAGAAGACGCGGATCGCAGCGGAGGATACGGTGCGGCCGCCCCCTCGCCGGCCGCGGGACCGGGGCCGCGGCGCGCACAGGACCGGCGGGCGACGCGGCGGCAAGCGCGGCCGTGCCGGCCCGGGCCGCCGCCCGCTTCGCCCGCATGTGCCATATGACCTGACGTTGTGTCCGGATGGCGCACCCCGCCGTGCGGGCCCTCGACGGACGTGCACTTTCGTTCCCGTACGGGTGAAATTCGCGCATCCGTCGTACAGTGCCGAACATACGCCGATACGGTGGCGCTCACGCGCCGTCCATTCCCACGGACGCCCCACGCGTCACCGTCGGTTCCCTCGGTCCCCATACCGCCCGCACCGCCCGCAGTACCGCGCAGTCCCCCCACCCCGCAGTCCCCCGCAGTTCCAGGAGAGCACCGCTGACCAGCGACACTCCGTCCGTCCCGCCGGCGACACCGCCGCTGCTCCCGCCGCAGTCCCGCGGCGGCGCCGACCGGACGGCCCGGACGTCCCGCCCGGCCCCGCAGCCCGGCCGCCCGCGCGGCGGACTGGACGGCTTCAACGACGCCCCGCCCGCGATCGCCGAGGCAGCCCTGCTCGACTGCTGCGGCAGCCTGCGCTGGGCCCGCCGGGTCGCCGCCCACCGCCCCTACCCGGACGTGGACGCGCTGCTCGCCGCCGCCGACGAGGCCGCCTACGACCTGTCCCCCGCGGACCTGGCCGAGGCCCTCGCGGGCGAGGCCGCGGGCGCGCCGCCGGACATCGCCCCCACCCGCGGCAGCCTCGCCGCGCACACCGCGCTGCGGGCCGCCCAGGCGGCCTACGAGGCCCGGTTCGGCCATGTCTTCGTCGTCAGCCTGGACGGCGTCGACCCCGACGAGACCCTCGGCCTGCTGCTCGCCTCGCTCCGCCGCCGTCTGGGCCACGACCCCGACGAGGAACGGGTGGTCGCCGCCGAGGAACTGCGCCGGGTGACCCGCGCGCGGCTGGCCCGCCTCGCGCGCGGGGACGATCCGGTGGGACAAGGGGTTCCCGGTGGATACACCCACCCGTGCGGGATCGATCACACCTGACGGACCCGGCAGGACGTAGCCGACAGGCCGTCGCTACGATGGCCAGGGCCGGAGGACCGTACCCGGCCGGGCCCGACCGACCAAACGAAGCCGGCAGGCCCTTCACCGCTCCCGGAGGGTTTTTTTCCGTGCCGGCTGGAACGTTGTACCGCGGCCGGGAAGGCATGTGGTCATGGGTGGCTCATCGTGTCACCGGTGTCCTCATCTTCTTCTTCCTGTTCGTCCATGTCCTCGACACCGCGCTGGTGCGCGTCTCCCCCGAGGACTACGACAAGGTCGTCGACACCTACAAGCAGCCCATCGTCAGCCTTCTCGAGTACGGGCTGGTCGCCGCTGTCCTCTTCCACGCTCTGAACGGCCTGCGCGTCATCGCCGTCGACTTCTGGTCCAAGGGCCCGAAGTACCAGAAGCAGATGCTGTGGTCGGTTGTCGGAATCTGGGTCGTCCTGATGATCGGGGCCATCTACCCCGTCCTCGGTCACGCCGCTCGAGTGCTGTTCGGGAGCTGAGTCCATTCATGTCCGCAACAGACCACGTGGAGCTCAGCTCCTCCAGCGCCGCGTACAGCCCCGAGAACCCGGCTCCGTACATCGAGGCGCCGCGCTCCCGTTCCCAGCGCACGCCGCGCGCCACCCGGACCAACTTCGAGCTGTACGGCTGGCTGTTCATGCGCCTGTCCGGCATCGTGCTCGTGGTCCTGGTCCTCGGCCACCTGCTGATCCAGCTCGTCCTCGACGGCGGTGTCACCAAGGTCGGCTTCGCCTTCGTGGCGGGCCGCTGGGCGTCCCCGTTCTGGCAGACCTGGGACCTGATCATGCTGTGGCTGGCGATGCTGCACGGCGGCAACGGCCTGCGCACCGTCATCAACGACTACGCCGAGCGGGACAACACCCGGTTCTGGCTCAAGATGCTGCTGTACACGGCGACGGCGTTCACCATCATCCTCGGCACGCTGGTGATCTTCACCTTCGACCCGAACATCCGCTAGCCGGGCTGGACAGGGAAGCGACCCCTCATGCAGATCCACAAGTACGACACCGTCATCGTCGGCGCGGGTGGCGCCGGCATGCGCGCCGCCATCGAGGCGACGAAGCGCAGCCGCACCGCCGTGCTGACGAAGCTCTACCCCACCCGCTCCCACACCGGCGCGGCCCAGGGCGGCATGGCCGCGGCCCTCGCGAACGTCGAGGAGGACAACTGGGAGTGGCACACCTTCGACACGATCAAGGGCGGTGACTACCTGGTCGACCAGGACGCCGCCGAGATCCTGGCGAAGGAGGCCATCGACGCGGTCCTCGACCTCGAGAAGATGGGCCTGCCCTTCAACCGCACCCCCGAGGGCCGGATCGACCAGCGCCGCTTCGGCGGCCACTCCCGCAACCACGGCGAGGCCCCGGTCCGCCGCGCGTGCTACGCGGCCGACCGCACCGGTCACATGATCCTCCAGACGCTGTACCAGAACTGCGTCAAGGAGGGTGTGGAGTTCTTCAACGAGTTCTACGTCCTCGACCAGCTCCTCGTCGAGGAGGACGGCGTCCAGAAGTCCGCCGGTGTGGTCGCCTACGAGCTGGCCACCGGCGAGATCCACGTCTTCCAGGCAAAGTCCGTCGTGTACGCCTCCGGCGGCACCGGCAAGTTCTTCAAGGTCACCTCCAACGCGCACACCCTCACCGGTGACGGCCAGGCCGCCGTCTACCGCCGCGGTCTGCCGCTGGAGGACATGGAGTTCTTCCAGTTCCACCCGACGGGCATCTGGCGCATGGGCATCCTGCTGACGGAGGGCGCCCGCGGTGAGGGCGGCATCCTCCGCAACAAGGACGGCGAGCGCTTCATGGAGAAGTACGCGCCGGTCATGAAGGACCTCGCCTCCCGCGACGTCGTCTCCCGCGCGATCTACACCGAGATCCGCGAGGGCCGCGGCTGCGGTCCCGAGGGCGACCACGTCTACCTCGACCTGACCCACCTGCCGCCGGAGCAGCTGGACGCCAAGCTCCCGGACATCACGGAGTTCGCGCGCACCTACCTCGGCATCGAGCCCTACACGGACCCGATCCCGATCCAGCCGACCGCGCACTACGCCATGGGCGGCATCCCGACCAACGTCCAGGGCGAGGTCCTCTCGGACAACACCACGGTCGTCCCGGGCCTGTACGCCGCCGGCGAGGTCGCCTGCGTCTCCGTGCACGGCGCCAACCGCCTCGGCACCAACTCGCTGCTCGACATCAACGTCTTCGGGCGCCGCGCCGGCATCGCCGCCGCGGACTACTCGGCGACCGCCGACTACGTCGAGCTCCCCGAGAACCCGGCCCAGCTGGTCGAGACCCAGGTCGAGACGCTGCGCGCCTCCACCGGCAACGAGCGGGTCGCCACGCTCCGCAAGGAGCTCCAGGAGACCATGGACGCCAACGTCATGGTCTTCCGCACCGAGCAGACCATCAAGACCGCGGTCGAGAAGATCGGCGAGCTGCGCGCGCGGTACAAGAACGTCTCGATCCAGGACAAGGGCCGGCGCTTCAACACCGACCTGCTGGAGGCGATCGAGCTCGGCAACCTGCTCGACCTCGCCGAGGTCATGGCGGTCTCCGCCCTGGCCCGCAAGGAGTCCCGCGGCGGCCACTACCGCGAGGACTACCCGAACCGCGACGACGTCAACTTCATGCGGCACACGATGGCGTACCGCGAAGTGGGTGCCAACGGCACCGATGCGATCCGTCTCGACTACAAGCCGGTCGTGCAGACCCGCTACCAGCCCATGGAGCGTAAGTACTGATGAGCACCGCGACCCTCGACAAGGTCGAGGCCGAGGCCCAGGCCTCGCCCTACATCACCGTCACCTTCCGCATCCGCCGGTTCAACCCGGAGGTCTCCGCGGAGCCCACGTGGCAGGACTTCCAGCTCGAGATCGACCCCAAGGAGCGGGTCCTCGACGGCCTCCACAAGATCAAGTGGGACCTGGACGGCACGCTGACGTTCCGCCGCTCCTGCGCCCACGGCATCTGCGGCTCCGACGCCATGCGCATCAACGGCCGCAACCGCCTGGCCTGCAAGACCCTGATCAAGGACATCAACCCGGACAAGCCCATCACGGTCGAGCCCATCAAGGGCCTGACGGTCCTGAAGGACCTGATCGTGGACATGGACCCGTTCTTCCAGGCCTACCGGGACGTGATGCCCTTCCTGATCACCAAGGGCAACGAGCCGACCCGCGAGCGCCTGCAGTCCCCCGAGGACCGCGCGCGCTTCGACGACACCACCAAGTGCATCCTGTGCGCGGCGTGCACGTCGTCCTGCCCGGTGTTCTGGAACGACGGCCAGTACTTCGGTCCGGCGGCCATCGTCAACGCCCACCGCTTCATCTTCGACTCGCGTGACGAGGCGGGCGAGCAGCGTCTCGAGGTGCTGAACGACAAGGACGGCGTCTGGCGCTGCCGCACGACGTTCAACTGCACGGACGCCTGCCCGCGCGGCATCGAGGTCACCAAGGCCATCCAGGAGGTGAAGCGCGCGCTCATCACGCGCCGCTTCTGATCCCGCCTCCCCGGCCACGCCCGAGGGCCCCGCACCCGTTTCCCGGGAGCGGGGCCCTCGGGCGTTCACGCGGTCAGCGCGTTCTCGATCTGCCTGCGGGTGACCGTGTGGCCGACGCACCCGGCGAGCCTGCGCAGTTCGGCCTGCCCGGCGCCGTCCGCGAGCCGGGCCAGAGCGCGCACGCCGGCGCCGGCGACGACGTTCTTGACCGGTGACCGTTCGACCAGGGCGCCCAGGGCGCGGACCGTCTCCGGGTGCGGCGGCAGCGCCGGGGACGACAGCAGCCAGGCCAGACCTCGGACGCCGGTGACGTTCCAGGAGTCGTGGCCGCTGTCCCCGGCGCTGCCGCCATGGGTCGCCAGGGCGAGCCATGGGGTGACGGTCCTGCGTACGGTCTCGGGGTCGATGCCGTCCAGGATCGCCGCGGCGGCCCGGTCCCAGCGCGCGCTGGGCGCCGCCTTGGCGTCGCGCAACCACGGGATCAACCGCCGCCAGGGCCCGCCGAGGTGCGGCAGTTCGGCCAGCACGCGGTCGGACCAGGGTTCGCCCGGGTTGAGGGGCGGCTCGGGCAGCCGGTCCAGGAGGACGGCGGCCCAGTCCAGGCAGCCGTCGTACGCGGATCTGCGGAGCAGCCCGACCACCTCGCCGGACAGCGGCCGCCCCGCGTCGAGCAGGGCCTCGGCGAGAGCGGGCAGTTCATCGCTGGTGCCGGAGAAGTACCATCGCCGCGCCCAGCCCTCCAGGAGGGTGTTCCACTCCTCGCACCACACCGTGCGCGGGAAGCCCCGCGAGATCACGGCCAGCAGCACCATGCCCTGCCTGCGTGCGTCACCGCCGAGGCCGTGCGCACCGATGTGCTCCACGACGACCCCGGCCAGGGCCCGGCGCCGCTCCTCGGGCATGGCCCGCAGGACGGCCGCTGTCCGGTGGCCCTCGCCGTCGCTCCGGTGCAGCAGCCGGCCGGCGAGCTCGGCCGGCTCTCCCTCCGCGGCGAGGCGGGAGACGAGGTCGACCCGGCCCGGGTCCTCCCAGGGCGAGGGGTGGTAGGTCCGCACGCGGCTCACAGCTGCCTCACGATCGTGGGGTCGGTGATCCGGTCGTCGTGGGCGAGCAGCGCGGCCTTGCCGAGGACGGCCGACAGCATGCGGTCGCCCTCGTGGGGCAGCCAACTCGGCTGCGTGCCCTGAGCGGTGGCCGGGGCGACGGGCAGGTGGCGGTCGTCGGGCAGCAGCACCTGGGCGGAACCGAGGTGGATCCGGTAGGTGTGGCGGACGCCGCGGACGTGCAGGAAGCGGCCCTCGGTGCGGCAGCGGTCGCCCAGGGCGAGGCGCGGCAGCAGGCGGGCCAGTACGTCGCGGCGGGCCACCGCGCCGGGGCCGAGCTCCCCGAAGGCGCTGGAGGCCCACAGGGCCCGGTCGTGGCCGCCGGGAGGGGCGGCGGCACCGCCGATACCGGCGGCCTCCACGAACAGGCCGATGTCGCGCGCCACTTCGCTGACGACGAGCGGCGGCACGCCGGCGGACCCGAGCGGGTGGAACCGCGGCCCGCCGAGGCCTACGACCCGGTCGCCCGTGAACCGGACGACGTCGACCGGCAGTTCGGCGCGCACGCCCCACTGCGGCAGGTCGCGCGTGAGCGCGGTGCGATCGCCGCCGTGAGTGGGCCGCCAGCCGAGGGCGGCGGCCCGGTCGTGCAAAAGGTCCTCGCGCACCAGGTGCACCGAGAGCGGTTCACCGCCGCCGACCTCGCGGTAGGCCTGCGGGAAGGGCTGCGTGATGCCGTGCCGCTCCAGCCGGTCCCGCCAGGCGGCGACCTCCGCGTCGTCCCGCCCGAGGGGATGCCACAGTTCCACCGCGACGCCCGCGCCGACCGGTGCCCCCGTCAGCGTGCACAGGGCGCCGTCCGTGTGGGCGCACGCCACCCCGTCCACGGTCCACAGCAGGCGCCGGGCGAGGGTGCCCACGAGCGGATGGTCGAGATACCGCTCCCGCCAGTCGCCGTACTCCCAGGGGCGGCGCCGCAGGAACGCGCGCTCCAGCTGTGCGGCCTGGGCCGCCAGTGCCTGTTCGATCTCGCGTACGGCCGCCCGCAGCCGTCCCAGCTCCCCCGCCTGCTCGCGCCGTACGCACGACGGGATCCCCCGCACGGCCCTGCCCGCGGTGTCCCGCCAGTCCACCGCGACCTTCCCGCCGCGCACCACGAGCTCGGCGCTCGCTCCGCCCAGCCGCCACACGCCCCGCCCCGGGCCGCTCAGCCCGTACGCGGGAACGGCCCGTTCCGCTTCCCCCACGACCGTTCCAGTCCCCATGTCCGCGAGCGTAGAGAGGGGGACTGACAGCGGCCCCCCGGTCCGCCACCGTCCGAACGAGTGCCACTTTCAGCCGGGACCCGCCCCCTGTTCCCCCTCGGGGCGGCATCGCTTGTACGGTCTGCGGGTGCGCGACTTCCCCCACATCTCACGTCGCGGCGCGCTCGGCTTGGCAGCGGCCGCCCTCCCCTCCGCCCTTGCGGCGTCACGTCCCGCCGCGGCCGCCACCAGATCCGTGGTCGGCGGCGCCCGCCTCGCCCTCTCCGGGGTCCAGGTCGACGGCGGGGCGCCGGATCTGCCGGAGACGAACTCGTTGTCGTGGGTCGTGGCGGACGCCGGCTCCGGCGAGGTCCTGGCCGCGTACAACGCGCATCGCAGGATGCCGCCGGCGAGCACGCTGAAAATGCTGTTCGCGGACACGGTGCTGCCGAAGTTCGACCGGGCCATGCGGCACAAGGTGACGGCGGAGGACCTCGCGGACATAGGAGAGGGCAGCAGCCTGGTCGGGATCGAGGCGGGGATCACGTACACCGTCGAGCAGTTGTGGCTCGGGGTGTTCCTGCGGTCGGGGAACGACGCGGTCCACGTGCTGTGCTCGATGAACGGCGGCGTGGACAAGACGGTGCGGGAGATGCGGGCGCGCGCGCTGGAGTTGCAGGCGAACGACACGCACGTGGTGAGCCCGGACGGCTACGACACGCCGGGGCAGCTGTCGTCGGCGTACGACCTGACGCTGTTCGCGCGGGCCGGGCTGCGCGATCCGGACTTCCGGGACTACTGCCGCACGCAGGTGGCGCACTTCCCCGGGGAGCGCGGCAGCACGTTCGAGATCCAGAACACCAACCGGCTGCTGGGCCGCTACACCGGCGTGATCGGCGTGAAGAACGGCTACACGACGAACGCGGGCAACACCTTCACCGGTGCGGCGAAGCGCGACGGCAGGACGCTGCTCGTCACCGTGATGCACCCGGAGTCGGGGTACGACGAGGTGTACAAGGAGGCCGCCGCGCTGCTGGACTGGGGCTTCGGAGCGACGGGCCGCGTGACGCCCGTCGGGGCTCTGGTGCCGCCGCTCAGCGAGCTGAAGTCGTCCCCCCGGCCGCGCGGCGGCGAGGTGAGCGCGAGCACGGCGGCGAAGGGCTCCGGGTGGTTCGGCCCGGGAGCAGGGGCGGGGCTGGTGGCACTGGTCACGGCCTTCGTCCTGGCGATCCGCAGGCGGCCCCGGCCGAAGATCGCGGCGGGGGGCGGCCGCCGCCGAGCGGGCGGCGGTACCCAGGCCGACCCGCGGACCGGGGCGCGCACCGCCGCACGCGACACGGAGCGGGCCGGCGGACGGCGACGGCGCTCCTCCTGAGGGGCGCCGGGCGCGGCGCGGGCCCGCGCTAGTTGCGGGCGACCCACACCCGGTTGAGCTGTTCCTGGTAGTAGAACGGCGTCAGCGCGAGCGCCGGCGCGAGCAGGACGCCCTTGAAGCCGGAGACCGAGCCGGCGAGGCCGGCGCGCCGCTGGGCGCGGGCGATGCGGCAGCCGGTGTTGTAGAGGGAGATCGCGGCGGGCACCAGCAGCAGGGCGCCGAGGGAGACCGCGAGGACGGCGAGGGCGGGACGGACCCTGATGCCGGGGTCGAAGTCGCGCAGTTCGCGGTTGGCGCGGTAGTACCAGATCAGCCAGTACACGCCGAGGGTCGCGGTGCCCAGGAGCCAGACCCGGCCGGGGCGGCGCAGCGCGCCCGACGGCGTGGCGAGGTACCTGCGGGTGGTGACGGGGAAAGCCGCGATGACCGGACGGGTCAGGGTCCGGTAGCGGTCCTCGTGGTACATGCTGCCCCCGAGCGATATGCCGGCGAAGGTGGCGTGGAAGGCAAAGCTACTCGGCGGTTCGGCCGAGTGTCAGGGGTCGGCGGCGACATATTCCGCACAGACTCCCGGGTCAGGATATGGCGATGGCGTGTACGACATGTACGGGGCGGCCGCTCCCGCTCACTTCGCCCCGGTACGGCCCGCCTCGCCGCCGCCCGTCCCGCCGCCGCCCGCTTCGCCGCCCGCCTCGGCCACGGCCATGACGCGGCGCAGCAGGTCGGACAGCAGTCTGCGCTCCCCCGCGTCGAGGGCCCCGAGCAGCCGGTACTCCTCGTGTCCCAGGACGTCCATCGCGCCGAGCCAGGCGGCGTGGCCCTCGTCGGTGAGCTCGACGTCGATGCGGCGGCGGTCGGTGGTGGAGTGGGTGCGGCGGACGTAGCCGCGCCGTTCGAGGCCGTCGACCCGGCCGGTGACGGAGGCGGGGGCGAGGTCGAGGTCGGCGGCGAGTTCGGAGGGGGCGGCGCGGCCGCCGCGCCCGGCGAGGGCGTGCAGGGTGTGGAACTCGTGCCCCTGGAGGTCGAAGTCGGCGAGCGACTGCTCGCGGACCCTGTGCAGGTGGCGGGTGACCAGCTTCATGCGCGTGACGGCGCCCTCGATGTCGGGGTCGAGGTCCGGCAGGACGGGCAGCCAGCGCTCGACGTGGCCGTCGGTCCAGTCCCGTTCCGTCCGGGTCGTGCGCGGTGGCTCGGCTGTCATGGCCGAAATCCTACGGCACCGTAAATTTCGGTGGCGAATCTTTCGGTGCCGAAATACATTGCGGGCCCATGACACCCACGCACCCGCTCCGGCTCCGCGCCTTCCGCCTGTTGTTCACCGGACGCGTCCTGTCCCTCCTCGGGGACGGGGTCGTGCCCGCCGCGCTGGTCATCGCCGTGACCCGGGTGACCGGCGACGTCTCCGCCCTCGCGCTCGTCCTGGGCTGCGCGATGGTGCCCCGGCTGCTGCTCCTGCCCCTGGGCGGCGTGGTCGCCGACCGGTTCGACGCCCGCCGGGTGGCACTCACCACCGATCTCGTGCGCTGCGCGGCGCAGTTCCTGGTCGGGGCCGAACTGCTCGGCGCCTTCGGCGACGGTCCGGTCCTGGCGCACATCGCCGTCGCGGAGGCGGTGGGCGGTGCCGCCTCGGCCTTCGCCATGCCGACGCAGGCGCCGCTGGTGGCCGGCATCGTGCCCGGGTCCGGCGGGGGCGAGGCCCGCCGGAAGGCCAACGCGCTGATGGGCGTGGCCAACAGCGCCACCCGGCTGTGCGGGCCCGGACTGGCCGCGGCGCTGATCTGGGCCGCGGGGCCGGGCCTGGCCTTCGTCCTGGACGCGGCCTCCTTCGCGGTGAGCGCGGCCCTGCTGACCGCGGTCCGGGTCGAGCGCGTCCCGCTGCCGCGGGCCTCGGTGCTCACGGACCTCAAGGAGGGCTGGGGCGAGGTGCGTTCCCGCGACTGGTACTGGACGAGCCTGGTGGCGCACGCCACGTGGAACGGTGCCGCCGCCGTGCTCACCACCCTCGGCCCGGCGGTCGTGATCAACAGGCTCGGCGGCGAGGGCGTCTGGTTCTGGGTGCTGGAGGCGGGCGCGATCGGTCTGGTGCTCGGCTCGCTGCCGGCCGCCCGGCTGCGGCCCCGCCGGCCCGTGATGGTCGCCAACCTGGGGCTGGCGACGTACGCGCTGCCGCTGGCGCTGCTGGCCGCGGCCGCCCCGGCGCCGCTGCTGATCGCGGCCTACGGGATCGCGCTGGCGGCGCTCGGCTTCCTCACCCCGGTCTGGGAGACCGTCGTCCAGCAGCAGGTGCCGCCGCACGCGCTGGCGCGGGTCACCTCGTACGACTGGCTGCTGTCGCTCGCCGCGATGCCGGCCGGTTACGCGCTCGCGCCGCCGGCCGCGGCGGCGTGGGGCAGCGCGGTGCCGCTGTGGGTGTGCGCGGCGCTGGTGGCGATCGCCTGCGTGGCGACGGCGGCGGTGCCGGGCGTACGGGAGGTCGGCACTTCCGGACCCGCTCCCTCCACTTCCCCCGTGACCCCCGAAACCGCCGGAAAGCCTGGCCCGCAAGCGACTTGAACGTGTTCAAAAACAGGTCTACAGTCAGTCCCGCAACGGGTTTTGAACACGTTCAAACAAGGGTGGGACCCATGGACCTCACGGTCGTCGCGTATGTCATCTACCTGCTGGTCAGCATCGCGCTGACGGTGTGGGTGGCCCGGACGCTCAGCAGGGCGGGCAAGGTCTTCCTCGAAGACGTCCTCCACGGCAACGAGAAGCTCGCCGATGCCGTCAACCACCTCCTGGTGGTCGGCTTCTACCTCGTCAACCTGGGCTTCGTCGCCCTCTACCTGAAGAACGCCGACGCGGTCGACGACGCCCGCGGCCTCTTCGAGGCCCTGTCGGTCAAGCTCGGCGTCGTCCTGCTGGTGCTGGGCGTGCTGCACCTGGGCAACGTCTGGGTCCTCAACAGGATCCGCCGCCGCGGGGTGATGGACCGCGAGCAGATCCCGCCGGTCGCGCCGCAGGGCTGGACGCCCCCGGCCGTCCCCGGGGTGTGACGGTGATGGACCGCACCCCGGCGACCGGGGCCGCCACGGCGGCCCCGGTGCCGGTCCGCCGGCTGACCGTGCTGTACGACCCCGACTGCGGGCTGTGCTCCTTCGTCCGCGGCTGGCTCTCCCGGCAGCGCCAACTGGTGCCGCTGGAGACCGTCCCGGCCGCCTCCGACGAGGCGCGGCGCCGCTTCCCGCGGCTGGACCACGCCTCGACGCTGCGCGAGATCACCGTCATCGGCGACTCCGGCCAGGTCTACCGCGGTGACGCCGCCTGGCTCGTCTGCCTGTGGGCGCTGTCGGAGTACCGGCCCACCGCCCACCGGCTCAGCACCCGCTCCGGGGCGCCCCTCGCCCGGGCCGCCGTGCTCATGGCCGCCCGCTACCGCGAGTCCCAGTGGAACCGCGGGACGGCCGCGGCCGGGCCCGGCTGGGGCGGCCGGGTCTACGGGACCGCCGACGGCTGGACGTACGACACCCAGGACGGCTGGACGTACACCGGCACCGCCGCCGGCCCGGACTCCGCCGTCCCTGCCGCACCCGGCGCCTGTGCGGGCGGCTGCGCGCCGCCCGGTTAGGCTCTCGACCGTGGACGAAGCACCCCCCGGCAGGACCACCGGGACCCCGCGCACCGCCAAGAGCGAGCAGACCCGGGCCCTGATCCTCGAAACCGCCCTGCGGCTCTTCGAGGAACGCGGCTACGACAAGACGACGATGCGCGCCATCGCCAACGAGGCCGGGGTCTCGGTGGGCAACGCCTACTACTACTTCGCCGGCAAGGAACACCTCGTCCAGGGCTTCTACGACCGGCTCGCCGCCGACCACGAGGCCGCGGTCAAGGGGGTGCTGGCCGGGGGCGGCGACACGGACCTGGCCGGACGGCTGCTCACGGTCATGGACGCCTGGCTCGATGTCGCCCGCCCCTACCACCAGTTCGCGGCGCAGTTCTTCAAGAACGCCGCCGACCCGGCCAGTCCGCTCAGCCCGTTCTCGCCCGAGTCGCACCCGGCCCGCGACGCGGCGATCTCCATCCACGAACGGGTGCTCTCCGGCGCGGACATCAAGCTGGACGCCGAGCTGGCCGAGGTGCTGCCCGAACTGATGTGGATGTACCAGATGGGCATCGTCGTCTACTGGGTCTTCGACCACTCCCCCGACTGCGAGCGCACCCGCCGCCTGGTGGCCCGTACCGCACCGCTCGGCGCGCGCATCCTCAAACTGTCCCGTTACCGCCTGCTGCGGCCGATCGTGCGCGAGGTCCGCGAACTGCTCAAGGAGTTCCTCTTCGAGCGCTAGCCGCGGTGCGGCCCGCCGCCGGTCCGGGCGCTACGCGGAGGCCAGTACGGCCCACACCGTCTTGCCGTCCCGGCCGCGTTCGCGTACGCCCCAGTTCCGCGACAGCGCCTCGACCAGGCGCAGGCCCCGTCCCGACTCGTCGCCGTCCGCGGCCTCGCGGGGCACCGGCCGCACGTGCGCCGCGCCGTCGGACACCTCCACCGTGCACGAGCCGTCCGCCTCGATCGTCACCGCCACCTCGAACTCCCGCTCCAGCAGCGGGCTGTGGCGAACGGCGTTGGTGGCCAGCTCGGAGACGACGAGCACCACGGACTCCACCGTCTCGTTCTCCCGCTCCCAGCCCTCCAGGTGGTCGCGCACCCGGTGCCGGGCCAGGCCCACCGACGTGGGATGTCTGGGCAGCCGGAACGTGCTCCGCCTCATCAGGTCACCCTCCCCATGAGCGAACCTCCCCCTTGCCGTTGCGGCATGCATTTCCGGATTCGGGGCCGCCGAAGCGCCGATCGACGGAATTGCCGCTCCCGGTGGGCGCTTTCCGGCCAAACTCGAACGCCGGTCGGGCGCCCTCGCACCGCGGGGAACCTGAGTATCCGTACTCATGGCCCGGGTTCGCACGCTCCCGATAATCGTGGCGTCGGGAGCAGAACTCAACGAGGGGCCGACCCATGCCTGATACGCCGTCCTCCGACATGTCGCACGACCCGCCGCTCCGCCGGCCCCGGAGGTCCCCCTGGGCCACCGCGGGCATCGTCCTCGCGGTCGTCCTGACCGTCGCGGGGCTCGCGGTACTCGGCCTGTTCGTCCTCGCCTCCGTCGCACTGTCCAACTGGGGGAGCAACAAATGACAGCCCGTCTGCGTCTGCTGGTCCTGCTGAGCAGGCCCCCCGTGGCCCTGCTCCTGGCCCTCTACACCGCCGTCGGCCTGGGCCGGGCCGGCCACGGCCAGGACCCCGCCCTGCTGGCCGGATCACTGGTCGCGGTCCTCGGCTTCCTGCTGTTCTCGGTGGCCTGCAACGACCTGGCCGACGTCGCCATCGACCGGGTCAACCTCCCCGGCGCGGCCGGGCGTCCACTGGTGACGGGCAGCGCCGCGCGGCGGGACATGGTCGTCGTCGCGGCCACGTCGGGTGTCCTGGCCCTGGGGACGAGCCTCGCCCTCGATCCGTGGGCCGGCGCGGTCACCGCGGCCGGTCTCGCGGTCAGCGCCGGGTACTCGCTGCGCCCGGTGCGCCTGGCGGACCGGGGCGCGGTCGCGGCGCTCGTGCTGCCCGCCTGCTACGTCGCCGTTCCCTACCTGGTGGGCGTACTCGCCGCGCGCCCCTTCGTGCGGCCGGACGACCTGCTGCTGCTGGCCGGCCTGTACATCGGGTTCATCGGCCGGATCCTGCTCAAGGACTTCCGCGACGTGCGCGGTGACGCGCTGTTCGGGAAGCGGACGTTCCTGGTGCGCCACGGACGCCGCGCGACCTGCCTCTTCAGCGCCTGCTGCTGGGTGGCCGGTACGGCGGTGCTGATCGCCGCCGCCCGCCCCGGGCCCGCGTACGCCGTCAGCACCGGCCTGTGCCTGGCCGGGGCCCTGTGGCTGCTGCGCGCCCTGGCGACCGGGCCCGGCCACCGGCGGGAGGAGGCGCTGATCTCCGCGATCGCCATCGTCGGGCGCGGCATGGTGCTGCTCCTGCTGGCGCACCTGTCGATGCTCCAGGCCCACTGGACGGTGCTCGGGGAGTCGGCCGCCTTGGCCGCCCTGCTGGTGGTGACCGCCGGCCAGGCCGCCACGATGGCCGTGTCCGGTCCGGTCACCCGCCTGACCGTGCCGTTCTCCGAGGCGAAGGCCGGGGCCGGCTCCTCCGCGCGGCGCCCGGCCTAGCACCGCCGCCCGGTACCGGGCGCTGTTCCGTACGCGGCAGCGCCCGGACGGGCCGGGACCGGATCAGCGCGCGGCGCGCAGCGCCCGCAGTCCCCGGACCCCGAGCACGCCGATCGCGGTGCCGAGCACCAGCGAGGTGATCGCGAGGGTGAGATGGACCCAGAAGTACGTGGTCGGCGAACCGTGGTCACCGCCGTCGAAGGCAAGCCCGCTCGCGTCCTTCCACAGGTTCTTGACGAACGTGGTCCAGACGATCCAGCTCCACACCCCGAAGGCGGTCAGGAACCAGGACACGGGGCGGCTGAGCTTCATACGACCAGTATGCGGGCCCCCTCCCGGAGCCCGGCACGCGGGCCCGCGAGGCCCTGGTCACATCCGCCCCGAACGTCGAAGTTCACCCCGCTATGCACCTTTTGGGCATCGTTTGACGCCCCCGCCGCTCACGCCGGGCGGCACACTGCGACACAGCACAAGACGGCCGGGCGGGGCGGATGGTTGCGCTCCGCGGGCGTGGGAACGGTCACGGCCAGGATCCACCCCCGCCGCTGCCGGAGCGTCACCCTCGCCCTGTAGCTTCTCCCCGTGCCCAACTCCTCCCGCCGTTCCGTGCGCCGCCCTGCCCTGGCCGTCTCCGCCTTCGCACTGTCCTGCGCCGCGGCCCTGACGACCGCCCCTCTCGCGTACGCGAAGGGCCCGTCGTCGACCCCCACCCCGACCCCGCCCGCGGGAATGTCGACCGTGGGCGGCGACCAGCTGGGAGCACCGGGCACACAGGTCAGCCCGCTCGGCGGCGCCCCTGCGCTGCCCGGCAAGCTCACCGCGCGGTCCTGGATCGTCGCGGACGCCGAGTCCGGCCAGGTGCTCGCCGCCCACAACGCGCACTGGAAGCTGCCACCCGCGAGCACGCTCAAGATGCTCTTCGCGGACACTGTGCTGCCGAAGTTCGACAAGACGCAGACGCACAAGGTCGCGGTCTCCGACTTCGACGGCGTCGGCGCGGGCAGCAGCCTGGTCGGCCTCAAGGAGAACCTGACCTACACCGTCAAGGACCTGTGGCTGGGCGTCTTCCTCCGCTCCGGCAACGACGCGGTCCACGTGCTGTCCGCCATGAACGGCGGTGTCGACGCGACCGTCCTGGAGATGCAGGCCAAGGCCAAGGACCTCCAGGCCGACGACACCGAGGTCATATCCCCCGACGGGTACGACATGCCGGGCCAGGTCTCCTCCGCCTACGACCTCACCCTCTTCGCACGCTCCGGCCTGCAGAACGAGGACTTCCGCGCCTACTGCTCGACCGTGCGGGCCTCGTTCCCCGGCGAGTGGCGGACCATCAAGGCCAAGGGCGGCAAGAAGGCGACGAAGAAGCGCGAGACCTTCGAGATCCAGAACACCGACCGCCTGCTCACCGGCGACTACGACCTGCCGTCGTACCCGGGCATCGCCGGCGTCAAGAACGGCTACACCAGCAACGCGGGCAACACCTACACCGGCGTCGCCCAGCGCGGCGGCCGCACGCTGCTCGTGACCGTCATGCACCCCGCCGACGGCCACAACATGGTCTACAAGGAGGCCGCGAAGCTCTTCGACTGGGGCTTCCAGGCGGACGGCAAGGTCACCCCCGTCGGCGTCCTCGTGCCCCCGAAGTCGGTCGCGACCGCCTCCCCCGCGGCCCCGCCGTCCGCCTCCGCCGGCACCGCCCGGGCCGGCAACCCGGCCGCGCCCACGTCCGCGTCCGCCGCCACGTCCTCCGGCGGCGGCCTGTGGACCGCCATCGCCGTCACCGGCGGATCGGCCCTGGTCGTCGGCGCGGTCGCGTTCTTCGTCCGCAAGCGGTGGCCGCTGCCCAAGCGGACGACCACCGCGGAGGCCGGTGCCGAGCAGTCCTGACCCGTTTCGCGGGGGCGCTCGACGGCGCTCATGCGGCGCGTGCGCCCACCCCGCTCCGACCGCCCCCCACCGCCCAGGTGGTACGGACCCCCGGCCCGGACATGACCCTGGTGACAGGGACGGGGGGACAGGGAGGGAACAGGTCAATGGGCATACTGTCCGTCATCGGGCTCGTCATGGGGCTCGCGGTCGCCGTCTACTGCGTCCGCGCCGCCTTCCGCACCAGGATCCCCGCCGCACGCTTCGGCTGGGCCGCCGCCGCACCGGGAGCGGTCGTCGTGGGAACGTACCTGGCGGGATTCATCCTGGTCACCGCGGTCGTCCTGGCCGTCACCTGGTTCACGGTCGCGCACTTCCTCCGCTGAACCGACGCGTCGGCGGCGGTCACGGACCGCCGCCGTCCGCGTCGTGCGTGAGCGCGAAGGCCACGAACGCGCGCCACGCGTCGGGCCTGAACGCCAGCCGCGCCCCCGCCCTGTCCTTGGAGTCCCGCACGAGGACGGCCCCGGGGCCGAACGCGACCTCGACGCAGGCGCCTCCGTCCGAATTGCTGTAGCTCGACGTGAACCAGGTCAGTTCACCGCTCATGGCTCCTCCGCCAGCTCAACGATCAACCGTTCCGAACCCTCCGGGCTGAGTGCAAGCCGCGCGATCATGTCATGGCGTCGCATGAAGATGCTGACCTTCGCCGGGTCCGCGTGGAGCACACCCGCCACCTGCCCCTCCTCGTACGCCAGATGTTCGTGATCGGGAGTCTCGAGCAGGACGAAGGGCCCTTGCAGTCCGGGGTGGAAACGTCCTGAGGTCGGCATGATCTGAATCGTCACGTTGCGCTGGGCGCCGACTTCCAGAAGGTGCCGCAGCTGCCGAACCCGCGCTTCGGTCGTACCCCACCGCCGGCGCAGGACACCTTCCTCGACAACGAAGTTGAACGACTTCGTCGGCTCGCGCAGCAGTGCTTGCCGTTCCAACCGGCCGGCGACGCGCTCCTCCCTGGTCTCCGTGCCGAGCGGTGGCCAATGCGACGCCAGCAGTTCGCGGACGTACTCCTCGCTCTGCAGCAAACCAGGCACGAACTGGGTCTCGTACCAGCCGAGCGCAATGGCCTCGGCCTCGTACCGCATGAAGTCCTGCGAATACGACGGAAACCGCTCCGGCTTCAAGAAGGCCTCCGCCGCCGTGAGTTTGCCGCCGGCGCCGCACATCTGGTCGGCGACCTGGAGCAGCCGGATCGTGGGGCGGCGGCGGCCGAGCTCCATGGAGCGGACGGTCTCGCGGCCGTAGCCGGCCTCGTCGGCGAGCTGTTCGCGGGAGACGCCCGCCTGTTCGCGCCAGAGCTTGACCTGGTTGCCGCAGTAGCGCCACGCCATCGGGGGCGGGGACGTCTCACTCGCCATGGGGTACAACCACCCTCCGTACACGCCCGGTCACTTCCGAGGCTACGCAGTGACCTGCACCTTTGGAGCCATGAACGAGACAACTCCCCCCACGGAGTGGCGCTTTCCGCGGCGGGCGGCCAGTGTGCGCCTGGCGCGGGCGCGGTTGCGCGAGCAGGCCGCGGTGTGGGGGCTGCCCGCGGAGACCACCGAGACCGCCGTACTGCTGCTGAGCGAGCTGGTGACCAATGCCGTACGCCATGCGCGGGTGCCGCCGGACCGCCATGTGGCGGCGCGGGCGGTACTGGCCGGGGGCCGGCTGCGGGTGGAGGTGTGCGACGCGAGCACCGCGTACCCGCGTCCCCGTGCCGCGTCACCGCAGGACGAGTCGGGGCGCGGGCTGGCGCTCGTGGAGGCGCTGGCCGACGCGTGGGATGTCCGGCCACGTCCGTACGGGATCGGCAAAACGGTCTGGTTCGAACTGAGAGTGGTAAATACCTGCGCAAAGAGTAGTGACCGGTGGCCGGAAATAGACGTACTGTTTCCCGTCATGGAGAGTGATGAGGGACTGCTGAACGTCGTGGATGTCGAAGCGACGTGCTGGGACGGCGAGCCGCCACCGGGCGCGGTGAGCGAGATCATCGAGATCGGGCTGACCGTCGTGGACCTCCACCGCGGCGAGCGCGTCGCCCGGCACCGCATTCTCGTACGGCCCACGCGGTCGCAGGTGAGCGACTTCTGCACCGAGTTGACCGGGCTCACGCAGGCCGAGGTCGACCAAGGCCTCGACTTCTCCGACGCCTGCAAGCTGCTGGCCGCCGAGCACCGCGCCGGCCCCCGGGCGTGGGCGAGTTGGGGCGACTACGACCGGCACCAGTTCAACCGGCAGTGCCGGGCCACCGGGACCACGTACCCCTTCGGCAGCAGGCACATCAACGTCAAGACGCTTTTCACTCAAGCCCACGGCCTGGCCAAGCGCCCCGGCATGCTGGAGGCCCTGCAGATCGCCGGGCTCCCCCTCGAAGGCCGTCACCACTGCGGTGAGCACGACTCCTGGAACATCGCCGCCCTCGCCCTGGCGCTGACCCGCCGCGGCGCCTGGCCGGGCCTGCCCGGCCGCTGACCGCTCCGGCCCGGCGCGTCAGGGCGCGCCGCGGTAGCTCACGTGGTCGCCGCCGCGGAAGAAGACGCGCCAGGACTCGGCGCGTTCGGAGGTCACCGGCAGGATCTCCAGGACCCAGGCGTCCGCCATCTCCACCGTGAGGCGCCCGCTGTCCCCGAGCGTGGAGCGCACCACGTCGAGCGGGCTGTCGCCCAGCCGGCCGCACAGCTCGCGCGCCTGCTCGTCGTAGAGCGTGGTGAAGTCGGCGAGGGCGGCCGCGGGGTCGGCGCCGCGGACCCGCGGCCACCGCATGTCCTCGGAGCCGAGCACGAGGTCGCCCCCGTGCGTGATCCGGAACGGGCAGTGGGCCTGGAGGACGGCGCCGGGCGCGAGGGACTCCCGGGCCGCGAACGCGAAGACACCGGTGAGCGCGTCCCGGTCGATCCCCGTCAGCGTGTAGGGGACGAGGCAGGCGACGGCTTCGTGCAGGGCGATCTCGGTCAACTCGGCTCCTTCGTCCCGGCCGCGGCCCGCAGCTCGGCGCTGTGCGGCGTGGCCGTCCAGGCCGCGCAGAACAGCAGCAGCTTTGCCGTGAAGTTCATCCACAACAGGAGCGCGATGGGCACACCGAAGGCCCCGTACATGCTCTTGGTGGCGACGCTCTGCAGATAGCCGCTGATCAGCAGCTTCAGCACCTCGAAGCCGATGGCTCCTATCAGGCTCGCCACGACGACGTCGCGCCGGTTCGGGGTGACACCCGGCAGGAGGGTGAGCAGGTAGGCGAAGATGCCGACGTCGATGAGGACGGCGACACAGAAGCCCACGACGGACAGCAGCACCCGGCCGATGCCGTTCTCGTCCAGGCCGATGGCGTCGCCGAGGCGGTTGATGGCCGTGCCCGCGAGGGTCGAGCAGACCACGGACAGCAGGGCCACGGCGCCCAGGCCGATCAGGACGCCGAGGTCCTTGAGCCGGGTCAGGAAGGGGTTGCCGTTCTCGTCGTCCTTGTGCCAGACGGCGCGCAGGCAGTCCCGCAGCGCGGCGATCCAGCTGACGCCGGTGAGGACCAGCAGGATCGCGGCGATGGCCCCGACCGTGCCGGCGTTGTCCACCAGCCCGTTGATGTTGAGCTTGTCGGCGATCCCCGGCACCTGCTCCGCGAGCTTGTCCTGGAGCTGCTTGAGCTGCGACGGGGACAGCAGGGCCGCGCCGACGGCGGCGCCGACGGTGAGCAGCGGGAAGAGCGCGACGAAACTGACGAAGGTGATGGCGGCGGCCAGCCGCGTCCAGTGGACGCTCTCCAGGTGCTCATAGGTGCGCCAGGCGTGGGTGCGCATGAGCCGCGCGATCCACGGGCCGATCACCGGGATTTTCGTCAGCCATTCCATACCGCGCGCCTACCCTCCGTCACCCCCCGCACTCTAAGTGGCGGGCGCCGTGGCGGCGACGACCGCCTCGAAGACGCGGTCCGTGTCGGCCTCGGACGTCCGCCAGTTGCTGAACGCGGCGCGCAGGGCGGGCACCCCGGCGTGGACCGTCGGGGTGAGGAAGGCCTCGCCGGAGGCGGCCACGGCGCGGGCCGCGGCGGCGACGCGCTCCCGCAGTTCGTCCGCCGGGGTGTCGCCCGCGAAGGTGAAGCAGACCACGTTGAGCCGGACGGGTGCCAGCAGCCGCAGGTGCGCGGTGCCGGCGACGCGGTCCCCGAGGCGGTGGGCGAGGGCGGCGTTGCGTTCGACGATGTCGCGGTGGCCCTCCCGGCCGTAGGCGGTGAGCGAGAACCAGGTGGCCAGGGCGCGCAGGCGGCGGGAGTTCTCGGGCGTCAGGTGCAGGAAGTCGGGGTCGGGCAGGGCCGGCAGGCCGAGGTAGGGCGAGGCGTTGTGGAAGACCCGCACCTGAAGGTCCTGGCGGCGGGTGAACTGCACGGCGGCGTCATAGGGGACGTTGAGCCACTTGTGGAGGTCGACGCAGACGGAGTCGGCGGCGTCCAGGCCGGCCGTGAGGTGGGCGTGGCGGGGCGACAGCGCGGCGAAGCCGCCGAAGGCCGCGTCGACGTGCAGCCAGAAGTCGTGACGGTCCTTCAGGGCCGCGACGGCGCGCAGGTCGTCGAAGTCGACGGTGTCGACGGTTCCGGCGTTCGCGACGACGATCGCGGGCGCGCCGTCGAGGGCGTCCAGAGCCTCCGCCAGCCGGGCGACGTCCACCGCCTCACGGCCGCCGGGCAGCAGCGGCACCCGGGTCAGGCAGGCGCGGCCGAGCCCGAGGACCGACAGGGCCTTGTCGATGCTGGAGTGCGGGGCGCCGGACAGGACCGTCACGGGGCCCAGCGCCGCGACGCCGTCCCGGGACACCGACACGCCCCGCCGCTCGCCGAGCCACTCGCGGGCGACGGCCAGGCCCACGGTGTTGGAGACCGTCGCGCCGGTGACGAACGCCCCGCTGTGCGCGGCGCCCAGGCCGAACAGCTCCCGCAGCCAGGTCAGGGTCTCGCGCTCCAGGGCGCCCGCCGAGGAGCCGATGTCCGACGAGCCGTTCTGGTCGTACGCGGCGGTCAGCCAGTCGCCCGCAACGGCGGCGGGAGTGGCGCCGCCGGTGACGAAGCCCAGGTAGCGGGGCCCCGCGCTGCCCGAGAACCCCGGTGCCCAGCGCCGTGCGAAGCGCTCCAGCGCGCCGTCGGCCCCGGCCCCGGCGTCCGGCAGCGGCTCCGGCGCGGGGACCGGGCCGGGAGCGGCGACCGGGCGCTCGTCGACGGCGGCCAGTTCACGGGCGGCGAACTCCGTGACGGAGCGCAGGAGGTCGGGGAAGCGGTCGCGGTCCGCGGCGAGGAAGGGATCCATGGCGGCAGATTAGGCACGGCGCGACGGGCATGTCCGGGGCCACGGGCGAGGAAGTGGCCCGCCGGCGGCATCGCACAGCGGGGCGGGACGGGGTCCTCAGGCCGGCTGCGTACCTCGCGCGGGAGCCGTGCCGAGGGGTTCGCAGGCCCCCGGCTGCTGCGGGAGCAGGGGGTGGGCGGTGGCGGCACCGAAGGCGTAGTCGCGCAGGGGGCGCCAGACGCCCTCGTCGTCCTGCTCGTACAGGGAGAAGCAGCTCGCCGTCCACGCGGCGGTGAAGTCGGCGAGTTCCAGCTGCGCGCGGTCCAGCGCCTCGTCCGGGATGCCGTGGCCGATGGTGACGTGCGGGTGGTACGGGAACTGCAGCTCGCGGCGGACCGGGCCGGACCGCACCCGCTCCTGGAGCTCGGCGCAGTCCAGGCCGCCCTGCGCGAGCTCGACGAAGACCACCGGGGTCAGCGGCCGGAAGCTGGCCGTGCCCTCCAGGCGCATCGGGAAGGGGTGGCAGGCGGCCGCGACCTCGTCCAGGTGCGTGCGGAAGGCGGGGAGGACGGCGGTGTCCACCTCGGTCGGCGGGAGCAGTGTGACGTGGGTGGGGATGCAGTAGGCCAGTGGGTCGCCGAAGTCGGCGCGGCACTGCTGGAGCAGGCTGCCGTAAGGCTCCGGGACCGCGATGGACACGCCGATCATGCGGTTTCCCACGAGTTCACCCCTTTCCGGTCGTACCCCGGTCGTCGCCCCTCGGTTTCCCGCCCGCTCCCGTCCGGGTCCCGGGCGGGCCGGAGGCATCGTACGCACGGTGTGCGGCACAGCGCCTCCGCAGCAAGTGTGACGCGCTCGCACCCCGGGGCGCGAGCGTCGTCCGTCACATTCACGCGGGACCAAAGGCCCGCGCCGCGGGACGCCGGGATGCCCCCGTTCAGTGCTTGGCGGGCAGGAAACCGACCCTTTCGTACGCGTTCGCCAGGGTCTCGGCGGCCACGGCGCGGGCCTTCTCGGCGCCCTTGGCCAGCACGGAGTCCAGGCTCTCCGGGTCGCCGAGGTACTCCTGCGTGCGCTCGCGGAACGGGGTGACCCACTCCACGAAGACGTCCGCCAGCTCGGTCTTCAGCGCGCCGTAGCCCTTGCCCTCGAACCGCTGCTCCAGTTCGGGGATCGCGGTCCCGGTGAGGGTGGAGTAGATGGTCAGCAGGTTGCTGATGCCCGGCTTCCCCTGCTCGTCGAAACGGATCACGGTGTCGGTGTCGGTGACCGCGCTCCTGATCTTCTTCGCCGAGGACTTCGGTTCGTCCAGGAGGTTGATGAGGCCCTTCGGGGACGCCGCCGACTTGCTCATCTTCGCCTGCGGGTCCTGCAGGTCGTAGATCTTCGCCGTCTCCTTGACGATGTACGGGGCCGGGATGGTGAAGGTGTCGCCGAAGCGGCCGTTGAAGCGCTCGGCGAGGTCCCGGGTGAGCTCGATGTGCTGGCGCTGGTCCTCGCCGACGGGGACGGCGTTCGCCTGGTACAGCAGGATGTCCGCGACCTGGAGGATCGGGTACGTGAACAGGCCCACGGTCGAGCGGTCGGCGCCCTGCTTGGCGGACTTGTCCTTGAACTGCGTCATGCGCGACGCCTCGCCGAAGCCGGTGAGGCAGTTGAACACCCAGCCGAGCTGCGCGTGTTCGGGGACGTGGCTCTGGACGAAGAGCGTGCAGCGCTCCGGGTCGAGCCCGGCGGCGAGCAGCTGGGCGGCGGCCAGCCGGGTGTTGGCGCGCAGCTCCGCCGGGTCCTGCGGCACGGTGATCGCGTGCAGGTCGACGACCATGTAGAAGGCGTCGTGCGTTTCCTGCAGGGCCACCCACTGGCGGACCGCGCCCAGGTAGTTGCCCAGGTGGAACGAGCCTGCGGTGGGCTGGATGCCGGAGAGCACACGGGGACGTTCGAGAGCCATGCCTCTCATTCTCTCAGGTCCCCGGCGATTGTCCGCCCTCAACGGGAACCGGGCGGGAGGGAGCGGTGTAGAAGGGGTGACGGGGTCGCGCGGGGGCGGCCGGGGAGCGAAAGGGGGCCGCCACGGAGGGGGAGGCGGCGGTGATCGCACGCGTACGCGCCGGGGACCGTGAGGCGTACGCGGAGCTGGTGCGCGTCCACGCGGACGTCGCCCATCGCACGGCGGTGCTGCTCGGGGCCGGTGCCGACGCGGAGGACGTGGTGCAGAACTCGTTCGTCAAGGCCTACCGGGCCCTCGGCGGCTTCCGGGAGGACGCCGCCTTCCGGCCGTGGCTGCTGCGCATCGTCGCCAACGAGGCGCGGAACGCGGCACGCGCCGCCCGCCGGCTGCGCTCGGCCGTCGAGCGCAACGCCGTGCTGGAGGCCGTGCCCGGGCCGGACCAGGACCCGCAGACCCTGGCGGTCACCCGGGAACGCCATGCCGCGCTGCTGGCCGCGGTCGGAGGGCTGAGCGAGCCGCACCGGCTGGTGGTCACCTGCCGCTATCTGCTCGACCTGGACGAGGAGGAGACGGCGGCGGTGCTGGGCTGGCCGCGCGGCACCGTCAAGTCCCGGCTGCACCGCGCCCTGGCGAAGCTGCGGACCGGGCTCGGCGAACCGCTGCTGGCCGCGGGGGACGGGGGGCTGCGATGACCGACCGGCTCCCGGAGGAACTGCGCGAGGCGGGGCGGCGGCTGGACATCCCGGCGCCGTCGCCGGACTCCGTGGCCGAGCAGGTGCTGGCCCGGCTGCTCGCCGAGGCGGTGCCCGGTGAGGGACGGGTGCGGCGCGCCCGGTTCAGGATCGCGGCGCGGTGGCGGGCCCTGGTGGCGTTGCTCTGCGGGGTGCTGGTCGTGCTGGTGCTCACCCCGCCGGTCCGGGCCGCGGTCTCGGACTGGTTCGGCTTCGGCGGCGTCGCCGTGCGCCACGACCCCTCGGCGACACCGGGCGCGGGGAGCCCGCCGCCGGTGCGCGGACACGCGCCGCTGGACGGGGCGTTCGTCCCGGCGGCGCTGGGCGGGCCGGACGGGGTCGCGGTCACCGACGGCGGGCGGGTGCTGTCGATGAGCTGGCGGCGCGACGGCCGCACGATCCGGCTCGACCAGTTCCGGGCCTCGATCGACGTGGTCTTCCTCAAGACGACCGGCTCCGCGGCCGAATGGGTGGAGGTCGACGGCGCATTCGCCGTGTGGTTCGCCGAACCGCACTACGTCCGGCTCGTCGATCCCGAGGGACGGACGCGCAGCGAACCGCCCAGGGCGGCCGGGCCCACCCTGCTCTGGCAGCGCGGCGAGGTGACGCTGCGTCTGGAGGGCGTCCCCGACCGGGCACGCGCGCTGGCGATCGCGGAGTCGGCCCGGCCCCAGGAATCCCCCCGCCCGCCCGCCTGACCTGCCGGTGGTCCTTCCGCCGGGCCCGGCAACACCGCGGGGCCGGCGCCCCCTTGGGGTGCCGGCCTTCCGCCCGCCCGCAGGACCAGCGGGGCCGCAATGATCTCGGCATCGAGGCGGTGGAGGCCCAGGAGCGGGAACCCGGTCGGTCCGGGCGGTGTATCAGGGGCAGGACCGAGCGAGAGGGGGACCACCGCATGGGGATCAGAAGGTTCGTCACCTGGGCGGGTGTCACGGCCGCGGCACTCGCCGCCGTGCTCACCGGCGCGGGACCGGCCGCGGCCGGAGGGCCGACCAGCGTGATGCTGGTCGCGCCGGGCAGCGGCACGGCCGCGGCGATCTACACGTCGTCCCCGGACTACGCGGCGCTGGACGCGTCCATCGGGCCGGTGGCCGAGGCCGCCGATCCGCCGTCGCCGTCGGATGCGGGGGCCGCCGGGCAGCGCCGAGTCACCGTCACCTGGCTGATCCACGACGTCTCCGTGTGGCGCGTGGACTTCGTCTACCCGGACGCCGCCGGAGGCCCGTGGGTGCACAGCCGCCAGGTGGGGGACGCGGGCCTGCCGGAGCAGGGGGCCTGGCACCGGGCCGCCCAGCCGAAGGTCCTCAGCGCACTGCTGGACCGCATGGGGCTCATGGGCCCGGACAAGGGCCTCGGCGTCAGCGCCCCCGACTACCCGCTCGGCCTCGGCGACGACCCCGCCACGGCCGCCGCCTCGGCACCTCCGGCGGCCACCGCCGCGAGCGGCGGCGACGGCGGCAGCAGCGACTGGTGGTGGTCCTTCCCCGGGCTGGGCGCCGGCCTCGCCCTCGGCTGCGCCGGCACCCTGCTCGCCTCACGCCTCATATCCCGCCGCACGCCCCGCGAGCCGGGCCCCCGGCAGGAACTGGCCGACGTGTGAGACCCCGGCCCGCTCTGGGGCGTGTTTCGAAAGTAGCGCCGGCCGCCCGGAGGGCGGGTCCCGCGGGGTCTGGTGCGGTGCATCGCAAGGCGGAGAGTCGTCCTCGTAGTGGGCTACTCGGACGATTCGACAACGTAGCGAGGTGCCGTGCCTGGGGGCACCTCCCAGCGAAGCTGGGGGAGCGTCGCGGGACAGGCGGGACTTTCGAAACACGCCCTAGCTGTATTGATCACGAGCGTTGTTGACATCTGCGGGGTCTTGATCACGGCGAAGACCTCCGGTGTGGTGGAGCTGTCTAGGACTGCACCGCACCGGA